>JAFYGE010000041.1 GCA_017543335.1 Ruminococcus sp.
CAGCTGCCGCCGCAATGTGAGGAGCAGTGCAAACCTCACAAAATCACGTATCTCTTACAAAAATAAATATACAATACTAATAGCAATTTGTCAATATATTTCAAGTAAGCCTAAATGTTAACTTTTAAGCAATAAGTAAAATCAAGATACAATTCCGCATATATGGAAATAGCAGTAAAACCCAGCAAAAAACAGAACGCTGTCAATAAATATAAAAACAATTTATTAAGCAAAATCATTGATGATTTAATCTTTCCGCAATATATGACAAAACAGTCCGTAAAACAGCAATTTTTGCAAATGAACGTCAGAGCGGCGATAAAGCAACCCTCGGTCAAAGAGTTTCGACACAAGACAATCGCCTGTCATATCATGCTGTGATATGCAAATTTACGGCATTTGTTGCAGTTGGCTAATTAGCAAGTTAGTAAACACTAACCTATTTTTGTTGTATTATCTTGTGCAAAATGCACATCAAATTTGTTGCGAATTAGTGCATTTTGTTGATAGAAATTTTTCTTATTATATGTTATAATACATTAAGATATGTGGAATGAAATATGCTTTGCTATATGGAATCGTTATTTCTTTCACAGAATAAAAAGGAGGTCCATCTCACATGAATTCAGCTAAATCTACTGTTCCTTTTAAGGGCACTCCCGAACAGGAAGCTCAGCTTCTGGCAGTTATCGCGGAGAAGAAGGATACTCAGGGCGCACTTATGCCTATCCTTCAGAAAGCACAGGAAATATACGGCTATCTCCCGATAGAGGTACAGAAAATTATTTCCGATAACACTGGTATACCCCTTGAGAAGATCTATGGCGTAGTTACTTTCTATGCTCAGTTCTCACTCTATCCCAAGGGCGAGTATACCATTTCTGTCTGTCTTGGTACAGCCTGCTACGTTAAGGGCTCAGGAGATATCTACAATAAGCTCCAGGAAAAGCTCGGTATCGCAGGCGGCGAATGTACTCCTGACGGTAAATTCTCTCTGGAAGCATGCCGCTGCATAGGTGCTTGCGGACTCGCTCCCGTTCTCACTGTCAATGAAGATGTTTACGGACGTCTCACTGTTGACGATGTAGAAAAGATACTCAATAAATATACTGCATAAACTATAATTACCGTATAGGAGGTTAACTTATGAAGACTCTTGAAGAACTCAAGGTTGTCAGAGAATCAATGGAGGGCGAGGTTGCTCTCAGAACCCATGGCAACGCTTCTTCAAAATATGAAAGACATGTACTTGTCTGCGGCGGTACAGGATGTACATCATCAGGTTCCCCCAAGATCATAGAGAAGCTGGAGGAAGAACTCAAATCAAACGGCCTTGCTGAAAAGGTTCAGATCGTAAAGACAGGATGCTTCGGTCTCTGCGAAAGAGGTCCTATCATGATCGTTTATCCTGAGGGTTCTTTCTATTCACGTGTTAATGTTGATGAGATCCCGCGTATCGTTAAAGAACACCTCGTTGAGGGAAACCCTGTAAAGGAATTCCTCTATGAGGAAACTGTTGACGGCGACAATATCAAGGCTCTTGATGATACCGCTTTCTATAAGAAGCAGCACCGTGTTGCTCTCAGAAACTGCGGCGTTATCAACCCTGAGAATATAAATGAGTACATAGGCCGTGAGGGTTATCAGGCTCTCGGCAAGGTGCTCACAGAGATGACTCCTGAGGATGTAATCCAGACTATCCTCGATTCAGGTCTCCGCGGAAGAGGAGGCGGCGGCTTCCCGACAGGTATGAAGTGGAAGCTTGCAAGAAATATCGTTCCCAATGCAGATCAGAAGTATGTCTGCTGTAACGCTGACGAGGGCGACCCGGGTGCATTCATGGACCGTTCAGTTCTCGAAGGCGATCCACACGTTGTTCTTGAAGCTATGTCTATCGCAGGTTATGCTATAGGCGCTACTCAGGGTTACATCTACGTTCGTGCAGAGTATCCTATCGCTGTTGAGCGTCTTAACATCGCTATCAAGCAGGCTCGTGAAGCAGGTATGCTCGGCAAGAACATCTTCGGCACAGACTTCTGCTTCGATATAGACCTCCGTCTCGGCGCAGGTGCTTTCGTCTGCGGTGAGGAAACTGCTCTTATGAC
>JAFYGE010000042.1 GCA_017543335.1 Ruminococcus sp.
ATAGGCTAACCGCCACGTCCCCTTTGTCACTTCGTGACATCTCCCCACACAGTGGGGTTACTCCCTGTAGTACAGGGAGATGTCCGTAAGGACAGAGGGTCATCGCTCCTGTCAGGAGTCACTCTTTGGAATCCCATTATTATGGTCAGCCTTTTGTTTTATAGTTTTTCGACACTCTAAAAGCTCAGGATAAAGCCTTTATGAGCGTTCTTTTAAGCAGTAATGCATCGAATGAATCAACGATCCCGTCATTATCAAAGTCGGCTGCTGCACCTTGTTCAGGGGTGAGCGATGAAGCTCTGAGCAGGTACTTCTGGAGCATCACAAGGTCAGCAATATTGACACTGCCGTCTGCGTTTATATCTCCGATCTGAGTTTTGGAACTGCTTGGTACAGCCATTGCAAAGAAGTTCACACACATATAAGTCTGACCGTTGCTTCCGAGTGTAAAAGTCTCGCCCTTTTTGAGTGACTTTTTATAAGGCATGAAAGTAACGCCATTATCCGTAGTTACAACAAAATCAGAAGAAGTGTACTCAGCTTTTCTTGCCGACATAGCTTCTGTACCGCTGAGGAAGTCAGGGTCATTTTCAACTCTGCTGTCAATTAAAACATAGAGGTCAATATCCTCACCGGCAGTCAGTACAGCAGTATCTCCTGTAGTCCCCTTAGCATTACACGATGTGAGAAGTACCTCTCCGCCTTTCAGAGCATCCGGCAGACTGCTTATCGCAAAATCACGATCTCCGAACACAAGTGAACCAACATCAGAATCAGAGCTTATTTTCCAGTCCATAGGATTAGCTGATGCGTTAACTGAAACTTTTGATATCAAACTGCCTTTTATCGGAATATCTTCTTTGCCAAATACAAATCTGTCGGCATTGAGAAGATATCCGTCTCCGCCAGTGAATTTAAGATAGAGATCGTGAGTGCCGGTTATCTGTGGGATAGTTGCTTCTATCTCCTTATACTCGCTGAAACCGCTTGTGCCGGGGAATTTTATCGTTGCCGCCGGAGTGCCTGAGAGACTGTCAAGGTAAAGCTCTATAGAAGCAGCATTACCAGATAAAAGTCCTTTGAAGGAACGTGCACCGTCACCGAAATCAACTTTGCGGTACATTGCCCAGCTGCCATTTGTTATGTAGCCGATATTCTGTCCGCCGGATGCGAGATCTTCTGTGCGTACATTTTCCTGTGATTTATAGCTTTCAGCTTCAATAGTCTCAAAAGCTGATACTGCCAGTACAGGAGTGAAAGTTCCTGTAGGAGAAAGCTCAACTACTCCCTTAGGGAAAGAATCAACAGTGAGGTCGTTGATGTAGTACTCTATATTCATGTAGCCCTTATTACAGTAATCGCCTTTGTAGTCGGAAGGGTCATTCGGGTCAAGACCACGAGCGAGCTCCCAATCATCAGCCATGCCGTCATTATCGTTATCAACAATTTCCTTTTTAAGAACTGCTGACGGATAGTTGTAGGTAACTCCGCATTGGATGCTGTATTTATTAAGGTCGGTGACCGACGAATCGTATGCAGATGTACCTGAGCATGAGCCTGTACCATTTTTAGTCTCATTCGCACACTGCTGGTCAATAGCAGTTCTCTTGTTTGACGAGATACCGTTTCCGGCATAAGCGATAACGTGATCGTAAGAAGCAGCGGCACTCTCGCAGGTAGTTGCAGTTGATGCATTTTCGCCGTTGATATTTATCTGGAAAGGCGATGCACTGTAAAGATCGTTTTTGGTTATACCGATAGAATCCTTCACTGTTACACCTGACCAGTTATCATTTGTTATGGAATGGAACGAACCGTCCTTGTTGATGAGCCGATTTCCGGCACAGTACACCTTGAAATTCTGCGGCTTTGTGGTGCTGTCAACGTACATCCAGTGATAGCCGCCTGTAGTGGACTTTCCGGCTTTTAGAGTATTATTCACGTAATTCAGGTGACCGATAGTACCATAAGCAGTCTGATATCCCCAGTCGTAAATGATGTTATTGGTGAAATCAGCAGTATACTGATCCGGAATTTTTCCACGGAAGTTTCTGGAAACATTGTGGATAATGAGGTTATGGTCAAAAGTAAGGTTGCCTTTTCCGAGCATTATACCAAATCCGTGAAGTCCCTTCTTATGACCGCCCCATGAGTCGGCAGGGCCAAGCACTGAGTACTGTACAGTATAGTTCAGATTATTTGAGTAAAGTCCCCATTGTTCATCAGTGGTCCAACCCATTGAGCAGTGGTCTATTATGGAGTTAGAACCCTTAGCACCGCCCCATGCGTCGTTACCTGAGCTTGTAGAAGCATACGGTCCCGGACGAGAGCTTATGTATCTGCAAATTATGTTATCTCCCGACATACCCATTTTATAGTTCTTGAGCGTGATTCCAGAGCCGCCCGGAGCTGTCTGACCAGCAATAGTGATATTGTTCTGACATAAAATGTTGCCTTTAAGCTCAATAGTTCCGCTTACATCAAATACAACAATTCTGTTGGACTTGCTTACTGCATCTCTTAATGAACCTTCACCGCTGTCGTTGAGGTTAGTAACGTGATAGACTTCTCCGCCACGTCCGCCGGTAGCAAATTTTCCTCCGCCAACTGCTCCCGGAAAAGCGAGGAGCTGAGATGATGCGGCTGATGCCGATATCTCTTTTATGCTGTCCTTTTCCGGCACAAGACCTGATGCACACGAACCGGCAGTCAGGATACCGGTCAGAAGTGCACAAAGCCTTCTTGTTTTTTTATCCATAATAATATCCTCCTGAAATTTTAATATACAATATATTGATAATATTATACATTATTTTCATCATAGTATCAATGAAAAATAGTGCTTTTTTGAGCTTTTTTGCGATAGACGATAAATCATAGCATCGCAATACTATATATAATAATCTTATCCATCAAGAAGAATGGCAGATTATAGTTCATATTTCGTGTCAGACTCAAGAAATTTCTGAAAAATATTGAATTTTTCTCATCTATATGATATAATGTATAAAGTATGTTTAAAATCAGTACGTCTGCATACTTCCGCAGACAGAATGGAGATATTATGAATATTACAGATATGCTTATACAAATGGCTCAGACTTCTGACGCTTCACAGCCTTCACTCTTCCCATTCCCTTTAGGACTTCACTTGACATTTGTCTGCATCGGAGCAATATTTTTCGCTTATAGATTCTTTGTTCAGAAGCGTCCTTATCAGCTTATAATGGCTATAGCTATCGCTGCTTCACTTATTATATGGATCTCCGACAATAGCAAAACTCTTTTCTATGGAGTCGGCATAGCAGAGGGTGTTCTCATCCTTGCAGCACTTATTTCTTCGTTTATATTCAAAGCTCCGGCTGAAGCTGCTGAAACAGCTTCAAAAGCTGCTGCATCTGATGCAAACTCTGACGAAAATAAGAGTACGGAGGAATAAAAGTGAAGATAGCTGTTCTTGATTGGTATACAGTTAATATAAGCGGCGATATTCCGGTTTCTCAGCTTGAAGAGCTCGGCGAGGTAAATGTAATCCCCCTCACAAAACCAGAGGAAACCATTGAAAAAATCGGCGATGCTGATATAGTCCTCTGTAATAAAGTGCTCATCACCCGTGAGGTAATGGACGCTTGTCCGAATATTAAATACGTCGGACTTTTCGCTACAGGCTATAACAATGTCGATGTGGACTATGCTGCACAAAAAGGCATTGTTGTCTGCAATGCCGGACAGTATTCTACAAATGCTGTCGCTCAGCAGACCTTCGCCTATATCCTCGACCGATTCAGCCGTATAAGAGACTACGATAATGCTGTTAAAAAAGGCGAATGGGAACGTTTTCCGTCATTCTCGTACTTTCCTATCCCCATATCAGAGCTTGCCGGAAGAACTCTTTCTATTATCGGATATGGCTCTATAGGCAAAAAAGTTGCCGAGATAGGAAATGCTTTCGGAATGAATATCGTCATAAGTACAAGAACAAAGCCTGCGGACTGCCCGTATGAGGTAACAGACCTGTTTTCTGCTGCCGAAAAAGCTGACGTACTCACATTTCACTGTCCGCTTACCGATAAAACAAAAGGTATCGTAAACAGCGAGCTTATCTCACATATGCGACCCTCTGCCATGCTTATAAATACCGCAAGAGGCGGAATAGTCAACGAAAAAGAACTCGCAGAAGCTTTGAACGAGGAAAAGATAGCTGCCGCTTATCTTGACGTTCTCGAAAAAGAGCCAATGGCTCCGGACACTCCTCTGAAAAATGCTAAAAACTGCGTTATAACTCCTCATACCGCATGGGCACCGCTCGAAACGAGACAGAGGCTCGTGAAGATAGTTTGTGACAACATAAGAGCTTGGCAGAATGGAGCTCCTATAAATAAAGTAAACTGAAAGAAGTTTTGATATGAGAAATATTTCCCAGAAAAAACGTATTGTAATAAAACTCGGTACTTCCACTCTCGCACACAAGACCGGTAAACTCAATATAAGAAGAATGACCAATCTTGTAAGAGTTATCTCTGATCTTCATAACTCCGGCAAAGAAATAATAATGGTTTCTTCCGGAGCTGTGGGACTTGGTGCAGGCAAACTCGGACTCCCCGAAAAGCCTAAGGAAACTAAGCTGAAACAGGCAGTGGCAGCTATAGGACAGTGCGAACTTATGCACGTTTATGACGATATGTTCGCTAAATACAGCGTTACTGTAGGTCAGATACTCCTGACTAAAACTATCATTAATAATGAAAGTCATTGCCAGAACTTCAAGAATACGATCGAAAGTCTTGTCGGTATGGACGTTATTCCGATAGTCAACGAAAACGATACCATAGCTATCGATGAGCTGGAACTTGAGATCGGCGAAAACGACTCCCTTTCTGCTCTTGTTGCAGAACTCTCCGGAGCTGATCTGCTGCTGATACTCTCCGATATAGACGGTCTTTATGACGACGATCCGAGAACAAATCCGGATGCAAAACCTATCCACGTAGTTAAGGAGGTAACTCCGGAAATAGAAAGCGTTGCCGGCGGTGCGGGAACAAGTCTTGGTACAGGCGGAATGTCCACAAAGATAAACGCCGCTAAGATAGCTACCGAAGCCGGTATCGATATGGTAATAATGAATGGTAAAGATCCTGAACTCCTTTACGACCTCTTTGAGGATAAGGAGATCGGAACTATATTCCTTGCTAAGAAATGATGAGGTGAATGAAAATGGGTTATACAGAAGATCTTGGAAAGATAGCAAAAGCTGCTGAGCCAGCAATAGCAGCTGCTTCTACAAAACAGAAAAATGAAGCTCTTGCAGCTATTTCTGCTGCTCTTATCACAAATAAGGAGCTTATTATCCGTGAAAACGAAAAGGATCTTGTTGCTGCTAAAGAAAATGGTATGTCTGAGGCTATGCAGGACAGACTTAAACTCGATGCAAGCCGTATCGCAGGTATTGCTAAGGGTGTCGATGAACTCATCGCTCTCAACGACCCTATCGGCGAGATAATCGAGGGCTTTTCTCGTCCTAATGGTCTTAGGATCGCTAAGACCCGTGTACCGCTCGGAGTTATAGGTATAATCTTTGAATCACGTCCTAACGTAACAGTTGACGCTGCTGCTCTTTGTCTTAAAGCAGGTAATGCTGTTATCCTCAAGGGCGGAAAAGAGGCTATAAATTCAAATATCTGCCTCGGCAACATCATGAGAATGGCTGTTGAGGAGGCTGGTCTGCCTGCTGACGTTATACAGGTCGTTGAGAATACTTCCCGTGAAACTACAAATGAGCTTATGAAACTCAACGGTTATGTCGACCTTCTTATCCCAAGAGGAAGTGCAAGACTTATTCAGGCTGTTGTTAATACTGCTACTGTTCCTGTAATTGAGACAGGTGCAGGCAACTGCCACGTTTATGTTGACGCTTCTGCTGACCTCGATATGGCTGTGGATATTACTGATAATGCTAAGACACAGCGTCCTTCTGTGTGCAATGCTATAGAAAGTCTGCTCGTACACAAAGATATTGCTGAAAAGTTCCTGCCTATGATAGCTGAACGCTTCAAGGAGCATAATGTGAAGATTTACGGCTGCGACAGAACTATAGAAATACTCGGCGACAGCGTCGAGAAAGCTACTGACACAGAGTACGCTACTGAATTTAACGACTTTGTTATATCTGTCAAGGTAGTGGATGATATAAGCGAGGCTATAGCTCATATCAGACGCTTCGGTACTCGCCATTCTGAGTGTATCGTAACAAAGTCTCTTGAAGCTGCTGAGAAATTCCAGCGTGAGGTAGACGCTGCTGCCGTATACGTTAACGCTTCTACTCGTTTCACCGACGGCGGCGAATTCGGCTTCGGTGCTGAAATAGGCATCTCAACTCAGAAGCTCCACGCAAGAGGACCTATGGGACTCAGAGAACTTACTGCAATGAAATATCTGATAAACGGAAACGGTCAGATTCGATAAGAATAGAGGAATATATTATTTATCTGGCAATAAAAACGGCGAAGCCGCATAAAGGGATCCAAAAGGGTGACTCCTGACAGGAGCAATGCTGCACGAACGCTTCTTATTTCTTCCCTCGGCTTGACCGACATAATAATTATGCTTTATCAGTTCCAGAGAAATAACCTACATACAAATTTAACTTCAAATTTTGGAGGTCGGAATGGCTATCAGAAAAGATATTGATGATATGCTCAACAACCTGAAAACCAGCGGCGATGAACCGGAGCATAATGAAGTCCATAAAAAGAGCATATACGACGAAATGTCAGTAGACGATATTCTCAGTGCTCTGTCTTCTGAGGAGAAAAAGCCGAGTCTTGCTGAGGATATTCTGCATGAACTGGAAGAGGAGATCCATCCGGAAAAGACTGATGCGATCGCTGAGACCACATCCCCTGAACCGGCTGTTGAACCTGAGCCGCCTGTTCAGGAAGTGCATGAAGAGGTAAAGAAGAAGAAAATAATCATCACCGGTGAACTGCCTGATTATGAGGCACTCCGCCGTGAGGAACTCGAAAAGGCTAAGCTCGAAAAAGTCAGAGCCGAAGAGAGATCTTCTTTTGTCAATCGCCATGCAGACGACATTTCTGAGTACGACGCAGATGATGCTTACAGTGAAAACTTTGCTGACGTTCAGGATGAACCTGCTATACAGCTCAATATCCCTGAGCCGGAGCTGCCTCCTGTGACAAATGAGCCTATGACAGAGGTATTCTCTATCAATGATGTGAGAGAGGCAGAACGTGCTGCTGAACTCATGAATGCGGCTCAGGCTGCTTTTCAAGATGAAAAGAAAGTCGAAATACCTGAGGAAAAGCCTAAAAAAGGATTTTTCTCCAGAATAAAGAGCGTCATAAATGCCGATGATGTGGAGCTTTCTGAATTGCCGAAGGTGCCTGCTGAAACTCCGATCAGCGAAGAAAAGTCCGAAACTGAGGAGAATTACAGCGAGGATACTCCTGTTGAAGAGTATAGTCCCGAAGAGCCTGTTGTTATTGAAGAAACTTTCATAAGCAGCAGCGATGAGCCTGCTGACGATAACTATACCCCCGATTATGACCAACCGGAAGATGCCGTTGAACTCCTTGATGCTGCTCTTGCAGCTATACATAATGAAGAAGCCGCTCAGGAGCTTTTCAAGGACGATATTGCTCCGGCAGAAGAGGAGCTCCCAACCGCTGAGCTCGATGATGAAGATGACGATGTCGGCGAAGACCGTGTTGACAGTCTCATAGACGGAATACGTGAAAATGCTGCTAACGCTATAGCTGAACTCGAAAAGCCAAAAGAGGAAGCTCCGGCTGATGATGATAAAAAAGAGCCTGAGAAAGCTGTAGTATCTGCTCCGGAGGAAGAAGCTTCAAAGAAGCAGGGCAAGCTCACATCAGCACTCGGAAGTATCCTCAATGAAGACCCTGAGGAACTTATAGCTGAAAGAAAAGAACATACAGAAAGCGACGATATTGCTCAGCCGGAAGTCAAGGAAAAGGGCAAATTCAAAAAACTTCTGTTTGCTGTACTCGGAGTTGTTTTCGCATTTTTCGCAGTTGTGGGCATCATAACAGTTGCCGGCAAAGCTGTGAAAATGGTCCACAGCTTCACATCCGGAGAAGTTAAAAAAGACGGCTTCACTGAGGTGATATACCCGGTAGTTATCATGGACATAGAGTCCTTTAATGAGCCTTCTGAGCTGTCTTCCGAACAGATAATCACTGCTTCTATCTGGTCGATAATAATGGACGACGAAAAAGTATCGAAGTACCCTCTTAATGCCGGCGGCGACACTATTTCAATATCTGCCTACGATGTAGAGGCTCAGGCTGTCGAGCTCTTCGGACCCGACCACAAGCCTTTTGAACATACTACTGTCGGACCTGTTGAGTCAAAATTCTTCTACGATACTGATACAAGCTCGTACAATGTAAAAATCAAGCCTATTACTTTTACCTACGAACCTGAAATAAAGTCCATAGTCAAGAGCGGCGATTCATATACCGTTTCTGTTGACTATATAGACGAGCTCCCCTCATGGATGGAAAAAAGCGTTGCAAAAACTGTGGAATTCCACCTCACTGAACAGAGCAGCGGAAAGTATCGTATAGATTCAATGAATATAAAATCTGTGAAAAGCTCACACTAAGTTATAATGAAAACTCCTTTGAGTTGACTGCTCAAAGGAGTTTTTGTTTTGGAGTTATTTATTTTGTTAATTGTTCAAGCATACAAATCTCTTCATTAGTTAATTTTATAATGACCTCCCATTGAAATATGTATATAAGACATTTTAGCATTTTTGCGTAAGATAGTCAATAAAAAAAGAGTACATCCAAGCGAATGTACTCTTTTTTTATTATTCCTCTGGTTCTTTTATCTCGCCTACTATCGGGAGAGGGTCGATACCCTGACGGGTGTAGTAATCCGAAAGAGCTGAACGTACTGCCTGCTCTGCAAGGACTGAGCAGTGTATCTTCACAGCCGGAAGTCCGTCGAGAGCCTCAACAACAGCCTGATTTGTGAGTTTCAGAGCATCGTCTATCGACTTTCCCTTGATAAGCTCGGTAGCCATTGATGAAGTAGCAACAGCAGCTCCGCAGCCGAAAGTTTTAAACTTTGCATCTGTTATAATGTTATTATCGATTTTAAGGTACATCTTCATGATGTCGCCGCACTTTGCATTGCCTATCTCGCCAACTCCGTCAGCATCTTCTATCTCACCGACATTGCGGGGATTTGAAAAATGGTCGAGAACTTTTTCACTGTATAACATAATTTTACTCCTTTATTCGTACTTTTCGCCTTTCATCATTTTCTCCCAAACCGGAGACATCTCACGCAAACGACTTACAACTTTAGGAATGACATCGAGTATATAGTCGACATCTTCATCAGTGACATCGTCTTCGATAGAAAGCCTCAGTGAGCCGTGAGCGACTTCGTGCTTTAATCCAATTGAGAGCAGAACGTGTGACGGGTCAAGGGAACCGGATGTGCAGGCTGAACCTGATGAAGCACAAATGCCGTACATATCAAGCATCAGCAGAAGTGACTCGCCCTCGATACCCTCAATAGATATATTCAGGTTTCCCGGCAGACGCTTGTCCCTGTCGCCGTTAAGACGAGTATAAGGCAGAGTTAAGATGCCGTCGATGAGCTTGTTTCTATGCTCTGTTATAGTCACGTTCTTCTCAGATATATTACGAGTTGCAGCCTCGATAGCCACTCCGAGACCGACTATAGCCGGAACATTCTCAGTGCCGGCACGTTTACCTCTTTCCTGTCCGCCGCCGTGTATCAGATTAGGCAAGGTCAGTCCCTTGCGGATATAAAGTGCTCCGATACCTTTCTGAGCGTGTATCTTATGTCCGGAGAGAGACAGCATATCGATACCCTGCTTGTGTACGTCAATATCAACGTGACCAACTGCCTGTACAGCATCAGTGTGGAAAATCACACCTTTCTCGTGGCATATCGCAGCAATTTCTTCAATAGGCTGAATAGTACCTATCTCATTATTCGCATACATTATAGTCACAAGAGCGGTGTCCTCACGGATAGCATTTTTTATATCTTCGGGATCGATAAGTCCCTTGTCGCTTACAGGGATATATGTTACTTCAAAGCCGTGTTTTTCGAGATATTCTGTTGTATGAAGAACAGCATGATGTTCAAATACTGATGTTATTATATGTTTTTTGCCCTTCTTAGCCATTAACTCAGCTGTTCCCTTTATAGCCCAGTTATCAGCTTCGCTTCCGCAGCTTGTGAAGTATATCTCACGAGGTTCAGCTCCAAGAGCCTTTGCGACCTTTTCACGAGCATCCTCAACTGCTCTCTGAGCATCTCTTCCGAGCTTATAAATGCTCGAAGCATTGCCATATCCTTCACGGAAATACGGCAGCATTGCTTCAAGGACTTCCTCAGACACAGCAGTAGTCGCCGCATTATCAGCATATATTGATCTTTTTTCCATGATAATCTCCTTATTCATATATAACCTATTGATTAGGTATATTATAGCACAAAAGATACTCCGAAAGTACCTTTGTTAACCATTGTTAACCTGAATTGACAAGTACTTTCGGAATATCATTACGATCTTGCAAAATCTGCAAATGACTGCATTTTTTTCAGGTCCTTTACACCGTCAGTTTCAATACCTGAGCTAACATCAACTGCGTATGGCACAAGCTGTTCAAGTACGTTTCTGATATTTGCCGGAGAAAGTCCGCCTGCAAGGAAATATTCACGTCTTATATTCTTTAAGAAGCTGTGGTCGAAAAGTTCGCCTGAGCCTTCACCCGAATCAAGAAGTATCATATCCGCAGAGGAGCGTTCTGCTTGCTCAACATCTCCGGTATTTCTCACCTTAAACGCTTTTATCACGGGAACTTTTACCTGCTCTCTCAGAGCTGAGATATATTCGTCATCCTCATTTCCGTGGAGCTGTACTGCCCGGATAGTGCCGATATTAACAAGTCGGGCAATATTATGTATGTCCTCATCAATGAAAACTCCGACCGGTATTATCCTTTTATCAAGCAGCTCTGTGAACTTTGCTGCTGTTTCCGGACTTATATACCTTCTGCTCTTTTTAACAAAGATATATCCTATGTATTCAGGCAGCACCTTATTTGCATACTCAATGTCCTGCTCACGGCACATACCGCACATTTTTATCTTAGTCATATTCCCCTCAGTTCTTTTAGCTTTGCGTACTTATCGTCAGCTCGCATAAGAGTCTCACCGATAAGTACGGCATCTGCTCCTATCTCACGCAAACGAGCTATATCCTCAGCTGACTTTACTCCGCTTTCAGATACGAAAATAACATCAGCAGGCACAAGCTCACGCATCTTTTTACTGTTTTCAGTATCGACCGAGAAATCTTTAAGATTACGATTATTTACACCTATTATTCTTGCTCCGGCACTTACCGCTGTCCTCACTTCGTTGCCGTCGTGAGCCTCAACAAGTGCCGATATACCGAGTTTGTCGCAGATACTGATATAGTCCTTTATCTGCTTTTCCGTGAGTATAGAGCATATCAGAAGAACTGCTTTAGCTCCGAGCACCTTAGCTTCATATATCATATATTCATCCACTGTGAAGTCCTTACGCAGACACGGGATGCTGACTTTTTCCGCTATCTCACGAAGATATTCTTCACTTCCGAGAAACCACTTTGGCTCGGTGAGGACTGAAATACAGTCCGCACCGGCTTTTTCGTAATCACTTGCAATTTGAAGATATGGAAAGTCCTCAGCAATTATCCCCTTTGACGGAGATGCTTTTTTACACTCGCATATAAAAGAAATATCTGGTCTTTTCAGTGCCTTTTCAAACTCAAAGTCCCCAACAGGGAGTGCCGCAGCTCTCGCTTTGACCTCATCAAGGCTATATTTTTCCTTTGCTGCTTCAACACGCTCTCTTGCATGGTCTGCAAGTTTATCGAGTATTGTCATACTTCACCTCACTGATTTGAAAGCACTACAAGCTTATCAAGTGCTGCAAGCGCCTTTCCGCTGTCTATCATCTCAGCCGCCTTTGCTACACCGTCCTCAAGCGAATCTGCTTTTCCGCCGATGTATATTGCTGCACCTGCGTTGAGAAGTACGGCATTGCGTTTATGGCCCTTTATTTCGCCGCTGAGTATTCCTCGTGTTATTGCCGCATTTTCAGCCGGTGTACCGCCTTCGAGGTCAGCTTTTGTGCAGCGTTCAAAGCCAAACTGCTCAGGCTCTATTTCAAAAGTTCTGAACCAGCCGTCCTTGTACTCGCAAACTGTAGTAGATGAGCTGAGTGAGATTTCGTCGAGCTTATCATTTCCGAATACAACCATTCCGGTCTTAGAGCCAAGCTTCATAAGTACCTGTGCTACAGGCTCAACGAGTGAACGGTCGTATACACCGAGCAGATGATGCTGAGGATGAGAAGGATTTGTAAGAGGTCCGAGGATATTGAAAACTGTTCTGATACCGAGCTCTTTACGGATACCTCCTACATACTTCATTGAGGTATGGTACTTCTGTGCAAAGAAGAAACAGAATCCGACTTCTTCAAGAAGTTCACGGCACTTCTCAGGTTCAAGATTTATATTTACTCCCAGAGCTTCAAGGCAGTCAGCAGTACCGCTGAGTGATGATGCAGCTCTGTTGCCGTGCTTTGCGACCTTTATACCTGCCGCAGCAGTAACAAATGCGGATGTTGTGGAAATATTGAAGCTGTGAGCATTGTCTCCGCCTGTACCTACTATTTCAAGGAGGTCCATATCGTTCTCGAAACGTGTAGCAGCGTCACGCATTGCAGCTGCACAGCCTGTTATCTCGTCGATAGTTTCAGCTTTTGTGCTCTTTGTGGAGAGTGCAGCGAGAAATGCTGAATTCTGTGTAGGAGTTGTCTCGCCAGCCATTATCTCTGATATTACCTTGTATGCCTCATCATATGTCAGATCCTGCTTGTCAACGATTTTTACTATTGCCTCTTTGATCATTTCTGATTACCTCCGTGAATAAAATTCTCAAGCATTTTTCTTCCGTCTGGAGTCATTATGGATTCCGGATGAAACTGTACACCGTATATCGGGAACTCCTTATGCTGTACTGCCATTATCTCTCCGTCGTCAGCAATTGCTGTTATTTCTAAACACTCAGGAAGCGTTTCCGGAGCTGCTGCAAGTGAATGGTATCTTGCAACAGCTGCGTTCTGAGGAAGTCCTTTGAAGAGCACTGCGTCACCTTTAATGCTTATCGTGGACTGCTTTCCGTGCATGAGCTGTTTTGCGTAGGTTATCTCCGCACCGTATGCCTGACATATCGCCTGATGTCCGAGACATACTCCAAGAGTAGGGATGTGCTGACAAACTGTTTTTGCAGCTTCAACAATTATCCCTGCGTCCTCTGGTCTTCCCGGTCCGGGAGATATTATGATACGCTCCGGTCTGAGAGCTTCTATCTGTTCAACAGTCATCTCGTCATTGCGAATTACCTTTATATCAGGCTCTATTTCGCCAATAAGCTGATAGAGATTATATGAAAAGCTGTCGTAATTATCTATAAGAAGTATCATAACACATCCTCCTCTGCAAGTTTAAGTGCATTCACAACTGCGGCAGCTTTATTGATGCACTCCTGATATTCCTTTTCAGGTACTGAATCAGCTACGATACCTGCTCCGCTTCTTACGAACACTTTACCGTTTTTCTTATATGCGATACGGATAGCGATACAAGTATCAAGGTTGCCGGTGAAGTCTATATAACCTATAGCTCCGCCGTATATGCCACGCTTGTTCTGTTCAAGCTCGCCGATGAGCTGACAGGCTCTTATCTTTGGAGCTCCGGAAAGTGTTCCAGCCGGAAGCACCGCACTTACAGCGTCAAGAGCATCGTATCTGCTCTCTATCTCTCCACGGACTGTAGAGCCGATATGCATAACGTGTGAATAACGCTCTATGCTGTGGAGTTTCTCTACTTCTACGCTGCCGAATTTACTTATCTTTCCGAGGTCATTTCTGCCGAGGTCAACAAGCATATTATGCTCTGCAAGTTCTTTTTCATCAGCAAGAAGCTCTGCTTCGAGGTCTTTGTCCTCCTGTTCGCTCTTGCCTCTCGGACGTGTACCTGCAAGCGGGAATGTGTGGAGAACTCCGTTTTCAAGCTTTACGAGAGTTTCAGGAGAAGCTCCTGCTATTTCCACATCTGTTCCGGAAAAATAGAACATATACGGAGAAGGATTTATCGTGCGGAGTACACGGTATGTATTCAGCAGACTGCCCTCAAAGCCTGCACTAAGTCGGTTCGACAAAACTATCTGGAAAATATCGCCCTCTATGATATGCTTTTTCGCTTTTTCGACCATATCACAGTACTCTTCTTTGCTGAAAAGCGGTGCGACTTCACTTGTAAGGTGACCTGAAAGACCTGTCATCTGCTTGCCGTTTCTCAGGAGGTCTGCAAGCTGTTTAAGTTCGAGAACAGCTTTATTATAGCCAGCCTCGCCCTCGCTGAGCTTCATATTCACTATAAGTATTATCTTCTGTCTGAAGTGGTCAAAGGCTATGACCTTATCGAAAAGCATGAGGTCAACGTCCTTGAAATGCTCGGAATCCGGAATATCTGTTTGCAGAGTTTTCTCGCTGTATGCAAGGAAATCATATGAGAAATAACCTGTAAGTCCGCCTGTAAAAGGAGGTAGATAATCGAATTTCGGGCTTCTGTATTTTGAAAGTATCTGTCTTATCTGGATGCTTGGGTCTTCTGATGTCATTTTTACGTCGCCAATTACGAGTTCATTTCCTGATGCTGTTATCTGAGTTTTCGGATCGAATCCGAGAAAAGTGAATCTTCCCCACTTCTCATTATCCGAAACTGACTCCAGCATGAAGCAATGTGTAGAAACGTTTTTTAGTTTCCTTATCGCCTCGATAGGAGTACATATGTCTGAGAGTATCTCACAGCTTACAGGGAGTATATCATATTTTCCGCTTTCTGCAAGCTCTCTGACCTTCTGATATTCTGGCTGAAAATTCATAAAAAGCACCTCCGCAGCATCTGTCAGGCAACAAAAAAGTCCTTGACAGAATCTAATAATTCTGTCAAGGACGAATAAACTTTTTATCCGCGGTGCCACCTTGATTCACAGCATGATACTGTGCACTTAGCAGGATACCTTCATATCCCCGACAACTAACGTATGTCATCACGTCACAGAATACTCTGTCCATAAGACATTTGACTGTGCCCTCGGCGGTCCATTTGCAGACTTGTTTTTCACCCAACTCTCAGCAACGTGGGCTCTCTGTAGAAGCATCATCAGCTTTATCTCCGCTTCAACGGTTTCATGTTGTTTTGAATTTTATCACAGACTTACGAATTTGTCAAGTGGTATAAAGCCACTTTGTTAAAACTTACAAAATCGAGCTGCGTGTTATAGCCATATTTGTTACCAATTACAATTATTTGCCAATATCTATAACAGTATTTTTCCTGCTGTATTCAAAGGGGATGTCGAAACTCCAGACTGTATGACCTTGTTCATCCTCGGAGCATAATGAAAATCCAAGAGTTTTATAGTGTTCAGCGACCATGGAATTTTTAGAAGTCGGATAATAATTCCCGATAATAGTTTTTATGCCACGCTCTCTGCATTTATCAACAAGAGCATCGAACATTGCGTACTCCATATCTCTTTTAAGCACCCGACAGCTCATAAGCCAGAGTGTAATATCACAGACCTCGCCGCTGACACTACCTATAACGACCGAAACTATGCCATTATCTCCATACCTGTCTTCAAGTCTGCCATACAGAGTTATGGTCATATTATCTGCCGCAGCTGAAGCTATTTCCTCAACAGTATAACGCTTAGTCGTAAGATTGAACTGATTGCTCTTATTAGTAAGCTGAGCTATCCTCGGATAATAAAGCTCCTCAAAAGGACGAATTACTGCTTTCATTCCCAGTGACAAAAGGTACTCATGATAATCCGAAAACAACTCGCTTTGTTTTCTGCGAATGACATTCTTCTTGTACATATCATTACGTTTCAGGTCATCATCAGAAAGAAAAGTAACCTCAAAAAATCCGCTTCTGTCGAGCACTCTTATTCTCTCGTGTATATCGCCAAGCTCCGGAGCACTGACTCCCGGAAGCGAATCAGTCACTATCTGTCTTTCAGCAGGGTTATCATCAACAAAAACAAGGCTCTCCGGAAGCAGTCCAAGCTCATCGGCTATTTCCTTGAAATTCCGGTCTTTAGGCTCCCAGTTGGACTTTATGCATATAAAGTCATCAGGACTCAGCTTGCTGTCAGGATGCTGTAATCCGAGCATAGCATTTTCCACATCATTTTTGGAGTTTACATTCAGCAAAACTCCTATTTTTTTCTGTTCTGAGATATAGTCCTGAAACTCGCTGTATGCCTGAGCATCAGAGCTTTCCTGACCTATCTCTATACCGTCCTGACCGTCGTCTCCTATAACTCCGCCCCACAATGTATTATCAAGGTCAAGCACGAGTCCCTTCTTATTTTTACCGTAGATCGACTTTATTATGTTTGCAACATTCATCGCAAGATACGGAATTGCACTTGCATTAAGTCCATATTTGTACATATACCAGTAAAACGGGTCGGACCATTCTGAAAGTCCGTAATCGGCAGATATGTAATTTATGTCGCAGATATAAAGTCCATTGCCAGAACGAGCATACTCATAAAATTTCATATTGAGCCTTGTCAGGAAATTCACTTTTCCATGCAGGTCACTTGCATCGGAATTCCCTAAAAGTCTATAATACGGCATCTCAAAATTGTTCTGTATCACAGGACAGTTATAACGCTTCCTGATGCTCTCCCACATATTAAGGAATCTGCTGTAGGTATCGTCAAGGAGCCTGTCGATTTCCTCGGCACTGTCGGTTATTTCGGGATAAAACGGCACATTGCGATTACAGGTGCAGATATAGACTAAATCCGGAGCAAATGAGTCAAGCTCCTCTGAACCGAACACAGCATCCTCATAGTAACGTGCATATTCAGACTCATAAAATTCCGGCAATATACCGTTTGCCATAAGGAACAATTCAAGGATATTCTTCACGTTATTGGTAGTATACCCACCAAGTATAGCCACTTTTTTGCTAACCATATTATCCTTGTCTTCAAGGAGCTTCCTTTTTATCGCTCTCTTTTTGACGATTATTTCATCCGCATCAAATGGATATGTAAGTTCTTTTATCATGCTTTCTATCTCCGGACTTACGCTTATATTCTTTTCAGAATGATGTCCACCATTTCACCAACATTTTGCAATTTCCTGACCTCTCCCATGCTGAATTTTATTCCGAATTCTTTCTCTACAGCAACTACAAGATCAATGTGAGTAAGGCTGTCCCAGTCTTCAATATCGTCAGCTGTAGTATTATCCTCAATCTCTAAAGTTTCATTATCGAATACATCCTGAAATACTCTGTTAAGTTTATCATAAATTTTTTCTCTTGTCATTTTAATTCTCCTTTTTTCTTTAGGCAGCACCGCTCAGATTCTTTTGAAGCTGCCTTCATCATAATACCACAAATCACACGATTTGTCCACTGAAAAATAAAAAGCTCCTGCAGCGGCTGCCGCAGGAGCATAAAATCAACCCTCGTGGAAGAAGTAAGGAAGAGCGTCGTAGATGTAGTGTCTTACATTTCCCCACCAATGATTTCTTCCGTTAGCTAACAAGAAGTAGAAATTGCCTTTTGAAAAATCAGAAGTATATATGAATTCTGATCTTGTCTTCATATCCTCTATCTGAGGTTTCATATTCGGGTATGCCAGATCGTCCGAACCTGTAGCACAGAAGATAAAATACTCATTTGTTTTAAGTCCGAGACTGTTTATCTCTTTTGTGAGAGTATTGATACCCTCCCAGTTATCACCGCTAAGTGGCATAATGTACTGAACTATGTCGAGGCAGTGGTCGGCAACACACCATGCTGAAAGTGAGCCCATTGAGAATCCGCCGTAAGCTCGGTGACTTCTTGAAGCTTTAAGTCCGGCATCCGTTGTGGACTCAGCATAGGTTGAGTACTTGCCCTCAACGAAAGGAACTACGCTCTGTCTGAACTCGTTATAGAATGTGCCGGCTTCACACTTGTTGAATGTTGGAGTTACAACGATGAGTGGTTCAAGCTCGCCATTCATTATCATGTGATCGAGAATGTTGTTCAGCTTAACATCGTTGCTGAAAATGGTATTCTCATTTTCTCCGCCTCCGTGCATGAGGTAGAAAATATTGTACTTCTTACTGGAGTCGTATCCGTATGGTAGGTACACGTTGAGAGAATTAGTACCATTTATGCCGTTGTAAGTCTCTTTGACTATCTTTCCAGCCTGCGAGCATGGATCAAGATAACCGCTTGGAGCTTCGCTGAACTGGAGTGCTGAATTATAAGTAAAATTACTCTTTGTTGCAGGATCCGGCTCAGGCTCAGGAGTATTATCAGGGAATCCCTTTATTTTTCCGAGAATATACTGCTGTAGGAGCACAACATCATTCATCTCAAATTTTCCGCTCTTGTCAACATCAGCAGCTATCTCAACACTGCTGTCCTTGAATCCTTTCACTATTCCTCTCTTAGAAAGAAGAACGTCAAAGCTGTCTATAGTACCATCAAAATTGATGTCACCTCTTATGAGCTGCTTACCATTTGCACCCTCTATCTCAGTGCCAGCCTTAGCGACCACAGCTTCGTCTATATAGAAGCTTGTCTTGGTATTTTCGGTCTCAACATAGATATGGATATTCTCAGCACCCTCAGGTATCTTGAAACTATTATTTGCAAGTTGTACCCATTCACCCTTCATAGGATTTGCTCTTGCTATTTTATCATAATGCGGATCACCATTTGCGTCATCGTACTGCATTGTAAGGTAGAATTTTTCGACATCATTATTGCCTTCGTTATACATAGCGTTAACACTGAAGCTATACTCCTCACCTGCTTTGAACTGACTTCCAAGCTGCTTAGTAACACCGTTCCATGAAGCTGTTCTGCCGCTTACATACAATGATTTTTTTCCAGCAAAGGCATTATCTGAGTTCAGAGCAACTTCTGCTGCTCCTCTTCCTGTCCAGCTTTCTGCACCACGCTCAAATGTGTTGTGGAAAATATATTCCTCCGGATCAGGATCAGTCTGCTGTGAACCCGCACTGCCTGCACCATCGAACTTCCACCAGTCTACATTAAGAAGATAGCCGTCGCCGCCTCTAAAAACGAAATAAAGGTCATGCACACCGTCTACAAGAACATTGCTTGTGACCTCCTGCCAATCCTGCCAGCCTCCTGTAGAACCGACTTTACAAGTACCGATAACAGGTCCTTTAACGTCATTGATATGGAGCTCGATAGTACCGCCGTCTGTTGCAGAAGCCACACTTGCTGTAAATGTATCAGCTCCGTCACCAAAGTCAACACCGCTGACTTTTACATAGTCACCGTCTTCAATATTAGCGATATTCACTCCACCTGCACTGCATTTTTCAGTCTTTATGCCCTGACTCCAGCAAATGGTCTCTGCTTCAACTTTCTGGAAAGGATCAAGAGCCTCTATCTGGTCAGGACCGCTTTTGGTTGACGGAATGGAAGGTATCGTACCGTCTGAATTATATGTGAACTCCTCACAAGCAGCACTTCTGTTGAATACTCCGCCGCCCGGAATTCCATTCATATGATAGAAGTAATATGAATGATCTTTGTAATCAACTATACCGCCATGTATAGTATAGCAGTTCGAGCCCTTTTGTATCTGTCCACGATATGTCCACGGACCTGTAACTGACGGACCTGTCGCATACGCCATGCTCTCGCCTGTATCCGAACCTACAAAAGCAGCGTATACTAAATAATACAGCCCGCCGTGCTTGTATATCCACGGACCTTCACCGTAAGCAGACTTTCTATCAGGATCAGAATTCGGACCAAACGCCTGCTCTGTCATGTTGAACTCCTTGATCTGACCGTCAAGTGTTACCATATCATCTTTCAGCTTTACATAGTAGCAGATCGGATTTCCGAACATCAGCCATGCCTGACCATCATCGTCTATCATAACAGTCGGGTCTATATAGTTCCAGTTCGGACCGCAAAGAGGTTTGCCGAGAACGTCCTTGTAAGGACCTTCCGGACTGTCTGCAACAGCAACACCTATTGCTCTGCCGCCTCCGGTCTTATTTGTTGTTGTGAAATAGAAATAGTACTTACCATTGCGTTCGATACACTGTGAAGCCCATGCGTCGTTTTGTCCGCACCATGAAAATGACGTATCTTCAAGTATTCTGCCGTGATCAGTCCAGTTCTTCATATCCTTAGTTGAAAAGCACTGCCAACCGGTCATTTTGTAGAAATCGTTGTCGCCGTCACGGTCACAGCCTGTGAACACATAGAGTTCATCACCAAATACAACAGGTGCCGGATCAGGAGTGAAAGATGTCTGAACAATGGGATTTTCCGCATGGCTCTCCTTTGGTACAGCTGGGGCGAACGTCAGGCATGACGCAGCCACCACAGCCGCTGCAATAGCTGATATTTCTTTTTTCATTTATGATCCTCCTTCTATATTTATATATAATCTGTTAATTAACATGATATCAGAAGAAATTCACAGTTTCAACCCACTTTATGCATAATTAGTGGACATTCTGTATATACAGTTCATTTTCTGTACATTTGGTGTACTTTTTGAATATATTTCCTCCCCTCTTGCAATAGAAGCGTCTTTATGATATAATAGTGTGTATTATGATAAAATTTTATAAGGATGGTTTTTAATGGAAAATAACGCTTTAAAAAAGCACAAAGGCTTTATTATTTATCTCGTAACTTCGCTGTTTATAGCTACTTTTGAGTCCCTTTCGGGAATTTTTCTCGTAGCCAATACTAATATGCCAATCCTTATTGCCAATACCATAAGTATTGTCTTAGGAACGATAATCCACTATATTCTGGTGAACAAATCTGTTTTCAAAGCTTCAACAAGCAAGAAAACTTTCACAGTCTTTCTCTCAACAAGCATAGCAAGTATCTTATTGCAGAACGCTTTGGTATGGATAATAGTCAAAAGTCTCAGTTCAAGCATAAGTGAAAACACAAGATACTCCATTGCAAAAGTAGTTTCACTTATTGTTGCTTTCTTCGCTGTATACTTCATCCGCAAATTATGCTATTTCATTATCCGTGATAAAGATAAATAAAATTTTGCCGGCACTTCACTTTGAAATGCCGGTATTTTATATAATGTGAAAAGCACCGTGTCGGGAGATACGGTGCTTTTCTGTATTTATGAATATTCGGGGAATTGCTTATTTCTCGATGCCTACAAGTCTACGCTGGATTTTTGCTGCATCACCGGGAGTTATGCCGTCACCTGTGTTGTTAACGTCAGCGTTGAATTCGCCCCACTCAGTAAGAGCGTATTCATCAGGATTACAGCATGAACAAAGTATTGTAACTGCGTCTGCCATATTTACTGAACCGCTGTTGTTAGCATCGCCTGAACGTCTTATAGGCTCGCTGCTGAAAGACTCAAGGAACTTTATGTGCTCTACTTCGGAGAGTTCTTTCTTTTGAGCATCACTTACACCATTCTTTGCATTATATGCAGCAAGAAGTGCGTTGAGGTCAACTGTGCTGTCTTCACTTGTATATTTTCCAATAAAGTCGCAGCCTACCTGAAGGTCGAAACCGTCACCGCTGATGCCATTGCCGTTGATGTCAAACTGTGTGTCAAGGTAAAGGAATGTATCTACACCGATTTTGGTAGTGTACTCTGTTTCATTATCTTCTGCTTCAAAGCAATAATTTGTCATATCAAGACTATCTTTTTCATCACAAACTCCGTCAGAATTAACATCAGGAGGAGGAAGTGTACCGTTAAGCACCTTTGCCTCATAATCAGCAAATTGTTCTGCTAATATATCATCATAATCATTAGTTAATACTATGTGTATCTTTGAGCTTCTGTCAACAACTTTCATAAGACCAAGCTCGATAGCTATACTTTTCACATTACCAGCAAAGGCGATTGTATCATTAACTGTATTGCCTGTAATAGCATTCTTTCTTTTGCTTGAAGCAAACTTCTGGAGCAAATTATCTGTATACTCAGTATAGAAATCATAAGTTGTGATATGTGGGTCAAATTCATTATTGTACAGGTAATACCTGATAAGATTATCTACACTGTCATTATCGAAGAAACACTTCTCTTTGTAAAGCTTGCACTTATTCCATGATTCATCAGTTATTACAGCCTCTGACTTTGCTTCTGTATCGTTAAACGGATTCTGGATAACATAGCTATTGTATAAGTTATATTCAAGTACATCGAATATATCAAATGATCCGTTTCCATTGAAGTCAACATCTACGTTGCCATTAGTTATAAGATTGGCTTCATACTGATATATCATTCCGTTTTCAACTGCTAATTCCTGAAGTCCGTCAACAAAATAATAGCTTTCAAGAGTAACATTGCCATCTTTATCCTTGTAATTATACATATCGAAATCATCCGGATTGATTCCATACTTGTACATATAATACTTTACAAGAACAACATAATCTACCATATTAACTCTAAAGTCAACATTCAGATCGCCACGTTCAGCAGCTAATGCCTTTTCTTCATCACTTACAAGATTATTATTTAAAAGATATGAATGAAGCGGAACAAGATCATTGCGATCAAATTTACCGTCGTTGTTTATATCAGTAATTATATTACCGCTTTCGATATCATCAATAAATCTTGCAAGATATGGATCAAGCGGAACTGGCTGATAGTCTGCCTGAACCAGACCTGTTGGAACATAGTTTACAAGTGTTGCGGCTGCGGCTAATGAAGCTAAATACTTTTTCATAAAAATACTCCTTTCATTTTCAGCGACCTGCATATCAAGTTCGCTGTACTGTGGTTGTGTAGTCACGTCCGTAGTTACGACAGGAGCCGGCATCGTTGTCAAAGCTGTTGTAACTTTATTTTCTGATTTAGAACGAGTGGTCGTATAATAAACGTTCGCTTTAGCATGAGTTGTTGTAACAGCATTGTTTCCTACGGAATGATTTGTTTTACTATCCCTCTTTTTAGTCACGGTATACGTTGTGACTTTCGGAGCTTGCCCAGAACCAGTGGTATTACGATCTGCATCTGCGGCTGTCTCAGAGACTGTAGTTTGCTTTTTTCCTGAAACTGTAACAGTAGTTACTATGGAATTATGTCCTCCAGAAGCAGAAGTGCAGATAATATCAGTTCCGGTAACAGACGTTGTTGTGACTTCCTCAGATATGACATTTACATCATGTTTATCTTTATCAAGAAGCTCATTACCCTTATGGAATAATCCCCATCCTGCTGCACCAAATGCCAAGACCACAACTGCTGCGGCTGCGGCAAATGAATAATATTTACGGATGATCGGAGTTGCTTTGCGGTCAGCTTCTTCTATGAGATCGTCATCTATATTGTTTATACCTTCATAAAGTTTGTAGTCACTCATATACTGTACCCCGCTTTCTCCAAAAAAACTTTGAGCTTTTTGCGTACTCTGAACAGGTACGTTGCTACAGTTTTTTCGTTCATTCCATAAAAATCCGCTATCTCTGTAACTGAATCTGAAAACCAGTATCGTCTTACAAAAACCTTTCTGTACTTTTCCGGCTGAGTCCTTAGAAAATCGCTTATAAGTCTGCCAAGCTGCTGAGCATCCATGCGTTCTTCTATATTGCTGCCGTCCGGTACACATTCTGATAATTCGTCTAATGATACTTTAAAATCTGAAGCTCTTTTTTCGGCTTTGTTGTATTTGATCTTGTTCAATGCACAGTTCTTCACGAGTTTACAAAGATATGTTTTAAGATTATTCGGTCTGTTTGGCGGTATTGAGTTCCAGACATCAAGATATGCTGAATTTACACATTCTTCGCTGTCCTCCGCCTGTACCAAGATATTTCCTGCTACATGAAAGCATAATCTTTCATAACTATTCTTCATTTCGGTTATAGCTTGCTCATCTCTTTTCCAGAGCATTTCGATAATTGACGCGTCATCCAAAGGCTCAACCTCCTTTCATTGAGGTCCTCTATCTATTAACACAACTTTTTTTCAGATAGATTTCACTTTTTTAAAAAAAAATTTCCAGAATTTATTATAACATGATATTTCCCGTTCTGCAATCCTGTTTTCAACATAAAAAATTGGCTGCACTAAAAAGTGCAGCCAGAATTCAATTATCAGCCTTCGCCGGCTTCAAATATGTCCTCAATGAGATCATTGAATCCATCGTGTCCGCCGTCGTCATCATCATCAGAATCATACGCTTCGACAACTGATGTTATGTATTCTTTAAGAGCATCATAGACTGAAGGGTCTCCACCGTCATCGCCGCCTGTCAGTGTCTCATAAAGGTCTTTCAGCATCTTTATGAGAAGTACTGTGAGGTCAACGCATGAATGTTCCTGTGCACCTTCCTCATCGCCTACGCAATACTCATAGAATATCTCAAGCATTTCTACTCTGTAATTCATGATGTCCACAAGATGTTTTGTAGCATCTAAAAGACTTAATCCACCTATAAGTACCATTGCAGGACCGCCGCCGCTTGCTGCTGCAAGCTCGCTTATAGCCGGAGCTATTTCCTTATACAGTGATATCTCAAGGAGTATGTAGTAAACAGTCTGTGTAGCTGTAAACAATCCTGTGAATGCCTTGTCGGTATCAAGATGACTGTATACCTCAGCCAGAGTTTCACCGATAAGGTCAATATCCTCTGTATCAGAACCACCGTTTGTTCCGCCGGAAAGCTTGAATACAAAGTGGTTATACTCTTCCATATCAGCGATTATATATCCTGTACCGGACCATCCCTTTATCTCAACACGCTTTGCCGGTATGATTACGGACAATCCCTGTGAAACTGAGTCTCTTATCTCTTTTTCCTCATCAGATTCAAGTGAAACTTTAGCAATCTCTGTTTCGATATTATCCTTATTGATGCATACGAGCTCGGAACCGTCCTGAAGTGCTTTATTCAATACAGCAACTGTAGAAGCTCCCTCACTTGCGAAGAATGCTTCCCAGATCCAGCCTTCATAGTAAGACTCCATATATGCAGCATTGTACATATACTGATTTCTTGCATCTACATCATCGCATCTGCTGAAGCAGGTTCCGGAGTTATAGGAAACATCGATCTCGAATCTTCCCGGAATAACGTCAATTACATGACCAATTGTTGTTTCTTCTCTTGAATTTATCTTATAGCTTGTCATAAGAACCTTTGTATCATTTCCTACTTCAAGATTAGAGAAGCTTGCAGATGTGTTGTCATACGCATCACACTTGAGGAAGTAATAAGTTCCCATAAAGTTAAGAAGTGAACCTATTTTGTCCTCATCGTAGTAATTTGTCATATCAGTGCCTGTATCTGCCTTTACTACAGGTTCTGAAGGATCGCTCGCATCGATTCCGTTGCTTTCAGCCGCAACATTCAGCGAGTCGTTGTACTGTGACTTAGTGATACCGCCTACATCGATTACCATTGCATATGTGCTTCCGATAACGATATCACCCTGCCATGAAGTACTGTGTCCGTTTGTTACGATGCTTGTTGTGAGCTTACAATGTTCGCCGAGTCTCCAAGCCTTCTTTCCGAAGAAATAGTACTCGTCTTCAGGCTCGAACATATCTTCAAGATCAGATGAATGTTCTTTTAGTGAATACTGTGCAGCGATCTCGCCGTCTACATAGAGTGCAGGCAGGAAGGTATTTTTCTCAATCTGTCCACGATCCATTTCAAAGATAGTTTTATCGCCGTCGTTGCCCTCGAATCTGAGTGTTACACGCTTATTATAGATATCGCTTATCTTGTATACACCAAGATTCTTTCCGCCGAGTCCGCTTACATAGAACTGTATACGGTCTGTCTTATTGTCTGGTATTGCATTGAATGCCTTCATTTCAGCATCTGTGAACTGATAGCTGAGATTTGCAGGAAGTCTGTTGAATTCCTTCTGAACTATATTTCTTGAATAGATGTAAGTTGGTTCATCGCTTAATGTTACGGCACCCTTGAACATATCAGATATTGTGCTGTCACCGGATTTCTCAGCAAGGCTGTCAGCGTGTTTCTCTACAGTATCGAGAATATCGCCAAATTCGGTGCCGGCATAAAGCTCTCTGTCCTTAGTTATATCAACAGTTGTTTCAGCTGCCGGTTCTATCTCGTCGCAAGCAAGTTTAGTGTCCTTTATAGAAGGATCAAGCGGAACCCAGACACCGAGGTCTTTAAGTTTTTCATCAGTTTCGCCTATCTCACTTGCAGGTACATATACCTGTACGAAAGTTTCTTCAAGCTTTACATACTGTGAGCCGTCTGTTCTTGTGACCTTTGCAGCATTCTTGCCGTTGCTTGCAAGTACTCTTGTAGCAGTTTCAAAGCTGTCCATAGACATAAGTGCCTTGACCTGATCGCTGCTGAGTGCTGCGTTTCCTGTTGTATACTTTGCAGGGTAGCCCATTTCACGGAGAAGTCCTATAAGGAGACTTGCCTGATCGTAGTCGTTACCACGCTTCAGCTCATAAGCTCCGAGAGCACCTCTTCTGGAATTGGTATATGCCTCAAAGTTGATGTTGTTGTATACATATTCGTATGCATCGGCAGGTGACTCGAATGTCTTTGCAAGTTCTTTGAGTTCATCATTCAGCTGAGTTTCGGAAGTCTGTTTCATTGACTCCTGCATTTCAGCAGACTTTATCTCGTCCTCATAAGTGCTTGTTATCTGGATATCAAAGAGCTTTTCGTCTGAATAGCCGTCGTTATCCTTACCAACTGCCTTGAATCCGTACTTACCGTTCTTATCGAGTGTAAATGTCATGCTTGACTTGCCGTCAGCATCCTTTGTAAGTGAAGCACTGAGATTCTGTTCACCCATCCAAAGCTCTGTAGCATCAAACGGAACGCCGTCAGCGGATGAAAGTGTTACTGTTATTTCTTCACCCGGCTTTGCAAATACAGGTGAATCAACAACTATCTTACGATTCTCAGTATTTCTGTAAACTTTAAGTTCAACTTCTGTTTCAGTATAGTTTCTGGAAGGATCTTCAGCTCTTACGCTGAGCTTTACATCGCCTACTTTATCCGGAGTGAAAGTGTAAGTTCCGCTCTCAGCATTTTCTTCAAGGACTGTGCCGTCCTTAGTTACTGTGAGTATTACTTCACCGCTGTCGTCAGTAGCCTTTATCTTTACTGTAACTTCGCTGCCTACTCTGATGATCTCAGGAGCTGTTGCTATCTCCTCGATAACCGGACACTCTGTATCGTCAGTAGCGGATATATAGAAGTTTACAACTGCCGGTTCTGATGCATTTCCTGCTGCGTCATAAGCTTTGATAGTTACAGTCTTATCGCCGGCCTCGATCTCGTCAGGCATTATTACCTGTCCGTTTTCTATATCAAATTCAAGGGACTTGCCGTTCATATCGGCTGTCACCTTAGTTACCCCAACATTATCTGAATACTCGCACTTGATAACAGGCTTTTCGCTCTTCTTGTACTTCTCCTTGTCCGCAGAAGCTGTAAGCTCAGGAGCTACTGTATCACGTACTGTTACTGTATAGCTGCTTTCCCTTACGTTTCCGGAGCTGTCCTCTGCCTTTACATTTATAACGTACTTGCCGGCAGCTGCTTCCGGTATAGTATAAGTGAAAGAACCGTTATTTGTATCGATAGGTGTACCGTCAATATCTGCTGTAACTGTTTCGAGCTTATAGTTATCTGTTACATCTACTGTTATTACCGGACTGTCAAGTGTTGCATATGAATTCTTGTCAGCCTTGAAGCTTACAGCAGGCTTTGTAGTATCAACGATAGATACTGTCTTTTCTGCTGTTCTCTGATTTCCTGAAGTATCAGTTGCTGTGGCACTTATTGTATAATCTGTAAGAAGTGTTGTATCAAAATAGTATCTTCCGTTCTCATCTAAAGTAACTGTCTCTCCGTTGACCTTTACTTCAACAGTATCAATACCGATATTATCGCTTGCATTTACGGTCATGTAAGCATTTGTGTTGTTATACTCATACCTGTTGCTTGCACTGATGCTTACGCTCGGAGCTGTTGTATCTTCTGTACGAACAAGAAGTCTTGCTGTTGATGTTCTTTCGTTTCCGCTTGTATCTGTTGCAACGACCTTGAAAGTGATGTACTTATTTCCGTTCTTATCAACATTTTCGCCGTCTGATACATAATGGAAAGTGTTGTCATCTGAAAGCTTTGTTTCCTTGTCATCGATGAAGAATTTGACATCTGCTACAGCAACATCATCAGTTACTGTTACTGTTACATCAGAAGCTTCACCTGCAAGCACCTCTGTTTTGCTGAGCTTTATGCTTATAGAAGGAGCACTTGTATCAGAAACAACTGCTATTTTATAATCATAAGACTTTTCATTGCCTTCTCTGTCCTTTACAGTTGCTGTAAGGACATAATTTCCGATAGCTTCCGGAGTAAACTTATAGATGTTTTCCTTTTCTATAACTCCGTCCTTGCTGTCAAGTGAGAGTACAGTCTCCGGCTCTTCTTCATCCTTCTGAAGAGTGAGTTTCAGTGTATCTACAAAAGTCTCATTATCATAAGCAGTTATCTTATAATCAGCACTGTTACCGATAATTATTCTGCTGCTTCCATTAATGTATAAATTAGGTCCGTTATTATCAGCATAAACCTTTACAGAACGTGAGCTCTTTGTTTCATTTCCTGCTTTATCTGTTGCAGTTGCTTCAAATACATAGTCGCCTGCTTCATTTGTGTGGAACACATATTTATTCTCATCGTCAAGCTTGACTTCTTCTCCGTTGCAGGTAAGTACAAGCTTAGCTATTTCGTCATTATCACTTACTGTAACAGTAATGAGGACATCCTTTCCGGGATATACGCTGCTCTTATCAGCTCCTACTGTAACTCTCGGAGCTTCTCTGTCCATTTTTATGACACGCTTCTCGGTGGTCTTATTGCCGTACCAGTCGAAAGCATCAACTACTATAGTAGTATCAGTAAGATTATTATAAGGGAGCGGTACAGATACAAGGTTATCTTCGACCTCGTTGATGTATGCTATACGGTAAACGCCCTCGCCCCATACCTTAGGATTTGTATAGAGTGCTCTTACCCATGATACCTGTTCAGGATTCTCAAAGTTGATATTGAATGTAAGAGGCTCCTGATACTGTGTTGCATAAGCCGGAACATCACTAAGAGTCATCTTTACTGCCTTGAACTCTTCTTTTTCTACTTCCTGCCAGAGTGCTGTTTTAGGAAGTACATTCACCTTTATTGCAACAGATGTCTTGATACCGCCTGATGTTACCTCGGCAGAAACAGTGTACTCTCCTTCCTTGTCGAAAGAAACTGTTCTGAGAAGAGGTTCTTTGCCGTCACTGAGGTCAACCGCACTGCCAATGTTCCACTTTACATCTGTAACATTGTCATATCTGCCGTTGATATCGAGCCAGAGTGATACCGGTGAACCTGCTGGTACTGTTCTTGCACCCTTTATAGCCACATCTGCACCCTGATGAATGTCAGAAGCTTCTGTCTCGTCGGAATAGATAGTGAGGTCGTAAAGAACAGGAGTATCTCCGTCGGATGAAGCCTTCATGCTTATCTCAGTGCGGATATATCTGCCTTTAAGAGCGAGTTCCTCGCCGTTTGTCACTCTCTGAGGTTCAGAGAAGTTAACTCCGTCATTACTTGTGCTGAGGTATATATCCATTGCTGAATCACCGACATAGTCAGCATTCCAGTTTACATATGACCAAGGACAATTTTCAACACCGCTGTCAAATGTCTTACTGGTCCAGTGACCGTTATCAGCGTAGTCATCGCTTCCTACAATAATATCATCAAGATAAAGCACATTGCCTTCGCCGTTAGCGTCATAGGATATGAGCTTTGTATCTTTGGTCACCTGTACATAGCCCTTATTCTTGATAAGTCCTGTATTAAGGCTAAGACCGATATCGTCAGATGCTCCTATCTCGAAGCTGCTGTAGTTCCATGAAAGAGTTACTGAGCCGTCCGGATTCTTTACAGTGGAGTCCGGAGCTTTCTTCATCTTTGCATTTTTCAGCCAGTCAGCATTTGTAACTGTTGTTGTAAATGTGACATTTCTTGCTGCGAGATTATAAATAGTATCTGCCATATTGAGCAGGAACTTTGTGATAGCGTTCGCATCGGGACAAAGCTTATATGCACCGTTTGTCTTGATAGCAACGTCCTGCATCGTGCTTGTATCAGTGAAGTCGTATGAGAAAGGGTTTATCTCAAAGGAATATACCTTTGTTCCGTTCTCCTTGAATATAGCAGCCTGTTCCATAGCGATCTCATCATCGTTACGATAATCCCAGCCGTTTTCACCGTCAGCAAGCAGGAATATGTACTTATTGCGTCCTTCGCTCTCTTCATCGAAGATCTCGTTGTTAACGATGCGAAGTCCGTTGCCGTAATCGCTTCCGCCGCCGAGATTATAACGCTCTATGGCTGCGATAAGAGCTTCCTTATCGCTTGTAAGAGGTGTATTCAATCTGTCAAGGGATGTGATACCAAGACGGTCGTTTGGTCCCATTGACTCGATTATCTGAAGTGCAGCAGCCTTTATGGTAGGGATCATGTCCCAAACGCTTCCGGAGTTATCGATACAGAGTACAAGGTCATTTCCGTTGCCGGTTACAAGCTGACCATAACCTTCAAGTGAGAAGTCGAGGTCGAGTTTGTCTCCTGATGATCTTATAGCATTCTTGCTCTGTTTTGCAGTAACGTTGATACCGCTTTCTGAGTCAGGAGAATATTTCTTAGTCCTGCCTGCTCCGGTGTTTCTTGCATCAGCGAGTTTAAGCTCATCTTTAGCTCCGTTAGCAGCTGAAAGATTTCCTGAACTGAAATCAGCGGTAGATGTATAGTTTACAACAGGACCGTCTGTAACTACTACCTTTACTGTATCTGATGACTGCTTATTGCCAAGCTGTGCAGTAAGAGTAATATCATACTCACCGGACTTTGTAAAGCTAATTTCAGGTGTAAGAGTATCTTCCCCTGTGATAGTAACCCTGTCAGCCTGTGAAGCAGGCACTTTGTATAATGTATCAGCTTCCTGATGTGATACTGTACCTTCAAGTTTAAGGGTATCCTTCTTGTTTATGAACACCTTCGGCTCTGTGTGAGCTTTACAGTTTATCTTGAAGAAATCTCTGTACTCGATATTTACAGAAGTACCGTTTATTTCTATGCTGTCAGCATAGATAGCTCCGACAAGATCGATATTCTTTGCATTGATCTTGACCTTTCCGTTAGGAGCATAGATAACTCCGGTATAGTCAAGGTTTCCGGCATCGATAGTGATGTCGCCTTCTTCTGACATTATGAATGCCTGTGAAAGCTGATCGCCGCCGGCAATACTCATTTTTATGTCTCCGGAAGCACTTATTCTTCCGCTTCCTTCGAGTTTTGCGTGGTCTATGACGAGGTTTCCGGATGTATATGATGAACAGAGAGTGAGGTCTGCTGCTGAATCAAATATCTCCTTATCGCCCTCAAACTCAAAATCGTATTCCTCAGCTGAATTTATAAGTCCGACAAAATCCGGAAGCTCGCAGTCAACACCGCCGTCACGGAAAACATTCTGTCCGCTTACAGAAAATTTATCATCTGCTCCGGTAAATTCAGGCTTGCTTCCTGAGTATACTCCGCCCTTGACATTAACGCTCTTTTCGTTGAGCTTTACACTTTTCTTTGCATACAATGCTATATGACTTGCATCAAAATCAAGAGTTGAAGTCTCCTCAGCATAAGTTTTAAATGCAGATAAAGGCATATATGCAGCTGTAGTAGTAAGAGCAAGTGCAGAAGCAGCTATTCTTGTGAAAAACTTATTCATTATCTTCTGACCTCCTCTTTCTGAAAAGTATAGCGGCAGTCATAGAAGCTGCACCTAATCCAGCAAATGCAAAAGCACCCTTATCTCCGGTCTTAGGTGAATTTTTAACAGTCTCGTTGCTGCCTGTGCCAGCCTTTTCACTGTAAAGACCGTACTTTGTACCGTAAGTAAGGCTGTCGCCGTCCTTGAGAGTCTTTTCAGACCATGTAAGAGCTACAGCATTGTCGCTGATATCTCCGTCAGGAGCATAGTCAAAGCGGTCGTTGAAAAGGTTCGACCAGTCGGCAATATCAAAACAATCCGGAGCTGTACTTCCGTCGGATGTGATACCGTAAGCAACTATAACTCCCTCATCATTCTTCACTTTCCAGTCCTCAGGGATGCTGCTTCCTGTGAAGCTTGTTTCGGTTATGTAAGCTGTATCACCGGCAACTATAGGGTCATTTTCAGAATCAGCTATAGTCGGGTCGATTATTGAGCGTACAGATACGAGAACGTCCGCACCGGACTTATTCTCTGTTATATACTCTATGCGGAGCATATCATAATTTTCGGTATTTCCGGTTGAGAATGAAAGTTTCTGTGTGATCTCAACTCCGTCAAAATCCTGAACTGTAACTACTGAACCGTCGCTTTCAACTGTCGGCTTCTTTACATTTTTACCCTCGCTGAACAGCTTCACAGTACCGTTTATGCTCACTTCTGCGAATGAGGTACAGTACTGGGAGTAAGTAAGTGTTTCGGATTCATTATTGCTGTTCTTACGCAGAGTAAATCCTCCGAAATCTGTGTCCCCATTGTTATCCTGAACTGCAAGGACGAGGTAATCGTTATGCACACTGATACCCTTTGTATCCATAGGTCTGAGCATGAAACCTGCTGCTGCAAAGCTGCATACAGAAGCTGCTGTAAGGACCGCTGACAAACGGTTTGTGCGAGGTCTAACCATTACTTTGTCCCCCTTTCAGTGCAGGAAGAAAAAGATAATATCATGTTTTTCTCCTTCTGTCTGTAGATGAATATTCGTATAAGCAGCCATTTTTATAACGAGCAGTATAATTAGTAGTCAAAAAAATAAATACAGTAAAAAAAAATCTACATTGTGTAAAACATTTGATTTGGACTGCACATGAATCATACCACAATATAGACAATTTGTCAAGTCAAATTTTGTGCATTTGTGCATTAATTCTCCACAAAAAAACGGTCAGCAGAGGTGAAGCCCCTCTGGCGGATCACAGGTTATATTTACGAGACTGTAATTTCAGTCTCATAACCATATTTTCCGCTAAGGGGAGCAGCCTGACAACTGACCGTTTATATATCACATTTCCTGTATGACCTTCCAAAGCTCCATAGCAATTTCAGTATTAACTCCGGCAGTAACAGCAAGCTCCTCCGGAGATGCCTGTTTGAGATTCTCTTTTGTCTTATACTTAATAAGTATCTTCTCAGCCTTTTTCTCTCCGATACCTTTAACTGTGAGAAGCTCGGAGCTGTAGGTCTTTTTCTTGTGTCTTGAATGCATGAAGCTGACCGAGTAGCGGTGGACTTCGTCCTGTATCCTTGTAACAAGGTCAAATACAGCTCTCAGACTGTTTATCTGTATCTCTTTACCGCCTGCCGCAATAGCACGGGTACGGTGCTTATCGTCTTTGACCATACCAAAAAGCGGTATATCAAGTCCGAGCTCACGCAGTACGGGCTGTATTGCATGAACGTGTCCCTTACCGCCGTCAAGGAGTATCAGGTCCGGAGTTCTTGTGAAATACTCATCGCCTTCTCCTGTAATGATATGCATTAGTCTTCTGCGAATGACCTCCTGCATAGAGCCATAATCGTTCTGCTGTTCCTGTTCCTTGATAGTAAAACGCTTATAGGCTCTTTTTAGCGGTCTGCCGTCCTCAAAAACTACCATTCCTGCTACCATTGACTCAGATGATAGGTTCGATATATCATACGCTTCGATATACTTAGGAGGCTTTGCAAGTCCGAGACTTTTTGCAAGCTGTTCCAATGCAATGACCTCTTTTCCGGTACGGTCATTTTTTAGTGCAGCATACTCAGCACTGTTATTCTTTGCAAGTCTTAGCAGTTCAAGCTGTCTTCCACGCTGAGGTACATGAAGTGTGACCTTATGTCCGGACTGTTTCTCCATAAGCTCATTAAGCAGTCCTATGTCCTCAGGCTCGTGGTCTATTATGACAGTTTTCGGAATATCGTTCCTGCCATAGTAAAACTGCATCATGAAGCTTCCGAGTATATCTTCTCCGGATTCAGCTTTGTCGAAACCGAAAACAGCCTTGTCGTACAGTCTGTCCTCACGGTACATAAGCACTGAAATGTATATACCTGCATAATACTCGGCTATGCCTATAACATCCGCAGAATCGACTCCGCTGTTGATTATCTTCTGCTTCTCAGCTGCTTTTTTGACTGCGGCTATACGGTCACGCAGAAGAGCTGCTTTTTCGAAATCGAGCACTTCAGCAGCGGCATTCATTTCTGCTTCCATACGCTCGACCGACTGTGCACTTCCGCTTTTTATGAAGTCTATAGCCTGCTCAACGGTGTCCCTGTAGACCTGACTGCTTATCTTTCCACGGCAAAGTCCCATGCAAGTCTTGATATGGTAATTCAGACAAGGTCTGCCCTTACCGAAATCTTGTGGGAATTTCTTATGGCAAGTCGGGAGCATAAATACACGGTTCACCTCATTCACCGCTTCCTTAGTCACCGAGCCGCTTGTATAAGGTCCGAGGTATTTTCCGGGCTGCTTTGTGTTCTTCTCAGTAGTTATCCTCGGATACTCCCCATCTGATATTCGGATATAGTGGTAACCCTTATCGTCCTTCAGCAGTATATTGTACTTCGGCTTGTGCTGCTTTATGAGACTGCATTCAAGCACAAGTGCCTCGTACTCGCTGTCAGTTACTATGAAATCGTAGTCGTAAACATTAGAGACCATTGCCGCAACTTTCGGAAGATGATCTGGATTCTCACGGAAATAACTGCTCACACGGTTATGCAGATTCTTTGCTTTTCCGATGTATATTATAGTATTTTCGCTGTTACGCATTATATAGACTCCAGGCGACTGTGTCAGCCGTGAAGTCTTATTACGCAGATATGGTAATCTTGGATTCATATTTTCTCCTCAGTCCGGTATAGGACCGGTTTCGCTGTCGATATTTCCATTTTTAGCGTTTATATAGACCTCATCAGGATAAAATATATCAGTCAGATGAATATCCCATTCTAACGAAAAGTTTTTTCCGGCACGTATTATTGTTAGTTCCGGTTCACCGTCTATTCCGGCTTCATATTTACTTTTAGCAATATTGACTGCCTGTTCACCGGTAATATTCGGCGTAACATCAATATCTATATTCGGCACATACCTGTTAAGCAGACGTGTCACATTACCGTCTTTGTCAACACTAAGTGCAACTGTTCCAAAAGTATGAACGTCCTTGTAATACTGGTCAAAGCAATAGGTGAACTCATCCTTTCCGGAATTCCTGATTCTGAATCTTAATTCATTGTCCGGAGCAGATATGCCTATTATATCAGCAAGTTCTTCCAGAGCCTCAGCTGCGTCATCTTCGTCCCCGACCTTTATTGTGCTGACTTTTCCTTCTATTGATCTTACTCCGCCTGAAACGGGATCATACTCTATTTCCGGTGATTCTCCGTCATTGAGGTCTTTCAGGTCACTGACAGTGAGTGGTTTGACTGATTCTGTTTCAGAGCTGCTTTCGGACTTCGATGAACATCCTGATGCCAAAAGAGATGCTACGAGTAATGCTGCTGTTAGTTTAGTGCGATCCATAAATATATCTCCCATTATTGTCGGTCAAAATATTTTTTTCCTCCATTCGGACGGAAATATGTACGTATATAGCCGTCTGTTGAAAGTATTACGAACTCATTAGTTGCCTCTAAGTAATACACTCCGTCACCGTCCTCGGATTCAGTTTTATAAAGTGCAGACGGGTCATTTATTACGTCACTTGCACCCTTTTCATACTCCTCAGCTGTCTTGTAACCAAAGTCGTCTTTGAATTCTCCGCCGTGCTTTTCAAAGTGCTGATTGAGCTGTTTCTGTGTGCGGAAGTGATACTCAACATATCCCTCATTCCACGGAGCTTCTGTAGGAGTAACTGTTGTAGTAACTGTAGTAGTAGTCTTAGCCTTTTTAGTCTTTGAGGCTTTTGTCTTCTTCACTGTAGTAGTAACGGTCTTTTTCTTCTTTCCAGACTTTGCCGCTGAAGTAGTCTTTATCTGCTTTTCCCCGGTTATTTCTTCGTACTCTGTCTCCGTATCGGTAACTTCTTCATAAACTGATTCAGTTGTCGTTACAGTTGATGAGCTGTCATCTTCGTCAGAGCCGGATCTGTTTGCTGCATTTATAATAACCAGTACAATTACAAGCAGGAGTACTGCTGCTGCCGATGCTATCTGTCTGTTATTTTTCATGGTTTTATCTCCACCTTTCAGATATTTCCGAGTATCAGTTCAAGTACAATGAGTACTGCAAGTATTACAATATTAACTGCTGTGAATACTAAAATATATCTTCCCGTCTGAGCTTTTTCTGCTTTGCGGTAAAACTGAAATGATATAAGACTCGCAAGTGATGCTATAAGAGTACCAAGTCCGCCAATATCAACTCCAAGAAGAAGCTTCGTACCGTTATCAGTAAAGCCTGCAAGCATTACAGCTGCCGGAACATTGCTTATGATTTGTGAAAGTCCGACTCCTATAAGAAGTTCACGTCCGTCAACAGCGTGTGAAAAGAAGTCGTTGACCGAATCTATACGTGCAATGTTTCCGACGAATACAAAAAAGCAAATAAATGTCGCAAGCAGAGCGTAGTCCGCTTTAAGCAGCAATTTACGGTCAAATATTACTGCCGTGAGCACTGCTGCTAAAAGACATATATAGTCCGGAAGAATACGGAATACCGTAAGCAGGCAAAGTACGAATATTACTCCGTAAGCCGCAGCCTTTGCCGATGATACGCTATCTGCACTCCTCTCCGGAGCTTCACACTCCGTCGCCGGAAGCAGAAATGTCATAAGCATTATGCAGATAAGTCCGACAAATCCGGCAGGAAGCATAGTCTTTACAAAGGTCATTGCAGAAAGTCCGAATTCGTCATACAGATAAAGATTCTGCGGATTTCCGACCGGCGTAAGCATACTTCCCATATTCGCCGCTACAGTTTCAAGTACTATAGTGAGTATCCTGCTCTTTTCGTCAGGTATGCTGCGATATATCAGTAATGTCAGCGGAACAAAAGTCAGCAGTGCGACATCATTAGTCACGAGCATAGAGCTGAAAAAGCATATCAGCACCATAACTATTCCGAGCTTACGCACTGTTCCCGTTTTTTTCAGGATATATCCGGTAGCTTTATCGAAAACTCCTATACTTCTGAATCCTGCAACAGCTATCATAAGTGCAAACAGCTCTATAAGAACTGCACGATTTATGTATCCCGGATATGAGCTGTCCGGAGGTATTATGAACATGGTTATAAATGCTGCTGCAAACGATATAACCAGCACCGGCTGAGCTTTTATGAATCCGCCTATACGGTTTATTGTATTCTTCATCAGATAAGTATCCCCTCAAAATGATCTATCTCATGCTGGATTATCTGAGCTTCAAAGTCTCTGAATATAGCCTTTTTCTTCTTGAAACTCTTATCCTTGTACTCAACTGTGATAATATTGTATCTCTTTGTGGGACGCACTCCGGTAAGTGAAAGGCAGCCCTCCTCTGTCTCATAGGATTTTGCAGAGTGTCCGGTTATGACGGGATTCACCATTACAAGCACTTTTCCGCCTATCATAGCCGCAAGGACTGTTTTGCTCTCACCTATCATATTTGCTGCAAGTCCTACGCAGCGTTCACGGTTAGCTTCAAGGGTATCGGCGATGTCTTTTATAAGCTGCATATCCTCTCTTGAAGCAGGTTCTGATTTTTTCTTCAGGAATTCTGTATCTTTGATTATTTCTCTTACCATTTTTCTCTCCATAAAACAAAATATCGGACTTTTAAATAAGCCCGATATTATTATAAACTATATAAGAAATTAAGTCAAGACAATGCCATTATACCGAAAATCACGCTGACTCCGTATCAATATTCAAGTTTGTCTTTTTCAGCATAGTCCGGAAAATCATTTTTATCAAATACTCTGACCTTTTTCGCCTTATCTTCAAATTGCAGGTCTTTAGTATACATAAAATTACTGATGTTACCATTAGAATCGTAACCTTCGTATTGTAAGATAACACCTGTCTGAGCGTCGACCATTAATTTAAAATCCGCAACATTAAGACTTGCACCATATTCCGCACTTGCTTTGCCGTTTATTACGTAGCACGTTCTGTCACTGAACTTTGTTATTTCTTCTATATTCCATAAATCAAAATCGCTAAGGAAACCAAAAGTTATTTCCTGCGGCTGTATGCACATACTTGCACTAGAAACATTAGTAGGAGTTGTAAGCATATTGTATAAAGGCATCCCGTCATCAGCAGTTGAGATCCGGCTTTCGTCAGGAATTTTTATAACGTCATCGATAGTTATTGCCCACCCCTCTTTATATCGGTATTCCTTACTTTGGGGAGAGACCTCTATTTCATCATAGCCATTGCAGTAGCGGATATTCTTGAAAAACGGAGCTGATAAAGAGTCAAAACCTATATTATTTTTATCTGTAATATAGCACTGAGTAAAATCAGAGTAAGACTGCTTATCCGAAAGTGAACATTGGAAATCATCCACATTTACAGCGTTTGGATTATCAGTATTGAACATAACTGTTCCCGAAACCTTGTCAAAATAAAAGATAGTATTCAGCATCATGTAGAAAATATCTTCTTTTGTCGCTGATTCCGGAGCGACTGCTTTTTCAAGTGTTCTTTTTGGAATACTTGTAGTTGCTGCCGACTGAGATATTTCCGACGTTTTTTCATTAACAGTAACGATTTGAGCGGATGATTTTTCGGCAATATCAGTATCTTTATAATCAGGGGACGTCTTTTTCATTGCTCTGATAAATGTCATACTACCGGTAAGTCCTGCTATAAGAATAAAAACAGCTGCTGCATTTCTTGCATACTTATAACGTTTAGTTTTCGTATAAATATCAACTTCTGTTATATCATATTCAGTAATCAACTTTCTATTGCTTTTTCGAACTTTATACTTACTTTGAGCCATTGAAAATATTCTGCTTACTTCTTTGTCTGCGAGCGGAAAATAATTCGATGACATATCAGCCAATATATCATCTTCTGCATTTTCAAGTATCTTTAGTTCTCTTGTTATATTTTCGCTCATAAAAATACCTCCTAAAGTTTTATATTGCTGTCTGATAATAATTTTTTCAGACGTTTCAGTGCTCTTTCAGCACGTTTCCTTACCGAAGCAGCTGAAATCGAAAGTTTTTTCCCTATTTCCGATGATGTTCTTCCATAATAGTATTTAAGTATCAATATTGAAGAATCGGGCTCGCCCAATTTCCGGATAATATCAAAAACAATACGCTGAAGCTCTTTATTCTCTATTTTTTCAGTAATATTCATATCCGAAGGAAGTTTATCAAGTTCTATATCAGATAATTTGGAGTAACTGTTCTTTTTAGCATTGATATGCCTGTACATATCTGTAGTCTTGTTTTTGGCAACAGTATTGATGTATGCTTTGAGGTCACCGACATACTCAAAATCAGAATCGAATTCTATAAACAGGTCAGCGAATATGTCACTGACACATTCTTCCATATCCTCATTTGATGCACAGCTTCTCAATCTATTGAAAACTATAGTAAAAACATAGTTATAGTATTCATCGTAAACAGCTTTTTGTCCTATCTCAGGTGATTTTTTCATAAGCAAGCTCAATTCGCTCCAAGTCATTATCCAACCTCCTTTCGTTTCTGTTTACTTCAATCGTAATTCTGCTCTTATGTGTGACAGTTTTTAAAATAAAAAACTCTGCTGATACTTAATAGCAATTTCAGCAGAGTTTTAAGTTATTTATTTTTCACCGCAAGTTCAACGACTTTATAAGCACCGTCATAGACTCCGGCATCTCTTGCACGCATGATATTATCGCACATCTTAACGATAATATCCCCGTTATGCTGTATCAGCGACAGCATTGCAGCTGTCTCTGCCGGTGTGGTACACTCATAAGTACCGTCACCTATCTCCGCAGCACGTATTGCTCCCCACGCTTCATGTCCGCCTACACGCTTTATCATCAGCTTCGGCACCGGATAAAATGAAAGCTCACTCGGTTTGGTTATCAGTACATCGGATATTCTCATCAGAAGGTTTGTGGAGTATACTGCGGCAAAAATGTCACTGTGACAAAATGCGTGTATACCGGAAATTTTCCCGTCATATGCCTTTGCACAGAAGCTTGCAGTCTCACTGAAATCGTCAAAATGTTCGGTAAGGAACTGTTTCATCTGAGGTATTTCTTTCACGAGTTCATGCCAGACAGCCGCATGGTCCCCGACATTTATCAAAAGCACTGCTCTGCCTCGTTTTATCTGAGGGAGCAGACGTTTTATGATAGTCATGAAAATATTCTTCTGAGCACCTGCTCCGCCAACAGTCATCAGCCAGCGTTTGGGAGCTTTGTTTTTTACACGTTCCTTTCTTCTGCGGCAGTCCTCATCGATATTGCTTACAAGCTCATGGTCAACATAGTGACCGGTATAAGCTATATCCCTTTCCGGCATTGGTCTGAGCGGCCGTTTCTTGTCCATTCCTCTGAGAGCTCTGTAACCGAGATAAGCAGAAGGAGTCTGGACAGTATGCACTGCTCCCTCTGAAAGGTGCAAAGCCATTGGCCAGTTATCCGGAATAACATTAACAACATTTGTAAGTCCGGCGTGTACGGCAGCCTGTGCAGGCCATACATGAGTTGCGATATACGGGATATTTTTAGGTATCTCCTTGAAAACAGCAGTCATAAGCTCGGCAGTTTTCTGGTCAGCGGAGTTATACGACAGCTTGCGGAATCCCTCACTGTTCAGCGGTTCCCACACAGTCTTGTTGAAAAGTTTGCTCTTCTGCGAGAGCTTTGATCCCATGGAGTACAGTCTGTTTTGTTCGCCTATGACCTTTCCTCCGACAGTTTCCTTGAAAGAATGAAGATCGAACCAATATGGGTCATACCCCATAGCATGAGCCGCAGAAGCTATTGCCATAGAGATGCGGTAATGTCCGAATCCCATGCGGATGTTGCCGATAACTATGCTTTTTTCATTGAAACAGATACCGCTCTTATCTGATATTATTATATTTTTTACGCCAAGAAGATTACCGATAGCCGGTGCGGGGACAGTATCGAGATGATATATTTTATCAGAATCATCTCCGTATTTTCTCATGAACTTCTCTTTGTTCCGGACTGCTTTATGATATACACTCAAAGGGAGCTCATTTCCGAATACTTTTTTGGACTTTTCCACAAAAACACCTCCAAATACTTGACAACAGAGAAAAAATATGATAGACTTACTATCAGTAGTATTTGATTTATAGTCTATCACAAAAAAGGAGGTTTGTCAAGTGGAAAATTACAATTATCAGGAAAATAACAAAAATAAACGCTTTGATAAAGCTATCGAGGTAAGTGCAAAACTATTTCTTGAACAGGGTATTGATGAGGTCAAAATGACCGATATCGCCAATGAATCCGGTATCGGAGTAGCTACTCTTTATCGATACTTCGGTACAAAGACCGGTATAGCTATCGCTGCTATGACATATATGTGGAACGACCTGAAAAGTATGTTCAGCGGTATTTTCGAGTCCGATGTATTCCTTAAACAGTCCGGACTTAAACAGCTGAAAGACCTTATGAGAATGTTCGTAGTCCTCTATCAGGCTCATCCAAGATTCATGAAGCTCCTTGCAGAATTCGATCTTCTTATAATTCGTGAAAAGATCCCTAAGACTTCCCTCAGAGAGTACGATCACTCTGTGATAGACTTCTATCCTGTTGTCGAAAAAGCCTATATTACCGGATTATCAGACGGTACTATAAGAGATGACATAGATTTCCGTCTTTTCTATTTATCACACGCTCATGCCCTTATGGAACTAAGTAAAAAACTCATACAGGGTGAGATCCTCCCCTCAGACGATTTTTCTGCGGCTGAAAAAGAGCTTGAAATGCTGATAGATGCCGCTGTTGCATATATCAGAAAGGAGTAAGTCTATGGAAAAGAGATCAGCTTCAAATAAGATATTATGGATATTTGCTATAGGTCAGCTCGGCTGGTCTACTCTTTCGGGCATAGTCACGAACCTGCTGGTCTTCTTCTATCAGCCCTCTCAGGATACTCTTGACGCAGGACTTACTCAGTTCGTGACTGCTTCAAAATTTCTCGGTATAACTATGATAGGTCTTATAGCAGCTGTCGGACGTATTTTTGACGCTGTTACTGACCCTATGATTGCCGGAAAGTCCGACAGTCTCAGGCATAAGCTCGGCAGGCGTATCCCTTTTATGAGATACTCTGCCATTCCTTTCGGAGTAATTACTATTCTGCTGTTCATATCACCTGTGAATAGTACAAGTCCGGTTAATGCTGTTGCTCTTTTCGTATGTGCAATGCTGTTTTATTTCTGCATGACCTGCTATTGTACACCGTATAACGCACTCATTCCTGAACTCGGACGCTCTCAGGAAGCAAGGATAAATCTCTCGACTTTTATCTCTATGACCTATTTCGTGGGTACTGCTCTTGCATATACTATCCCTATGATCGCCGGTATGCTAAGACCTTCTCTCAGCTATGCCAACAGCTATCGTGTACCTATTGCTATACTTAGCGTGATAGCTATTATTTGTATGCTCGTGCCCTCATTTCTCATAGACGAAAACCAGTATGCCGACACTACTCCAAGTAAGGCAACTGCTTTCAGCTCACTCACTTCAACTTTCAAAAATAAGCAGTTCCGGATATTTGTCACATCAGATATTCTCTACTGGATAGCTCTTACACTTTTCCAGACCGGTCTGCTGTTCTATGTAACCGAGCTTATGGACATGGACGAGGGCAAGTCCACTGTGCTCTTCATAATAATGTCCGTAGTATCGGTTTGTTTTTATCCGGCAGTAAATATATTCTCGAAAAAAATGGGTAAGAAGAAGCTTGTAGCTTTTGGTTTCATCTTCTTTTCTGCCGCATTTCTGATAACCTCGTTTGCCGGTATACCTGCTATACCCGGTATGGCATACGGTGTTATCATTGCAGTGCTCGCTGCACTGCCAATGGCTATACTCGGCATACTTCCGCAGGCTGTAGTTGCCGATATTTCCGAAGCTGACAAGGCTGATACCGGTGAAAACAGACAGGGTATGTTCTACGCCGCACGTACCTTTGCTTTCAAAATGGGACAGTCCGTTGCTATGCTCCTGTTTACAAGCATGGCTGCTATAGGAAGAAGCTCCGGTCTCGGATACAGACTAACCGCAGTTACTGCTGCTGTGCTGTGTCTCATGGGCGGACTGGTATTCCTGAGATATAACGAAACAGATGTCATAAGTAAAATAAACTCATCCAAGGAGGATAACTGAAATGCTCAGACTAAAAAAAGTCAGCTTTTCTTACGAATATGACGGCGAGACCTTCTGCATAGATACCTCCAGCACTGTTATCTCAGATTCCCTGAAACTCCATATTGATACTTTAGGGGACGTTTTCACTGCAAATATAATTTCACAAAACGAAATCAAGATCCTTGCACTCAGTGCTGTTTTTGAGCACGATTATTCCGATCAGGACAGAATATTCCTGAATGGCTATCAATCATGGACCGACAGCATCGAATATCCGCTTAACGGCAAAATGCATGGACTTGATATTATACCGGCTAAGGTTGTTGAAAAATACTCATTCAATCGTTACGGCGACTATGACTTCACCGACTATGGCGGCGAGGGACAGCTTCACGGCTGGTCTTATGGATATGTCCGCACACGAAAGTACTTCTGCTTTCTTGGCTCACTAAATGAAAATGCGGCTTTCACTAAGATAAGTACTGATACTAATAAAAATACTATCACTCTTACAAGAGACTGCTCCGGAATTGTTTTCTCCGGCGACTATGTCGGATTCCGTATGCTGATAACTGACGGCAGAGAAAATGAAGTATTTGACCGCTATTTCCAGCTTCTCGGCACAAAAATACGTGACGATGCAAAGCCCGTTTACGGCTACACAAGCTGGTACCGTCATTATCAGAAAATTAATGAAAATATTATCCAAAACGACCTTTCCGGTATGCTCTCGCAAAGATTCAGACCTGACGTATTTCAGATCGATGACGGCTATCAGTCTGCTGTCGGCGACTGGCTTGCCGTGGACGAAAACAAATTTCCGAACGGTATGAAGTCTATTGCCGAGAGTATAAGCAGTAACGGAATTATTCCCGGAATATGGCTCGCACCTTTTGCCTGCGAGGAGAATTCCTATGTTTTTCGCAATTTTAAGGAATGGTTCCTTACCGATGAAGACGGCAATTACATAAAAGGCGGCTCTAATTGGGGCGGATTCTATATCCTTGACATTTATAATGAGGATGTGCGTAATTATCTCCGCAATGTTTTCGACACCATTGTAAACAACTGGGGATTCCGTCTGCTGAAACTTGATTTTCTCTATGCAGAGTGTATCGTGCCGAGACTGAATAAAACTCGTGGACAGATTATGGCTGAGGCTATGGACTTTCTCCGTGAATGTGCCGGAGATGCCTTTATTCTGGGGTGCGGAGTTCCTCTTGCTTCTGCTTTTGGCAAAGTGGACTATTGCCGTATCGGCTGCGATGTAAGTCTCGACTGGAACGACAAGTCCTATATGAGACTCATGCACCGTGAACGCATAAGCACCCGTAATTCCATACTTAATTCAGTGTTCCGCCGTCAGCTTAACGGCAGAGCATTCTACAATGACCCTGATGTGTTCATTCTCCGCAATAATGATACTTCACTTACTCCGAAACAGAAAAAATGTCTTTCCGAAGTAAATGCCATGACCGGAGGTGTACTGTTCTGTTCTGATGATATATCGGAGTACAGCAAAGAACAGCTCATACAGCTATCCGGCATAATGAAGCTAAGGAATGCAAATATCACTTTCGTCGAACTCGAAGAAGACAAGCTTAAAGTGACTTTTAAACTCGGAGAAAAAGAGTACCACGCTGTATATGGAAATTTTAAAAAAAATAAAAAATCCCCGTGAGGAATTGAAATCCTCACGGGGATTTTACTTATCAAAGGTCAAAAAGCGGAGTTGAGAAGTATCTCTCAGCAGTATCTGGAAGTATAGTTACGACCGTCTTTCCCTCACCAAGCTTTTCAGCAAGCTTAAGAGCAGCTGCAACGTTCGTACCGCTGGATATACCGCACATTATTCCCTCTTTTGATGCGAGGTCTTTAGCCGTCTGGATAGCTTCCTCGTCGGTAACAATGTAAATATCATCGTAGATATTTTTATTGAGAATATCCGGTATTATACCGTCACCGATTCCCATTTGCAGATGAGTACCTATAGTACCGCCGGCAAGTATAGCTGCATTTTCAGGTTCTACTGCCCATATCACCATATCCGGATACTGAGCTTTGAGTGCCTCACCGATACCGGTGATAGTACCGCCGGTTCCTATACCGGAACAGAAACCGTCTATCTTTACTGCTGTCTGCTCCAGTATCTCTAAAGCCGTGTGATACTTGTGAGCGTTTGTATTATTTGGATTAGCAAACTGCTGAGGTACGAAAACATTTTTGTCTTCTTCAGCCATTCTGAGAGCTGTATTCAGACATTCCTCGATACACTTGCCAATATCGCCGTCATCATGGATGAGTTTTACCTCTGCACCATAATGGTTGACCAGCTTTCTGCGTTCCTCACTAACAGAATCAGGCATGATTATTATTGTCTTGTAGCCTCTTACTGCTCCGACAAGAGCAAGACCTATTCCTTGATTTCCGCTTGTAGGCTCAACAATTATTGTATCCTTATTTATGAGACCTTCTTTTTCAGCGTGACGTATCATATTATAAGCAGTACGTGTCTTTATTGAACCGCCGACATTGAGTCCCTCGAATTTTACAAGAACATCTGCATTACCGGGTTTGTTCATACGGTTGAGCTTTATCATCGGAGTATGACCCATAGCCTCAAGGATATTGTTATATATCATTTCTTATTTCTCCCTATTAAATATAATCAAAATCTATAACTCACGTATTTATTATACTATATTCCTGAAGTTAATGCAAGTGTTTTTATAAAAAAAACGGCGGAGTACAGTAATGATATTCCTGCACTCCGCCGAAGCTTTTCTCTTATTTATTCTTTACAGCCTCTTTGACTGTCTTAACTATATTTTCAGCAGAGAGTCCGAACTCTTTAAGAAGGTCAACTGCCGGACCTGAATAACCGAACTCATCGTTAACACCTATCTTTACTACCTTTACAGGACAACATTCTGTTACAGTCTCTGCTACAGCAGCACCAAGTCCGCCTATAACGCTGTGTTCCTCAGCAGTAACGATAAGACCTGTCTCCTTTGCACACTTGCAGATGAGCTCCTTATCGAGCGGCTTGATAGTGTGGATATTTACAACTCTTGCTGAGATGCCTTCTGCTTCGAGGGTCTTAGCAGCTTCAACAGCTTCATTTACCATAAGACCTGTAGCAACTATAGTAACGTCCTTACCGTCCTTCATAACAACGCCCTTACCGAGCTCAAACTTATATGTTTTCTCGTCATTTATTACCGGAACAGCAAGTCTGCCGAATCTCATATATACAGGACCATTGAAGTCAAGTGCAGCCTTTACAGCAGCCTTAGCCTCAACATCGTCGCATGGATTGATGATAGTCATACCCGGGATAGTTCTCATAAGGGCAATATCCTCGTTGCACTGGTGAGTAGCACCGTCCTCGCCGACAGATATACCAGCGTGTGTAGCACCTATCTTGACATTGAGGTGTGGATAACCGATAGAATTGCGGACAATCTCGTAAGCTCTTCCTGCTGCGAACATAGCGAAGGTGCTTGCAAAAGGTATCTTACCGCTTGCTGCAAGTCCGGCAGCAACGCCCATCATGTTAGCCTCAGCGATACCGCAGTCAAAGAATCTGTCCGGATAAGCCTTCTTGAAGATACCTGTCTTTGTAGCAGCAGCAAGGTCTGCATCAAGAACAACAAGGTCCTTATATTCCTCAGCAAGGTCTCTGATAGCCTCGCCATAGCTCTCTCTGGTAGCCTTTTTGATAATATCTGCCATTTCTCAGCCCTCCAATTCCTTTAACTGTGCTTCAAGCTCAGCCATAGCCTGCTCGTACTGCTCTTTGTTAGGAGCTGTACCGTGCCAGCCTACCTGATTTTCCATGAATGAAACGCCCTTACCCTTAACTGACTTCTGAATGATAGCTACAGGCTTGTCGTTAACCTTTGAAGCCTCATCGAAAGCAGCTTCAATGCTGTCAAAGTCGTGACCGTCCATAGTGATAACGTGCCAGCCGAAAGCTGCGAACTTATCTGTTATCGGCTCTGGAGAACAAACCTCTGAAATAGGACCGTCTATCTGGAGACCGTTATTATCAACTACAGCAACGAGATTTCCAAGACCATAATGAGCTGCAAACATAGCAGCCTCCCAGACCTGACCTTCTTCTATCTCGCCGTCACCAAGAACAGTATATACATTATAGGACTTACCGTCGAGCTTTGCTGCAAGAGCCATTCCGCAGGCAGCTGATATACCCTGTCCAAGTGAACCGCTGGACATATCTACACCAGGTATATGGATACAAGGATGTCCCTGAAGCATAGCACCTATGTGACGAAGTGACTTCAGCTCATCTACAGAGAAAAATCCCTTCTGAGCCAGCACTGAATAGAGTGCCGGAGCAGTATGTCCCTTAGAGAGTACGAATCTGTCTCTATCCTGAGCGTCAGGAGCCTTTGGGTCAACATTCATCTTGTTGAAGTAAAGGTATGTCAATGTATCGCTTATGGAGAGCGATCCACCCGGATGACCGGATTTAGCGTTATAAGTACCTTCAATAACGCCCATTCTTACTTTGCAGGCGATCTTCTGCAAATCCTTTTTCATTGATGCGTCCATAATAACCTCCAGTTTTTATATCTTAGGGCAATACCGCACAAAGATTGTGCTGAAGATGCACAGTACAAAACCGCAAGGTGTGCTTTGTGCGGTATTGCCTTAACGGCTTTTGCCGTGATATGCTTTTATGTCATAAAGCTTTTTATAAATATATTTTCCTCTCTGGAACGACTTTCCCTCATACTTTGAGGAAAGTGCTGAGGAAGTTATAAACTCGTCGTCAACGCAGACGAAAAACTGCTTTCCCTCTGATTCAACGAGATAATAAGTCTGTCCGTAGTTGGCGAGCGAATCGAAAACATCAAGTGCTCCTGCACCTATGATAAAATCGGATATCCACTCCACTCCGGATTTTTTCTTCTTTCTTATCAGAGCGTAAATATGCTCTGCATTTTGGTATTTATCTGAACAGCAGGCATCCTTCGGACTTCTTGCACCGTTTCCGGCTGTAAATTTATCAAGGTCGATCTTTTCCCTCATCTCTCTGACGTCGCACTCTTCATCACTCAGAAGATAGTCGATGCTGACGTTGAGGAGCAGCGAAATAGCCTTGATATTTTCCACATCAGGAAGTCCCCTGCCTGTCTCCCACTTGGTCACAGCCTGTCTTGAAACGCAGAGTTTTTCGGCGAGCTGTTCCTGTGATAATCCTGAATTTTTTCTTGCTTCTTTAAGTTTTTCTGAAAATGTCATATATATTCCTCCTAAGATCAGGTACGGTAATATCCGTCCGATCTCAGTATAATATCCACAGTTCAGAACATCAAGATTATATGTGCTGACATCTGTGCTACTTTCCGTAGCATGGCTATTTTAAGCCTTTTCCAGGCCGAACTTCCCGATGATATATTCTATAAGCTCAGCCACAGCACCCTCGTCATTAGACCTGCTGAGCACCAGATCAGCTTCAGCTTTTACACAGTCCTCAGCGTTTGCAGGACAAGCTCCGAGGTCAGCACGGCGTATCATTTCTATGTCATTGTCAAAGTCACCGACTGAGACAAAAGTATAGTCCTCAAAGCCGGGCAGCTTACGGTACTCATCAAGAGCTGAACCCTTGCTCACACCTTTCGGTAGCATCTCATAAAATATATCCGAGGACTTTACAAACTCAACGCTGTCATAGCCCTTTTGCCTTATGAGCACCTGTATGTAATCGATATCTTCCGGAGACATAGCGAATAGCACTTTCAGCCAGCCGCCCTCCTTGATATCATTTATGTCAACATACTCCGGGACAATTCCGCAGAGCTTAGTATGAAGTTTCTGATAATCGTTGTTGCGGAACACATAAGTTCCCTCTATTCTCAGGACTTCTCCGCCAATTTCAGGCATCATTTCAAGTATTTCAACAGCAATAGGCTTTGCCTCTGCCGGAAGCGGATGCGTGAAAAGTGTTTTTCCGGAGCTATAGTCATGTATCGCAGCACCGTTATACATTATGACCGGCTCTTTCAGTCCTAGAATATCAAGGTACTGTTCAAAGGACTGCACGGTACGTCCGGTAGCGATGGTAAAATGACCGCCAAGCTCTGTAAATCGCCTGATAGCCAGTCTGTCGGCATCTGTTATATTCTTTTTCGAATCAAGCAGAGTACCGTCCATATCGCTGAGCAGGATGACTTTAGTAATATCTTCAAACAAGAAGCTGACCTCCTACATTTTTTCGAGCTTTCTGAGGACTGCCTGAAAATACTCAGGAAGTTCACTTGAAAACTCCATATATTCCCCTGTAGTCGGGTGGATAAAACCAATTTTTCGTGCGTGGAGACACTGTCCGTCAAGACCTTTGTATGGCTTGCCGTAAACGTCATCGCCGAGCACAGGATGACCGATATAAGCCAGATGAACACGTATCTGATGAGTTCTTCCGGTCTCCAGTCTGAGTCTAACATGAGCGTAGCCGCCGTACTGTTTAAGAACGGTATAGTGAGTTACAGCATTGCGTGAATTCTCCTGTGTTACGCACATTTTTTTGCGGTCGACCTTATGTCTTCCGATAGGAGCGTCAACAGTTCCCTCATGTTCTCTGAAAGAACCGACTGCTACTGCCTCGTACTCACGGGTAAAGCTGTGAGCTTTTATCTGCTCAGCGAGGTGAAGATGAGCAGAGTCGTTTTTTGCGACGATCAGCAGTCCGCTTGTATTTTTATCTATCCTGTGGACAATCCCCGGACGTATCACTCCGTTTATCCCAGAAAGACTGTCTCCGCAGTGATGCAGAAGTGCGTTCACGAGAGTCCCGTTATAGTTTCCATGAGCCGGGTGTACGACCATTCCCTTTGGCTTGTTGACCACGAGCAGGTCGCTGTCCTCATAGACTATATCAAGCGGAATATCCTCCGGCACAGCGTCCATAGGCTGAGGATCGGGTATCTCGACGTCAATCACGTCGCCGCTTCTGAGCTTGTAGTTCTTGCTGACCGCACTCCCATTCACGAGTACTCCGCCTTTAGTGAGGAGTCCCTGTACAGCAGAGCGTGTCAACTCAGCAATATTATCCGAAATATATTTATCTATCCTGCACCCTACATCGGCATCAAGCACATTCAGGCAAAGTTTTTCACTCATTTGACTCCGCCTTTTCCAGTTTTTTCTTTTCAGCCTCTATCTTAGGATCGATGAAGATACCGTAGATGATGAGCAGCACAAAAGCGAACGTAACACATATATCTGCAAAATTGAATATAGCAAATTTGAACAGTTTCAGCTCAAACATATCCACTACATAGCCATAACGCACACGGTCTATAAAGTTGCCGATGCCTCCGGCTATAAAGAGAGCAATGGCTATATTAAGCAGTTTGGAGCGTTTTCTCAGATATATGAGTGCGATGATACCAGAGATCAGAGCGATGCAGGTGAAACCTATCAGAAACCAACGCTGTCCGGACATACTGCCGAATATAGCACCACGGTTCTCAAGATAGGTTAGGTCAAAGACCTTAAAGCTGCCGAAGTGGATGAATTCCATAGTCCCCTTCGGCTCAAGAGTATGGACTGCCCAGTATTTTATGATCTGATCCACACCGATTAGTGCGGCGATCATTACAGCGATCAGTATAGCTCCCAAAACAATATCCTTTCAATCAAATAATACGCCTGCCGCATTTTGAGCAGCAGGCAATATATTCATAATTTTATACTTCAATAGCGATAGCACATCTCTCGCAGAGTGTAGGATGATCGTGATTTGTTCCAACATACTTTGAGTAGCACCAGCAGCGTTCGCACTTTTCGCCGTCAGCCTTTGCCACTTCAAATGAAGTTTCGCTTCCGGACTTCTCAACTTCAACTCCTGAAACAATGAGTATCTCAGCGAGGTGGTCAGCAAGTGCAGTGAACTTATCATAGTCAGCATCTGAGCTCTTGATGATTATCTTAGCTTCAAGCGACTTACCGATGAGTTTTTCATTTCTTGCGTCCTCAAGAACCTTGTTAACAGCGATCCTTGTGTCATAGATGAAGTTCCACTTGTCAACGAACTCTGTGCTGAACTCTATACCGGACTTCTCTGGCATCTGGTTGAGGAATACGCTCTCCTTATCGTCAGCAGAAGTATGAGGCATGAACTGCCATATCTCCTCAGCTGTGAAAGAGATGATAGGAGCTGCAAGTCTTGCAAGAGCACTGAGTATGCGATACATAGCGGTCTGTGCAGAACGGCGGAGCTCTGAATCCTCCTTCTCGCAGTAGAGTCTGTCCTTGATAATATCAAGATAGAAGTTAGACATATCTATAACGCAGAAATTATGTATAGCGTGGAATGCGATGTGGAAATCGAATGCATTGTAGCCTTCGTTTACCTTTTCAATAAGAGCATCCAGCTTCATGAGAGCCCATTTATCAAGCTCTGTGAACTTATCATCAGAAACGCTGTCCTTATCAGGATCAAATCCTGCACCGTTTCCGAGGTTACCGAGAATGAAACGAGCTGTATTTCTTATTTTCTTATATGCGTCAGAAAGCTGACTGAGTATCGGCTTGGATATTCTGATATCGCTGTGGTAGTCTGAAGAAGCTACCCAAAGGCGGAGAATATCAGCACCGTACTGATTTATGATCTCGTCCGGAGCAATACCGTTTCCGAGGGACTTGTGCATTGTCTTGCCCTCGCCGTCAACTACCCAGCCGTGAGTGCAGACAGCCTTGTATGGAGCAGTTCCTTTAAATACAACGGAAGTGAGAAGTGATGACTGGAACCAGCCTCTGTACTGGTCAGCACCTTCAAGGTAGAGGTCAGCCGGCCATGTAAGGCTTGGGAAGTCCTCGCCTTCCATAACAGAAGCATGAGAAACACCGCTGTCGAACCAAACGTCCATGATGTCGTATTCTTTAGTGAACTCGCCGCATCCGCAGTCGCACTTTACAGTTGAAGGAATGAACTCGGAAGCATCCTTCTCCCACCATGCGTCTGAGCCTTCCTTGCGGAAAAGTTCAGCGATAGCCTTGATAGTCTCGTCATTGAATATCGGCTTGCCGCAGTCCTTACAGTAGATAACAGGTATCGGAACGCCCCATGTTCTCTGACGAGAGATACACCAGTCACTTCTGTCACGGACCATGCCTTTTATGCGGTCCTCGCCCCACTCAGGGATCCACTTAACGCTCTCTATAGCCTTTACAGCTTCGTCCTTGAATCCGTTTACTGAGCAGAACCACTGCTCTGTAGCTCTGTAGATGATAGGGCTGTTGCATCTCCAGCAGTGTGGATACTGGTGGACGATCTTCTGAGTAGCGAGCATAGCTCCAAGCTCTGTGAGCTTTGCAGCGATAGCCTTGTTAGCCTCATCAGTGTCAAGACCTTCAAATTCGCCGGCTTCAGCAGTCTGACGACCCTTTGCGTCAACACATACGATGATGCCGATGTCATCATATTTCTTGCAGACCTCAAAGTCCTCTACACCGTAGCCAGGAGCTGTATGAACGCATCCTGTACCGCTTTCGAGAGTTACATGGTCGCCGACGATTATCGGTGACGGACGGTCATAGAGAGGATGTTTAGTCTTCATGCCTTCAAGTTCAGCACCTGTGAAGATATGCTCTGTAGTATACTCAGTGATACCGGCAGTCTCCATAGTAGTCTTCACGAGCTCCTCAGCCATAACGTAGTACTCATCGCCAACATGAACGAGAGTATAGTTATACTCAGGACCAAGGCATATAGCAAGATTTCCCGGGATAGTCCAAGTTGTAGTAGTCCAGATAACGAAGTATATCTTTGAGAGGTCAAGACCGAGACCTGTGAAGATACCCTTGTCATCAGTAACATTGAATTTAACATAGATAGAGTAGCAAGGATCGTTTGAATACTCTATCTCAGCCTCAGCAAGAGCGGTATTACAGTCAGGGCACCAGTAAACCGGCTTTAATCCCTTGTACATATATCCTCTCTTAGCCATTTCTCCGAACACTTCGACCTGTCTTGCTTCGTATTCAGGGCGGAGGGTGAGGTACGGATAATCATAATCTCCAAGAGAACCGATCCTCTTGAAGCCTTTCATCTGGTTTGCGACCTGAGTCATAGCATACTCACGGCAGTGCTTTCTGAGAGCTGTCGGCGGGATAGCACCGTCCTTAACGCCGATAGTTTTCATAGCTTTCAGCTCGATCGGAAGTCCGTGAGTGTCCCAGCCGGGAACGTATGGGGCACAGAATCCGCTCATATTCTTATACTTTACGATAAAATCCTTGAGGGACTTATTAAGAGCGTGACCAAGGTGAATATCACCGTTAGCATAAGGCGGTCCATCGTGAAGAACATAAGGAGTCTTGCCCTTATTCTTCTCGATCATCTTATAATACAGACGTTCACTTTCCCATTTTTCGAGAGTTTCAGGCTCTCTCTTAGGAAGATTTCCCCTCATAGGGAATTCGGTTTTCGGTAAATTTAAGGTATTATTATAATCCTGTGCCATTTTTCCATGATCCCCCGTAAACGACCTTATAGGGGATCCTCCTTTCAAACGATTTAGACTTATATATCGCACCTTCCGGTGCAGGATTCCGGTTTATTCTTCTTCTGAAGCGATAGCAGCAGCGATCTCCTCTGCTGTCTGAGGCTCAGCACCGTCGACATCATCGAATGTTTCAGGCATAGAAGAAATAAGTTCGAGGTGGCTCTTATACATATCGAAGAGGCTCTTCTTGAAATCAGCTACCTGCTGCTGAGCTTCGATAAGAGCTTCTTTTTCCTTAGCGATCTCCTGACGGTTACGCTCCATAGCCTCTGCGTGCTGACGTACAGCCTCATCCTCAAGAGCGTCAGCCTTAGCCTGAGCCTCAGCGATGATCTGATCAGCCTTTTCGTTAGCCTCGCTGATCACCTGATGTCCCTGCTTCTGAGCACCGAGAAGAGCGTCCTTGAGAGCGTCCTCATCACGCATATATTCTCTTACCTTATCAGCAAGCACCTGGATCTTATTGTTAGCCTCAGCACGTTCTCTCTCCATTTCGTCGAGCTCTGCCTCAAGCTGCTGGAAGAATTCATCTATTTCTTCCTGTTTATAACCGAAAGCAGCCTTTTCAAATCTTTTATTTCTTACGTCTTTTGAAGTTATCATTTCAATTCACCTCTAAATATATTTACGAAGATTAATGTGTATACGGCCTTTTTTCGTTTCGCCGTCAATACCAGACAAAATAAATCTTCCGCTTCCTCTTATAGAGAGCACATCTCCTTCACGGAGCTCCGCCGAAACGGATGAAGCGGTAAAGTGGTTTATATCGACCTTTTCGGAGCGGATCAGCCTTGCGGCATTTTCACGGCTCACCTTTGCTGCAAGACTGACTATGCAGTCGAGCCGCATTGAAGCAACAGTACCCTTTATATCCTCAAACTCCTGTTTCAGTTCAAGTTCAAAGGGGCGGTCATCGCTGACTTTAACGCCCACTCTTCCGACTTTTGAAACAGAACCTGTTATGACTTTTGCCGCTACATCGGTGACAAAAGTCTGTGCAGCTCCCTCAGTGACGATAATATCGCCTATTGTGTCTCTTTTCAGCATCATTCCCATGAAAGTGCCGAGAAGGTCACGATGAGTGAGCTTATCCTCCTTGCGGAACGAAAAGGTCACGCACCGCATGGGGAACTCATCGAGGATATATTCCTGACAATACTCCGGATATATCGCCAGCATCCTGCGTCTTGCATCGGGATACCCGCCCCAGAGCACAGAGCAGAGTTCTCCCCTGTTCCTTGAGCACCACTCTTCGGCAAGAGCACACTGACGCTCATCAAGGAATAAAGAGAATTGAGCACAGCAGTCTCTTTCGCATCTGCTCAGCATATCGCTGAGTTTTGCGTAAAAGAGCTTATCCTCCGGTTCGTTCATCAGATGAATACGCCGTTATTTTCAAGCTCGCCAACGAGGTCTTCACCGATGAAGCCAACGTTGTATGGAGTAATGATATATGTGAGATTAGCTACAGGCTTGAGGCTTCCGCCGTTTGCATAAGCCACACCAACGAGGAAATCGATAATTCTTCTCTTATTCTCTGGAGAAGCAGTTTCAAGGTTAAGAACAACAGTCTTCTTAGCGATGAGGTGGTCAGCGATCTGCTTTGCGTCTGTGAATGCAGAAGGCTTAACGAGTACGACCTGAAGCTGAGCAGTAGTCTGGATATTAACAACCTTATTTCTTCTGTTGCTTCCGCTGCTGATAGAGCTTTCGGAAGAAGATGAAGTTTCATCTGAGTCTGCTGGACGGAAGCTTTGATGTTCGCTGCTTGTGTGGCGTACAGGCACATCAGCCTGATCGAAATCGTCTTCTTCAGGAGCGAAGAAGAACTCCTTGATATTCTCGAATAGTTTCATTTTTTACTCCATTCTCCGCACTGTTTATATTTTTATATTTCTGCTATTTATGCACCGGAACAAATGCGGGATATTCCGTGCTGTTATCAGCATCCGCTGTGAGTTATTTGCTGTAATCTCTTGCACCGAAAAGACCTGTTCCGATACGTACAAGTGTAGAGCCGTATTTTACCGCCTCTGCGTAATCATGGGTCATCCCCATAGAAAGCACATCGAAGGACTTTTCATCTGCATATTTATTATAGAGTTCCTGCATCCTTCCAAGGAACAGATCGCTGTCCCACGGAGGAGGGATAGTCATAAGACCTCTTAACTTTATATTTTCAAGTTCTGAAATCTGATCCATAAGCTCTTTGAGAGCATCCGGGCTTACTCCGCTTTTAGAGTCCTCACCGCCGATGTTCACCTCACAGAGAACGTCCGTAACAAGACCTTTATTCTTTGAAATACGGTCTATCTCCTGAGCGAGCTTAAAGCTGTCGACCGACTGTATCATGCTGACAGAACCGATTATATACTTTACTTTATTTGTCTGTAAATGCCCGATAAACTGCACTTCTGCACTTTTATCGTATTTATCTGCTTTAGACTGGTATTCCTGCACACGGTTTTCACCAAGCAGATCGATGCCTAGTCCGATAGCATGATTTACAGCTTCCGGCGGAACCGTTTTTGTTACCGCCATGATGCGTACTATATCTCCGGCATTTCTGTATTTATCCATAGCTTCAGAGACATTGTCCCTGATACGGCGAAGATTCTCGTCAATATAGCTGAATCCGTCACTCACCGTTATCAACACCTTCCAACAAAATATCGTCATACAGTGCAAGATAGCTTTTATCATCTTCATATATCTTAGAGAGAACGTAATCACTGCCCTCATAGATAACGTCGATCTTCTTGAATTCTATCTGTTCGCCCTTGCGTATATACACGCCCTTATAGGACTTATCCTCATCGTTTTCTTTTCCTGTTTCCTTGACGCTGTCGGGAAGATCGCTGTAATCGATAAATCTTATAGCTTCTCTCGGAACTTTAAGTCCACGGAAATCCCCACGTATAAGCTCTACCTTTTCAGTTCTGTGCTGAACGAGGTCATAGCTGAACTGATCGCAGGAAAGGATAATGATGCTGTTTGAAGCATCTCCTTCATCACGGATATCATATATAGTAGCATCGAACACATCAGCAGAAGAAGCTATCTTTATTTTTACATTTGTACCAATATGGTATTCTTTTCTGCTGTTATCAACAACACCTGCGAGATACCAGCAGTAGCCGTCTATGAGCTTTCCGACTTTACTGCCGCTGACATCCTTATTATCTGTTATCTCATTTATCTGAGCGATAGTAAGCTTATCGAGAGTCTTACTGCTGAGCTTGTCCTCATAGCCGTCGCAATAGCTGACAAAGTAGGCAGAGGTATCTGATACTACCCTGTCTACCGGAGCAGAAGACCTGCGGCGTAGCTCATCAAGCTGACTATTTATTGAGGCTATCTCCTCGCTGAAATCCTTTACCTCTCCGGTAATTATCTGGTAGGTACTCATCTGGACGAGCAGATTCTCCTTAGCGGCATCTATACCGCTGTGATCCTGCCTGTCACGGCACAGGATGAAATCTCTGTAATTCTCCTCTATAGAACCTGAAAGGCTTCCGGGCTGTACAGATTCCTGAGTTCCCGGATTCTGTATCTTTTTAAGGATATCAAGCTCTTTATTCAGCTTGTCTATCTCACGGTTTATACTTATCTGCTCTTCGCTGTTATATACCTGAGCGATGACAGTACCTTTACCGATCTTGCCGCCGTCGGATATCTTATAATTCAGAACTCCGCCGCCTTTTGCAGATATAGGTGTTTCATCCCTTATGAAAACGCCCTTGAACTCGACCGAAGCAGTAGCTTCCGAGATCAGAGCACTTACAGTATCACTTTCCCTGTTGCGGAAGTTATAAACAATGCTGACAGCTATCACAAGGAACAGGACAAGCACCATATTCCGCAATATCTTGACCATGACACTGCCTTCCGATTTAGTAAAGTGCATTCAGATCACCTTATTCGCTTTTTTCTGATGCGTCGAGTATAGACACTGCTCTTGCAGGTATAATTGTTGAGATAGCGTGTTTATATACTAACTGCTGTTTTCCTTCGCAGTCAAATATAGCAACATAGCTGTCGAATCCTCTTACCATTCCCTTGAACTGGAAACCATTTGTAAGAATTATTGTAACCATTATTCTGTCTTTTCTGCATTGATTCAGGAAAACGTCCTGAAGATTGATCGTCTTGTTCATACATCTTCTCCTATCTGAAATTACTTATGTCCAACATTTCTGCACTTATGCGGAAATACACACAATACATTATATCATATCTTCCAATAATTTGCTATACATTTTTTAGATTTTTCTAAAATTTCATACAATTTATCAAATTCAGCTAAAATAATCCACTGAATCCGTTGATTTTTCCTAAACCACGTCAACTGTCTTTTAGCATAATGACGAGTTTCCTGCTTGACTTTGCTTATGCAGTCTTCAAGAGAAGCTTCTCCGCTGAAATACGGAATAAACTCTTTGAAGCCGATAGCATTGGCTGCTGTAGCCATTCCGCTCTCGTTCCAGAGCTCTCTTGCTTCATCGATAAGTCCGTTTTCCACCATTATGTCCACACGCCGGTCGATGCGGTCGTAAAGGACGCTTCTGTCCTCATAATTAAGTCCCAGTATAAGGCTGTCGTAAGGACTTTCTATACTGCGGCTCTCAGCCTTTAATTCGCTGAACTTTCTTCCTGTAACATGGCACACTTCCAGTGCTCTTATAACTCGCACAAGGTTATTCGGATGTATGGCAGCAGCGGCTTCCGGGTCAGCATCAGCAAGCATCTGATGAAGAGCTTCATTTCCCTTCTCTTCCGCATATTTTCTGAGCTTTTCACGGTAAGCTTCATCGCTGCCGCCTTCTGAAAACTTTACATTTTCCAGCAGAGAGTCAATATAAAGACCGGTTCCGCCCACTATGACAGGCAATTTTCCTCTGCTGAGAACATCCTTTATTTTTTCATTTGCAAGTTTTACATAATCTGCCGCACTGAAGGTCGCACCTCTATCGAGAAAATCGATAAGATGGTGAGGTATGCCCTGCATCTCTGCAACTGTAGGTTTTGCCGAGGCAATATCCATCCCTTTGTATATCTGCATGGAGTCGGCGGAGATAACTTCTCCGCCATAGAGCTTTGCGAGCTCAACTCCAAGACCTGTTTTGCCGGAGGCTGTAGGTCCGACAACAGCGAGCACTCTGGGTTTATTCTTTTGTTCCGCCATTATTATCTCCAGCCTCCTTTATATTACTGTGATAATTACTGAAATTCTGATTGTTATAAGATCTGACTATTTCAGATATGCCCCATTTTTGTCATTATTTACGCTTTTCTCTTCACTGACAGTATTTATACCTGCCATTACTGTCTCATTTTCCTCTTTTTCGTCCCGACTCTTTTGGTTTGATGCACTGACAGCACTGATTATAAGCAATATAGCCACCAGACAGATGAGCACGATAGCCTTCAGTGAATTATCTCCGGCACGGAAAGCGTCCCAGATGTTGTCATACCTGTCATTATAAAGAGTCATTAAAGTCCAATAATGCATTTTCCCGATCCCTCACTTATATCAATATATTTTTATCATTCTCCTCTTCTTCTGTTTCTTCCTCCTCCATAACTATCTCTTCTGTTTCAGAGGGGAAATATTTATTCCATACAGTCGTTATAGTTGCGGCACAAATCGATGCCGCCATAACTCCCGGAATAAACGCGATTGCGAACACAAAAAATGCTCTTAAATATCTGTTTTTACTTTTTACGATGTGTGGTTTCCATATAAACAAACTCATTACTACGATAAAAGCGATCATAAATGTCACTATTGCAAATTTTACTTTACCACTTAAATGAATATGCATATATGTCCTCCAAGTAAATTAAATTGATTATGTTCTTCCGAACTGATGCTCAATATTCGACTTAGTCATGGTGAACATCACCGGTCTGCCATGAGGACAATGCCTTATCCTCTCGTCATAGTACACCTGTTCTGCCAATGACTGCAATTCTTTGATATCATTTCTATCATTCCCCCTTATTGCAGATTTACAAGCGACAGTATGTAATATATCATCAAGAGCATGGGACTGAGGATCATGCAGACAAAGGCGGAAATTCTCCGCAAGTTCTGAAATGATCTCCTCCATATCAAGCTCCATAATGAACGTTGGAACTGCTGTTGCCACAACACATGGACGCTGGGAAAAATCAAATTCAAATCCAAGATCTCCCAGAAGTTCCTGATTAGCTTCAAGAGCACTGAACTCGTCTGCTGTAAGCAGAACTTTTACTCCCTGCATCAGCATCTGACTGTACTGACGGCAGTTGCGGCTTTTCAGTCTCTCAAATATTATCCGCTCATGAGCGGCGTGTTTATCTATCATTATCATTTGTTTATCATCGATCTCAGCTATTATGTATACCCCGAAAGCTTCTCCGATGACTTTGATCTTTGGTTTCTCAGTCCACACCGAAACCGGTTCAGACGGCTTCTCCTCAGGGAGCTCCTTTTGCACAAAGGAATTGCTGTTCAGATACCTGAATCCCTCAACTGCGGCAGGTTTCTCCTCCGGCACAGGCTCAGCCTGAACTTCCGCTTTGACTGGCTCCGCTGTTTCGACAGGCTCTTCTGCTGCGACCGGCTTGATCTCGCTGACCGGAGCTGCCGGTCTGTCAAAGGCTCTTGAAGGCGGAACATCCACAGTTATCGGTCTTTCGTCGACTGCATGATGTACCGGCGGAGCTGTCAGAGGTTCTGTCTTTATCTCCGATATGGGAGCAATTCCGGACTCCTGCTCCTGCTGAGCGAGTTTTCGCTCAGTCTCTGCGATGTCCTTCACCGGAGTAAACATGAACTCCTGCTGCTTAATTTCTTCCTGCTCCGGAACAGGCTTATTCCAGTCCGGACGTGGTTTGAGCTCGAATTCATATATCAGTCCGTCGTTCATAAGAGCGTTCTTTACCGCATAATAAACAGCATCAGAAACGGTCTTTTCATCTGTGAAACGGACTTCTGCCTTTGTCGGATGTATATTTACGTCCATTGCAGCCGGAGAGAGCTCCAGCATAAGCACGCAGGCAGGGAATTTTCCCGTCATTATCATATTTGTATAGGCATTTTCAAGTGCTGCCGAGCAAAGTCTCGTGCGGACATATCGTCCGTTCACGAAGAAATTCTGAAATGCCCTGTTGTTCTTGGAATAAAGAGGCTTCACGGTAAATCCGCTGACTTTTACTCCGTTATAGTCGTACTCAACAGGAATGAGGTCACGGGCGAAATCACGTCCGTACACAGCATATACTGCCGAAAAGAGTTCACCGTCACCGCTGGAGTTGAAATCCACACGGTTATCACGTATGAACTTGAACGCTATATCGGGGTGAGACATCGTTATTTTCTGAAGTATCTGACTTACCGCATTAGCTTCGGTAACGTCCTTTTTCATGAACTTCTGTCTTGCAGGGACGTTGTAGAAAAGGTCACGGATAATAATAGTCGTGCCGTCAGGACAGCCTCCCTTTTCGTGAGACTTCTCCTCACTGCCTTCTATATTATAAAGAGTGCCGTAGACCGCATCCTTTTGTTTTGTCATCAGCTCCACTCTTGATACAGCCGCAACAGAAGCAAGAGCTTCGCCACGGAAACCGAGAGTAAGGATATTGTCGAGGTCCTCTTTAAGATTTATCTTGCTGGTAGCGTGACGAAGAAAAGCCTTTGGGACGTCCTCAAAAGACATACCGCATCCGTCATCTGTGACACGCATATATGTACTTCCGCCGTTTTTAAGCTCGACAACTATATGTCTTGCTCCGGCATCAATAGAATTCTCAACAAGCTCTTTTATGACCGAGGAAGGACGCTCGATGACTTCGCCTGCGGCTATAAGCTCCGAAACTTCCTTGCTCAGCAAATTTATCTGCGGCATTGGCTTTTCTCCTTTCTATAAAATCAGATACCGAGTATAGTAAACATTCCGTATTCCTTAAAAGCTTCTCTGACCCATTCGTCAGCCTCAGCTAAAGCTCCGGTCGCATCGGGACCCGCTTTCTTTTTTATAGCATCCCAGTCATCGGGATAGATCTCTGTAGGGTCATACGGGGAATAATCCGGAAGTGAAAGACTGAGCGTATGTCTCAGACCGGTATCTCTGAAAACGTCGTCATATATGTAAATAGACTCGTCATTCCAGAACCGCTGATCCCACTCTCCTTTAAAAAATTCATGACAATCAGTTCCGTGCAATTCATCCTTGGTACAAAAATACTGCATCTGTTATTCCTCCGTTTCCATATATATGATATCAGACATTATGTATTGCTTTCAGCATATCTTTTAATAATTCTCTGCACTCAGCATCGGAAAGCTCGTCAATGTTGGTCTTTTCGAGCATATCAAGTGCATCCTCACGGCTCACTGCTCCGAAGCTCATCTGTCCGGACTCTTCCTTTACCGGCACACTGCTGCCTGACTTGTGAGCTTTTTCCATTTCATCCAAAAGCTCTCTTGCACGGCTGACTACCTTCGCCGGAAGTCCGGCAAGCTTTGCAACATCAACGCCGTAACTCTCGTCAACTCCGCCACGGACTATCTTTCTGAGGAATCTTATAGTTCCGCCATGCTTGTTAACGGCTATACTATAATTTTTTACTCCTTCAAGTTCATTTTCAAGTCCGATAAGCTCATGATAGTGAGTAGCAAAGAGTGTTTTGCAGCCAAGCTTTCTGGAATTACAGATATGCTCCGCAACTGCTCTTGCGATGCTTACTCCGTCGAAAGTGGAAGTACCTCTGCCGACCTCGTCGAGTATTACAAGACTATTTGGAGTTGCATTTTTGAGTATATCCGAAACTTCACTCATCTCCACCATAAATGTGGACTGTCCGGCAGTAAGGTCATCGGAAGCTCCGACACGAGTGAATATCTTATCAACAACTGATATTCTTGCTGAGTCAGCCGGAACAAAGCTTCCTACCTGTGCCATGAGGACTATAAGTGCAGTTTGTCTCATATATGTGGATTTACCAGACATATTAGGTCCTGTTATTATGGACATCCTGTCTGACTTTGTATCGATGTAAACATCATTCGGCACAAACATCTCGTCCTGAAGCATAAGCTCAACAACAGGATGTCTGCCGGCTTTTATGTCGACAGCACCGTCTATGGTGATGTCAGGCTTTACGTACTGATTTTTCAGTGCAACATCTGCAAACGAGCAGAGCACATCAACTGCTGCGACCGCCGAAGCTGTTTTCTGTACCGCTTCAAGCTTAGTTGCGAGAAAGTCTCTTACTTCAGAGAAAATATCAGCTTCAAGTGCGAGGGCTTTGTCCTTTGCACCGAGTATAGCGTTCTCGGCATTTTTCAGTTCCTCAGTTATAAATCGCTCAGCGTTTGCAAGAGTCTGTTTACGAATCCAGCCTTCCGGAATGAGGTCATAGTAAGAGCGTGTGACTTCGAGATAGTAGCCGAAAACTCTGTTGAAGCCTATTTTCAGGTTCTTTATTCCGGTAGCTTCCTTTTCACGCTGTTCTATCTCGTCGATGATGCTCTTGCCGTTGTTCATTATGTGACGCAGACCGTCAAGTTCCTCATTGAAGCCGTCTTTGATAACTCCGCCGTCCTTTACGGATATTGGCGGTTCTTCTATTATTGCATTCTCCACAAGACGGACTATCTCGTCAAGAGTTGATATTTCACTGTTATACTTTGCGAGCAGCTTTGAGTCCGAGAGCTTTTCAAGCTCCGCTTTAAGTGCAGGCAACTGCATCGCTGTTGCAGAAAGAGACCTCAGGTCACGGGGATTTGCACTCTTGTACATGACCTTTGTCATAAGTCTTTCAAGGTCATACACTCTGTCGAGAAGCTCCTCCATATCTCCGAGCACAACGCTTTTCCTTGTGAGTGCCTCGACAGCATCAAGTCGCTCGATTATCCTTGCCGGACTTTTGAGCGGCTGTTCTATCCAGTTTTTGAGAAGTCTTCTTCCCATTGAAGTCTTTGTGGAGTCAAGCACCCATAACAGCGAGCCTTTTTTCTCTTTGCTGCGTAAAGTCTCAGTGAGTTCAAGATTGCGTCTTGCATTGAGGTCAAGACCCATATAGGCTTCGCCGTTGAGTATATCTATAGAAGTGAAACGTGAAACGGAGGTTTTCTGGGTATCGTTTATATAGTCGAAAAGACCGCATACTGCCGCACAGTCTGCACCGTCCTCGCTGATACCGAGTTCAGCCATTGAAGAAGCTCCGAACACTTTGGCAGTCGCCGCTCTCTTTTCTGACGGTGAAAAGCACACCGCATCCCTGAGTGTGACTGCACATTTAAGTCTTATCTTTATAAAGTCAGCAACATTTTTCAGAGCAAGAAAGCTCTCAGGGAAAATTATCTCAGCCGGCTGACAGCGTGAAAGCTCGTTGATTATGCCGGACTCCATGTCCTTGCCCTCATAGAAGCTCAGTGCTGCCTCACCTGTTGAGATATCCGCAGAAGCCACTCCGCAGGTCTTTTCGTTCTCGTCATAGAAAATGCTGCAAATATAGTTATTTCTGCCGTCATCGAGCATACTGGTCTCTGTGAGCGTTCCGGGAGTTACAACACGTATAACGTCCCTTACTACTATTCCCTTTGTCTCCGCAGGGTCAGTGAGCTGCTCACACACAGCGACCTTGAATCCAAGGTCGATAAGCCGCTTGATGTACATATCAGCTGCATGATAGGGTACTCCGCACATGGGAGCACGTTCTTCAAGTCCGCAGTCTCTGCCCGTGAGGGTAAGTTCAAGTGCCTTTGACACTACGACCGCATCGTCAAAGAACATCTCGTAAAAGTCTCCCAACCGGAAAAACAGGACACAGTCCTTATACTTATCCTTAACTTCAAGATATTGCTGCATCATGGGAGATATTTTACTTCTGTCGATCTCCATGTACTCGATACTCCTTTCGTGATCTCATCATCTAAATACCAGTCTTAAAAATACACATACTATCAATGCAAATGCCAATATTCCCAAAAAAGATATTAAAAATCTCTTTCCTTTTGACATATCGCTGTCGCTGGTCATTTTAATGGGAATATCGTAAAATTTAGCCCATTTTATCAATTCATCGCTGCATTTTACGCCCATTCCCAAACTAAGAATCTTTTTGCCGCACGAATAAACATATATATAATTTCGTCCATATACTATAATGCGTTCTATTTCATCATATGACCAGTTTTTTCCTTTGATATTCAGGTATTTATCTTTGACCGAAGCCTTTTTATTATTTGAAAATAATGCACCAAGAACCACAATCGTCATTAAAAGAATTATCGTCAGAAAGCATACCAGCAAATAGCCGTCCGCGGCACAAGCCGCTATTCTTTCAAGACAAACCGCAATTACTGATAAATAGACATATGGAAGATATGCCAATCCGTGTTCTTTGACTATAATGCTGAACTCCGCTCTCGGAGCATATTTATTGCTTGAATCAATTATCCGCATAATATTCTCTGTTCTTACTTCAGCAGATTCAATATCATGCTTAATATCATCATAAGAGAACATAATACTTCCCCCTTTAATCCACTAAGCATCTTTTTCAGAGCAGCCCCCATATTTTGCTCTAAAACTTATATCAGCCGCATCCGCCGCAGGTAGCACAGCTTCCCGAGCATCCGCCTGTAGGAGGCTGACAAGTCTCAGGGTCCTCACCGTTAGCACACATAGAGATTATCTGGTTGATATTTGTAACGAGGTTTTCAAGAGCAGTCTGAGCTGACTGGAAAACTATCATGTTCTTATTGCTCATTATCTTCTGATAAGTTGACTTTATGTCCTCATCGAGCTGCTTGATGAGATCTGTATCCTTATCCTCTGCACTCATAGCAGTTGTGAGGTCCTGACGGAGCTTGCTGAACTTCTCAATGTCATCATTGAGCTCCTTGTCGTTGTCATTTGCCTGCTTTGCGAGGGTGTAAGCGATAAATCTGTCGTCGTTCTGGAGAGCCTTTCCGAGCTCTCTTGTCATTTCTATAATATCCATTGTAGGTTACTCCTTAAAATTAATTATATAGTGAACATCAAATTACTCTTGTAATTGACTGTAATCATATGACTGAACAGGTTCGGTCACTGTTTCCGGATCAAACAGCTCAGGGTTCTTATACTTGCCCTCTTCAAGAGCTTTTACGCTTTCATCGCTAAGATCATTATCACGTCCGAGAGAATACTGCTCATTGGTCGTATACTTATCGATGGTGTTGTAGTAATCGTCCTTGCTGATTTTGACACCGTTCATTTTATAGAACACCTCATCCTCGCTGCCGTCAGACTCAACAGCACCGGAATTCTCCATATAATTGAGGTCGAGCTGCAATTTATTACGTTTAGTAAGAGTTATGCAGGCTCCGGAGGTATATCCCATACTCTTATTGCTTGTATGTATCACTTTGGTATTCTTATCAAAGCTTATACTGCCGTAGCTGCCAAATTTACCGATAGCTCTCAGACCGTCGTCATAAGTCAGCATTATAACGCTTGAAAAAGGCGACACACCGTCACTTATGAAAAGTTCCGGAACATCATCGTCATTTATATCCAGTAATGAAAATGCGATGCCTTCCTCGAAGCCTTTATCCTGTACGCTTGAAAGATAAGCGGCATAGGCTTTTTCATAGCCGCCGTTTTTATCAAATACTGCATTTATCTCCTTATCATTAAGGGCGAAATCAAATCCGAGCTCCTTAGTGAATCCCTCACCAAGACTGCCGGTCTTAGAGTTATATTCATCCTCATCAACTTCTTCGCCGTCGATAAAGTAAGTGTACTCTTCTTTGTTGTCGACCAATTTGAATGCGTTGCGTGCAGAAAGTATCGTATTGTAATTATTTCCGGATGAGATATAGTCCGTATAATTCTCATCAGCTTTTTCGTCATAGCCAAACCGCAGCAAGACGCCATTTTCATTCACGCACCATAAAGAAGTGTCATATTCCGCAACATTTACAAGTTTGCCGTCTTCACACTGAAAGATCTGACTCTTCATGTCATTATCGTTTTTGGTATTCACAATAAGCTCCGGACAGCCGTCGTTATTTATATCATATACCGAAAAATAGATGTTTTCTTTATACTCCGGACTATCCTTGAGACTGAGCACTTTTTCCTTGTATACTTCACGCCAGCTTTCATCAGCGGCATTCTTTTCATACTCATCATCTGAAACTGCCGAAGCAGCCTCAGTTACCGGAGCAATATCTTTAGATTCAGAAGAGCTCTCTTCGCTGCTGCTCTTTGAATTGCTGCATCCGCAAAGCAAAGCTGTAAAACATATTAATGCTATGAGCTTTTTCATCATTATCTCCTGATATTATTTAAGTTTATTTATATTATCACTGTTGACTTTTACAAATCCCGGGTCAACAGTACCGCCGCTTATATACTGAGATACCCAATTCTCATACTCTGTATAGTCGAGCGGAAGTACTTCCGTAACACCGTCAGGCATCATGTAATATACTTTTCCGGAACCGCTTGTATCAGCTTCCTCAGGATATGTAAAAGGAGCTTCAAGACCTGCTTCCGCAGCTTCCTGTGCATATCTTTCAACCTCAGCCTTGTCAAGAGCTTCAACTGTACCTATCTTCTTGTATTTTCCTGCACCGTCCGGCTGATAGAGCTCGAAAGCTTTGAAGTCGCCGCCCGGACGGCTCTGACTCTCATACTCAGCCTTAACTATACCATTGCTGTAGAATGTAACGTCAGCAGAGCAGCTCAGCTTTTTATACAGACTTCCGTTTCCATTCACTCCGTATATCACAGTCATTCTGCTCTCAGGAGCAGCTGCGATTATACGTGAGATAAGCTCAGGCTTGCCGTCGCCGTCCATATCTGATACGCTGAATTCATTCTCCTTTATATCGTACTCACCGGAGCTGTCCTTAACAGAACCTATCTCCGGAAGCTCACCGCTGCCGATGAGGCTGTTGAGCACTCCTCTGTATATCACCTGTTCAGACAATTTTACAGGCTCTGTAGGCTTCGCCGGCACCGGAGTATTATTATTCGGCTCAACAACAGGCTCCTGATTAGTTTCCGTCTGTTCTGTCCTTGTTCTTGCCGGTGGTTTTACCGGTTTAGGGATAGAAGTCTGAGTCGGAACGCTGTGGCTTATTCTTCTTCCGGCTGTTTTCTTTGTAGTTACCGGCTCACGCTCATCCTTATGAGCTTTGTCTTCCGGTTTATACTTATCTGACTGTGCTTTTGAACTTGAAGTCGGCTCGATCTCCTCATCGACTTCTCCCTCGGTAGCAGCTATCGTTCCTCCTGTTATGACAGGTCCGGATTCGGACTCGCTTGCTTTTTCGACTTTTCCGCAGCCTACAAGTACTGCCATAAGGCAGATGATAGGCATTATCTTCTTCATATCCATCACTTCTCCTGAAAATTATTATATATATTATTTTATGATATGTCCTGCAACAGCCCAGTTCATAGCGTCTGTTATCTTCACATCCACGAACTGACCTATAAGTGAGGCATCTCCCTCAAATTCAACTATGATGAACTCATTGCTCTTGCCGGTGAGGTATCCCTCACGCTTCTTTGCATGATCGTCAACCAGAACACGCATAGTCCTTCCAATAAAGCGTTTATAATGCTCCGAGGAGATCTCACGCTGAGTTTCAAGCAAAGTTCTCATCCGCTTACTCTTTGTCTCGTCCGATATTGCATCAGGCATTGCCGCAGCTTTAGTGCCGGAACGCTTTGAGTATATAAACGAGTAGATGTTATCATACCTGACTTTTTTTATAAGTTCAAGCGTAGCATTGAAGTCCTCATCACTCTCATCCGGAAAACCGACTATAAGGTCGGTAGTCAGTGAGAAATCGGGAGCTTTGCTGTATATATAGTCAACTGTCTCAAGATATTTTTCGACAGTATAATTGCGGTTCATTCTTTTCAGCACATCGCTGCTGCCGCTCTGTACCGGAAGATGAAGATGTTTTGCGACCTTTTCACATTCAAAAATAGCATCTATCAGTTCACGGGAAGCATCTTTAGGATGCGACGACATGAAACGGATGATAAACTCGCCTTCTATTTTGTCGAGTTCTCTGAGAAGCTGCGGAAAGCTCAGACCGTCTTTGAGGTCTTTTCCGTAGGAGTTCACGTTTTGTCCGAGCAGCATTATTTCCTTATAACCGGAAGATACGAGCTCCCTGACTTCTTTGATGATGTCCTCAGGATCTCTGCTTCGCTCTCTTCCACGGACATACGGCACAATGCAGTAAGTACAGAAATTATTGCATCCGAACATTATCGGAACAGAAGCCTTGAAATTGCTCTCACGCACCTGTTCGACCGCTTCTGAGAAATCGTCATACTCTGAGATATCCGCAGAGAACTTCTTGCCTTTCAGACTTTCCAGCAGCAGTGACGGCAAGGCACTTATAGCGGACGTACCAAGTACTATCTCCACCTGCGGATATGATTTTTTTATCTTTTCCGCAATATGCTCCTGAGCGGTCATGCAGCCTGCAACACCGATTATCAGTGAAGGTTTGGTCTCTTTGAGTTTTTTCATACTTCCGACAATGCCGAAAACTCTGTCCTCAGCCGATTCACGCACTGCACAGGTATTTAGTATGATAAGGTCAGCCTTATTCTCGTCGTCCGTAAATGAATACCCCATTTTCCGGAGCAGTCCCTTTATTTTTTCGCCGTCTGAGACATTGAGCTGACATCCGAAACTGCGTACATACGCATATTTTTCACTATCTCCGAATATCTGTCTGATCTCATTTATAACAGCCGTATTGTCTTTCAAATCGCAGCCCTCGCATTCACTTAATTTCCTGTAATATTTAATTATAACATGAAATTCTTTATTTTTCAAGTATTTGCATGATACAGCTTATATTATTATATAATTTACAAAACAGGACAGAATTTTTTGTACTCCGTACATATGACGGAATATTTTCAGACTCCGGCTCCTGATTTTTGGGATTCTTTCCTATTATTATAATAGCACACTTCGGTCAATAAATCAATATAAACACATAAAAAAGTCTCCGCATCATGCAGAGACTTTTCCGGACTTTCGTCTTTTACGTATTATAATGTCAGCAATAGTCAGAGCAGCCGAAAGCAGAGCGAGTACCATAAAGATATAAGCTCCGGAATCAGGCCGCAGGTTGATAGCTTTACGGGTGTATATCTCGCTGAGTTCATCGTTGGCATACCGGCAAAGCACTCCGAACGCAGCCATTGTCCCGGCTGCAAGCAGCGAGGGTATCCAGCTGAAAACCGGAAGCAGGAGTCCGGCAGCTGCAAGGATAAGTGCAGCAGTTATAACAGCCGAAGCTGTCTCAGCACCCTTATACATAGTTTCGTCGGTATATTCTCCGCAGTCAACATCGTCCTTAATGTCAGCTATAAGATAGACTCCGGTGAAATTCTTTGAATGACCGGAAATTATCTTTATATCAGCTTTAGCAAATGACATAAACAAACTCAGAATACTCAGAAAAATGAGCAGTTTACCGCTCCAGAAAAAAACTGTTCTCTTGCCGTTCACAGACATCCCCTCTTTACAAAAAGCTATTGGTATTATACACCTGTACCGAGGAATTGTCAATTTATGCAGCGGATCATTTTTTCAGGTCAAGATATTTTTCAAGTTCGTTTATATAGACTTCTCCCATTTCGCTGAGAATGATGTTTTTCTTGGTAATATAGCCGATCTCCATGATACTGTCATCGTCAGCAAGGGGCACGGCAGTATAGTCCGAACCGTTAAGACTTCCGCAGATTATTCCGGAACAGAAAGTATAGCCGTGAAGTCCTTTCATGAGATTCAGCATAGTTGAACGGTCACAGGCTTTGATAACACGCTTTATATCGTGGGTGCTGAATATCTCCTCGGCAAAATAGAGCGAGCTTTTATCTCCCTGTTCAAAAGTGAGGCACGGATACTCTTCGAGTGCTGAAAAAGGTATAGACTTCTGGTCGGCAAGCGGATGACCTTTCCACAGATAAGCATAAACACCGCATTCTATGAGTTTATGGAATTCAAGTCCGTTCGTACTGAAAAGGCGGGTCATCATATTCCTGTTAAAATCACTGAGATAAAGCACTCCTATCTCGCTGCGTAGGGTGCTTACGTCCTCAATGACTTCAGCTGTTCTCGTTTCACGTATTGCGAACTCGTAACCGGAAGTTCCGAACTGCTTGACCATTTCAACAAACGCTTTTACTGCAAAGGAGTAGTGCTGTGCGGATACACCGAACTTTTTCTTTACCTTTCCTCCAAGATACTTATCCTGCAAGGTCTCATACTGCTGATAGACCTGTCTTGCGTATGTTATGAACTCAGCACCGTCATTAGTAAGTGAAACTCCCTTTCCGCTGCGGTTGAATATAACTACTCCTATTTCCTTTTCAAGCTCCCTGACCGCACTTGTCAGGGAAGGCTGAGCGATATAAAGCTGCTCGGCAGCTTTGTTCATTGAACCTGTCTCTGAGATAGTTATGACGTAATGTAATTGCTGTAAAGTCATTTATTACCTCTTTCTTCCGGAATATACTGTACCGGACTTTCTTTCATGCACTATGTACAGAACTCGTTATTTTCTATATGGCATCTTCTTTCTTATGTCATTGAGTCTCTCAAGTGCTGCATTAAGTGTTTCGTCCTTTTTAGCAAAATGGAAACGTATATAGCGATTTTCCGGCTCTTTGAAGAAGCTTGAACCCGGTACAGCTCCTACGCCGACTTTTTCTGCAAGGAGCTCGCAGAATTCGAGGTCGCTCTCAAAGCCGAATTCAGATATATCAAGGAGTATATAGTAAGCTCCCTCAGGAACAGTATGAGATATACCGATATCGTCCAGACCTTTGAGGAAAAGGTCACGCTTATGAGTATACTTATCCTGAAGCCACTTATAGTAGTCGTCACCGAAATTAAGTCCGGTAACAGCAGCTTCCTGCAATGGTGCAGCAGCTCCTACCGTGAGAAAATCGTGTACTTTCTTGACAGTGTCGATAACTTCCGGAGCAGCAGCAACGTAACCGAGTCTCCAGCCTGTTATGGAGTATGTTTTAGAAAGTGAATTGCAGAGGATAGTCCTCTCCTTCATGTTAGGAAGAGTTGAAAAATATGTATGTACGTGAGGAGCATACAGGATATGCTCATATACTTCGTCAGTGATAACAAAAGTATCGTATTTTTCTGCAAGCTGAGCAATAATGAGCAGCTCGTCACGAGTGAACACCTTTCCGCATGGATTTGAAGGGTTGCAGACAATTATTGCCTTCGGATGCTGCTTGAATGCTGCTTCGAGTACATCTGCATCAAATTTGAACTCCGGAGGTATCAGCGGAACATATATAGGCTCAGCTCCGGAAAGAATAGTGTCAGCACCGTAGTTTTCATAAAACGGAGAGAATACTATAACCTTGTCTCCGGGGTCAGCTACGCTCATCATAGCAGCCATCATAGCTTCTGTACTGCCGCAGGTAACGACTATTTCAGAATTAGGGTCGAGCTTCTGACCGGAAAAATGCTCATGTTTACGTGCAAGAGCCTCACGGAAATTCTGAGCTCCCCATGTAATGGAATACTGGTGGTAGTCCTCTTTAGTTACCTGTGCAAGACGGTCGAGTATCTCCTTTGGCGGCTCAAAATCCGGAAAGCCCTGCGAAAGGTTTACTGCACCGTATTTATTTGAAACTCTTGTCATTCTTCTGATAACAGAATCTGTGAAAGTTGCTGTTCTGCCTGAAAGTTTAGGCATATTTTATCCCTCCTGAAATTAGTATAATTCTTTATATCTCACCATTACCTATCGGATTAATAGTCATTGCTTTTTCATTATAGCACTCAAAATTTATATTGTCAATAGCTTTTTCGACATTTTGCAATCTCTTAAACACCCCTTTTTTCTCTCTTATCCCGATTGACTTTGCTGATATCGATGTGGTATAATAAAATTATTAATGTACCACCTGTACAGTGAAAGGAGCGGATGGATATGGAAAATTTAGAATTTCAGAAGACCTTAAACTACATTTTTGAACTAATAGAAAGCGGCATGGTACGTATAGGCGACCGCCTTCCGACTGAACGTGAGATCTCCGCTAAACTCGGAGTAAGCCGGAATTTTGTACGTGAAGCTATCAGAAGCCTTGAAGCTCTCGGTCTTGTTGAATGCCGTCAGGGGTCGGGCAACTATCTCACCGACAATATCAAGGACTCTATCGCAAAAGCGGTGAACCTCATGCTGCTCATCAACAAGATAACCCGTGAAGAAGTTTCTTCGTTCAGAAGAACTATGGATAAGTCTATATGTAATTTTCTGATACAGAGGGGTATATCTCCGGATAATAAACAGAAAATAACTGATGCACTTAAAAAAATGGAGGAAGCTGATTCATCCTCTGAATACATCGATGCCGATAAGGAATTGCATTATGCAATGATCTATGCAACAGAAAACCGCCTTTGGATAACATTGCTCGAAGCTGTTTCGCAGACGTATCGCAAATGGATGGATTACTGCTCTATGGCGGCAGACAATGAGATCTCACAGCAGCTCCTCGGCATACACGAACAGATCGTTACAGGTATATTTGAAAAGAATATCCCTGCCTGTATGAACGCTATCGATGCTCATTATGACATTACCGATGACATCAGTATATAAAAAATAACAGACTATTATTCTTACCGCAATATGTTACAAATAAAAATGTGTAAAAATGATGAAAGCTGTTGGCGGATACTTGAAATATCCGCAAATAAATGATATAATATCATCGTAGATCTTTTACATGATATAGGAGATTCTGCAATATAAATTCAGAAAGGGGGATCCTTTATGGAAGTAATTATCTGGGCAATAGCTTTTGTTATCTTCGTGATCGCAGAAATAGCAACAGTTCAGCTTGTCTCGATCTGGTTCGCAGTAGGTGCGATAATTACATTAATATTATCCGCACTATTCAACCTCGGTCTTGCCGCACAGCTCGGAGTGTTCATACTCTCATCCGGAGCTTTTCTGCTGATAACACTTCCTCTTGTCAAAAAATACCGCAAAGCCGGTTTTATCCCGACTAACGCAAGTCTGGATATCGGCAAGTCGGCTAAGGTCATAGAGGAGATAAGCATTGACAAAGGCACAGGAAGAGTAACTCTCAGTGGGGTCGATTGGAGAGCTGTTCCGGAAAAAGAAAATGACATTATTCCGGAAGGAAGTATTGTCACGGTCAAGGATGTTCAAGGTGCAAAACTCGTAGTTTCACTGAAAAACGAAACTAAAAACAACTAATTTTTTCTATATTTCAGGAGGTAAATACCATGGAAGCAGCAGAACTTATTATTTTAGGACTTATTTTATTGTTATTATTTATATTCATCAGAGGTTTCAGGATCGTTCCTCAGGCTCAGGTATACGTTATAGAGCGTTTCGGTTCGTTCAGATGTGAATGGCAGACTGGTATCCACTACCTTTGCCCGTTTATCGAGCGTATAGCAAGCAAAGTCTCACTTAAAGAAAAAGTCGTTGACTTTAAGCCTCAGCCGGTTATCACTAAAGATAACGTTACAATGCAGATCGATACAGTCGTATTCTATAAGATCACTGACGCTAAACAGTACACTTACGGCGTTGAAAGACCTCTTCAGGCTATCGAGAATCTTTCAGCTACAACACTCCGTAACATAATCGGTGAACTTGAACTCGATGCTACTCTTACTTCAAGAGACGTTATAAACTCAAAAATCACATCTATCCTTGATATGGCTACAGACCGCTGGGGTATCAAGGTTGAGCGAGTAGAGCTCAAGAATATCCTCCCTCCTCGTGAGATCCAGGACGCTATGGAAAAGCAGATGAAGGCTGAGCGTGAAAGACGTGAAAAGATCCTTCAGGCTGAGGGTGACAAGAAGTCACAGATACTCGTTGCAGAAGGTGAAAAGGAGTCTCAGATACTCCGTGCTCAGGCTAAGAAAGAAGCTCAGATACTTGAAGCAGAGGCTGAAAAGCAGGCTCTTATCCTCAAGGCTGACGCTGTAAGAGAGCAGAAGATACTTGAAGCTACCGGTGAAGCTCAGGCTATTGAAATGGTACAGCAGGCTGTTGCAAACAGTATCGTAAAACTCAACAGTGCTAATCCTAACGAGAAAGTCATCCAGCTCAAATCACTCGAATCCTTTGCAAAGGCTGCTGACGGAAAAGCTACAAAGATCATTATCCCAAGTGAGATACAGGGTCTTGCAGGTCTCGCAGCTGGACTTAAAGGCATCGTAGAAAAAGACAATCAGAACTAATATCAGGCTCCCCGGTTTCGGGGAGCTGCTCGTATATAGCGATTTATTGCTCCCTCAATTAAACTTTGCCAAAAAGGCGAAGGAAAAAGAACGCAGGAATGCTTACACATTTCAAGTTTTTCTGACGCTGTGAAATTTTCTTTATGACGAGAATTGGTTGGAAAGGTTTAGTTTGGGGAGCAATATTGAATATTAATGATAATCAAAGGGGATATAGGGGTATATTCGGTTTGTGTAAAGGTCAGTTTAATGTGCACTGCAATGCTTGCTGCCATAACTGCTTATAAATGATACTCGCTCCCTGTATCCGTTTACAGGGAGTTTATTTTTTCTAAAAATGATAAAAAATATTGAAAAATATGTACGATTATGGTATAATAGTATAAATCTTAAAAAATAAACGGGAAAGAGGTACAATATGTCTGTTTTCAAATGTAAAATGTGCGGAGGTACACTGAACGCCGATGCCGGAAAAAATATATGTCAGTGTGAATATTGTGGAACTCTCCAGACCCTTCCCCATACAAGAGATGAAATAATCGCAAATCTCTTTAATCGTGCAAACGCTCTGAGAATAAAAAGTGACTTCGATAAAGCTCTGGAGGTATACGAAAGTATAGTCGAGAAAACTCCCGATGACCCTGAGGCTTACTGGGGTATGGTACTCTGTAAATTCGGTATAGAATACGTCGATGACCCTGCGACCGGAAATAAGATCCCTACCTGCCACAGAACTCTGCTTGAATCTGTGCTGACCGATGTCGACTACGCATCTGCCTTGCAGTATGCAGAGCCGCAGTCCCGTGAGCTTTATGAATACGAAGCCGCTGAAATAGACCGCTTGCAGAAAGAGATAATTAATATAGTCCGTTCAGAAGAGCCTTTCGATGTTTTCATCTGCTACAAGGAAAAGGATGAAAACGGCAAACGTACTAAGGATAGTGTCATCGCCAATGACATATATTATCAGCTGAACCAAGAGGGCTTCAAGACCTTCTATGCGGCTATAACTCTTGAAGATAAGCTCGGAAAAGAGTACGAACCTTACATATTCGCCGCACTCCAGACCGCAAAGGTGATGCTCGTTATAGGAACTCAGCCGGAATATTTCAATGCTCCGTGGGTGAAAAATGAGTGGAGCAGATACCTTAAAATAATAAAAGCTGACAGAAATAAGCTCCTCATTCCGTGCTATAAGGATATGGACGCTTATGACCTTCCTGAGGAATTTTCACATTTGCAGGCTCAGGATATGTCCAAAATCGGCTTCATGAACGACGTTATAAGAGGTATCAAAAAGCTCGTATCCGCTGACAATAATATCAGCGAACGCATTGCAGTCCCAAAACGCAGGTCTTCTTCCTTTGACGAGGATAAAATGCTGAAACGAATAAATATTTTCCTCGGCGACCATGACTTTGAAAGTGCTGAGGAATACTGCGAAACTATCCTTGATAATGACCCCGAATGTGCTCAGGCTTATTTGGCTAAATTCCTTGCAGAATACAGCTGCTCTCAGCCGAGCGAGATATACTCTGAAAAAAATATCGATTTCTTTGCCAATAAGTACATACAAGGCTTTGGCACTCATATTGATGATAACGAGCTGTTTACCACCCGCATGGGCTATATCCTCGGAAACAATATGAAAAATGCTCTTATTTTCTCAAAAGGCAACGAGCATACAGAGATAGCTCATATCAATGACGGTATCATAATCATGGTTAGAAATGCAATAGGTCAGATCGAAAAACAACAATTAGACTATGAATATCAGGTCGCTTCTAACGCTCTTGAACAGCATAAAGAGGAAGAACGTGCACTAAAAAAGAAAAAGCGAAAAAAGAAACTGTTCTTATTTGCTTTTATCTGCTTCATTCTGATGCTCATTTTTGCAGGAAGCGATTCATCAAGCAGTGCAGGTTTTTCATTGATCCTTTTCTTCATCTTGTTAATTATGGGATTTTTAGCCTAAAACACAGCTGTGGAGGTAAAAATGGCTGTATATAAATGTAAAATGTGCGGAGGTGCTCTGGAGATCGGCGAGAATATGACTGTTTGCCGATGCAGCTACTGCGGTACAGAGCAGACTCTGCCTAAACTTGATAATGAAACCCGGAATCGTCTTTTCGACCGTGCTAACTATTACCGCCGCAGCAGCGACTTCGACCGTGCGGCTGCGGTATATGAGGATATATTGTCGGAAGCTCCTCAGGAAGCTGAAGCTCACTGGGGACTCTGCCTGTGCAACTATGGTATAGAATATGTCCGTGACCCACGCTCCGGAAAAATGCTCCCGACCTGTCACCGTACTCAGTTCCGCTCGATACTGGAAGACAGCTCTTTTCTGCTCGCACTAAAGTATTCTGACGGTGCTGCTCAGTCTCTGTACAGACATGAGGCAGCCTACATAGACAAGGTGCAGAAACGCATACTCTCAATATCCGGTCAGGAATCGCCTTTCGACATATTCATATGCTATAAGGAAACTGAGTCATACGGCGAGCGTACTGCCGCCAGCGTTGAGGCTCAGGAGATATATGACGAACTTACAGAAAGAGGCTATAAAGTCTTTTTCTCACGAATAACACTCGAAGATAAACTTGGTCAGGAATATGAACCTTACATCTTTGCTGCTTTGCAGAGTGCGGAGGTCATGCTCGTTGTAGGCAATAAACCGGATCAGTTCACATCTGTATGGGTCAAAAATGAATGGAGCCGCTTCCTGAGCCTTATGTCTCAGGGACAGCATAAATACATCATCCCCTGCTACAAGGACATGAATCCATATGATCTTCCGGAAGAGCTCATCTCCTTTCAGGCTCAGGACCTTTCAAAAATGGGTGCTGTGCAGGATCTCGTAAGAGGCGTCGAAAAGCTGATAGGCGGAGGTCACGCCAATACCGCTGTATCAGCTGCAAATCCGGATTCTCTGCTCGACAGAGCTTACCTATTTCTCGAAGACAAAGATTGGAAAAATGCAGATGTTTACTGCGAAAAGGCTCTCGATGCCGACCCAAGAAACTCGAAAGCTTATCTCGGAAAACTTTTAGCTTCACTGAAAAAATCTTCCGTAAAAGAACTATCTACATTAAATATCAAGATCAGTAAATATGATAATTTCCAGAAAGCTCTGAGATTTGCAGACAGCTCCGAGAAAAAAGCTCTTGAAGAGCTGGATATTCAGTGCAGACTTAACCGTGCGGCTGAGTCAATAGACAACTGCTATTTCCCTTCAGATGCAGAAAAACTGATAAGCGACTTGAAGGAACTCGGCAATTTCGGGAACGCTGCCGCACTCATTACTGCTGCCGAACGCAAGTGGGATGAGCTAAGGCAGAATTCTATAATGGATGCCGAGCGAATGATAGATCCTACCAGAAAAGGAAAGGATATATTAGCCGGACTTAAACTCCTTGATGAAGTAAAGGATATGCCGGAAGCTGAGATACTCCGTGAAAAGGCAGTCGGTATGCTTGAAAGCCACTATCAGAAAGCCTGTGCCGCAATGGAAAGCGGTGACAACAAAAAAGCTGTGGAGTACTTCCGCTGGCTCGATAACTATAAGGACTCGTTAAGAAAAGGCATAGAATGTGAGGAAAAACTGCAAAAACAGCTCACTGCGGAGAGGATCGCCGCTGAGGAAGAAGAAAGACTCCGCATGGAAGCTGAGGCAATAGAACGCAGCCGACAACTTCAGGCAACTCTAAAGTCCAAGAGCAAAAGCAGAGTAACTTTCACGATCGTTTTTGTATTGATAGCAATTTTTTCTGTAATGACCGTATTAAGATGCTACTCTATAGCTTGGGAGCACGAAATGGTAATGGCAGAAAATTACAGATTAAAAACTCTCATAGCTTCACCGCTGTTCTGCTTCGCTATGATATATATGCAGATGAGACATGACGGAAGTTTGTCCAAAAACTCGCTGTTTGCTTTCAGACCTATAGCCGTACTTATCGCTGTATTGACAACATTCTTTATGAATCAGGCAGGATATAACGCTATATTGCTGCTAATGGTCATTGCTCTGCACGTCGGTGCAATGATAGCAGCCTACAGATTCGGAAGCATAGCTCATAAATACTACTACGGTGAAAATAACAACAACTTATAAAGGAGGAAATATATATGTTCAACACCCATAAGGATGAACCTAAGACACCAGATCACGGTCTTGCCAGCGTTATTGTGTACGAGGGAGATAACCAGACCCTTGTGTACAAACACCCGATACAGAACTTCAATCTTGGTTCACAGCTTATAGTACATGAATCTCAGGAAGCTGTATTCTTCCGTGACGGTCAGGCTCTTGACCTGTTCGGTCCCGGCAGACATACTCTTGAGACACAGAACCTTCCGATAATCAACAAAGCATATAAACTCCCGACAAATGCCGATACTCCATTCCACTGCGAAGTTTACTACATAAACAAGACTGTACAGATGGGTATAAAATGGGGAACAGATTCAAAGGTTAGATTTATTGAGCCTGAATCCGGACTTCCCATTGAAATAGGTGCTTGCGGACAGTTCAATCTGCGTGTGAACGATGCAAGAAAGCTCCTCATAAAACTTGTCGGTACGGCAAGCGAGTTCACTCAGGCTGACGTTGTTGACGGAAACTTTGGTCTTAAACCTACTATAGCTAAATTCAAGGCTATGATAATCACCAAAGTCAAAAGCAGTCTCGCACGTATCATCAAGGACAACGGCATAAATATCCTTGAAATAGACGAGCATCTTGATACTATCTCCGGAAGTCTCTGCACCGTTCTTAACGATAATATCAAAGAATACGGCCTCATTATGCCGGAGTTCTTTGTCGAGACTATCATTACTCCGGACGACGACCCTAATTACAGAAGATTAAAACAGCAGCGTGCTGACCTCTACCTGAAAGTACGTCAGGAAGAGATACTCAAAGCTGAGGCTGAAAAAGCTCGTGAACGTCAGGCTGTTGAAGCTGAGACTGCTGCACAGCTCAAAGTCATTGGTGCTAAGGGAGAAGCTGACGCTCTCGTAGTAAAGGCAGCTGCTGAGGCTGAGGAAATGAGAATGAAAGGCTTCACCTACCGTGAGCAGACTGCCCGTGAAGTCGGTCTGGGAGCTGTTCAGAATATGGGCGGCTCAGGCGGAGGCTCTGTAGGCGATATCGCCGGTCTCGGAGTTGCTCTCGGTGCTATGGGCGGAGTTATGGGCATGACTAAAAATGCTATGGACCCGATGCTGAATATAAACTCTCCGAGCGGACTTCCTGCCGGCGGCTGGGTATGCTCATGCGGAAACACTGTATATTCCGGAGGATTCTGCAATATATGCGGAAATAAGCGTCCGGACACAGTAGGAAGCTGGGATTGCAGCTGCGGAAACAGAGGTATCATCGGAAACTTCTGCAATGTCTGCGGAGCTAAAAGACCTGCTGCTCAGACTGCATGGGACTGCTCATGCGGAAACAAGGGAATAATCGGAAACTTCTGCACTAACTGCGGAGCTAAAAAGCCTGATTCCAACGATGTATGGGATTGTTCCTGCGGTGAAAAAGGAAATACAGGCAATTTCTGCCGTAACTGCGGAAAGAAGAAGGGAGAATGATCATGAAAAAGGTTAGACCTCATGTTGTTGCTATACTCGTTGTATTGGCATTTGCTTTTACTGCGATCGCTTTTCTCGCACCATTTGAACACGGCTTCAATTTCATAGTAGCTTATGCAGCAGGAATGCTCGCTATTTTACTTCAGATACCGGTATTCAAACTTGCTTATCCGCCTGAAACTCCGCTGAAGAGTCAGGTACTCGGCTACCCTATTCACAGAGTCGGAATACTCTACATGATAATCCAGACTATACTCAGCTTGGTTATCTTTAGTGTAGGCGACAGTGCTCCGCCACAGTTTACCATTTTGCTATGCATATTAGTACTTGCAGGTGCTCTCGTGCTCGGACTTACTGCTAAAATGGCAAGAGAGGCTATCTCAAATATGGAGACAGTGAAAAACGCTGACACCAGACTTATGAAGTCTCTCGCACTCAGAGCTGAGGCTCTCACTACACGTACATCTGACCCTATGCTCGCTCAGGAGATAAAAAAGCTCGCTGAAAATATCTCATACAGCGACCCTGTAAGCAGTACTGCTATTGCTGAACAGGAATTCAAGCTCGCTGAACTCTTCGGACAGCTTGAATCTGCTGTAGTGGGTAATAATCCGGGAGCTATCGACCTTTGCAGAAACGTTAACATCGCTCTTGAAGACAGAAATATCGCCTGCAAAGCAAATAAATAAAAAGATAACCATAATAAGGGATTCCAAAGGGTTTTCAACCCTTTGGTCAGGTCAAGGGCTGAAAGCCATTGTGGGGTGTGGGGCAAAGCCCCACATATAGCCGCAAAACGCTCTGCAAGGGGTGAATTCAAAAACAGTCCGGTGGACTGTTTTTGAAGAGGGGACGCTCTGCACGAGAGAGCGTCCCCTAAAGAATTAATACTTTTTCAACAGACCGTCAGGGAAGCGTGATGCTTCCCTGTTTTTTCATATGAAAAACTGCCGAAAAATCTGCCTTAGCTGTTAGGAAATATAGTTTAAAACAGAGTTTAATTTTATGCAAATGTAAAATTTCCGTGTATTCTATTTACATAGTCCCAAAAAAGTATTAAAGTATAATATGGTAAATATTAATGGAGCTTATACAGGAGGTATTTTTTATATGAGTAAATTTAGGCAGCTCAGAAATAAAAGTCTGTCTGCAATGGCAGCTTTGACTCTTACTGCAAGCATCATTGTTCCGGCAGGTGCTCAGCTTATCCCTCTGAAAGCTGATGCCGGTCAGCAGCTTGGTCAGACTAACTTCGATGAAGGTGTCGGACTTCCGTGGCATATCGTTGAATCAGCTCCGGCTGAAATGGAGTTCGAGCTAACTGACGGAAAATATAAAGTGAAAATAGTTAAACCAGGTGGAGCTTCTGCCGGCGGTGAGGACAGATGGGACTGTCAGTTCCGCCATAGAGGTCTGAAAATCGTTTCCGGACATAAATATGAGGTGTCCTATGAGATAACTCCTACCCAGAGCGGTAAGTACTACACAAAGATCGGTGACGCTGAAAATAATGAAGTCTGGCATAATGAAATGGACGACAACGGTCCTGACCTCGGCTCGACATGGGAACCTATACCGATAAATGCTAACGAGACAAAAAAGGTAACTCACACATTCACCGCTTCACAATCTATTGATGTTGCTGAGTGGGCTTTCCACCTCGGCGGTGACGGTCAGTATACTCCCGGCGGATGCTTCCCGGCAGGTACTGAGATAACTTTCGACAATATGTCGCTGAAAGACCTCACAAGTGATGAAAATAACTACAAAGCTGCTCCGAAGTGGAAACGCTCTCCTATCATGATAAATCAGGTCGGATATTTTGAAAACAGAGCTAAAAGAGCTACTCTCGTGAGCGACAGCAGCTCCGGTATCGACTTCGATATAATCAACGAGGACGGCGACAAGGTCTATTCCGGTACTTCCAAACCTTTCGGCGAGGATAAGGACTCCGAGGACGAAGTTCATATCATCGACTTCACCGATTTTAACGACAAGGGCACTTTCTATATTGAGACCGAAGACGGCGACAGAAGCTACGAATTCACTATCGGCGACAACGAGCTTTACTCCGGTATTCTCTATAATTCGCTAAATTATTTCTATCAGAACCGCAGCGGAATAGAAATAGAAAGCAAATATATATCTTCCGGCGACACTTCAAAACTCGCAAGAGCTGCCGGACACCCTAACGATTCCGCTGAAATAATGTCAGACTGGGAAAAAACTGACAGCACCGGAAAGTCCATTGATGTTACCGGTGGTTGGTACGATGCAGGAGATCACGGAAAATACGTCGTAAACGGCGGATTCTCGCTCTGGATGCTGCAAAATCAGTACGAAACTGCACTAAAATACGGCTTTGATGATGTTTATGCCGACGGAACAATGCTCATACCTGAAAATAACAATAAAGCTCCTGACCTCCTTGACGAAGCTCGCTGGGAAATGGAATGGATGCTCAAAATGATAGTCGAAGACGGCGAATACAAGGGAATGGCTTACCACAAAGCTCATGACGAAAAATGGACCGGTCTTGCTATTGCTCCGGCTGATGACCAGATGCGTAGAATAGTCAAGCCGCCGTCAACAGCTGCTACTCTCAATCTTGCTGCCTGTGCAGCTCAGGCTTCCAGACTCTGGCATAAGTACGACGAGGACTTCGCAGACAAGTGTCTCGATGCTGCAATAGAAGCCTATGAAGCTGCTAAAAAAAATCCGGACGTTTACGCTCCGCTCGACAGCTCAACAGGCGGCGGTGCTTACGGCGATGACAATGTAGATGATGAATTCTACTGGGCAGCCTGCGAGCTATTCCTCACTACCGGCGACGACAGCTATTATGAGGATATGAAAGATTCCGATTTCTTCCTTGAACTCCCGACTTCACTCGGCGGCGGCGAGAGCGTCGATACCGTAGGAAGCTTCGACTGGGGAAATACAGCGGCTCTTGGTACTATGAGCCTTTCTCTCGACGAAAAACAGGTCCCAGACTCTGACTATAAGAAATTAAAGGAGAATATCATCTCTGCCGGAGATCATTACATAGAAATTGAAGACGAGCAGGGCTACGGTGTGCCATACGGTCAGAGCCAGCTCAGCTACAATGACAGCGATAAGGGCTATATATGGGGCTCAAATTCACTCGTAGCCGACAATGCTGTTGTACTCGCTTATGCTTATCTTCTCTCAGACGATGATGCTTACCTCGACGGTGCTATTGGCGGCATGGACTACCTCCTCGGAAGAAATGCAAATGAGTACTCCTATGTTACAGGATACGGTTATCATGCTGTAGAGAATCCTCACCACCGCTACTGGTCACATCAGGTAGATGAAACATTCCCTGAAGCTCCTGCGGGAGTAATGTCCGGCGGACCGAATTCCGGTATGCAGGACCCTTGGGTAAAGGGCTCAGGTTGGAAAAAAGGCGAGATAGCTCCGCAGAAGTGCTATATGGACCACATTGAAGCTTGGTCTGTAAACGAGTGTACTATCAACTGGAATGCTTCACTCGCATGGCTCTCAGCATTTACTGCTCAGGAAAACGGCGGTATACAGATAGGTGTAACAAGTACTACTGATAAGAGTGCTTTTGCAGACCTACAGCCTGCCGAAGAAACTGAGGAGATAACTGAGGAAAAAGAGGACGAGACTAAAGAGTCTATCCGCAAAAGCACTAAAACAAAGTCCGATGACGACGATGAAGTAAAAACTACCAAGAAAAACAAGGACAACGATGATGACGATGATGAGGACAGCAACCTCGGTATGATAGCTATTATAGCCGGAGCTGCGGTCGTTGGTCTTATTTCTATCGAATTGTTCGTCTATAAGATAATCAAGCTTAAAAAGAAGTAATATTATTGCTCCCCCAACTAAACCTTGCCAACCAATGCTTGTCATAAAGAAAATTTCTCAGTGTCAGAAAAACTTGAAATGCGTAAGCATTTCTGCGTTTTCCTTCCTTGATAAATTTCCTTTCTGCCTTCGCCTTTTTGACAAAGTTTAATTGGGGGAGCAATATAAAATCGACCTTCTGTGATTTTTTCTCACAGAAGGTCTTTTAGCTTGTCGAAAAAATATTAATTCTTTAGGGGACGCTCTCTCGTGCAGAGCGTTTTGCGGCTATATGTGGGGCTTTGCCCCACACCCCACAATGGCTTTCAGCCCTTGACCTGACCAAATGGTTGAAAAACCCTTTGGAATCCCATTATTATAGCTATCTTTTTATTATATAGTTTTTCAACAGACTGAAAGACCTTCTGTGATTTTTTCTCACAGAAGGTCTTTTCACTTTTTCTCAAAAGCCGAATAAATGATATTTATAATATCCTCTCCGTACTGAATGAACATCCCAAGCTGTCCGAGGAGCTCGTTTGCACGTCCGAGGCACTGTGCCGGAGTTTTCCCCTTGAAATAGCCGTCTTCACTGATATAGTCAATAAGGTAGCGTATCGCAAGCTCTCCGGTAACATAGAGTATACCGTAGTACAGCGAATCAGTTTCATCAGAACTGAGTACGCCTCTCAGACCAGCAGCAAAACCTCTTGTAGCGTCACGGATAACATTCATATCCGCAGCTTTCCCCTTGCAGACCGAGCGAATAAGGTCGCCATAATCAATTGCAGCATATCCGGGCATTGCAGTATCAAGGTCGATGATAGTCACACTCTCGCCTATTATTACGTTATCTGTTTTAGCGTCATTATGTACATTTCTGCGTTTGAAATCGGCAGTAAAAACCTGTTCAAGAGTGTCTTTGAGATTGCCAAGTTTTGTAATAACAGTGCTGTCGATTTTTTTCAGTCCGGAATTTGCGGCGAGATTAGTCAGAGTTGAAAAATATCTGCCGAGGTCGTGAAAATTGGTTATAGTAGGATTCAGTTTCACGCCCTTTGCGTTCACAGCACGTATAAAAGTGCCATAAGCAAGTCCCGTACTGTAGGCTGAGTTTGTCAGCGGAGAAACTTTCTCCGGTATGTATCTGTACATCCTCCACGTCTGACCGTCCGCAGCAGCAAACAGCTTTTCACCGCAATGAATGTACTCCGGAATCGCTACACGCTCATCTTCAAGCATCTCAAAAGCAGATACTATCTTACCGACGTTATTCATCACACGCTCCGGAGAACTAAAAACATCATTGTTAATGGATTGCATGATATAGTATTTATCACTGCAATGGCAGAGATAGGTACGATTTATGTGACCGTTATTGATCTCCTCTACAGATTGCACATCATCAATGCCGAAAAGTTTCGGGATATCATAAAGCTCCATACATTCACCTCAATTTCTTTGACATAGAGTCAAAGCATAAAAAATCGCCGTTATGTGTTTCGATTTTGTTGTATTCAGTGAATATATAGCCTTTTTTGAGATATATCCCCTTAGCCGGAAATGACGAATCCAGCACAGCTTCCTCATAATTTTCTGCAATGAGAGCTTCAGCAAAGCTCAGGAGTTTACTTCCGTATCCTCTGCCCTGATATTCCGGCAGCACAAATAAGCGTCCGATATCATTATGACGCACTGTCACAGTACCTGCCGCAGTTTCAGCATCATCAAAAAGCAGATAGACTATACCCTCTGAAATGTCATTTCTGATATTAGAATCGCAGTGATGTTCAAGAAAGAAATCTACAGCTCCTTTGGGATAGTAAGCCGGATAGACCGCTTTGATTGTATCGTGAGTGATTTTTTTAATTGTAGAAAAATCACTTAAAGTCGCAGGGATGATCTTCATATTATTCACCTTTTATAAGAGATAGGGCGGAGAATCTCCGCCCTTTAATGATTTTATGCAAATATCTTCTTGACAGTTATTACTATAAGCAATATTGCAACTACCATAAATGCAAGTGAATAAAGCTTATGCTTTTTCCAGTCACGTATGCTCTGTCCGGCAAGCATAACCGCCATCGCAGGATTGATTATGTACATTGCATCGACTTTATCCGAGAATATACCTGCTAAGTCGAGAAGTGCCAGAAGTGTCACAACAGCGGCAGCAATGAGCTCTGCGAGAAATGCGGTTTTTTCGATCGGTCTGATCTCTTGTGATTTGTCTTTTGCCATAAAAAATCCCTCCGTTTTAGAAGATAATATATTTATGCAGATATTCCCTGCATATTGAGCTTAGTTTTTAAGACTCTGCATAGGAGCCGGGATACGTCCTCCACGGTTTATGAACTTAGCCGGTGACTTCTCTCTTACAGGCATTACAGGACCGCTTCCGAGAAGTCCGCCGAATTCAAGAGTTTCTCCCTCTTTTTTGCCGATTGCAGGTATAAGACGTACAGCTGTGGTCTTTGAGTTGACCATGCCTATAGCTGCTTCATCAGCGATAATAGCTGAAATAGTCTCAGGAGTTATATCTCCCGGAACAACTATCATATCAAGACCAACTGAGCATACAGCGGTCATAGCTTCGAGTTTTTCAAGGCTGAGCACACCTGCAACAGCAGCATCTATCATACCTGCGTCCTCAGAAACAGGGATGAAAGCACCTGAAAGTCCGCCGACTGTTGAAGAAGCCATAACTCCGCCCTTCTTTACAGCGTCATTGAGCATTGCAAGACAAGCTGTAGTACCGTGAGTACCGCACATTTCAAGTCCCATTTCCTCAAGGATATGAGCAACACTGTCTCCGATAGCCGGAGTTGGAGCGAGTGAGAGGTCAACTATACCGAAAGGTACTCCAAGAAGCTCAGAAGCTCTTGCTCCGACAAGCTGACCCATACGTGTTATCTTGAATGCAGTCTTCTTGATAACGTCAGCGATCTCGTTTATAGAAGCGTCAGGGTATTTTGTAAGTGCAGCACGGACAACTCCCGGACCGGATACACCAACGTGTATTTCACAATCAGGCTCGCCCACACCGTGGAAAGCTCCTGCCATGAACGGGTTATCCTCAACAGCATTGCAGAAAACGACGAGCTTAGCAGGTCCGATACAGTCTCTGTCTGCTGTTCTTTCTGCGGACTCCTTGACTATCTGACCCATTATCTTTACGGCATCCATATTTATACCGGACTTTGTAGAACCGATATTTACAGATGAGCATATATTCTGAGTAATATCCAGAGCCTCCGGAATGGACTTGATAAGTGCCATATCTCCGGCAGAGAATCCCTTGTGTACAAGAGCTGAATATCCGCCTATGAAGTTTACTCCGCAAGTATCAGCCGCTTTCTGGAGTGCTTTTGCAAATTTTACAACATCGCCGTTCGGGCAGGCAGCTGCAAGCATAGCGATAGGTGTAACGGAAATTCTTTTGTTTACTATCGGTATACCATATTCTTTCTCGATCTGCTGACCTACAGCAACAAGATTTCCAGCCTTGGAAACGATCTTGTTATATACCTTCTCACAAGCCTTGTCTATATCGGTATCGATACAATCGAGAAGTGAGATACCCATTGTGATAGTTCTTATATCAAGACATTCATCCTGAATCATCCTGATAGTTTCGAGTATATTATAAACGTTAAGCATCAGTGACTTCCTTTCGGTAATATCTTAAATGACTCATATGCTGTGCATAGAGTTGAAAATATCCTCGTGCATTGTGTGGATAGAGAGTCCGAGTTCAGTTCCGAGAGCGGACATTCTATCTACCAATTCTGAGAAATCACCCTTTATAGCAGAAACATCCACCAGCATTATCATAGCGAACATATCCTGTAAAACGCTCTGAGTTACCTCTATTACATTAACATTGTATTCAGCACAGATACCGCTTACTTTATGAAGTATGCCAACGGTGTCCTTACCTATAACAGTAATAACTGCTCTCATATTGATTACCTCCGTTTAATTGTTCAGCGGAAAGCATCCGCATTATTGATACAATTATAACACATTATTATAAAAAAATAAAGTCCTATATTTAATTTTATTTTTTTACAGAATATTTTTGTGAAAACAGTGGAAAAACCATTGTCAATGTGGTATAATAATATAATACGTTTTATTTATGAAAGGTCGTGGAATATGAATCTTATAGACTGCCATACTCATACTCAGTTTTCTGTCGACTCAGAAGCCGATATCATCGGGATGATCGAACGTGCCCGTGAGCTCGGACTGGCGGCATATGCCATAACCGATCATTGCGAATGCAACCGCTGGTACTCCAAAGAGCATTACTCTAATACGGATATTTACCCTTATTTCGACTTCGGAGCTGATTTCGAGAACTCCGTATCTGCTGTCACAGAGCTTAAAGAGAAATACGAGGGCAAACTCAACCTTATCTGCGGTACTGAACTTGGTCAGGCTACTCAGGAACTTGAGGTCGCCGAACGTGTCGCCGGTGATAAAAGGCTCGACTTCATACTCGGTTCAGTACATCAGCTGCCGGATATGGACGATTTCTGCTTCCTCGACTACAATTCCTACACAGAAGAAGGTATCTATGATCTCTGCCGCAGATATTTCGATGAGATATATAAGCTCTGTAAATTGGGTAAATTCGACATTCTCTCACATCTCACCTATTTTCTGAGATACATAAAAGGCGGTTTCGGCATTGATGTCGACATAAGCAGATATGACGAGATCATCGCAGAGTCCTTCCGTCTGCTCATACTCGGCGGTAAGGGCATTGAAATAAATACATCAGGTCTTAGACAGAATTACGGAGATACATTCCCGTCAATGAAGTACATTAAGCTCTATAAGGAGCTTGGCGGAGAATTACTGTCAATAGGCTCAGATGCCCATACCATAGAAGACCTCGGCAAAGGCATCGCAGAGGGAGCTGAAATGGCAAAGGCTGCCGGTTTCAAAAGTCTGTGCTACTTTAAAAAAAGGAAACCATACTTTATCGATATAGACTGATAATCACTGAAAGGATTTGATATTATGAAAAACAAGATCATAAGCATATTACAGCAGAATGCCCGCATCTCCAATGTTGCACTCGGAGAGATGCTCGGCATAAGTGCGGATGAAGCAGCGGCTGAAATAAAGAAACTCGAAGACGACGGTATCATCCGTGGATACAGCGTTATCCTCGACGAGGATAAGTACGATAAATCCACTGTTTACGCTACTATAGAACTGAAGGTCACTCCGCAGAGAGACTGCGGATTCGATGATATTGCTAAAACTATAATGATGTATGACGAGGTTGAAAGCGTCAGCCTTATGTCGTCAGGTGCATACGACCTCGCTGTCGAGGTAAAGGGCAATAACCTTAAAGACGTTGCATTCTTCGTTTCCGAGAGACTCGCTACTATTGACGGAATACTCTCAACTTCAACTCATTTCATTCTCAAAAAGTACAAGGAAAAAGGCATTTTCATCGACGGTGAAGAGCCTGACGAAAGGGGACTCTGTTAAACGTGATAGACTACGAAAAAGTTCTTTCCAATAAAATAAAGAATATCAAGCCTTCCGGAATAAGAAAATTCTTCGATATTGCCGGAACTATGGAGGATGTTATCAGTCTCGGCGTTGGTGAGCCTGATTTCAGCACACCTTGGGTAATTAGAAAAGCCGCTATAAACGTGCTTGAAAGAAAGCACATCGTTTATGGTCCGAACAAGGGACTTGCTCCGCTCAGAAACGCTATTTCCGACAAAATAAATAAAAAGCACGGTGTAAGATACGATGCAGATAAAGAAATGATAGTGACAGTCGGCGGCTCTGAGGCTATAGATCTCGCTTTAAGAGGTATCATCGATCCGGGTGATGAAGTCCTTGTAGTTGAGCCATGCTTCGTATGCTATGCTCCGCTCGTTGAGCTTGCAGGCGGAGTTCCGGTGTCAGTCCCCACAAGAATAGAGAACAATTTCAAGCTTACTCTTGAAGATTTCAGAGACAAGGTCACAGAACGTACAAAAATGATAATAATGCCATTCCCTAATAATCCTACAGGTGCTATTATGACCCGTGAAGACCTTGAACCTATTGCAGAGTATCTCCGTGACACCAATATAATGGTCCTCTCTGACGAAATATATTCAGAGCTTACTTACGGAAGAAAACATTTTTCTATTATAGAACTCGACGACATGAGAGAACGTACTATTTACGTAAACGGATTCTCTAAAGCTTATGCTATGACAGGCTGGAGACTCGGCTATGTTGCTGCTCCCGAACCTATAATAACTCAAATCGCAAAGATACATCAGTACGGCATCATGTGCAGTCCTTACATAAGTCAGAATGCTGCTGTAGAGGCTCTTACTTCCTGTGATGCAGAAGTAGCAAAAATGGTCGATGAGTACAACGTCCGCAGACGCTATCTCGTCAGCGAGTTCAACCGACTCGGACTTACCTGCTTTGACCCTGAAGGTGCATTCTATGTGTTCCCATGTATAAAGAGCACAGGACTTACAAGCGAGGAGTTCTGCGAAAGACTCCTTTACGAGGAGAGAGTTGCAGCTGTTCCGGGAAGTGCATTTGGTGACAGCGGTGAGGGTTATATGCGTATCTCATACGCTTATTCATTGAAGCACCTCATGGAAGCTATGCACCGCATAGAGAAGTTCCTGAAGAAATTAGAGGCTGAGAAGAAATGAAAATTAAAACTCCCGCTAAGATAAATCTGGCTCTTGATGTCACAGGCAAACTCGAAAACGGCTACCACACCATTGAAAGCGTGTTTCAGACCGTCGGGCTTTACGATGAAATTGAGGTCACACTAAATAACTCCGGCATAAATATCACTTGTGAGCTTCCGGCTGATTTTGCTAAAGCTGACCCTATCCCCTGCGATGAAAGAAATATAGCCTTCAAAGCTGCAAAGCTTTTTTCCGAGACTACAGACTATTCCGGAGGATGTGACATACATATCATTAAAGGCATCCCCTCTCAGGCAGGAATGGGCGGCGGAAGTACCGATGCAGCAGCTGTACTTTACTGTATGAACTCACTTACCGGCAGTAAACTCGAAAACATCGAGCTTGCTGCAATGGGCAAAAAACTTGGAGCCGATGTTCCGTTCTTCTTCACAGGCGGCACAGCTTATGTGGAAGGTATCGGAGAAAAGATAACTTCGCTCCCCGATTATTCGGGACGTGTACTCGTTATCGCCAAAGGAACTGAGGGAGTTTCTACTGCCGAAGCCTACGCAAATATAGACGCTCTCACTTCACCTTTGCATCCGCCCGTTCACCAACTCGTAAATACTCTTAAATCAAATAGTGAAGATGCCTATAAGTATTTCGGCAACCTTTTTGAACAGGCTGTTCAGCTTAAAGAAGTTGACAAAATAAAATCAGTGATGACCGATAACGACTCTTTACAAGCTGTTATGACCGGCAGCGGTTCTGCCGTGTTCGGACTCTTCAGTTCGACTGAAAAGGCTAAAGTATGTGCAGAAAAACTCAGAGAAAAAAGTTACTTCGCAGCATTCTGCATGACGGTCGCTGATACATTCTTAGAATAAAAAAAGTCTCCTATGCCGAAACATAGGAGACTTTTTTGTTATCCAATTAATTAATAATAACCATATTCATCATCATCTTTGAATTTATCGATCAGGAATGTAAGCAGACACAATACAAGTCCGATTATCATAAACGTCATGCATAGTACAAATCCGTAACGATAATCAATATCGAGGAAATTCTCAATACTTATACCAGAATCCTTATTATCACCCTCAACATACCTTTCAACGAAATTAGACTTGAAGATCAACAGACATATTATTCCGGCAAGACTAAGTGCTGCTGACACAAGCGGCAGCCATACCTGTCTCTTTATAAACAATACCACACAGCCGACTGCACAACATATAACTACTGCTATAAGCCAGCCATTTGTTTTTTCGTCCTTGGCATTTTTGCCGCTGCTCTTTTTAGATGATCTTGATTCAGATTCGCTGTCTTCATCTTCATCGTCATTATCTTTCGATTTATCAAATCCACTGCTTAATTCAGCATTGTCTTCGTCTACTGTAGAAGGGAAAATAAAATTATAACCTTTATACGTAACCTTCATACTATAATCTTCATCAGTATCATTAAATGAATTCATATAGCCACTTGCGTCACAGGATATTGATACAAACGGAAAAGCAAAGCATATTATAGCGGCAAGTAAAGCTATTTTTGCTATAAGCCTTGTAGGAACTCTTTTCATAACATTTGCAGCATTTCCTATTTTCTCTTTTACAGGCGAGTCGTTAAACGAGCTCCCGATATTGCTCTGAATCATAGTACTTTTTCCACATTCAGGACATATCGTAGAACCATCCGGAATATTTTTTCCACAGCTTGAACAATACATATCGTATCCTCCTATATATCATGATAATTCATTATATCACAAAAATTATATTAATTCAACAATAATCTTATATTTTTGTATACAACTACAAACAATTATAATCATAATTATCTAAAATCCCCAATGCTGCCAAATAAAAAAGCACTTATGACCGCCAAAATCATAAGTGCTTAATAATCATATTAAATTTATTCCTCATCTTCGGAATCATCTTCGATCTCAGATGTTCTCAGTTTATCCTCACAATTAAGGAGCATCTCGGAGTCATAGATACCCGCACACGAAACATCGTCACCGCTTCCAAGTCTTGAAAGCTCCGGAAGGAAGGCGGTCAGCTGATTGAAGCCCTCATCCAGACCATTCTGACTAAGATCAAATGCAAGTCCCTTATAGAAATCCCAGAGCTGCTGACGATCCCAATAAGAATTATCGATACCGTCCGTACCTAAGAATATAGCCGCAGGAATATCGTCACCTGCAAAGAATGCACATCTTGCAAGTTTTTCGGCTTCGTCCTGACACATAGATGTAGTGATATTATCGTGACATCTTTCATCCTTTGGGACAGGTTCTTCTGCATCGCCGTCCTTAGTTATGATAACGCAAGTGCCGTCACCTATCTGCATACAAAAAGCGTAGCTTTCAGTCACTACAGCAAAAGCGAGCGTAGTTCCGTAAGCGTCCTTATACTCACCTGACATATAAGTTTCACGATAATAGCTATATCTTTCAGGTATACGCTCCAGTTCTTCACCGGTAAAAGGATGCTCATTGAAGTCCTCATATATCAGCTCATTCCAACGGTCGACAACGTTTTTCCAGAGTTGTTCAAACAAAGAAAATCTTTTTTCAGGGTCAGCAAGAACATCCTCAGCTCCTTTGAGACTTTCAACAAATTCTTCTGAACATTCATATGCAGCCTGAACAGCGAATTCTGAGCCTTTTTCGGTTCTGAGGTATTGTTGACTTCCATGTCCGTCAGCTGTAGACGCAAACACAAAGTCATCGTTATTTGATTCACCAGAATAGTCCTGACATATAAGCTCACGAGCCATATGTGAAGCACCCGTACAGGTGCATGAGAAGGACGAATATTTATCCATTTTTTTCACCCTGAAAGAAGCAATATGATCTATACTAATATTTTACTCCAGTTCAATTGATTTGTCAAGATAAAAAATTGAAACAAACGATCATATTTCAAAAGCAAACCATTTTACAAAGCAATATAATTTAATCATATATTTTTAATATCTAATTGACATATAACGACAAAAATGTTAAAATGTAAAATAGATAAATAACAAAAGAATGGAGCTTTAATATGTCTGGATCTGCAAAAAACGGATCACTTTTCAAATTTCTTACTCTGATTTGCATTGCTGCACTTTTCCTTGTGATAGCTGTTGGATTTTATTTCATAAAAAATTCCGATAAAAGCAGCAGCAACACTAATTCATCAGAAGTTCAAAATAATGCAGAATCTGAAACTGCTGCATCTACGGAAGCTGCTACAGATGAGGTAACGACCTCTGCCGATGAGGTTGAACCTACTGAACCTGTTGACCCCGAATCTGACAAGATCGATAATATCATCGCTAATATGAGTCTTCGTGAGAAACTGTGTCAGATGTTCATAATAACTCCGGAGTCACTTACAGGCTTTGATGCTGTCACAGCGTCTGGTGATACTACTAAAAGCTGCCTTACCGAATATCCTGTAGGCGGACTTATCTATTTCAGCATCAACCTTGAAGACGTTGAACAAACACGTTCGATGCTTCGTGATGCAAAGGCTATCGAAAAAGAAATAGGCTGTATCCCATTGTTCTATGCAGTTGATGAAGAGGGCGGCACTGTTGCAAGATGTGCAGAAAAGCTCGGTACTACCGCTTTTCAGCCTATGTTCACTTACAAAGATCAGGGCGATGCTGCCGCATACAGCAACGCTTATACTATCGCAAAGGATATATCGGAACTCGGTTTCAATCTTGACTTTGCTCCCGTTGCTGATACATGGACAAACCCTGAGAATACTGTGATAGGTCAAAGAGCATACAGCAACGATTTCAAGGAAGCTGCAAAGCTTGTATCGGCTGCCGTAAAGGGATTCAATGAAGGCGGTGTATACTGCTCACTCAAACACTTTCCCGGTCACGGAGATACCATTGAGGACACCCATGTAAGTACAGCTACATCAGCTAAAACTGCAGAAGAACTGAAAAATAACGAGTATCTCCCATTTGTAAGCGGAATTGAAGCCGGTGCGGACATGGTCATGGTAGGTCACATATCAATGACAGCTTTCGACTCCGTACCAGCATCAATATCAATATCCATGATAACTGACGAACTTCGTGGAAAGCTTGAATATGACGGTGTGGTCATTACAGATTCACTCTCTATGGCAGCCGTAGCTAAAATCTATCCTCCGGATGAACTTGCGGTAAAGTCGGTCTTAGCCGGAGCTGATATACTCCTTATGCCGGAGGACTTCAAAACTGCACTCACCGGTCTTGAAAACGCAGTACAATCCGGACAAATATCAGAAGAACGCATAAATCAAAGCGTAAAACGAATACTCGAATTAAAGTCCAAAAGACTTGAACTGAATAAGTAAAGAAAGCTCCCGAAACGGTCGTATGATCGCTTTCGGGAGCTATATTTATATAATGATCAATTTGTCTCAGCAAGCCAGTCAGTACCAAAACGGAGTGCAAGCTGGTCGCAGAGTACGAGTGCCGCAGCACTGTCGAGCACGACTCTTGCTCTGTGGATGATAGCAGGGTCGTGACGGCCTTTTATCTGTAAAGTAGTATCAGTCATGTCACGCATATCGACGGTCTGCTGCTCTTTATATATTGAAGGTGTTGGCTTTATGGCAGTTCTGAATATTATAGGCATTCCATTTGATATGCCGCCGAGGATACCTCCGCTATGATTAGTCTCAGTGTGAACATTTCCGTCGCTGCTGCGGAAAGAGTCATTTGCCTGACTTCCCTTCATATCAGCAAGTCCAAAACCATCACCGAATTCCAGTCCCTTTACAGCAGGTATACTGAATATCATATGCGAAAGCACACTTTCAAGAGTATCGAACCACGGCTCGCCAACTCCTGCCGGAAAGCCGTACACAGCAGTTTCAAGTCTGCCGCCGACGCTGTCTCCGTCATTTCGAGCTGCATCTATCTTCTCTATCATCGGAGCTTTTACAGTTTCATCAAGAACTGCAAAATCTGAATCTCCAAGTCTTACTATCTCATTTTTCAGGTCAGCTGAAAAGCTTCTGTCAAAAACTCCGCCGCAGGAAAGGATATGAGTACCAATGTATATACCCTTATTTTTCAGAGCCTTTATTGCAATTGCTCCGGCAGCTACAAGTCCGGCTGTTATGCGTCCGGAGAAATGTCCGCCGCCACGAAAGTCCTGAAATCCGTGATATTTCATAAATGCGGTATAGTCAGCGTGTCCCGGACGTGCCTTATATGCAAGCTCGCCGTAGTCCTTGCTGTGCTGATCCTGATTTTCTATAATCATAGTTATAGGAGTACCGGTCGTTTTTCCATTGAATACTCCGCTCACTATCTTCACCTGATCTGCTTCACGTCTTGCAGTAGAAATGCTTCCCACAGCCTTACGCAGCGACATCTGATGAGCAATAAATTCCTCATCTACATCTATTCCCGGAGCTATTCCGTCAAGGACTGCTCCTATCATAGCTCCGTGACTTTCTCCAAATATAGTCACAGAAACACTTGAACCAAAGCTATTTTTCACGCCAGTCATCTCCTTGTAATAACAATAAACAAAATCTGTTATCTTTACGATCACTTTATTAATTATATCACAGAGATATTTCCGTGTCAACAGAATAATTTAACGATTTGCAGATTCAAAGTAATAAAGCAAGAACAAAGGCAGGTAAACTTTCAAAATTACCTGCCTGTTTACTATTTATCATTATTGTTCTGTTTCATGAGTTCTGCAAGCTGCCTGTTATAGACATTGCGAGTTATCTCGCCATTGCTGAAACTTGCATTGAGCTTGTCCATAGCAGCAAGTCTTTCAGCTTCCGGTCTTAGCCTTTCTGCCTCTTTTGCAGCCTTACGGCGTGCCACTTGCTTATCAAAAGCATTTTCCGCACAGTACAGAAGAAAAGCTACAACAAGCATAATTCCCAGAACAATGAACATCGTCTTCATCTCATACCTCATTTCCACCTGCTTCCCGTGCTGCTAATGTGGACATTTATACTTCTTATTTAGGGAAAGTCTTTGGAAAGGGGTTCGGGGAAGATCCTTTCTTCAGAAAGGTTTGCCCCGATAAAAAGCTTAAATGTCACTGTACAGCACGGATACAGCAGGGTTATTTTCCGATTTTTTCAACTTTCATAAGGTTAGTCGTACCTGAAACGCCGAGAGGTACTCCGGCAGTAATAGCAACGAGGTCACCGTCCTCAACAAGTCTATGTGACTCAGCAGCTGAAACAGCAGCAGCAAAGAGATCGTCCGTATTAGTTTTTTCGTCGATTATGAACGGTATAACGCCCCAGCTCATATTCATCTGACGGCAAACTACTTCGCTCATAGTGCAGCTTATTATCGGACAGCTCGGACGATACTTGGATATAAGTCTTGCAGTCTGTCCGCCGAGAGATACGGTTATTATCGCCTTTGCGTTGAGGTCGTGAGCGGTAGTTACTGTAGCGTGGGCGATAGCTTCGGCAACGCTTCCATTCTGCTCTGCACGTCTTGAAGAAAAACGAGCTTTATAGTTGATATTATTCTCTGTAGTCTCAGCTATAAGAGCCATAGTCTTTACAGCTTCAACCGGATAAGCTCCGGCAGCAGTCTCGCCTGATAGCATTATAGCACTTGTGCCGTCATAGAGAGCGTTTGCAACGTCGGTGATTTCAGCACGGGTCGGACGTGGATTTGTAATCATAGATTCAAGCATCTGGGTAGCAGTAATTACCTGTTTTCCTGCGTTATATCCCTTTTTGATGAGTGACTTCTGTATAGCCGGAATCTGCTCGAAAGGTATCTCGACGCCCATATCGCCTCTTGCGACCATGATACCGTCAGCAGCTTCGAGTATCTCGTCGATATTCTCAACTCCGTCGGTATTTTCTATCTTAGCGATTATACGTACATCGAACCAGCCAAGACTCTGAGTGAACTTTCTGAGGTAATTTATATCAGCTGCGGTACGAACGAAGCTTGCAGCGATAAAATCGAATCCCATTTTAGCTCCGAATTCAAGGTCATCCATATCTCTTTCGCTCAGATATGGCATTGAGAGCTTTACTCCCGGAACATTTATGCCCTTATTATTTGAAATGACACCGCCATGTATTACTCGGCAGATTATTTCAGTATTAGTAACCTTTTCAGCAAGAAGCTCGATAACGCCGTCGTTTATGAGGATACGAGTACCCATGCTTACATCACGGGGGAGCTTCTTGAAGCTTATACTTCCCACTTTATCTGTACAAAGCACATCTTCTGTAGTAAGAGTATACTGATCGCCGTCATGTATCTCAACAGGCTTATCGTCCACGAAACGTCCGAGACGAATCTCCGGACCTTTTGTGTCGAGCAGAGTAGCTATCGGAAGATCGAGTTCTTTTCTCAGTCTCTCTATCTGTCTGAATCTCTTTTCATGAGTTTCATACTCACCGTGAGAGAAGTTGAATCTTGCTACGTTCATTCCGGCGAGCATCAGCTCACGCATTATATTTTCGTCGTCAGTAGCAGGTCCTATGGTGCATACTATCTTAGTTTTACGCATATAAGCAGCTCCTTACTAATTGGGATAAATCAAAGTTTTTTCAGCTTGGCAAAATTAGCCATTATCTTTTTTGTACCTACTTTATCAAATGCTATTTCAAGCATTGAATCGTTAGCCATTTTCTTAACTGAGAGAATAGTACCCTCTCCGAAAACGTTATGGGACACTTTTTCTCCGGCAGTATATGTAACAGCTTCTTTCGGAGCTGTACCGGCATGGAGTTTATTTCTGGCAAGCTGCTGCTGGAGTGTTGTAGAGTGGACCTCAGTAACGGAATTATCCTTCTCATTCATCTGGCTTCTCATGGCAGCTGCATTGTCATGCTTCTCCATAAGCTCGCTTCCTACCTCACGCATAAAACGTGAAGTAATATTTCTCTGTGTCTGACCGAACAGCATTCTCTGACTTGCATTTGTGAGGTAAAGTCGCTTTTTTGCACGAGTTATAGCAACATAAGCAAGTCTGCGTTCTTCCTCCATATCCTCTTCACTGTCGAAGCTTCTGGAGCTTGGGAAGATACCGTCGTCCATACCGATAACAAAGATATTCTCGTATTCAAGTCCCTTTGCGGAGTGAACTGTCATGAGGGTAACTTTATCGTCAGTACCGTCATCACGGTCAGCCTCGGTATAGAGTGCGACTTCTTCAAGGAATCCGCTGAGAGAAGGTTCGTCAGCTTCCTGCATATATTTAACCATTGAAGAGCGGAGCTCCTCAACGTTTTCTATTTTTGTATCGCCGTTTTCAAGAGTTTTCAGATATTCAAGGTAACCGGTCTTATCAAGAAGAAGGTCAAGGAATTCATCAAGCGGAAGCTCCTCAGACTTCTCTGTGAGCATTTCAAACATTGCATAGGCATTTTTGAGAGCAGTTGTCTTCTTTGCAAGCGGAGCGTACTCATCACAAGTCCTTAGAACATCGAACGGAGAAAGCTTGAGGTCACGGCTTATATCATCTATAAGAGCCAATGTGGAGTCACCGATTCCACGCTTAGGCTCATTTATTATTCTTCTGAATCTGAGCATATCGTTATGGTTATTGATGAACGCAAGATAAGAGGTAACGTCCTTTATTTCCTTGCGGTCATAGAATCTCATACCGCCGTACACACGGTAAGGGATACCGCACTTCACGAACATCCGCTCAACAGCGTTGGACTGTGCATTCATACGGTAGAGCACAGCACAATTTGAGTAATGTCCTGTCTCTTTATAGTGAGCCAGAACAGTATCGGCTACGAATTTTGCCTCGTCAGTTTCATCAACAGCCTTATACCAGTATATCTTATCGCCCTTATCGCCGGAAGTCCAGAGTGACTTCTCCTTGCGTCCGGTATTATGTGATATAACGGAATTTGCCGCATCGAGTATTGTCTGAGTAGAGCGATAATTCTGTTCAAGGCGGATAACTGCCGCACCCTTGAACTGAGACTCGAAACCGAGTATATTCTCGATATTAGCTCCTCTGAACTTATAGATACTCTGGTCATCGTCACCAACTACGCAGAGATTTCCGTGAGCCTGCGAAAGAAGCGAAACGAGCTTGAACTGAACATGGTTAGTATCCTGATACTCGTCGACCATTATGTACTTATAGCGTTTCTGATACTTTTCAAGTACCTCCGGAAACTGTTCAAAGAGTTCTACAGTAAGGCAGAGTATATCATCGAAATCTACTGCATTTGCAGTTCTCATACGCTGCTGATAAAGCTCATAAAGACGTGCTATGAGCTTTTTCCGGTAGTCCTGACCTGCACTTGCTTTCATCTCATCCGGAGTTATCATCTTATCCTTTGCAAAGCTTATCTCGCTGAGCACTGTTCTCGGAGCAAGCTGCTTTTCAGAAATATCAAGGTCACCCATTGCAGCTTTTATCATACGCTGACTGTCGTCAGAATCGTATATAGTAAAGTCTCTGCTATAGCCGAGTGTCTCTATCTCGCTTCTCAGAATACGCACGCAAGCAGAATGGAATGTTGACGCATTAATATTCATGCCGTCCTCGCCCAGCATAGCAGAGAGTCGGTCTCTCAATTCTCCGGCAGCCTTATTGGTGAAAGTAATGGCAAGAATATTCCAAGGCTTAATTGGGTCAACAGCAACAATATCCCTTAGGGTGTCCATATCATCTGTCTTTCCCTCGGCATAGTCGTTGAGGAAGCTTATATCCTCGTCACTGCCCTGACGTGTATCATCAAAGTAAGCGTTGCCGAAGTTTATCATATTTGCAATACGGTTTATGATAACTGTAGTCTTACCGCTTCCTGCTCCTGCAAGTACGAGCACAGGACCGTTTACTGTAAATACAGCCTGCTGCTGCATCTCATTCATACGGCTGAAATATTTTTTCAGTGCAGCCTGTTTTGCTTTAATGAATAAATTCTTGTCCATATCTCTATCTCCATTGCTAAGTAGTATCAAAAGTGATATAACATATCACCGCATATCTAAATCACTATTTTATAATTTACATAGTAATTATACCACACTTTTAATCACTTGAAAAGACCTATAATATTTTTTAATTTTTTATATTATACATAATAGCATAAAATATCCGGAACTAAAACGTTCCGGATATCTATTTACCACAATTTATAGAGTTATCTGCCGCAGACAGCAAATGTCCGTCTGTAAGCCTTGACTATCACTTTATATTCCAGATATTCTCAGCATAGTCTGCGATAGTACGGTCAGAGCTGAACTTTCCTGCATTGCACATATTAAGCCACTGTTTTTTAGCAAAAGCAAGTCTGTCGGAGGAATAATCGCTGACGCAGCGAAGCTTAGTCTCGACATAGCTCTCCATATCGCCAAGGAGATAGTAGTGATCGGGAGCGTGCCAGCTCGCACCGTCAAGAAGTGACATATAAAGCTCACGGAAATCACCGCTTCCGCCGTCTGAAACAGTACCGTCTATAAGTGAGGATACTACTCTGCGTATCATATCATTTTCAGCGAATAACTTACGGCTGTCATAATCAGGAACTATCTTTTCAAGCTCCTCGACTTTAGCTCCGAAGATATAGTTATTATCCTCGCCAGCTTCCTGAACTATCTCGATGTTAGCACCGTCATATGTTCCGAGTGTGACTGCACCGTTGAGCATCAGTTTCATATTACCTGTACCGCTCGCTTCTGTTCCGGCTGTTGAGATCTGCTCTGAAACATCTGCTGCTGCAACAAGCTTCTCTGCATATGAAACATTATAATTCTGTACGAATACAACACGGATAAGGTCCTTTGTATCGGGATCTGAAGATACTATCCTGCCTATTTCGTTGATGTATTTGATTATTGCTTTTGCTCTCCTGTATCCCGGAGCAGATTTAGCTCCGAAAATGAATGTTGTAGGAGTGAAATTCTTTATACTTCCGTCCTTGATGCCGTAGTACAGCCAGAGTATAGAAAAGGCATTGAGCAGCTGTCTCTTATACTCATGCAGACGCTTTATCTGAATATCAAATACTGAATCAGTGTCAAGCTCTGTTCCCTCACGCTCCTTGATAAACTCGGCAAGCTGAGTTTTCTTGGACTGTTTTATATCTATGAATCTTCTGAGTATAGCCTCATCATCCGCATACTTTGTAAGTTCTTTAAGGCGGTCAAGGTCGACTACCCAGTTATCGTCACCGAGAAGTTCAGTTATCAGTGAAGAAAGCTCCTTATTGCACAGTGCTATCCAGCGACGCTGAGTTATACCGTTAGTCTCGTTTCTGAAACGCTCCGGATATAGCTTATACCAATCCGCAAGTACGGAATCCTTGAGTATCTGAGTGTGTATCTCAGCAACTCCGTTTATATGACTTGATGCATAGCAAGCCATGTCAGCCATGTGGATGAGGTCACCTTTTATTATCTTCATGTCGTTGATAGTCTTTTTCTGTACGTCCTTTGAATACAGTTCAGCTATCAGAGCTTCATTTATCTGAATAATTATCTCGTAAATTCTCGGAAGGACTTCTTCAACAAGACCAATATACCACTTTTCAAGAGCTTCCTGCATTACTGTGTGGTTGGTGTAGTTGAATATCTTTTTAGCCATTTCAAGAGCTTTTTCAAAGGAATATCCCTCGTTGTCAACAAGCTGACGGATAAGCTCCGGAATCGATATTACCGGATGAGTATCATTGAGCTGTATAGAGATATAGTCAGCGAGGTTATCAAGAGTGCCGAAGCGAGCCTTATGTTTTCTGATAATGTCCGTGAGTGACGCACAGCTAAAGAAATACTGCTGCTTCAGACGAAGCTTCTTACCCTCGTCAGTATCGTCATTAGGATAAAGAACACGGGAGATGTCCTCAGCATATATCTTTTCTTTTGAAGCTTCAAGGTAGTCCTGCTTGTTGAATGTATCGAAGTCGAACTCCTTTACAGGCTCAGCCTGCCAGAGACGCAGAGTTCCCACATTTTCGGTCTTGCATCCGAAAACCGGCATATCATACGGTACTGCCTTTACAGTCTGACCATTATACTCGATGAGTACTGTCTCGTCGTCGCAGCGTACTGACCACGGATCGCCGTATTTAGTCCAGTCATCGATGTCCTCTTTCTGAAATCCGTCAACTATAGACTGCTTGAAAAGTCCGTACTTATAGCGGATTCCATAGCCGTCCAGAGGAAGTCCGAGAGTTGCGGCACTGTCGAGGAAGCAAGCTGCAAGTCTGCCGAGTTCGCCGTTGCCGAGAGCAGCATCCTCTATACATTCAAGGTCAGCAAGGTCAATGCCAAGTTCACTGAAAACCTCGTTTACTTCGTCATATATTCCGAGACAGAGAAGGTTATTATACACAGCTCTGCCCACAAGGAACTCCATTGAAAGGTATGCCGCACGACGCTTTGAGAGGTGCTCCTGACGGCTGTTATTCCAGCGGTCAGCGTAGATTTCCATTATAGTCTCGCCGAGTGCATTGTGTATTTTTTCCGGTGATGCAGACTTTATATCCTTTGGAAGTCTGCCTGTGAATTTCTCTGTAAATAGCTTCTTATCCATTAAAAAAACTCCGTTCATAGATAATATTATCTGTTATAAAGCCTGTTAAGCTTCTTTATAGTCTTTGCCAGTTCGGGAGTAAAGTCCTCAGACTTTGTGCGGAACTGCCAGTTGCATCCGAGTGTCGAAGGTGTATTCATCCTGCCCTCTTTCGGACTTTCAAGGAAATCCTGTATCTGTGCTGATGCGACCTCTGCAATGCTCCCCCACGCAGCTCTTATCACAGCCATAGGTATCTCCTTTTTCTTTTTCACATTGAGGTACTGCTTTGCAAATTTAAGAGATTTTTTATCAAGTCCCTCTACCCAGCCGTTGAGAGTCTCATTATCATGAGTTCCGGTATAGGCAAAGCAGTTGGAAGTCTTGAAGTTATGAGGGAGATATTCGTTCTCTCCGTCTGAAAATCCGAACTGAAGCACCTTCATGCCGGGATATCCACATTTTTTCAGCATTTCTCTTACCTCAGGGGTAAGGAATCCAAGGTCTTCGGCTATTATATTAAGTCTGCCGAGTTTTTCTTCGGCAAGCTCAAAAAGTTCGCAGTCAGGACCTTTTTTCCACTCACCAACGGTAGCGTCCTCGTTGCCGTAAGGAATGGTATAGTAGCTTTCAAATCCTCTGAAATGGTCTATACGGACTATATCATAAAGCTCGGAAGCTTTTTTGATACGTCCTATCCACCATTTATAGCCGGTCTTTTTGTGATAGTCCCAGTCATAAAGAGGATTTCCCCAGAGCTGTCCGGTCGGAGAGAAATCGTCAGGCGGACATCCTGCCACACATACCGGACGGCGTTTGCGGTCAAACCAGAACAATTTATGGTCTGCCCACGCTTCAACGCTGTCGAGAGCACAATATATCGGTATATCGCCTATTATCTCTATACCGTTATCGTTTGCATATTTTTTCAGTTCACTCCACTGACGGCTGAATTCATACTGTATGAACTTATAGAATCCGATTTCTTTTTTGAGTTCTTTTTTTGCCTCAGCTACAGCCTTTGGCTTGTGCATAGCGAGGTCATTTTCCCATTCATACCATGCTTTTCCGTCATTTTTGAACTTCAAAGCCATGAAAAGTCCGTAATCTTCGAGCCAATCTTTATTGGCATCGCAGAACTTCTTATAGTCCGGAAATTTTGAGGGTTTGAATCTTGAATATGCAACTCTGAGCACATCAAAACAATGGTCGTAAATGATGCTGTAATCGACTTTATCAGGCTGACTTTCCCAAGTTATTGAAGCGAACTCGTGATGTTCAAGGAGTCCGTCACCTTCGAGCACATCAAAATCGATAAAATATGGATTTCCCGCATTTACTGAAAACGACTGATATGGTGAATCGCCATAGCTTGTCGGTGAAAGCGGAAGTATCTGCCAGCACTTAACTTCTGCTTTTTTCAGAAAATCGACAAATTCAAATGCGTGTCTGCCCATTTTTCCTATACCGTACTCGGAAGGCAAACTTGATATATGCATTAAAATGCAGCTTTTTCGCATAATCTTTAACTCCTTTAACTCTGTATATGTTACGATAATATTCAGATAATATTATATGAAACGAGGTGAAAAAAATGAAAATACATCAATATTTCTTTACATTTCTTATGGGTTTTTTTCTCTATGCTCTTGTCGAAATGACCGGACGAGGCTACACTCACTGGACTATGTGCATAACCGGAGGAATAGTCATGTCTACTCTCTATCACATAAACCGCAGGAACACCATGACCTTGATAAAAAGCTGTTTTCTCGGCTCTGTTATCATAACCTCCATAGAACTTCCCGTCGGGATATTCGACAATATTATTATGCACTGGGATGTATGGGATTACTCGGACCTGCCGCTGAATTTTATGGGACAGATATGTCTTTTCTTCTCGATATACTGGTTCATACTATGCATCCCAGCATTTTTCATATGCCGTATGATACGTGAACGTTTCGAGGCTCAGAAGCCCTGCTCTTTAAGCTCAGATACAAGCTTGACATAGAACTCACGAACATCGAAATCATGAATGTTGTCACGCATCAGGTCAGCAATATCTCCGTGACTTATTCCTCTGTCACCAGCACTTCTCAGAAGTGTGTATTTTTCTCCATGCTGTGCAGAGCCTTCCCATACAAGACCGTCATTAGGTCCGTTAAGCTTATTAATGATAAGATACCCTACTTTAAGCGGCAGGAATCTTGCAGAATCCGCATTACTCATCAGTGTCATGATACTTCTGTATGATACCTTCGGAGAATCCGGCATAAGCTCATCATAGGTCTTGGCTTTTTCAGCACTGAGGTCATGAACTCCGGCTAAAAAGTCCGGAGACTCATCTCCGAGTTTATGGAATGTATAGTTATAGTCTCTCTCCAATATCTTTACTATACCGTCAGGAACTCTTTTCAGCAAAAAGTCCACCATATCACAGCCCTTATGAGGTGTATTTATAGTTGTGAGAGTAGCAACATATTTATCCATTCCGAGACAGCTTATAGCATAACGTGAATCAAGTCCGCCCTTAGAATGAGCTATTATGTTCACCTTCTCTGCACCTGTCTCTGCAAGCACCTTTTCTATAGCCTCCTTAACTTCCTGAGCACTGTCAGCTATAGCAAGTGACGATTGCTGTTTACCGTAAAAGACCTTAGCACCGTTTCTTTCAAGAACTTTCGGTATTCTTCCCCAGTAATTGAAATACTGCCAGTCACGGAAGAATATGCCGTGCACAAGCAATATCGGATATTTCGTCTGACAGACTTTGCTTGCTTTCCTTGAGTTTTCCAGTTCCATTCTGTCCGATTCTTCTATATACTCACGGACGGCAGTACGATAAAAATCTCGCACCAAAAAAATATTAGCTATCGGCACCCACCAGAATAGCATAAATAATAGATAACGTTTTATCCTTATCTGTCTGCTGTTTATAATAAGATGTATCATAGACGAATACAAAACAGCTGCCAGACCTATCATAGGTACAATTATACCCGTTATTTTTATAGCTGCACCGCTTTCAGTCTTCATAAGCCACAACAGTACTATAATAGCATCTATAGCCGCAGATATTCCGACTATATACAGAGTATTTATAGCTCTGTTCAACTTGACCAGCCGTCCATTTCCGCCCTCTGCGTCAACCCCTTTGAGTATAACAAGGATCCACTGTACAAGTGATGCAGCTGTGTACACGGCTTTTATTATCCAATGTACATCTACTTCAACCCACAATATCGTAAGATTCGCAAATATAATCAGCAATAAAATAACTGGTACATACTTCATTATTCTCATAATTAATTCCCCATAAACATATTTAGCTAAAATAAATCAGGCTGTTCCGTATTTACCAGAACAGCCTGTACTTTTGCTCAATAATTCTTATTTGAATCTGCGTTGAAGAAATTGTTGCTGCTTTCGGTATAATAATCGTTTGCTTCAAGCGACATAAAATCCTCATCTTCAATATCAGGAAGTCTTGCACCGCAGCGGCCGCAGAACTGGAAGCGTTCATTTACCTCTGCATCGCACTTAGGACATATCTTATATCCTCTGATCTGATTCAGCTCATATCTCATTTTCTTGATTCTTCTGCGTCTTGTATCTATATCATCGCAGAGCACTTTAAGTGCAGCCGGATCCTCATTAGGATTCTTATAATACTTCTTTCCGATATCTGTAAAGATCTCAACGATCCTTTCTTCCTCATAAAGGATCTTTCTCTTCAGGTTATTACCCTCAGAGATATTTTTGGTCTTTTCAGAAACCCCCTTGCTGACGTCATTGAATTTATCGAGAATACCCATTTTACCATCACTCCTGTACGACATTTTTCTCGTAAAACACTACAATTATTATACAACATTGCTGCGATTTCTGTCAAGCGTTTTCCAAAATAAAATTAAGTAAACAAATTATTTTTGTTTACTTTTTACATTTCAGCTATATCATTTTCGGTAAGCTGAATAATTCCGCCTCTGGTAAGGGCATTAGCGGCATTTTCGTTATCGTCAACTCTTATAACAAATGACACTGCTTTATCTGAAGCACCTGTAAACGCATAAAGGTATTCTATGTTAACATTTTCTGAACCGAGTATATCAAGCACTCTGCTGAGCTGTCCCGGAGCATCAGGTATAGAGATAGCAAGTATCTCTGTTACTGCTACTGCATAGGATGCATCCTTTAGTACGTCGACTGCTTTTTCTGTGTCATTTACTATCATTCGGAGTATGCCGAAATCCTTTGTATCGGCTACACTGAGGGCACGGATGTTTATTCCGCCGTTTTTCAGTATTGCCATTACTCCTTTGAGCTGATTAGGTCTGTTATCTAAAAATACTGATATTTGTCTTACATTTGACATAATATTCCTCCTTTGCTCATTCATCCTCGTACATTACTAAAGCGGAGAAGTCCTGAATGTACTCATTAACGTGTGTCTGTGCATCATGGCACATACCTTCAGCAGAGCTGTACTTAATGTCAATTACCTTTACGTTCTTGATGAACTGATTGATGTCGTTCTCAAAAGCTGCAAACTTTTCGTACTTTTCCTGCTCAGGCATAAAACTTGTTGAAAATATCTTCACTTTCATTATTAACACCTCTAAAATAATATATTCAGACAGTCTCCGCTGCCGTTGGATACTTTATTTTGCCGGATTGTCTATAAGTTTACGCTTATCAATAACTCTTACAGCCTTTCCTTCACTTCTTGTGATGGACTTAGGTGATACAAGATGAACCTTAGGATTGATACCGAGCATTGTCTTGATAGCAACAGCAAGAGCTTTCTCCTGATCCTGCATATCCTTTACCTTATCAGAGAACTGATCCGGATTCATCTCAACGCTTATATCAAGAGTATCTGTATTGTTCTTACGGTCGACCTCGATGAGGTAGTTTGGTGAATATCCCTGTTCAATGAGAACAGTTTCTATCTGGCTCGGGAACACATTAACTCCACGAATTATCATCATATCATCGCTTCTGCCCATTGGCTTAGCCATTTTAACAAGTGTACGTCCGCAAGAGCACTTCTTTCTGCTGAGTACGCAAAGGTCACGGGTGCGGTATCTGATAAGTGGGAATGCTTCTTTTGTGATGCTTGTGAATACAAGCTCACCTACTTCTCCCTCAGGGAGCACCTCTCCTGTATCAGGATTGATTATCTCGGCTATAAAGTTGTCCTCATTGATATGCATACCGCTCTGCTCTGAGCACTCAAAAGCAACTCCCGGACCGCTTATTTCTGTAAGTCCGTAAATATCGTAAGCCTTTATACCGAGAGACTTCTCGATAGAACGTCTCATTTCCTCTGTCCAAGGCTCTGCACCGAAGATACCTGCTTTGAGCTTCAGGTCATCAGGTGTAAGTCCCATTTCATGGACAGTCTCACCTATGTAAGCTGCATATGAAGGTGTGCAGCAGAGGATAGTCGAACCGAGGTCACGCATGAATGTTATCTGACGCTCTGTATTTCCTGATGACATAGGAAGTGTGAGACAGCCTACTTTATGTGAACCGCCGTGGATTCCGGCACCGCCTGTGAACAGTCCGTATCCGTAAGCTACGTGACATACATCCTCGTCTGTGCCGCCTGCTGCTGTGATAGCTCTTGCAACGCAGTCTTCCCACATATCAACGTCATTCTGAGTATAGAATGCAACTACTCTCTTGCCTGTAGTACCGCTTGTGGACTGTATTCTTACGCAGTCGCTGAGAGGCTTTGCAAGGAGTCCGTAAGGATATGCCTCACGAAGGTCTGCCTTGCTGAGGAACGGGAGCTTATAAAGGTCGTCAGTACCCTTGATATCCTCCGGCTTTACGCCTTTTTCGTCCATAAGGTCACGGTAGTACTTAACGTTCTCATAAACGTGCTTTACCTGAGCAACAAGACGTTCATCCTGAAGCTTTTTCATGTCCTCACGGGACATACATTCGATTTCTTCATTCCAATACCTTTCCATTGGGATCAATTCTCCTTTAAACAAATTTGATTCTGTATTATCTCAGTACGCTTTACTCAGGCTGTTTGGCTGCGAGGAATACATTGAAATAGACCCTTCCGTCGGACTCGGAAATATAAGTTCCAACTCCTATGCCGGCTACTATATCGTCTTTTATGATATTCCATGCTGAAGGATTATCAAGCAGAGACTCTGAAAAATTCTTTGCAAGAGTTTCAGTATCGATATCAGTTATAGTAACTTCGCCGTCAAGGTCAGTTTCGGTCATAAATGAGCGTCCCCGCATTTCTGCAAACATATCATAGCTGTCGTAAAATTTTCCGTCGAAAGCTGTAGCTACAGCCGCTTTCATTTTATCATTATCCTGCACATAATCAGAAGCTGTTTGTTCTGCACGGATAATACTGTATTTATCGCCGCCTTCGAGACGTGTGAGCGGAGCTTTACCGTCAGCTTCACGGTAGAAGTTTATCCAGTTATATACATATCCTGCTATAAGAGCTTCATTCTCAGCCTTTTCCATAGCCTTATATGATGCCGGCAGCTCACCTGCCTTTATGAGATACTTCTGCACAGCAAGTGCATCCATATTTGATACACCGTCGCCACGTTCATGCACATCTGCATTTGAAGCTCCACGTACAGTCAGGCTATACTCATCAGGATTAGCAACGCTCTGCATTATGCGGACAGCATCGTTCATTCTTACTTCTCCGCTGCAATCGGCATCTCCGAAAAGGAGAGCCGGAACTTTCTCCGCCGCCATGCCTGTAAGTCCCATTGCACCATAGGTTAACACTGCTGCTGCCAATGCTGACATAAATTTCTTCATTTTCCCAGCTCCCTTTCATCGAGTTAATATTACTCTTATTTTGCGTTCTTTCCGAGCTCGAAAGCCTTCTTGTTGAGTTCAAGGAACTTAGGCGGCACGCACTGTTCAAGAGCCTTCTGCCAGAGTTCTTCCGGGAAGTCAGTACGTGAAGCGAGAACTCCCATGAGAACTACGTTTGAAGCCTTTGAAGTACCTGCCTGCTCTGCAAGTGAAAGTGCGTCTACAGCTACGAGTTCTACACCTGCATCGCTGAGTTTCTTTTCAAGGTCCTCAGGGTACTGTGCAGCACCTGTGATGACCGGCATCGGGTCTATCTTCTGTGTTGATGTTATGAGCTTGCCGCCCTTCTTGAGATATGGCAGACATCTTGCTGCCTCAAGAAGCTCGAACGAGATAACAGCGTCAGCCTCGCCCTTTTCGATAACAGGAGAATATACCTTATCACCGTACTTTACGTATGTAACAACTGAACCGCCACGCTGGCTCATTCCGTGTACTTCACTTACTTTTACATCATATCCCTGTGCAAGAAGCACATTTCCAAGAAGTCTTGAAGCGAGCAGTGAACCCTGTCCGCCTACGCCGACTATCATTATTGATCTTGTTTCCATAGCAATTTACTCCTTAATATTTTTTGTCACTATTGCTTATTTCGATACGCACTAAAATTTCACATTCTTCTTAACAGCACTCTTCATAAGCGATACTGTTCCGAGGGCAGCTGAGATATAGCTCTGTATGAGGTCACCGTAGTAAGCCTTTGTCATATTGAGCTTACCGAGTATCCTGTGGAAATGGATAAAACAGTCGCTGAAATCTCCCCTTGTGAAACCATAGGTGCGATTGAGTTCATAATTGATATAATTTTCGATTATATGATCCGGAACATCCGGATGTTCTTCTTTTATTTTTTGTGTAACGCTTAGCCGCATGACCTTTATAGTCTCCTCAAACGAGTCTGTCATTAGCCATGATAGCGTTATCCGCTGAGCAAGATAAACAGTTCCCGCAATTATGACAGTACATATAAATACTCCCACGATAACAGGTATCTTATTTTTACGGGTAAATCTCGAATAACTCTTTACGCTTCCTGCTGCGAGAAAAAAGCCTACGATAGCAGAGCGTATCCTGAATTTTCCAAGAACTATCCATATTATCATCCCCGGAAGTGCTCCGAGAAGAGCTCCCCAGAAGCCTTTAAGAAGTGTAACTGACTTTTTTTCTTTCAGCGGCTCTTCGTAAGCCTCACCGAAATACTTTTTCAGGTCAACTATTTCTTCCTCTTCTGTCGTTCTGACTGCCGGTACTTCTGTCTCAGATCCTGCGATCCTGCTCATAATTTAGTTCTCCGGTTTATAGAGGATATTCAGTTCTCCGTCAACGAAACCGATACCTATTCCCTCAGCTCCGAGGAGGATATTTTTATACTTACCGCTTTCAAGATACTCGCTGCACAGCTCGGTATAGACCGTAACGACACGCTTCTCGTCCACGTTCTCCTCATCGGAGAAATCAAGAGCGAACAAGTCCTCTTCCGAAGACCATACCTCATAGCAAGCCCATTCACCGGACTCGTCATCAGGATCAAATCTATCTGATGCTATGAGCTGCAATGTGAACAAAGTCTCGCCTGTTTCGTCAGAGTGATCCTCATAGATGTTGAAATTGAAAGCTCTGGTATCCTCTGGCATATCGTTCTGTTCGAGAAGTATATCGAGCCACTTCTCAAATCCCTCATATATTTCCATCTGTACCATATCTGTCATCCTTTATTCTTTTTATATTTGAAAAATTCCAGTTTATTGCAGGAAGGACATTCATATATGCTGACTGTCAAAGCTCCTGAGAGCCAGTGTTCAAGGTGTTCAAAGATAATATTGCTTTTTCCGAGCTGTATTTTCTCGGTGCCTCTGTATTTCATTGGAATATTACAATACGGACAATTGATCTGTCTTACTTTCATGATTATTTCCCCCATTTAATATCGAATAATTAGTACGTTTATTGTTCCTTACCTGCTATAAAAGAAATTATTTCGCCGGTCAAGCCGAGGGGAGCAATGCGGACGGTTCGTACAGCGTTGCTTCGCTCGCTGTACTGCTCTTCAGGGGGAACTCTGTTCCCCCTCATACACCCCCTTGCCAAAGGGTTAATAAACCCTTTGGAATCCCTTTATGCGGCTTCGCCTTTTTTATTTTTTACTGTATAGCCCCCACTTTACACTGCTCCTGACATATGCCGCAGCCTACGCACTGTGTATGGTCGATAACAGCCTTACCGTCTCTCATAGAAATTGCAGGACATCCGAGCTTCATGCACATCTTACATCCTACGCACTTGTCAGCATTTACTTTAAGCGGAGGATTGTGCTTTACATATTTCAGCAATGCACATGGACGGCGTGAGATTATAACTGATGCTTCATCAGCTGCAAGCTCTTCCTTTACAGCCTGCTCACATTCAGCAAGGTGATAAGGGTCAACTACTCTTACTCTCTTTATGCCGATAGCCTTACAGAGTGCTTCAAGGTTGACTGCTGCTGCCGGGTCACCTTTAAGGTTCTTACCTGTTGTAGGGTTCTGCTGGTGACCTGTCATACCTGTTATTGAGTTATCGAGTATGATAACTGTTGAATTTGAATCGTTGTATGCAATATTTACAAGACCTGTCATACCGCTGTGCATGAATGTTGAGTCACCAATAACTGCAACTGTCTTGTGCTCAGATTCAGCTCCTCTTGCCTTATTGAAGCCGTGAAGTCCCGAGATAGAAGCTCCCATACAGATAGTTGTATCAACTGCGAACAGAGGTGCAACTGCTCCGAGAGTATAACATCCGATATCGCCTGAAACTGTAACGCCAAGCTTCTTTAAGGTATAGAACATACCTCTGTGAGGACATCCTGCACACATTACAGGAGGTCTCATCGGGATATTCTCTTCAAGCTCAACGAACTCCTTCTTCTCTCCAAGAAGCTTCTCAGCTATTACTGACTGGTGTATCTCACCGATATATCCGAATATCTCCTTGCCCTTTACGTTATTTACACCGATATTGCGGCAGTGTTCCTCTATGATACCGTCGAGTTCCTCGATAACGTATATCTTTTCGTACTTAGCTGCAAAGTCCTGTATTAGCTTTACAGGGAGCGGATTTACCATACCGAGTTTGAGTACAGAAGCCTTGTCTCCGAGTGCTTCTCTTACGTACTGATAAGCTGCACCATTTGTTATAACACCGAACTCAGCCTTATCAGATATTTCAACTCTGTTGAGAGGTGATGTCTCAGCATATTCTATGAGCTTCTTTGTACGCTCCTCAACAAATACGTGACGTCCCTTTGCATATGCAGGCATCATTACGAATTTCTGCGGATTCTTTTCATATGGTTTCAGTTCAAGCTCTTTTCTGTCTTCCATTTCAACAATGCTCTGTGAATGAGCAACTCTTGTCGACATTCTTACTATGAACGGAGCATCAAACTGCTCTGAAAGCTCAAATGCAAGTTTTACGAATTCCTTTACTTCACCAGAATCTGATGGTTCGAGCATAGGTACTTTTGATGCGATAGCGTGATGACGGCTGTCCTGCTCATTCTGTGAAGAATGCATACCCTGATCGTCAGCAACAGCTATTACCATACCTGCATTTACTCCTGTATATGCAGCTGTGTAAAGCGGGTCAGCAGCAACATTGAGTCCGACGTGCTTCATTCCGCAGAAGCTTCTTGCACCTGCTATTGAAGCTCCGAGAGCTGTCTCCATAGCTACCTTCTCATTTGGAGCCCACTCTGCGTAAACCTCGTCATATTTAGCTACCTCCTCTGTTATCTCAGTTGAAGGTGTACCAGGATAGCTTGATACTATCTTACATCCTGCCTCAAATAAGCCTCTTGCAAAGGCTTCGTTTCCTAACATAAGCTTGTTCATCTGTTTATTTTCCTTTCATATATATTATGTCTATTGACTTTTTAGCCAGTTCGCTACTCCGTCCTCGGAGTTTGTACCTATTATAATGTCAGCCTCTTCCTTTACTTCCTCCCTCGCATTTCCGACCGCTATTTTCAGGTCAGCCTGTGCGAACATCGGAAGGTCATTAAGATTATCACCGAATGCAGCTATTTCATCAAAGCCGTATCTCTCACGGAGAAAGGCAAGTCCATTTGCTTTCGATGCCTTGTGCGAAAACACCTCAAGATACCACGAGTTATTATATACATCGAGATAAAAGGCATGATCTACTCCTTTTATCTTCTCTACTTCCTCCTTTACAGGATAAAGCTCCTCATATGGTCCGGTAGTGGTGAAATATACCGTATACTCATCAGCGTGATCTTCAAGCCGGCATTGTACAAACGGCTTCTTGTAGTTGCTCTTCCTGACTTCGGCAAAGCTTCGCATTACCTTTGATGTGAGTTTGGAATAATAGCAGGTCAGTATCTCTTTGTCTATGCGATACATGAAGCACTGCACTCCATGACGTGCAAAAGCACTCAAAACTGCCGCAGAATCAGCAGGTTCTATGAACTCATTCTTTATGTAGCACTCGTTTTTTATGTCGTAGATGCTCACCCCGTTCATGAGTATGCATGGAACATTTATGTCAAGTGCCGCAGTTATGGGTATTGCCGAATATATCGACCTCGCTGTAGCAAAGGTGAAGTTCATGCCTTTTGCTGTGAGTCCGTTTATTATCTCTGCTGTTTTCTCAGTTACAGCAGGCTCCGGACTTAGCAGTGTGCCGTCCAGATCAGATATGTATAACGTCCTGTTCCCCAATATTTCACCTCCTGCTGCTGTACACATAGGTACTCATAGTATAATTATAACACATAAGTTAAAAAAAGTGAAGAAGTTATTTCACGATTCACGCATATTTGTTAAATTTGCATAATAGATACGGTGGGTTTTTGACGTAAAAAAGCCTGCCTCAAAAAGAGACAGGCTCAGAGTGTTGAAAAGCTATAAAATAAAAGGCTAACCATAATAATGGGATTCCAAAGGGATTATTATCCCTTTGGTCAGGTCAAGGGCTGACAGCCCTTGTGGGGTGTGGGGCAAAGCCCCACATATAGCCGCAAAAACGCTCCGCAAGGGGTGAATTCAAAAACAGTCCGGTGGACTGTTTTTGAAG
>JAFYGE010000043.1 GCA_017543335.1 Ruminococcus sp.
CTCGTCAGTGAGTTAATCTTGCTCTGCCCTTAGATCTTCTACGAGCTAAAACCTTTCTGCCGTTCTTAGTAGCCATTCTCTTCATGAAGCCGTGCTCCTTCTTTCTGTGGAGCTTCTTAGGCTGATATGTTCTTTTCATTTTAAGATCCTCCTCTCTTCACAAATAATATAGCAAGGACGATATAAAAAAACATCATCCTGATATGCATAAGTATTGCAGGACATAGTATGTCCGCATTACACTAAAACATTATATAATAAAAAGTCAGAGATGTCAAGCGTTTTTTTAATTTTTTCTATAAAAAGTTTATTTTCATATTTTTTTACCAATAGCACTATTAAATGAAGGAGTAAAATTTCATCATTTCGTCAGGGACAAAGAAATTTATATTTGTGCGGTATTGCCTCAACATTCAACAAAAATCGCCATGTTGAAAATAAATTATTCCCAACATCAGGTTTATTGGCGTATGTTGAAAACGCTAAAAACTTTGTTTAAAACAAGTTCCGGACAAGTTTTCCACATTAATTTTTATAGTAATATCGCATTATCAAACATTTTTTCCTCAATTGAAAGTTGATTCCACACAGTTTTAAACACACTGTTGAATACTCTGTTGATAAGCCTATTATTTTTTCAACATTTAGTGTTCAAAACACTTGCATTTTCAACAACCGTATGTTATAATATACTATATATTATTATAGGAGAGTGTTGTTATTTTCCACTCATTCATACTTTTGGTACGGAGGTAAATCATGAACTCATTTGAGGAAGTTTTTGAAAATGTAAAAAAATACTGCCTTGATAACGAAAAGATCCCGGAAATAGGCATTACTACATGGATAGATCAGATGAAGCCTGTAAGTTTCAACAGCACAGAGGCTGTTTTCAGCATACAGACTGATTTCCAGAAGAATATTGTCGTTACAAAATACGGCGATATCCTTAAAGAAGCATTTTTACAGGTGCTTGGCTTCAATATCGACATTGTAATAAATGTTGAAAATAATGATTCCGAGAAGATAAAAGTCCCGACAGACGATGAACTCGAAAAAAAGCACGCAGAGCTTGAAAAGTCCTATAAATTCGCTAATTATGACTATACTTTCGATACCTTCATCGAAGGAAGATCAAATGAATTTGCTCTTGCCTGCAGTAAATCTGTCGCTAAAAACTGCGGAGAAAAGTCTGTTCCGGACTACAATCCGCTCTTCATCTACGGTCCTTCCGGAATGGGTAAGACCCACCTCATCACTGCTATCGCAAACGAGGTAAGAAAGAACCACCCTAATTTCAATATCGTATACGTTACCAGCGAAACTTTCGGAAGCGATCTGGTAAACGCTCTCAATACGAGCCATATCTCTAATTTCCAGGATAAGTACAGAAATGCGGATATCCTCCTCATAGACGATATCCAGTTCTTCTCAGGAAAAGAGCGTATGCAGGAGGAATTCTTCCATACATTCTATAAGCTTCATCAGGAAGGCAAACAGATAGTAATTACCTCTGATAAGCCTCCAAAGGAGCTCCTCACCCTTGAAGAAAGACTCCGCACCCGTTTTGAAGGCGGTCTTATCGCAGATATATCCGCTCCGGACTACGAAACAAGACTTGCCATAATCAATCGCAAATCAGAGCTTTTAGAACTCAAAATGCCGAGCGAAGTTGCTGAATTCATGGCAAATCGCCTTAAATCCAATATCCGTCAGCTTGAGGGGGCAGTTGTAAGATTAAAGGCTCTCAACCACTTTGCAGGAAGTCCGATAACTATATCTATGGCTCAGAGCGTTATCCGTGACGTTCTTACAGACGAGCAGCCTATCCCGATAACTGTAGAAAAGATCATATCCGAAGTATCCACAGTTTACGGCGTTTCTGCTGATGATATCCGCTCAAATAAGCGTTCCGCACAGATCTCTATAGCACGTAAGGTAGCTATATTTGTAGTAAGAGAGATAACTCAGATGCCTCTTGCTTCTATCGGAACAGAATTCGGCGGAAGAGATCATTCTACTATAGTATATTCTGTCACAAGCGTTTCCGAGGCAATGGAAAAAGATTCCAACCTCAAAAACCTTGTTGATGATATAATCAAGAACATTAAAGATAAGAGCAAGGTTTAAACTATGAAAGTTGAAAAAGTGGAAAACTCTGTTGAAAGTGTTTGATTCCACACAGTTTTCCACAGTGAGTTGAAAGAGATGTGGAATAAAAAAGTCCATAGCTTTTCCGGATAACTTGGGATTCTGAATACGTCCGGCAGCGTTCTTTCACATACTTGTTTAACATATTTCAGATTTCAACAATCAACAGGAATATGGAAAATTTTATGCGGACAGACCGGTTTCCACAAATTTCTCGACTTTTCTTAAACTTCAACTCCACAACCATAAACCTATTCAACACAAAGCGAACGGCAGGATCTGATGTTTAACAATTTCAAAAATCTCACAACAAGTCCATGTGGATGATTTTTCCTTGAAATATAGCCGTATTTTCATTATTTCAACTTTTCTACCGGCTCAACAACAACAACAATATATATATTCTTATCTTATTATATCAGATCTTAAATATAATTATTCTTATCTTTACATATCATAAAAGCAAAGCTGTCCTCGGACGGTGGACAGCCTCATATACATTTTTATATCGGAGGTATATCGTTGATGAAATTCATATGCAATAAAGCTGAACTCAGCGAGGCGATCGGAAACGTATCAAGAGCAGTTTCCCCTAAGTCTACTATCCCTGTACTCGAAGGAATAAAAGTAAGAGTCGGAGAAAATGAAGTAGAACTTACAGCATACAATCTCGAAATGGGTATCAGAACAGCTATCAAAGCTGAAACAGAGGGGAACGGTGAATTTGTAGTAAGTGCAAGACTTTTCAGCGAGTTCACAAGACGTATGTCCGGCGAAGACATCACTTTCGATATAGACGATAACCTCATAATAAATATCTCATGCAGTGCAACACAGTGCAGCTTCTCAGGAATGTCCGCTGACGAATATCCTGAGCTCCCTACTGTTGATTCTGAAAGAAGCTTTACTGTAAAGCAGACTCTTCTCCGCTCTATGATAAACCAGACAAGCTACGCTACTTCTACAAATGAGAGCAAGCCTGTTCTCACAGGTGAACTTTTCGACATAGAAGAAGGCAAGTTCAATATGGTCGCTATAGACGGTTTCAGACTTGCTATCAGAAGTGAGCTTACTGACTGCACTGAGAAATATCATTTTGTAGTACCGAAGAAAGCTCTTCTTGAAGTATCTACCCTTATCAAGGACGACGATGAAAAGCTCTGCACAGTTTGTACGAACGACAGACATATCATCTTCCAGATAGATAATGTTCTCGTTATATCAAGACTTCTTGAAGGTGCTTTCCATAATTATAAACTCAGCATTCCAAACGGCTTCAAAACAGAAGTTATCATCAGTAAAAGAGATTTCTCAACTTGTCTGGAGCGTTGTTCACTCCTTATAGATGATAAGAACAAGTCTCCTATCCGCTGCGAAGTTGGCAACGGAGTTATGAAGATAAGCTGCAAGACCGGAATTGGTAAGATAAATGATGCTATCTCTGCTGATATATCCGGCGAAGCAGTAACTATCGGATTCAACAATAAGCTCCTTCTTGAAGCTCTCAGAGCCGCTGAGGGAGACAAAGTACGCATCCGTTTAAACGGAGCTATGAAAGTTATAGAGATACTTCCTCTTGACGGAGAAAGCTATATATTCCTTGTAATGCCGATACAGCTCAAAAACTGAGAAGCTCTCAGTAAGAGCACAGAAATATTATCGAGGTGCAGTTTATGGCAGAAAATAAAATAAAGATAACCACAGAATTCATAAAGCTCGATGCACTTCTGAAATTTGCGTCACTTGTAGGTTCAGGCGGAGAGGCTAAAGCTCTCATTCAGGACGGCATGGTGAAAGTAAATGGCGAAGTTTGCACTATGAGAGGCAAGAAGATACGTCCCGGAGATAAAGTCTCACTTGACGGACAAGAAGTGGTAGTAGAGTGATAATAACCTATGCGGATATAGACGGATTCAGAAATCTGTCCGGGATCTCATTTGCTCCCGACCCTAAATACAACATCATAGTAGGAAAGAACGCTCAGGGAAAGACAAATCTTCTTGAAGCTATGTGGATATTGTCCGGATGCCGGAGTTTTCGTGGCTCTAAAGAAAAGGACTATATCTGTCTTGGCGGAGACAGAATGTCTTCTAAGATAAAATTGCAGGACAGTGTCAGAGTTCAGAAAATAGAGTTTGAAATGACACGAAGTGCTGTTTCCCCTAAAAATATACATCTCAACGGAGTAAAACAGAAAGGTACAAAGTCACTTTTTGACGTATTCAAGTGTATAGCTTTTATTCCGGACGATGTTGACATAATAAAAGGTTCGCCCGAAAAGCGTAGAAGCTTCATAGATATGGCGGCTTCACAGCTTAATCCGGTGTTTGTAGTACACCTGAATAAGCACAATGCTATAATGAACCAGAGAAATGCCCTTCTAAAAGATATAGGTCAGGGCAATTCACCTGCGTCGGTCCTCGAAATATGGGACAGACAAGCCGCAAAAGAGGGTACTGTCATCTCTTATATGAGAAATGAGTATATCTCTAAGATAAATGAGATATGCGGCAGACTTTATCGTACTATATCAGGCGGAAGCGAAGAACTTGAACTGGAATACCGCTCTAATGTTTTTCGTGCTGACGACCTGTCCCGTGCAGCAGATGCGGATGCTGAGGAGATGTACTATAAAAAGCTCCGAGAGACCTCTGATTACGACATAAGGACAGGTTCAACTCATTCCGGAGTAAACAGGGATGAAGTCCTGATAAAGATAAACGGCATGAGTGCAAAGGACTATGCCTCACAGGGACAGATAAAAAGTGCCGCACTTGTAATGAAGCTCACACAGGCAGAGATCTTCATGAAAAGGTCAAAGGACGCTCCCGTCGTATTTCTTGACGACGTTATGGGCGAGCTTGATGAAAACCGTCAGAGATTCGTCCTCGACATGATAAAGGATATGCAGGTGTTTCTTACAACACCGAATGAAAGTGCACTTCTTCCCGAAATAAAGGGGAAGCTGCTCCATATAAGCGAGGGTAAGATAACTGATGAAAAAGACGATATATCTTCATATAGGGAATAATTACTCAGTCGATACAAGAGATATAGTGGGTATCTTTGATATTGAAAATACCACAGTCGAGAAGTGTACTAAGCTTCTGCTTGAAAGAGCTGAAAAGGAGCACAAATGCATCTATACCACCTATGAAATGCCGAAAAGCTTCATTATAACCGTAAAGAATGGCAGAGAAAAAGTCTATATTTCTCAGCTTGCCGCAAGTACACTAAAAAAGCGTCTTGCTGACGGAGGCGGTATGTAACAATAAAAATCAGCGGAAGACCGTCTTTAGCTCAGGCTGCAATATCACACTTCAGTTTTAATGCAGCACCGCTTACAGCCATTAAATTATTATCGAAAATGACCCCATAGATTGGGATAACAATATACAACCATAATATTTGGAGGTAACTTCATGAGTCAGCAGAATAATTACGATGAAAATGATATACAAGTCCTTGAAGGACTTGAAGCTGTCCGTAAGAGACCGGGAATGTACATAGGTTCAACAGGTCCGGGAGGACTTCATCACCTTGTATATGAGATAGTAGATAACTCTATCGATGAGGCTCTTGCAGGATATTGTACCGAAATAACCGTAGAGATACTTGAAGGAGATATAATCCGTGTATCCGATAACGGAAGAGGTATACCTGTAGGAATACATCCAAAGGAAGGTATATCTGCGGCAACAGTAGTATATACGATACTCCATGCCGGCGGTAAATTCGGCGGCGGCGGATACAAGGTATCCGGAGGTCTTCACGGTGTTGGTGCTTCTGTTGTTAATGCCCTTTCAGAGTGGCTCGAACTTACCGTAAAAGACGGCGAGCACGTATGGTTCCAGAGATTTGAAAGAGGTCATTACGATGAGGAACTGAAAGTTATCGGAGATACTTCCGAGACCGGTACAAGCGTAATGTTCAAGGCTGACGGCGAAATATTTGAAACTACCGAATACAGCTACGAAATACTCCTCAGAAGACTTCGTGAACAGGCTTTCCTCAATGCCGGAATAAAGATAGTATTCAGCGATAAGAGGAACAGCGAAGAAGTAAAGAGCGAAACTCTGCACTATGAGGGCGGTATCCGCCAGTTTGTAGAGCATATCCACAAAACAAGAGAGCTTGAATCTATCAGCGGTGAGGTAATATACATCTCAGGTATGCAGGGAGATTCTTTCGCAGAGGTAGCTCTCCAGTATAACGACAGCTACAATGAGGTAATTCTCTCATTTGCAAATAATATCCATACCAAAGACGGAGGTTCCCACGAAACAGGTTTCAAGAACGCTCTTACAAAGGTCATAAATGAGTATGGAAAGAAAATGGGCAAGCTCAAAGATAACGAGAAGCTCTCAGGTGACGACGTAAGAGAAGGTCTCACAGCTATAATCTCTGTAAAACTTACAGAATGTGAGTTTGAGGGACAGACTAAGGGAAGACTCGGAAATCCGGAAGTAAAGCCATTTGTAGAAAAAATGGTACACGAGAAGCTCATGAACTTCCTTGAGGAAAATCCAGAAACCGCTAACCTTATCTTTGAAAAGAGCATCTCAGCCCTTAAAGCCCGTGAGGCTGCTAAGCGTGCAAGAGATGCAGAGAGAAAGAAAAATGCCTTTGGCAAGGCTTCAATGCCGGAAAAACTCGCAGACTGCTCCGAGCGTGACAACAGATATACCGAAATTTACATCGTCGAGGGAGATTCTGCGGGCGGTTCAGCTAAACAGGGCAGAGACAGACGCTATCAGGCTATTCTCGCACTCTGGGGCAAGATGCTAAACGTTGAGAAGGCAAGGATAGACAAGATATACGGCAATGATAAGCTCGAACCTGTCGTTACAGCTCTTGGTACAGGCATTGGTGAGGACTTTGATATAGAGAAGCTCCGCTACGGCAAGGTCATAATCATGGCGGATGCCGATGTTGACGGTATGCATATCCGTACACTTCTGCTCACATTCTTCTTCCGCTATATGAGACCTCTCATAACTAACGGAAATGTCTATATAGCTCAGCCTCCGCTTTTCAGAGTTGAGAGGAAAAAGAAGATATACTATGCATTCTCTGATGAAGAAAGAGACAGATATATCGCTGAACTCTCTGAGGACGGCAAGTATAAGGACGTTGAAGTTCAGCGTTATAAAGGTCTTGGTGAGATGGACCCTGAACAGCTCTGGGAAACTACTATGGATCCGGAAAGACGTACTATCGTTAAGATAGGCATGGAGGACGCTCTTAAAGCTGATGAAGTATTCACCATACTCATGGGTGACAAGGTAGAACCAAGAAGAAACTTCATCGAGCAGAATGCTAAGTTCGCTCAGGACCTCGATTTCTGATACAGGAGTAATAATGGAAGAAAAATACAAGCTTGAAAAAGAATATACAATAAAACCGGAAATTTTTTCTGAGGCGTATAAAGAGTATCAGAAAAAATACGTAATGAAAAGAAGCTATATAATTATGGCGATTTTCCTGATACTTGCAGCAGATTTTGTTTATGCAGTAATAAAAGCTCCGGATAACCGGCTCGCTTACCTGCTTATCGTTATCTGTATTGCAATGGCTTTCAGGGCATGGCATAATCCACGATTTGTAAGAAGACGTATCACAGAGACTATGAGAGAATACGGTGAACCGGTCTACAAAATAGGCATAAGCGATTCTTTCATAGATATATCCACAGTGAAAGAGCCGGAATTTGATGAGCCGTCGGCTGAGGATGAGGAAGAAAATGAGGAAGGACCGGATATGACCGATATTCCTGATGAGGTCGATCCTCTGCCGGAAAAAACAAGATTAGAGCTCAATAACGATTTCCATGTTATGGAGTATAACGATTTCTTTCTTTTAGTCCGTGGAACTCTGATGTTCTATGTACTTCCGAAAGCCGGATTTACCGAGGCTGAACTGGAAATAGTAAGAGGAACAGGAAAATGAAGCTCCGTTTATCAGCTTTAGCAGCTGCAATGACAGTCTCGCTAACAGCATTTTCATCCTGCAATAAAGAAGAGGTCAAGGACAGCGATGAGATACTTTCTGAACTTGAAAGCAAGTACGAAAGAGATTTTGAGCTTGTCTCAGAGGGAGAGAACGTACTTACCTTTAAGGATGAAAATGAGCTTGAATTCAAGGTAAACATAGAGATCAATGAGGGCTGGCCGTTCAACCGCACCATAAAATACAGGGATGACTATATCACGCAGTATATCGCTGAATATCATGATACCTACTTTGCCGGACTTACCTCAGCCGGTATAGAGGAAAAGTCAGAGGGAGAATTTTCAGTCTCGTCCTATGACCAGCTTGACGTACTGTTTGAAGAAGTGAATAAGCTAAGTCCGCCGGTAAATAATGTTTCTTATATTTATTCCAAGAAGCTTACTTATTACTGCGGTGACATAAAGCTTGGCGATTCAGGTGACTATGAAAATACAATACGTCAGAACTATATGGACAAGGTCAGAGAGGGAGCTATAAAAGAAGAGCTTCCGGCTGATAAAATGCAGAAATATCCTGCAAAAGAGCTTGAAATATACATAAACGGAAATAGATTCAAAGGCGGAAAAGCCTATATACAGAAGAATACAGGCAAAGCCTGTATTGAACTGATGACTGATTCAAAGAATGATGAAATGTTAAGATTCATCAGGTCTGTTGTCGGACTGAATAAAAATGTCAGGAAAGAATTCGAGCCGCAGGTCATTGATGTTGAGAAGAATATCAATAAGCCGGCTGGTTATTATTACAGCTGGGACGGCGGTAAACTCGACCTTTTCTATGACGAGCTTCCGGAGAAATTTTATGAAGATCCAGATAAAAAAACCGGACTTATGATAAGATTTTATCCGGAGGACATAGAGAGACTTTTTAATGCAGATATGTCTGCCGACCCTGCAATTACGGGCAGACTTTTAATAGACAGAAAACAATAATATCTCATAGGAGGTAAAAATTTTGTTATATCAGGACAATTCAAAGATAATAAATACCGAAATAGTTGACGAAATGGAAAATTCCATGCTCAACTATGCCATGTCGGTAATTGTATCGAGAGCACTTCCGGATGTAAGAGACGGATTAAAGCCTGTTCACAGGCGAATCCTTTATACCCTTCATGAAAACGGACTTACTCCGGATAAAGCATACCGTAAGTGTGCTGATACCGTAGGTGCGGTTCTCGGTAGATATCATCCACACGGTGATGCTTCGGTATATGATGCACTCGTAAGACTTGCTCAGGATTTCTCTATGAGGTATCCCCTTGTAGACGGTCACGGAAACTTCGGTTCTATCGACGGTGACGGTCCTGCGGCTTACCGTTATACTGAGGCTAAAATGGCAAAACTCACACTGGATATGCTTACAGACATCAACAAAGAGACTGTTGATTTCATGTCCAACTATGATGACCGTCTGAAAGAGCCTGTGGTACTCCCCTCACGTTTCCCTAACCTTCTTGTAAATGGTTCAGTGGGAATCGCTGTAGGTATGGCTACAAATATACCTCCGCACAATCTTGGTGAGGTTATCGACGCCCTTCAGCTTCTCATCGACGATCCGGACTGCACTCTTGAACAGCTCATGGAGCATATTCAGGGTCCGGACTTCCCTACCGGCGGTATAATCATGGGCAGAGCCGGCATCCGTGCCGCTTATGGTACAGGTAAGGGCAAGATAACTCTCAGAAGCCGTACTCACTTTGAGGAAATAAAGGGCAGAAACTGCATTATCATAGACGAGATACCTTATATGCTCCGTAAGGAAAGACTCCTCAAGAGCATAAGTCAGCTTGCCCGTGATAAGAAGATAGAGGGACTTTATGACCTCCGTGATGAGTCCGATAAGGACGGTATGAGAGTAGTTATCGAGCTGAAAAAGGACGCTGTTCCTACTATCGTGCTCAATAAGCTCTTTGCACTCACTCAGCTTCAGGATACTGTAGGCATAATCATGCTCGCACTTGTAAATAACGAGCCTAAGATACTCACTCTGAAGCAGATGCTCCAGCACTACCTTGATTTCCAGGTAGATGTTATACAGAGAAGAACTCGTTTCGACCTGCGTAAAGCACTTGAAAGAGCTCACATCTTACAGGGCTTCGTGCTCGCAGCAGACCATATCGACGAAGTTATAAATATAATCCGTTCAAGTTCAACTGTTCAGGAAGCTAAAGAGAGAATGATAGAGCGATTCAAGGATGTGGATATGTCCGCACTCCTCGACCGTGCTCAGTATGACCTCACAGGACTTCACGTTGAGGAGCAGACAGGTCTTTCTCAGGAACAGGCAGAAGCTATCGTTCAGATGCGTCTCGGACAGCTCACAGGTCTCGAAAGACAGAAGATAACAGATGAACTCTATGGACTTCTCACAAAAATATCTGACCTTGAAGATATTCTTGCCGATGTAAACAGAGTTTACGCAATAATACTCGATGACCTCAACACTATCCGCAAGAAGTTCAGCGATAAGCGTCGTACTGACATCGAAAATGTAAGCGGAGAAGTTGACATAGAAGACCTCATCCCGGAGGAAGACTGCGTTGTTACTCTTACCAATAACGGCTATATCAAGCGTATGCCTGTTGCTGAATATAAGACTCAGCGACGTGGCGGCAGAGGTATAACCGGTATGAAACAGCGTGAGGAAGATTTCGTTGATGAAATGTTCATCTGCGGAAGCCATGATAATATCCTCTTTATATCCAATAAGGGTATCATGTATAAGCTGAAATGCTACGAAGTTCCGGACGGTTCAAAGGCTTCAAGAGGCTTCAATCTTATAAATCTTCTTCCTCTCGCAGAGGGCGAGAAGATAGCCGCTATGATAAAGACAACAGATTTCAGTGACGAGAAGTATATCACTATGGTCACCAAGAAGGGCAAGATAAAGAGATCAAACCTTTCACTGTACAAAAATGTCCGCAAGAACGGACTTATCGCTATCGGTCTTGACGAGGGCGACGAAATTGCCGGAGTTCGTATGACTGACGGTCATGAGCAGATATTTGTTGCTACAAGAAACGGCAGAGCTATCCGTATCGAAGAAGATAAGGGCAGATCAATGTCACGTTCGGCTCACGGTGTAAGAGCTATAAAACTCCGTGAGGGCGACCACGTTGTAGGTATCGCAAGAGTACGTCCGGGAGCAACTCTGCTTACCGTTACTGAAAACGGATACGGCAAGAGAACTGATCTCGACAGCTATCGTATCCAGAACAGAGGCGGATATGGTCTTACAAACTATAAAGTCGACGATATAAGAGGTCATGTCTGTGGAATAAAGATAGTTGACGAAGAGGACGATATTATCCTTGTATCCAGCGACGGTATCATAATCAGAATACTCGCAAGCGACATCCGCATTATGGGACGTATCGCAAAGGGTGTAAGAGTAATGAGAGTGAACGAGGGAGCTCAGGTCGTTGCGTTCACCCGTGCTGAACATGACGAAAGTGCAGAGACCGAAAAGGTAGAGCAGCTCACTGAAGAACAGGCTGCACAGGCAGAAGCAGAAGCTGCACTTGAAGAAAAGAACGAAGTAATAATCGATGAAGAACCAGATGACGGTGATGAAGAGTGATGACTCGAAAAGCCGCAGTCTGAACTATAAAGCAAGTCCGTTTTCAGCATTGATGATAACGGTGCTAAGCTTGTTTATGCAGTGGTTCATATGGTATGTCTATGAGAAGGCAGGGTACAGTTTCGGATATAATTATATAACACCGCTGATACTCTGTCTGATGTACCATTTTGTGCAGCTTGATTCCGGTAAAAACGGGAATTTCTCACGGCTTTTCTTCTTTGTATTTGCGGTTACAGTGCCGCTTGTGCTGAGCATCGGACTTTCGGCGGTAATGTACCTGAATTATCCCGATATAAGTCCATTTGATCCGGATGCAGGTTATACCGGATCAGCAAAAGAAGTTATTGCCACATACGCAGGAAGAATTACGATCACGTCTGTTTATCTGCTGATTTTTTCAGCAATAGACGTTCCAATATTGAAAGCATCAGAACATAAGAGGAAAAACATTGAATAAGATAATACGAAATGTATTTTTTGCCGGAGCCGCTTATGCTGCTTATGAAAATATATGTGCACTGTCTGTCAGGCGTGAAGAGCTCGGCGGAGATATAAAAGCCGTGCAGATATCTGACCTCCATAAAAGGAGTTTCGGAAAGAACAACAGCCGCCTTATAGGGAAGGTAGCTGACGAAAGACCGGATGTGATATTCATTACCGGCGACCTTGTTTCAAGGGATGAAACTGACCTTATGAAAGCTAAAAAGCTTGTAGAAAAGCTTTGCAGAGTAGCTCCGGTCTATATGATATACGGCAATCATGAGAAGAGTCTTCCAAGGAGAAAATATCTTGAATTAGGCTGTATGCTGAGGAATACGGATGTTATACTTCTGCAAAATGAAAGTTCTGTATTTACTAAAAATGGCAGAAAAATAGTGATATACGGACTATCAGAGAAGTATTCGACATATAAGAAAAATGACAGTTACCGTGACCTTGATAAGCTCGATAAAGCTGAGCTTGAATCGCTTATGGGGAAGTGTCAGGAGGGTGAAGATGTAATACTTCTTGCACACAATCCTCTTTTCGGAAGTGTATACGCCGAATGGGGAGCTGAAAAAACGTTCAGCGGTCATGTTCACGGCGGAGCTGTAAGATTATTTGGAAAAGGCATATTGTCTCCGGAGAGAAAGTTTTTCCCGAAGTACTCAAAGGGAATTTATACCATAGGTAAAATGAAACTGTTCGTTTCCGCAGGACTCGGAAAGCTAAGACTTTTTGACCCTCCGGAGATAGTGGTATATTATATTTAAAGGCAGATGTTTTCCGCCTTTCATAGTGTCGAAAAACTATAAAATAAAAGGCTAACCATAATAATGGGATTCCAAAGAGTGACTCCCCACTGTGTGGGGAGATGTCACGAAGTGACAAAGGGGACGTGGCGGTTAGCCTATTATCCCTTTGGTCAGGTCAAGGGCTGACAG
>JAFYGE010000044.1 GCA_017543335.1 Ruminococcus sp.
CGCTGTTCTATAGTGAGCACCTCTATAGTCGGCGCAATTCTCGGTTCAATGGCGTCGCTAATTATTCTTGATATATCTTTTTTGGTAGAATCACTAATCTGTTGTCCTCTAACAAATCCGGAATCATCAACGCCAAAATACACTGTGCCTCGGCAATGTTTATTCAAAATGGCTGCGATAGCTTCTACAGCCTCATTCTTTTCTCCGGTAGTAAGCTTAAACTCAACGGTTTCACTTTCAGATCCAATAACCATCTAAAGCCTCCTCTCATATACTCTGTGATTATATCATGGACACAGCAATATGTCCACATATTTCATTCCGTGTTTGTCCATATAATTTTACATAATTCCTGCTTAATCGACATATAACGGGAGCGTGTCACGCCCCCGTCACTGTCAATCAAGGGAAAGGTTATTCCAACTCTGTTTCCCTGTGTTTTTTTGGTACAACCGGGGTCCTTGGATGCTCCTTCGTTTCTTTCTTTAACTCTGCAAGCCTGCCAAGAACGCTTTCCCTGGTTTTTTCTTCTACTTACCTTTCAGGGCATTGTAGCCGCCGCCCCATTCATTTTCGATATTTGCGTATGCCGCAGCTGCGTCTTTCCCTTGAATGCCGAGGTCAAATTCTTCCGGATATACTCCGGAATCTGCCGAAAAGGCAAGCTCGCATATCTCACTTTGGACCAGAGGCGCCTCGGTGGAAGCCAGAGTCTTCATTCTTACCACAGCCGGCAAGAAGAAATGCTGCGCAGAGAACCATGACAGAAATACATTTAGCTTTTTTTCTGAACATTTTGTACTTCTTTCAGAATCACCAAAAAACTACTTTACGCTAATCTTATCAGAGAACAAAGCTGGAAAATACAGCAGTAATTAGATTTATTTCTCTAGTATTTTTTTGAATTCTCCCCGAAAAGCACTTATACATAAAAAAGGCGTACCCATGCAAGCAAGCTTGCCGGTACGCCTTTCATTTTACTGTTCAGAGCAGTCAGTTATCTGCCCATAAATTATGTTCTATTTCTTTACGTTAAATGCATCCATCTGAGGATATACTGCTGATGCACCTAATTCCTCTTCAATTCTGAGAAGCTGATTATATTTAGCCACACGTTCAGAACGGCTTGGTGCACCGGTCTTGATCTGGCAGGTATTAAGAGCAACTGCAAGATCTGCTATTGTTGTGTCTGCTGTCTCACCTGATCGATGTGAAGATATTGCTGTGTAGCCAGCCTTGTGAGCCATCTTGATAGCCTCAAGTGTTTCTGAAACAGATCCGATCTGATTAAGCTTGATAAGTATTGAATTAGCAGCGCCAAGTTTAATACCCTTAGCTAATCTCTCTGTATTTGTAACGAAAAGATCATCGCCAACAAGCTGAACCTTGTTACCAATCCTTTCAGTCATTTTCTGCCAGCCTTCCCAATCCTCCTCATCGAGACCATCCTCGATAGAAATGATAGGATACTTGTCAACAATAGCCTCCCAGTGAGCTATAAGCTCATCTGAAGTAAATTCCTTACCTGACTTAGGCTGCTTGTAGAAGCCTTTGCCCTTCTCGCTCTTCCATTCTGAAGAAGCAGCATCCATAGCGATCATAAAGTCCTTGCCCGGTTCAAAGCCCGCTGCCTTAATTGCCTCAAGGATCTTCTCGATGGCCTCCTCGTCACTCTTCAGCTGGTTAGGTGCGAATCCGCCTTCATCACCGACTGCCGTAACGTCCCCCATTTCCTTGATCAGACTTCTGAGCTTATGGAATACTTCTGCACACCATCTGAGAGCTTCCTTAAATGAAGGCGCCCCAACAGGCATGATCATAAATTCCTGTGTATCAACAGCACTGTCAGCATGTGCGCCACCGTTGAGTATGTTCATCATAGGAACAGGAAGCTTAGTGCCCTGTACTCCGCCGAGGAATCTGTAAAGCGGAATATCCAGAGCAATGGAAGCTGCGCGGGCTGCTGCAATAGAAACAGCCAGGATTGCATTTGCTCCAAGATTTGATTTATCCTTTGTACCGTCAGCCTTGATCATTGCAGCATCTACTGCTTATGTATCAGATGCGTCAAGTCCGACAAGAACATTGTTAATTGTTGTATTTATATTTTCAACAGCCTTCTGAACACCCTTTCCAAGATAACGGCTCTTATCACCGTCACGAAGCTCAAGCGCCTCAAACTCTCCTGTTGAAGCACCGCTCGGGGCAGTTCCTCTTCCAACTGTTCCGTCAATAAGGTAAACCTCTGCTTCTACCGTCGGATTTCCTCTTGAATCAAGGATCTCTCTGCCGACTACTTTTTCAATCTCAAGAAACATATTCATTTCTCCTTTCAAGAAATATAAATTTATAAATAACGGATGAGTAAAAACGTTTTAAGCTACATATAAATAAACAAGGAAGATTATATGGTTCAATATAATTTACTCATCCGTTATAAGCATTAGAATATACTTAAGCTTCTCGAATTAATTACATCCGGATTGCTTTATTATGTCATTTTAGAGTTAGTTATTTCTAACCATTATTTGTAAAAAAAGTGCCAAATTAACGACGGCACTCTTTTTTCAGTTAGCCTTGTCTAACCATAATTAATATACAACTTGTTTATCGCTCCGTCAAGTTTTTTTTGTTCCCATCAGAAAACAATTACTCTTCATAATCCGGATTGAACTGCATCAATACTTTTCTGACTTCAGGCATTGATTCGATGAATACTTCAACGCATTTCGGATCAAACTGTACTCCCTTTCCTTCCTCAAGCATTGTGATCACCTTAGACAGAGGA
>JAFYGE010000045.1 GCA_017543335.1 Ruminococcus sp.
GGAGCGTTTTACAGCTATATGCGGGGCTTTGCCCCACACCCCACAAGGGCTGTCAGCCCTTGACCTGACCAAAGGGATAATAATCCCTTTGGAATCCCATTATTATGGTTATCCTTTTATTTTATAGTTTTTCGACACTCTGATTTTATCGTATTTTTTACAAATCTTCTTGACATTACAGGTAAAATGGTATACTATTATAAAGTAATAAAAATGGAGGTCTATATTTATGAGCATTGCAGTTACAGCGATAATCCCCTTATTGCTTTTCATTCTCAGTTTTCTTTCAGCAAATACCATAATGACTAAAATGAAAACAGATGAAAAAATTAAGAAGCAGAAACTTCAGAAACTTTTTAAATTATTCATTCTGGAATGGTGCGTACTCCTTTTGCTTAACGCACTTTCACAGTTCTTTATGTCAAACGACGGCAATATGATCTCGCCTGTAGCAATAACTATTACAAGCGTTCTTCCGTTTGCTGCCTTTCTTATCAAGGAATTCACCTCGAAAAAACAACTTGCATCTTTCCTGAAAAGAGCTGCTGTTGCAGCATTTGCTGTTATGAGTGTGGAAATAATTATTTTCAATTTTAAAAGCTTCGACACTAAGAGAAAAAGTGAGACCCTTGATCTTAGTCTGCTGCCGACAAGCGGAAGTGCAGTTTACAACGATGATACTATAGGTATATCCTCAAATTCTGATATCTTTATCGATAATGTACCGGACTATTGCAGAGCTTTAGTCATCGACATCGAACAGGAGCGAAATGACGCATCATCACCTGTTTGTGTTTCACTCGGCGTAAAAGACGATAATGTAACTACCGATTACGATACCGCTATGCAGGTATATGACTCTGCTACCGGTAATCCGATAAGCCTTTCATTTATCCCGTATGGTGAGATAAAGTCCCTGAAAATCGGCTTTTCTGACGTAAATAATCCCGTTACTGTATTCTCTGTAAAAGCTTTTAGTGCGATACCTTTCAGCTTCTCTCTCCTGAGATTTATGATAGTACTCTCTATAGTTATATTGATACAGGCAATACTAACGTTCAAGCTCTACAAAGTCACATACCAGACTTCAAAACCGCTTCATATGGTCTTGGTTGAAGCTATGGTACTTCTTTGTACGTTCTCCGCAGTAATGTTCACTGCTCCTTACCTCACAGACGGTGACAAAGATATTAAGGGCGTTTTCAATAAGTTCCAGCACTCTTTCTTCAGTAATTCATTTGGTTCAAGAGCAATTACATTCTTTGTTCTCTTTATATCTGCAATTATAATTATTACAGCTATTTCCAGAAGCAAATCACTCGCTAAAAATAATACAAATCAGACCATAATCAAGATATTCACACTCGCCTGCACTCTGTTCCTCGCCATTACATTCTGTCCTCAGAGCAGAGGTTTTGAGTACAGCAAGGAAAATCCTCCTATAGGCGACCCTTACGCTGCTACCTTCGATGCTTTCCAAAGAGATCAGACTTACCTTGAAATAGAACCGGATCAAAGCCTTTTGAATATGGATGATCCTTATAGCCGTACAGAACGTGACAACCAAAATGTCTCATATTTCTGGGACCTCGCTTACAAAGACGGTCACTACTACAGCTATTTCGGAGTTACTCCGGTCATCACTTTCCATATCCCTTACTATGTACTTACCGGCAAACTCCCTGATCGTCCTATGGTAACTGGATTCTTCGGTATATTAGGCATATTCTTTATGTGTCAGACATTGCTTGCTGCTGTAAAGTTGCTTGCTCCGAGAACTAATCTGCTGCTTTTGCTTCTTTCACTTCCTGCTGCTGCAAGCTGTGCCGGATTCTACTTCTGCATGAACTTCTCCGATACCTATACATTACAATTAGCCTGCGGTCTGGCTTACCTGTTCTTCGGACTATGGATGGGGCTTGGAGCTTGCTCACAGAAAAATAAAGCAGTTCGCTTCATCATGCTGTTCATCTGCGGTGCTTCACTTGCTGCTGCTGTAGGTGCAAGACCAAGCGTCGCACTTTCATCTGCTGTACTCATCCCATTCTTCCTCGGAATACTCATGGATAAGAAGGTAAAGCTTTCATACCGTATAGCTCAGGCTGCTGTATTCTTTGTTCCGCTTATTGCCGGCGGTATAGCAATAATGTGGTACAATAACGCTCGTTTCGGTTCGCCATTTGACTTCGGTGCAACATATCAGCTCACAGTAAGCAACGTTAACGCTAATGTGCTTTATCTCGGCGGACTCCCTCCAATGCTGTATCACTATTTCTTCCTTGTCCCACGTCCAAAGGGAGTTTTCCCGTTCATCGAGCCAAACTATTCCGGACTTTTCAACTACTCAAAATATACTTATGTCGCTGATACGGTCGGACTTATGACTATTCCTGCACTTCTGTTCGGTACTTTACTGATTCCGTCAGCAATTCAGCGTCACGGTAAGCATTTCACCTGTTCAACCACAAAGCTCCAGCGTAACGCATTTATTATAATGTGCTTCGCTCTGGCTTTGATAATCGGCTGGATGGACTTCTGCATGGGCGGAGTTAATCAGCGTTATGTTGTTGACATAACTCCTCTCATACTAATGGGAGCATTTATCTGTATCTTCCGTGGAACAGGTAATGCTGAAAAACACCCTCAGCGTTACATCCTTGCAATTGCTTCATTCGCAGGTGCATTTGTTATGAGCTGGTTTATCATGCTGAGCGTCAAGGACGGTCTTCTCTTAAAGCACTGTCCGAACCTCATTCACTACGCAGAAGACCTTATAATTTTCTGGCAATAAAATATTAACCATTATGCTTTTTACGATCTCCGAGGGAACTTCCCCCGGAGATTTTTTTGTGAACTTCAGCATTGTACCTTATGATCGACAGCAATTCCGCAGTTCGTTAGTTTCAACATTAAATTTGTTTGACAATATTATAATTTTGTTAGCATATACAAACGATTTTGATTTGAATTGACAATAAAACTATAAGATGATATAATATAAATGTTAGGTAATTCTAACTAAATCATTATAAAAGCAGGCTCCTTTCGGTTATGGATAAGTGCGATATCCTGCATACACGAGTCTGCTTATGTCAATAATGTGAATGTTCACATTAAATAAATATACAGGAGAATACTATGGACTATTTAGAAATTGAAAAAGTTGTTGGAAGAGAGATCCTTGACTCCCGTGGAAATCCTACTGTTGAAGCTGAGATCACTCTTGCTGACGGTACAGTTGCAAGAGGTACTGCTCCAAGCGGTGCTTCTACCGGTGAATTTGAAGCTCTTGAGCTCCGTGACGGCGGCGAGCGTTACCTCGGAAAAGGCGTAACAAAGGCTGTTGAGAATATCAACACAATAATCGCAGAAACTATCACCGGTATGGACGCTTCCGATATCTACGCTGTTGACGCTGCTATGATAAAGGCTGACGGCACAAAGGATAAGTCAAAGCTCGGTGCAAATGCTATCCTCGCAGTATCTATCGCTTGTGCAAGAGCTGCTGCAACTTCTCTCGATATTCCGCTTTACAGATTCCTCGGCGGCATTCAGGGCACAAAGCTCCCTGTTCCAATGATGAACATTCTCAACGGCGGTGCTCACGCTGACAGTGCTGTTGATACTCAGGAATTCATGATAATGCCTGTTGGTGCTCCTTCATTCAGTGAAGCTCTCCGCTGGTGTGCAGAAGTATTCCACACACTCAAGAAGCTTATCAAGGATATGGGCGACGTAACTGCTGTCGGTGACGAAGGCGGTTTTGCTCCAAATAAACTTACAAGCGATGAGGAAGCTATCGAGAAGATACTCGAAGCTGTAAAGGCTGCCGGATTTGAGCCGGGTAAGGACTTTATGATCGCTATGGATGCTGCATCTTCAGAGTGGAAGAGTGAAAAAGGCAAGGGCTTCTACAAGCAGCCTAAGTCCGGTAAGGAATTCACATCAGATGAGCTCATCGCTCACTGGGAAGCTCTCGTTGACAAGTACCCGATAATCTCTATCGAAGACGGTCTTGACGAAGAAGACTGGGAAGGCTGGCAGAAGATGACTGCTAAGATCGGTCATAAGGTACAGCTCGTTGGTGATGACCTCTTTGTTACTAATACAGAGCGTCTTTCAAAGGGTATCTCCCTTGGTGCAGGAAACTCTATACTCATCAAGCTTAACCAGATAGGTTCTGTATCAGAAACCCTTGAAGCTATCAAAATGGCTCATAAGGCTGGATATACAGCAATTTCTTCACACCGCTCAGGTGAAACTGCTGATACTACTATTGCAGACCTCGCAGTTGCACTCAACACCTGCCAGATAAAGACCGGTGCCCCTTCACGTTCAGAGCGTGTTGCAAAGTACAATCAGCTTCTCCGCATCGAAGAGCAGCTTGGTGCTTCAGCTTGCTATCCTGGAATGGGTGCATTCAACGTAAAGAAGTAATCTACTAACCATAAATAGACCACCTCATAAAAAAACTCGCCTGTAACTCAATACAGGCGAGTTTTTTTATCCAAGCATGGTATCTAAAGTCATCATCATGGTAAAACCGACCGAAAAGAGCACCACTCCTACATTGGAGTGTTCTCCTTCCGACATTTCCGGTATAAGTTCTTCCACGACAACGTATATCATCGCTCCGGCAGCAAAGCTGAGCAGATATGGCATTATCATCAGAAGATGACTTGCAAATAATATCGTAAGCAATGCCCCAATAGGTTCTACAGCTCCAGAGAGAACTCCGTCCACAAACGACTTCCACTTGCTCTTTCCCTCAGCGTGGAGCGGCATCGAAATAATAGCTCCCTCCGGAAAATTCTGTATTGCAATACCCAGAGCAAGTGCCAACGCACCGCCAGATGTCATATCTGCCGAATCTGTCAGGACTCCGGCATAAACTATACCTACAGCCATTCCCTCCGGAATATTGTGAAGTGTGACCGCAAGTATCATCATAGTCGTTCGTGCAAGTTTTGAAGGCAATCCCTCCGCCTTATCCGAATTCATATGAAGATGCGGTATCAGACTGTCAAGCATCAGCAGGAACAGTACCCCACACCAAAATCCAACAGCGGCAGGCAAAAACGAGAATTTTCCCATATCTTCCGACATATCCATCGCTGGAATGATAAGACTCCATATCGAGGCAGCTGTCATAACTCCAGCCGCAAAACCCGTCAGAGCTCTTTGAATGCCTCTGCCGAGTTTTTGCTTCATGAAGAAAACGCACCCCGAACCTGCTGCTGTTCCCAAAAACGGAATAAATAATCCACATAGTAACTGCGTATTCATTTAATTAACTATCAAATCCCATTACTAAAAAGTTTATTTCTCATTTAATGATGTATGTGTATAGTTTTACCACTTAAATGTTGCCCAGCGGTCATTTACTTTTGGCAGAAGAAGGGCAAAAAGTTTAGCACGTATACTGTATTTTTTCATTTCTTCATTAAAACTGTGTTCTTCAACAAGCTCGATTCCGTCTGCTAAATCAGCTATTTCCTGTGCTGAATCAGTACCGGATTTAAAATGTGCATTTGTATTTTTAACAGTATCGTGATGCTTTTCACTCTTCTGCATCAACTTACAATTTTGTTCAGCAATAAGAATTCCGCCATCCGGAAAATTATTTTTCAGTATTTCTAAAAAAGTACGTATCTGTTCAAGTGTCAGGTACATAAACAAGCCTTCTGCTATGAAAACAGGTTTTGATTTTCTGTCTGCAAGTGCTTCTTGCACTGGTCCGCACCAATCGTCCTCCAACGCACTTCCTGCGAGCATTGTAACACGTTTACGCTCTGAAAAAGCTTTTTTTCTCGCAGCGATAGTGTCCGGAAGATCAAGATCAAACCAGATTATCCTGCCGTTATCGACTCTTGAAAAGCGGTCGTCAAATCCTGCACCCACGTTTACGATAACTGTATCAGGTGCGTTATTAATGATCCCCTTTAACTGGCGATCAAGCATGATAGTTCGTGCAACAACTCCCTCGTGCGACATAAACTTGTCGTAAGGTTTAGTATCGATTTTAAGCGTTCTGATGATCTCTACAGCCTTTTTATCCTTTATGCGTGGATTCTTTCGCAGAGTTTCATTTGCTTTTACTGCAAGAGGAATAAGAGCTGTTGTCTGTACATCACCTAATTTAAGTTCCATGATATTACTCCCGTCTATATGATATAATTATAGTTAGTATATTCTAACTATAATTATATCATGCTTTTTTATATAACGTTCAAATGTTGCTATACAGCAACAAATATTTGTGAATTACTTGTTCTGATGCATTGTGTTTATATAACCTCACGCAATACCTAAAGCAATACCGCACAAAGCTCGCCTGACGGCTTTGTACGGTGTTGCCCTAACAAAATTAGTTTTTAGCCTTCTCCAAAGCATCCCTTGCAGCTTCTATGATACCGTTAGAGCTATATGTAGCACCTGAACAAGCATCAACACCGTCAGCACTTATGCTCTTCTGTATCTGCGGTATAACGTGCTGCATAGCATCGCTGAAATAGTCGGGATCGTCGTCATCAGCGTATGCGGAGAAACCTGTAATAAAGTCGTTTTCAATAGTTATCGAAACATGGACTGAACCTGCATAACCATCGCCTGTTCCTTCAAAAGTTCCGTTTTTAAAGCGGTATGAAGGCTGTTCTTCGGCAGGAGGAGTTTCCTGTGTATTTTCCTTAGGCGGTTCAGGAGTTTTTTCCTGCTGATTTTCTGCCGGAGTTTCGTTTTCTTCAGGAACATTCTCTTCCTGAGTTTCTTCATTTACTGCTTCTTCTGTCTCAGTTGTATTTTTTGTGTCAGTAGTCTGAGTTGAAGTAGTTAAATCTGTTCCGGTCGAACCGGTCGCAGTACCTGAAGTTGAGGTTAAAGATGTTGTTGTTGTCAGAGCAGTATTCGTTATAGTAGTTGTAACAGAAACAGTTCCGGCATTAGAAGAAGCAGCATTATCTGTTGGTGCTTCAAATACAAATGTTGCCGGATTTTCCTTTGTAGCTTGAATTGTCTCTTTATTTCCGGTATTGCGGGAAACAAATCCAATTATACACAAAGGCACTATCATCGCACAGGCACATACAACATTAGGAACTGTTTTAGCTTCCGGCTTCTTTTTAGAAATATATGCCTTGCGGATACGCATAACTGCATAACCGATAAATACAGCACTGTAAACTATAACACTAAGAAAATATCCGTCCTTCCCCTTCTGAGCCTTCGGAATGAAAAGAACCATTACATGAACAAAAATAAATCCATAGAAAATATAAGCTGTACGCTGTATCTTCTTCCACGTTTTAGGATTCATCTTTTTACGTATCGTCTTGAATGACATAATAGTCAGCGGTATCATTATGATTACCATTACAAGACATACTGCACTTGTTATAACAAAGCTGCGAAAAGCTTCGCCTGAACCTATTCTGTCACGGATAATGTCGGAGATATACTGTATACCATATGTAACTACGTGAGAGAGCGTGAGTATAGCAGCAGTTATGGAAAGCTCACCACGTATCGGCATGATCTTTTTAATAGCAAATGTGCCGTTAGGCAGAGCTCCTGCCCACATAACGACTGCCCAGAAAGCGACTCCCAAAGCACCTCTTGTGAATACTCCGAGGACATAGTCTTTAACAAAGCTGTTTGATATAGTTACATTTGACTGTTCTATTATGATAGTTACGACTGTCAGTACAGCAGCTGATGCATAGAATAACACAGGGTGTTTTTTCAGCGGTTTATCCAGACAAAAAGCAACGATCACCGCTATTACAAGTGAAATTAAAAATAACATAAAATATACCTCTTCGCAGTATTTGACCTCCGCAGCACTATGCCACAGAGGTCATTATTTATTATGAAAGGAAAATTTAATCGTTCTTTCTTCTCATTACAAATGCTGCTGCACCTGCAAGAGCTAAAATTGCTGCCGGAACTGCTGCACCAGTTACTCCGGTCTTAGGGCTGTCAACGTTATTTGATTCAGCCTTATTGCCAGCAGATTTTTTTGTCTTACTTGCTGCTGATGTAGATTTTGAATCTGTTGTCACCGTAGTAGTTGAAGTAACTTCTGCTGAAGATGTGTTAGTTGTTGTTACAACAGGTTCTTCAGGCTTTATCTCAAAATTATAAGGAGATGTATAACCTGTAGCAGTTACTGAAATTGTGTAATTGCCGCTTCCGTCGAATACATCATTTTCGCCGGACTTTGCAGCAAAGTCGATAGTTCCGTCCTCACCGACTATCTTAACAGAGCCTCTTCCGGAAGCACTATAAGTTGTTTCATTAACTGTAAGTGATGCGATGTTTTTGATGAAGTTAGCTGCATCTTCATCTGAGAAGCCGTCAGCCTTTACAAGCTTACCGTCCTCATATTTAACAGGAATATCTTCTGATGAAAGTATAAATGCAGCTGAAAGCGGAGCATACTTGCCTGTAGCATCGTTTACTGTAACAGTATATTTGCCCGGTTTAGCATTTGTGTAGCTTATTTCAGTTTCACTTGCTTTAAATTCTTCACCAACTGTGATATTCTTTCTGTAGTCATCAGGGAAACCGGTAAATGTAAGTGAAGTTTTGCCTGTACCGGCAGTGCCGTCCTCAGCTTTTATCTCGCCCTTGAACTTTACAGGGAGATACTGATCGCCGATATTTACATTTGTGTATCCGTCAAGGGTTATGAAAGTAACTGATGTAGCAGTTTTGCCCATTGAGCTTGCATAATCCTCAAATCTCAGTTCGTTTCCGTGACCTTCTTTTGTAGTAATACCAGTTGACCATGATATCTGACCATTTCTCCAGATATTTTCAAGGTGACGGAGTGCATATTTATCGCCCTCCTTAGTATTGACTATAACACCATAGAGGTCAGCTCCCTCAGGAAATCCCTTTACATTAAGCTGATAGTCACCGTATCTTGTTGATGTTGAAACAGTCGCAGAGCCGTCAACGTTCTGTTCGCCGTTTGAATCGACAAGCTTTGATACACTAAGTGCATCACCGGAAAGTGAAACTCTCTTATATGCAGCAGGCTTTTCATCGAGTACCTTGAAGTCATATTTTGCAAGCTTATCAACATCGCTTGCATTTACTTCAACAGGGAACGTAACGCCGAGGATTGTACCGTTTCCGTCGTTATATGTTCCTGCTACAAGCTTGCCGGGTTCATTCATTGCCCATTTGCTCTTTGTAGCGGATGATACTGCATCAACTTCATAAGCATTGCCTATTTCAGCTGAATAAAAGTCTGCATAAGGGATATTCATAGTGCCGTAAACTTTTTCACTGCTCGCAGCATTTGCTGGTAAAGAAGCTGCTGCAAGTGCAGTCATGCAAGCTGCCGCACTGATGATAGATGTGATTTTCTTCATGTAAGCCTCCTTATGCAAGCTGTGCAGCAAGCTCTTTGAGTTTTGCAAGGTCATCGTCTGAAGGAGCTTCGTTAACGATAAATCCTTCGTCACCTATAAGGTCTGCACCGGCTGCCTTTGTACGGTCATACCAGTTTCTCATCCACTCGCCGTCTCCCCAGCCATATGAACCGAAAAGAAGAACTTTCTTTCCGCTGAGTGAACCTTCGATACCTGTGAAAAATGGCTCGAATGTATCTTCTTCAAGCACCTCTGCACCCATTGCAGGGCAGCCAAAAGCGAATGCGTCATAGTCGGCAGCGTTGCCGCTGAAGTCTGATACCTCAAAAAGCTCTGCATTTGCACCTTCAGCTACTGCTTTTGCCATAGCCTCAGTATTGCCTGTGCCGCTCCAAAAAATTACTGCTGTTTTCATGAGTATTCCTCCTATTTTAGTCTTTATATAAGACTATTATTTGATCTATCGAACAGGATATTCCTGCAGCGATCATGTTTAATGCCGAACGTCAGATTCCGGCGACTGTTATATGTATTTTATATAGTTAGATATAGCTAACTATATGATCTAAGTAAGAGCCTCATGGTTAAGGCTCTTACTTATGCTCTGTCTCCATAAAATTACGTTGTAAATTCTGCTTCTTAGATTATTTATGGCATTTTCCGTGCATAGCACAGTTCTGACAACCGTGCGAGCATCCGCCCTTTCCAGAGCGTTTATCTTTTATCATAGTATGAATTACAAGTCCCACTGTAAGCAGTAAAACTAAAAGTACCAAGAAAGTGCCCATAATAATTCCTCCTGTTTAGGAACGAGATTTGCTTACTTTAACATTTTTATCAAGCTTTGTAGCTTCCTTATAAGGTCTTACAAGGAGATAAACAATAAGTGCGATTATTGCAATTGCAAAGATAAGACCAACAATGTGTACATTTCCTGTGAACATACAACCGAGCTGATAGATTATAAGTGATACAGCATATGCAAATCCGCACTGATATCCGATAGCGAATAATGTCCACTTAGGATTGTTCATCTCACGTCTGATAGCACCGATAGCAGCAAAGCAAGGTGCACAAAGCAGATTGAATGCAAGGAATGAGTAACCTGCAAGCTTTGTTAAGCCTTCAAAGTCGAGAACTCCGAATACTCCGACAACCTCTTCCTTAGCAACAAGACCCATAACTGTTGCAACTGTTGCAGCAGCATCGTCAAATCCAAGAGGTGCAAATAACCACTTGATAGCATCGCCAAAGTGACCGAGAATAGAATCTTCAAGTTCAAGATCAGCATACCAGCCAAATGAACCGTCTGACCAGCCAAGTGTTGAAGTTATCCAGATTACAATGGATGAAAGAAGGATTATAGTACCGGCTTTCTTAATGAATGACCAGCCACGCTCCCACATTGAACGAAGTACGTTGCTTACAGTTGGCATATGATATGCTGGAAGCTCCATTACGAATGGTGCAGGATCACCTGCGAACATTTTTGTCTTTTTAAGCATGATACCAGAGATTACTATTGCTGCCATGCCGAGGAAGTATGCACTTGGACCTACCCACCATGCACCTCCGAAAAGTGCAACTGCGATCATAGAAATGATAGGGAGTTTAGCTCCGCATGGGATGAAAGTAGTAGTCATGATAGTCATACGTCTGTCACGCTCATTTTCGATAGTACGTGAAGCCATGATACCAGGAACACCACAACCTGTACCGATAAGAATCGGAATGAAGGACTTACCTGAAAGACCAAATCTGCGGAAGATACGGTCCATGATGAATGCAACTCTTGCCATATAACCGCAAGCTTCAAGGAATGCAAGGAAGATAAAGAGTACGAGCATCTGTGGAACGAATCCAAGAACAGCTCCCACACCGCCGATAACACCGTCAACTATGAGGCTCTTGAGCCAATCAGCACAGCCTATCTTGTCAAGACCTTCCTCAGCATAACCCGGAATACTGTTTACGAATCCCTTGTAATCAGCCATATCCGGTGCTGTGAATTCGCCCTCTTCATCGAGACCTTCGCCAATAGCAGCGTCTATATCGTATACAGCTTCAGGATTAAGAGGAGTTTCCTCATCCTCATCGTCCTCAGCATATTCAGCTTTTTTGTAGAATTCATCTCTGTAGAATCCGTACTGCTCCTCAAAGTCTGCAAATTCGCCTGACTCGAAAGCATCTTTTATATCTTCTGCACCGTGAATGTCTTCATCTTCACAAGCTGCATCGATAACTTCTCCTACTTCATCAGTAAAGATATATTTATCTGCCCATTCTTTTGTATCGTCCTCATAATCTTTTTTCCCTGAGGATGAAACTATGAAACCGTCACCAAAAAGATTATCATTTGTCCAGTCGGTGAGAGTTCCTCCGAGAGTGGTTATAGACACATAATAAACGATTATCATTATCAGTGCGAAAATAGGAAGTCCGAGGAAACGGTTCGTTACAACTCTGTCTATCTTATCTGATGTATTCAGTTTACCTGCACTCTTCTTTTTATAACAGGACTTAATAACGTCAGCTATGTAGATATAACGCTCGTTTGTTATGATACTCTCTGCATCATCGTCAAGCTCCTTTTCAGCAGCAGCTATATCTTCCTCGATATGCTTTTTGACATTCTCAGAGATATTAAGTTTCTCCATGACCTTATCGTCACGCTCAAAAACTTTTAATGCGTACCAACGCTGCTGCTCCTCAGGCATATCGTGAACTATTGCTTCTTCAATGTGAGCAAGTGCGTGTTCAACAGGTCCTGAGAAAGTATGCATCGGAACTGTCTTGTCGCTCTTAGCGGCATTTATAGCAGCTTCAGCAGCTTCCTGAACTCCGGTACCTTTAAGAGCTGATATCTCAACAACTTTACATCCAAGCTGTTTTGAAAGTCCTTCAATATTTATCTTGTCGCCGTTCTTTTTAACGACGTCCATCATATTTACAGCTATTACGACCGGAATACCAAGTTCAGTCAGCTGTGTTGTAAGGTAGAGGTTACGTTCAAGGTTCGTACCGTCAATGATGTTGAGGATAGCATCCGGACGCTCACCTATGAGATAATTTCTTGCAACTACTTCCTCCAGAGTATATGGAGAAAGTGAATAAATTCCCGGCAGGTCAGTGATAGTAACATCGCTGTGCTTTTTCAGTTTACCTTCCTTTTTCTCAACTGTAACACCCGGCCAGTTTCCGACAAACTGATTTGAGCCTGTCAGAGCATTGAAGAGGGTTGTTTTGCCGCAGTTCGGGTTTCCCGCAAGGGCAATACGTATATCCATTATATATTCTTCCTTCCTGATATTTGATAGATTAAGCTAACTTAATGATAATAAAAAAGAGGAATTCTCCTCTTATTCGCTGACTTCAAGCATTTCTGCGTCAGCCTTGCGGATAGATAACTCATATCCACGAACAGTTACTTCTATCGGATCTCCAAGCGGTGCGACCTTGCGAACGGTCACATCAGTTCCCTTTGTGATGCCCATATCCATTATTCTGCGTCTGACTGCTCCCTCACCATGTACCTTGACTATCTTTACTGTTTTGCCGATAGCTGTTTCTCTCAAAGTTTTCATTTTACTCCACCTCAAATCATAATTTTTCTTGCAAGTTCTTCGCTGATCGCTACTCTCGACTCCTTGACCTTTACGATCACATTGTCACCAAGTCGTGAAACCAGACTTATACAGCCGCCAACGTGAAACCCAAGATCCTCCAGATGCTTTTTCACCTCTGGATTTCCGCCTATCTTACGAATAACAAGTTCCTTTTCCTGTTCAGCCATACTGAGCGGCATCATTTTCTCACCCTTCCACCTATTATAATTGAAAGTGCAATCACATAGGTTAGCACTCTAAAACATTATTATAATAGCACTCCTGATATTTTTTGTCAATCATATCATAGAAAGTTTGTATACGATAACAAAATATTAGATTTTCCTAACAAAACTAATATATAATAGTGCCAAAATAAAAAATGCGACACCGCAGCATTATGCGGTATCGCATTTCTCTAAGGGAGCATTATATCAGCTCCCCTGTTTATTATTCAAACAATTGACCGGGTAATTTTAGTTTTTCTTTGTGAGAGAAGTTCTTATCGAACTCCTCAACGTCAGCATCATCGACGTAGTAACCATCCGGAGTAAGATACACACCTGTAACATCACTTAGATAGTCAGGTATCAGCTCCTTGCAAAGAAAGAACGACTGATCCGCATCCTCAGGCATATCGTGATATCTTATACCAAACTTTCGGGCATAGTCAAATCCGCTTTTACCGTAGAAATCTATATTACCCTCGAAAAGAACAGCTCCAAAATCAAGCTTTGCAGCTTCTTCTATAGAGTAGTCCAGCAAAATTTTTCCGAGTCCCATTCGCTGTAACTCAGGCAAAATACCTATTGGACCCATTGTAAGTACCGGTACTTCCCGACCGTCATCAGCATTGATAATGGTTTTCATGAACATATTCTGACCGATGATCCGACCGTCCATTTCCATTACAAAATCAAGTTCTCTGACGAAAGCCGGATCGTCACGAAGCATATGCAGCACATAATGCTCACTGCACCCCGGACGATATACATTCCAGAACGCTTCTCTTACGAGATCTTCAACATCTCTATAGTCTTCCTTTTTTTCAAATCTAATTATGTAATCATTTTTATTCATTGTTTAACCTCCTGAAAATTGTTGACTTCAATTGCTTTTCAAGCGGGAGGTTTACAGATCGCAGCAAACCTCCCGGTCAGCCTACAATCTCCAGTTTACCGTAATTATTCAAACAGCACTCTCCTAAATTTTATCATTTAACAATTCTTCATATACTTCAATATACAGGTCAGCAGAAGCTTCCCAGCTGAAGTCGCATGACATTGCTCTCTTTACAAGAGCGTTCCATTTTTTCTTATCGTTATAATCACTTACCGCACGTTTGACTGCATCAAGCATATCATTAGCATTGATAGTTTTGAACGTGAATCCATTTCCGTCGATACCGCCGTTATCACGTACAGAATCACGGAGTCCGCCGGTCTCTCTTACTATCGGAGCAGTTCCGTATCTCATAGCTATCATCTGAGCCAGACCGCAAGGCTCGCTCATAGACGGCATCAGGAACATATCAACTCCGGCATAAATACGGTGTGATAATTCCGGAATAAAGCCAAGTGTTACGGATACTCTGTCAGGGTATCTTGCTGCCATTTCACGGAAAAAGTCCTCATAGATCTTCTCACCGCTTCCAAGAACAGCAAACTTTATTCCCATATTGACCATTTCTTCAAACACACAGCGTATCAGGTCGATACCCTTATGCTTCACGAATCTTGTAACGATACCTATGACCGGTTCATCTCCCGGAGCAAGTCCGAGCTCTTCAAGCATAGCTTTTTTACACTTAGCTTTGCCTGAAATACTCTTTGCACTGAAATGTGCGTCTATTTCCGGATCGTGCTCAGGGTCATAACGCTGAGTATCGATACCGTTCAGTATACCTTTCAATTTATACTGCTTTGTAACAAGTATGCGGTCGAGTCCATGAGCATACCACGGGTCGAGAATCTCCCATGCGTAGCTCGGACTTACAGTCGTTATCTTGTCAGCAGTTTCAATTGCACCTTTAAGCATATTTACGTATCCGTCATAATCGAGCAGACTTGCATTATATGCAGGAATACCCATAAGTTCATTGAGAACTTCTTTTCCGTATTTGCCCTGATACTCGATATTATGGATAGTAAACACAGTTTTTATCCCGTCATAACCCTGCTGATACTTATAATAAACGCTGTAATAAACAGGTATAAGAGCAGTCTGCCAGTCATTGCAGTTTATGATATCGGGAGTAAAATCGATGTACTTCAGCATTTCAAGAACAGCTCTGTCGAAGAATACGAATCTTTCGCAGTCATCATAAAAGCCGTACAGACCGTCTCTTGAAAAGTAGTACTCATTATCTATAAAATAGTATGTAATGCCGTCATATTCAGTTTTGAAGATACCACAGTACTGTTTACGCCATGAAACGTCTACTGTGATATTCTTCACGAACTCCAACTCAGAGCTAAGCTCCGGCTTTATTGCCTTATAAAGCGGAATAACAACGCAGCATTCATGTCCTTTAGCCTTTATGGCTTTAGGGAGCGATCCAACCACGTCTGCAAGTCCGCCTGAAGCTGCAAAGGGTACAGCTTCACTGGAAGCAAACAAAATTTTCATACAGGATCACCTACCGTCAAATTCTACCGTCTTTTCCTATATATAGTGGATATGTCTCTGAACCTGTCAGGACTTTTTCATCACTTATCTGAACATTTTTATCTGTTATTACTGATGAGATACTGCAATTCTTACCTACCTTTGTTCCTTGCAGCAATACAGCATTTTTAATCACTGTACCTTTTCCAACTCTTACGCCTCTGAACAGAATTGAATTCTCAACTGTTCCCTCAACTATACAGCCGTCAGCGATAAGAGAATTCTTTATATTTGATTCAAGTCCGTATTTAACAGGACCATTATCTCCTATTTTAGTGTATACAGGCATATTCTTCTTGAAGAGAGCGTTTCTCTTTTCTGTATCAAGAAGAAGCTGATTTGCAAGATAGTAATTCTGAACACTGTCTATTCTTGTGAAGAACTCCTTGTGCTCATATCCCATGATATTGTACTCATCTTTTTTGCCCTGAAGGATAGTCCTTGTAAAGCTGGACTGATTTCTGCTTGCTGCATCAAAAACTATCTTTTTGAGGAAATCCTTGCTGATTATGAACATTTCGAGCCAGATATTGCACTCGCCTGTTATCTGCGGATCGACAAGAACGTCCTTCAGACGGTTATCAGCATCAAATTCAAGTATAGTCGAGCAGCTGTTCTTTTCACTGTCATGGATACCCTTGCTGTATATCAATGTGATATCAGCTCCGGAGCTCATGTGCTGTTTAAGTACAGGATTAAAATCGATAGTAGTTATAACATCGCAGTTTGCCATTATAACGTACTTTGCGTTTGAATGCTCAACGAAGCTCCAAACGTTATTAAGAGCATCAAGTCTGCCCTTGTATATACCTCCTGTCTGACTGTATGGCGGGAGCAGATGAAGTCCGCCTTTTTTACGTGAAAGATCCCAGTCACGGCCTGAACCGAGGTGGTCAAGAAGTGAACCGTAGTTCGACTTTGTAATTACTCCGACCTCTGAAACACTTGAATTGACCATATTTGAAAGTGGGAAATCTATAAGGCGATAACGTCCGCCAAAAGGTATCGAACCCATTGTACGCTGTTTTGTAAGCTCGCTGACATAAGAATCATGCATACTTGCGAAAATAAGACCTAAAACATTATAATTTACACTCATACTAATAACTCCTCCTGTCAGATACTTTCGCCAATTATCTGCTTAGGCTCTACGACCTTATTTTCAGATATTGTAACATTGTGTCCGACAACAGCGATGCCCCAATCGTCCCTGTTTTCAATATTTTCAGGACTTGTGCCTATCTTTGCACCGCTTTCGATAACGCTGTCGCTTCCTACTATTGCGTACTCAACTACAGCACCGGATTTGATAACAGTACCCGGCATGATTATACTATAGTTTACTGTAGCACCTTCTTCGATAGTAACTCCGGAGAAGAGTATCGAGAAATCTACTGTTCCATCGATCTCGCTTCCTTCTGAGATCATTGAATTTTCTATATTTGCATTATCGCCAACATACTGCGGCGGCATATTGTTATTTCATGAATATATCTTCCAGCTTGGATCATAGAGATCAAGAGGTACACTTGGACTGAGAAGGTCCATATTAGCCTCCCAGAGAGAATCGAGAGTTCCAACGTCCTTCCAGTAGCCCTCGAACTCATATGCAAAGAGTCTCTGCTTATCACGCAGCATAGAAGTGATAATATCCTTACCGAAGTCCTTTGACCATGATTCACCACGGTCACGCTTTGCATTAGCATCCTCTTCATTTTCAATGAGATACTTTTTAAGCTTATCCCAACTGAACACATAAATACCCATTGAAGCAAGAGTAGACTTAGGCTCCTTGGGTTTTTCAACGAAATCTATTACCTGATTCTGATCGTCACATATCATGATACCAAAACGTGAAGCCTCAGACTTAGGAACATCAATAACAGATATTGTACAATCTGCGTTATTAGCTATATGAAAGTCCACCATTTTGGAATAATCCATTTTATATATATGGTCACCGCCGAGAACTACTACATATTCAGGGTCATAACGCTCAATGAATCTCATATTCTGATAGATAGCATTAGCAGTACCCTCATACCATGAAGCACCTGCCTGAGTCTCGTAAGGCGGCAGAACATGGACACCGCCATTCATTTTGTCAAGGTCCCATGGCTGTCCGTTGCCTATATACTCATTAAGAACAAGCGGCTGATACTGTGTAAGTACGCCGACTGTATCTATACCGGAGTTTGTGCAGTTTGACAGAGGGAAATCAATAAGGCGATATTTACCGCCGTATGGAACTGCTGGTTTTGCCACATTCTTAGTCAATGCATATAATCTGCTTCCTTGTCCACCCGCAAGAAGCATAGCAACGACTCTTTTCTTTGTGTACATATTATTCCTCCTAATAAATGATATAATTATTACTTTTCAGCTTTGGCAGACTGCCTCGTCTTTGCCGGAGCTTTAGCCTTCTTTTCAGTATCAGAAGCTTTCTCAGTTTTAGGAGTTCTCTTCTTTACAGGAGAGAATTTCAGGTATATTACTGAGAGAGGAGCGAGGGTCATAGATATGCTGTCGTCGAATCCGTGCATACCTACACTGTCTGATTTGAAGGACTTTTCTGTTATTCCCGATCCACCGTACTCTACGGCATCGGTATTGAATACAAGCTTATATCTTCCCTTAAACGGCACACCTATACGATAATCTCTGCGTTCAACAGGAACAAAATTACACACCGTTATTATTTCGTCCCCATTGTCATCTATACGCCTGAAGGCAATAACACTTTGCTTGTAATCGTCATTTGATATCCAGCTGAATCCGCTCCATGAATCGTCATTCTGCCATAACGGAGAATTCTCGGTATAGAATTTATTCAGCTTTTCTGAAAATTTAAGAAGATTTCTATGGGATTCAAAATCCATAAGTCCCCAGTCGAGCTGTGACTTATAGTCCCATTCTTTCATTTGTCCGAATTCCTGACCCATAAACAAGAGCTTCTTACCCGGATGAGCCATCATATACGCAAGAAATGCACGATATGAAGCGAATTTCTGGTCATACTCGCCCGGCATCTTGTTTATCATCGAGCACTTTCCGTGAACTACCTCGTCATGTGATATTGGGAGTATATAGTTCTCGGAAAAAGCATAGAAGAACGAAAACGTAAGTTTATCGTGGTTGAATGCACGATAGATAGGATCAAGAGACATATAACTGAGCATATCATTCATCCAGCCCATATTCCACTTGAAGTTGAAGCCGAGACCGCCGATATCAGTAGGCTTGGTAACAAGCGGCCATGCCGTTGATTCTTCAGCGATCATAAGAGCGTCCGGATGCTTGAGGAAAACAGCTTCATTGAGGTGCTTGAGGAACTCAACAGCCTCAAGGTTCTCGTTTCCGCCATAGATATTTGCAGCCCACTCTCCGTCACGTCTATCATAGTCCAGATAGAGCATCGAAGCGACTGCATCAACTCTAAGACCGTCCACATGGAATTCATCGAACCAGTAATTTGCACTTGATATAAGGAACGAGCACACCTCTGCTTTTCCGTAATCAAAGACTCTGGTTCCCCATGCTTTATGCTCTTTTTTGCGGTCGTCAGTGTATTCATAGCAGCAGGTGCCGTCGAATTCATAGAGTCCCGCCTCATCCTTAGGGAAATGAGCAGGTACCCAGTCGAGGATCACACCGATGCCGGCTTCGTGGAACATATCGATCATCATTCTGAGATCGTCAGGAGTTCCGTAGCGTGAAGTCGGGGCAAAATAGCCTGTGACCTGATAGCCCCATGAGCCGTCGAACGGATATTCAGTAAGGGGCATGAACTCAACGTGGGTATATGACATTTTTTTAAGATATGGTATGATCTCTTTGGCAAAGGTAACATAGTCCATGTAAACATCATTGCCGTAATTTTTCCATGAGCTGAGGTGAACTTCGTATACATTCACCGGACTCTTGTAAATACTTTTGTCATGCTTCTCCGCATACCAATCCTTGTCTTTCCATTCATAACTGCTTTCAAATATTTTAGAAGCAGTACCCGGACGGGTCTCGAAATGTGAGCCATAGGGATCGGCTTTGAGAAGCGTTCTTCCATCCTTTGTTTCGATGCTGTACTTGTAAGCGTCGAACTGTTTAAGCTTGGAGATCTCAGTCTCCCATACACCGTCTGCGATGAGAGTCATAGGATTTTTAGTTCTATCCCACTCGTTAAAATCACCGACAACAGATATGCTTACAGCATTAGGGGCCCAAACTCTGAAAATGAAGCTGCGGCCTCTGCCCTTTTTCTTGGAGTGAACTCCGAAGAATTTGTATGACTCGTAGTTTTTTCCCTGGTAGAACAGATACAGCGGAAAATCATTTTGATTTGAATTTGTAGTAACTGACATAATTTAGCCTCCTTTGCTATTTACATTTTATCAGAAATTGCCGATTTATTCAAGCTTTTTTGCCAAATGTGATAAAATTTCATACGTTATACTAATTATCGGACGCTTATTTAGTGCACATTGCTGACCGGATATGGTTAAATCTTTACATTCATTGTTAAAATGTACACATTATCGTGTCGGATTTGTTCTTACAGCTTTTATACCTATCACAGTAACATCGTCACTTCTCACATTAGGGTTAAAGACCTCTGCCTTTCTGCAAATTTCATCGACAATTCTTTTGAGGTCGCTGTCGCTAAGGAGCAATTCTTTTATGAATCGGTATTCGTGTTCACAAATGCCGTCTGAAAACATTATTATTATGTCACCTTCTTCAAAATCGCATCTGCGTGAATAAGCTTCGGATTCCTCATATATCCCTATCGGGAAAGTCGGCTGAGCTATCTTAATAACGTTTCCTCTGTGGCGGATTATAGTTGCTGCTGCACCGGATTTTATCAGTGTAAGTTCACAGGTATCAAGGTCAACGCTGACCGCATCAAGAGTTGCAAATGTTTCCTCTCCGGACTTAGTGAACATTATAGAATTTATGAGCTTTATTGCGGAATTATGCTCTACTCCGCTGCTTACCAGTCTTTTGAACATACGTACTACAAGTCTTGACTCAACCGCTGCATCATGTCCGCTGCCCATTCCGTCTGAGAGCACCACGTATGCCGAGCCCATTCCGTCATTGAAAACAAGCGATGTATCGCCGTTTTCTTTTGAACCTCCGGCACATACAGCTGCTCCATAGACCTGAAGTGAATATTCCGGCTTTTCAAACACACGTATCCTCATTTCACGTCCGGAGTAGACCGGTCCGGATATATCAAGAGGCAGACGAAGTTCGTCAGAAATAAGGTCGCATATCCTTCCGCATTTATCCGGTAAAGCTGATGCCTTGAAGTATATTTCTGCTAAAAATCTGTTCTTTGAGTTATAGTACGCAATGACGTTCACTGGTGAATATCCGAACTTCACAAGCTTCTCTCTTATGACCTTGCTGACCGGTGCAGAATAGCGTACATCAAGACGCTCTCCGGCAGAATCAACTATCTCCTCAGTCATTTTCATATGCTCCGCAAGAAGTTTCCGACTTTCGGAATATCTCATTTCAAGGAGCTTCACGGCAGTTCTCTCCTTGACGCATTGCTCAAAGCTTCTGCACAGCTCATCCTTTTTAAGACAATCATGCAGCTCATACGGGAAGTTTTCCTTTGAGAACTCGCTTAGTTCAGCCATTTTCCTGAAACCAGTCTCAGTATCATCACGTTCAGTCTTCCAGCAGGTCAGTCTTTTATAGCATTTTTTGCACACCTCTTCACTGCATCTTCCGACCATATCATGGTCACTTTTTTTGACTGTAAGGAGCTCCGCAATTTTCTCCGATTCTTTTCTGACAGCCCCTATAGAATCCGACAAAAAACTCATTCTTGAATTAATTATATCCGGAAGTGCAGCGGTGTTTTCCTCCGATACTATCACCCATTTATCAGAATAATACGGTGCGAACACGAGAAATAATCCGGTTCCGCACAGTATATTCATCATATTTTCAACACTGTTTATCGTAACTCCCGTGAGTACCATAAGCATAAAATTAAGACCTATAAAAAGTCCGGCTGCTGCATTTATCTTTCGCTGATAAAAATATCCCGTAATAAGTCCGGCAGCCGGAAGCAGTACAATAGTCATGCCTGCTTCTGTATCTGCGAGAAAAGCACTGCAAGTTGTCAGTGCACCGCATAGTACTCCGCCTGTGTGACGATAAAAATATGCAGCCGCAAGTGTAACTGCCGCTCCGAAAACGATTCCCGGATTCAGCACAGGCATTTTAACGGTGCAGAGTGCGGCTGTTATCAAAGTATATGACACCGCATATGCACAGCCTGAAATCCCCGTCAGATCGATCGACCTTCTATGTCTTACTCCTGAAAATATCATGGCAAGAGAAGCAGCAGAAGCTCCGGAGAGTATGCCGTAGAAAACATAAAATATCAGTTTATATAATACTTCGCCTATCAGAGCTGATACTGCTGCTCCAGATGTAAAAACAGCAAGTCCGGTGATGATACCTGAAAATTTCGGGTCACGTTTAGGCTCCGAAAACATCTTTGCTATCACTATAAACAGCATAGCTCCTATTTTGACTATATTCCGTCCTATACTGCGTTTAAGTATGCAATGGACAAGACTTCCTGTAAGTACAGCCGCAGCATTCGGAAGTCCCAGACCTCCTGCAAGGGATATGTCGGCAAATGAGGCAACTCCTGCCATATCAGTACTGGAAAGCCAGAAGCCTGCCGCTGCTGAGAGTAAAAATCCTGCTAAAAATCTGAAAGTTGAATCGTCTATGTATTTTCTTATCCTTTCCATTTGTATCACCTTTCCAAATTAATTTACATTCAATTATAACATTTTTAAAAGGCGATAATTGTCATTTTTCAGGAGTCATTTCTTTATGTGTTAATTTTATATTGACACTAAAAGTCCGCTGTGCTATAATTTACCTTAATAATTCATATGGAGGGATGATAAAATGCAAGATAATGATAAAAATACAAATCCGTCAAAAGCTCCGGAGCAAAAACTAACTCCGGAAGAAGCTGAAAAAAAGGTTGCTGAAATGTTCGCACTTGCAAGTCCTTCCAATAAAAATGATAAAAAGAAGAAAAAGGAAAAAGCATCTTCCAACGAAACTTTTACGCCTTATAATTTGCCTGAAACACAAGCAAGTTTATCCAAAACAGATAATTACAGCACTTCAAAAAAAGAGCCTAAAAGTAAAAAAGAGGACATTGTTAACGAAAAGGTCATGTCGCTCACCAAATTGACTGAAAGTGAGCTGAAACCAGATGAAGCTGAAAAAAAGATAGCTGAGCTGTTTGCAGTCGCAAGCACACAAAATCCTCATTCCAAGTCAAAGGGATCTAACCTGTCTGACACAAGCTTAGAGATAATAATACTCGAACTTATCTCGATCCTTCTTTTTGCTGCTGCAAGAAACTCCGACACACTTTGGGTATTCTCTCCGGTCGCAATATTTTTGCCCGTACTGCTGGGAATCGGGTACAGGATATATCGATACCAGTACACTTTAAAAGAAGCTGCTTCAAGATGCAAACTCCATATGGTAATATCTGCATTCTTTTATATATGCGTCATTCTTTCAGTATAATTCCGGTACAGCAATATAATTAAAAATCCTGAGATCAGCTGCAAACTGCTCTCAGGATTTTTTACGTATCACGACACGATCACTCTACTGCATCGTTTTTCTTTTTAAGTTCAACTGCAAAACGGATAAGCTCATCCATGTCAAGCTCTTCAAGTCTTGCACTCCGGCTGAGTCCCATTTCTTCAAGCGTAGCATATATCTTATCTTTCGGTATCCCAGCCATTGAGGAAAGTGCATTTGCTGCGGTCTTTCTTCTCTGAGAAAATCCGCTTCTGACTATCCTGAAAAAGAACTTCTCATTCTCTTCATCAAGTTTCGGCTCAGGATGAGGGTCTATTCTTATGACAGCGGAGTCCACATTAGGTGCAGGCATGAAGCTTCCCCTTGATACATTGAAGACCGTCCTCACTGTACCATAATAATTTACCGCAACTGTTATCGCTCCGGACTCTCTTGAACCTACTTTAGCACAAAGTCTCTGAGCAGCTTCCTTCTGCACCATGACCGTTATCGAGTCGACCGGCAGTCTGCTTTCCAGCAGAAGCATCAGTACAGGCGAAGTGATATAATAAGGCAGATTCGCACATACAGCTGCTTTAAGTCCGGCAAACTCCTCCCTTATAATCTTATGAAGATCACATTTCATAACATCTTCGTTGAATATTTTTATATTGTCGTACTCTGCAAGAGTTTCATCAAGGATAGGCAGAAGTCTGCTGTCTATCTCAACAGCACACACCTTGTCGGCACGTTTAGCAAGCTCGGCAGTCAGAACACCTATTCCTGTACCTATCTCGATTATGCCATACCCCGGCTGAGCGTTGCCGTTTTCAGCTATTTTAGGACATATATCAGGATTTATTATAAAATTCTGACCAAGTCCCTTTGAGAAGCTGAACCCGTGTTTAGAGAGTATCTCTTTAACAGTTCCGATGTTTGTAAGTATCATCCGGTCAATCCTCCGCTTTGTGACGCTGCTTCTGAGCAAATTCGCTCTGTTTTGCGTCATTTAGTTTATTCATATCATTCACAAGATAATCCGCAGACCTGAAGGCTCTCTGAAAATCAGTGTCACTGAAATAACATTTAAGGTCAACAAAATCTCCGTCAATTATAATGTCCAATTGTCTTATCTGTCGGCCGGGATATTTTTCTCCGGCATACTTAATATAAGCGTCCAATTCTTTTCTTTCAAGTTCTCCGCCAATAACATTGATCTTCATAGTTCTCCTCCTTATCATAAACGAATGTTTTATTTTTTCAATCTTTCGATAACAGCTTCTGCACATTTCATGCCGTCAACTGCTGCTGACACTATTCCTCCGGCATAACCTGCTCCCTCGCCGCATGGGAAAAGTCCGCTCAGAGATACCGACTGTGCTCCATCTCCACGGTCTATCCTTACAGGCGAGCTGCTTCTGCTCTCTATACCTGTCAGCAGAGCATCCGGAGCATCAAAGCCTTTTATCATCCTTCCCATTTCCGGTATGCCGAGTTTCAGCGACTCAACAGCAAAATCCGGCAGATACTCCTCCGGAGATGCGTGCTTTACGGAAGGCGTGTAAGATGGTCTTAAACTTCCTGTGTGTTCTGTAGTTTCTCCGCTGAGAAATTCACCTACTGTGATAACCGGAGCACTATAGTCCGAACCGCCTGCAATAAATGCTTTTTCCTCAAGTTCTCTCTGAAACCACATACCTGCAAGCGGATGTTCGCTGCCGTAATCAGAAGTATTTATATTCACCAGAAGTGCACTGTTTGAATTTTCTGCATCTCTCGCAAAACAGCTCATTCCGTTTACGGCAAGTCTCCCCTCTTCCGAGGACGCTGCTACGACCTCTCCGCCCGGACACATACAGAAAGTATACAAAGTACGTCCGTTAGGAAGATGTGCAACGAGCTTATAGTCCGCAGCTTTAAGTGCCGGATGTCCGGCAAAATCGCCGTACATAGCCTTATCTATATCAGTACGCTTATGCTCGATACGCACTCCCACAGCAAAATTCTTCTGTGAAAGACTTATCTTATTTTGATACAGCAGCTCGAAAACATCTCTTGCACTGTGACCTGTAGCAAGTATAACATTATCCGTTTCAATTGTATCAACTTCGCCGCCGTGCTCATATTGAACAGACCTTATCGTTCCATTCTCCGAGCTATAACCACAAAATCTTGACCTGAAACGTACCTCTCCGCCAAGACTTATGACACGCTCCCTTAGATTTTTAACAACTTCTCTGAGCTTGTCAGTACCGATGTGCGGCTTAGCAAGTATTTTTATCTCATCAGGTGCTCCGAACTCCACAAGCTTTTCAAAGACCCAGCCTATCCGCTTATCTTTGATGCCGGTAGTCAGCTTGCCGTCAGAGAAAGTACCTGCTCCGCCCTCGCCGAACTGTATATTGCACTCGGTATCAAGCTTACCGGAAGTGCGGAATTCGTCGACCGCTTTACACCGTGAGTCAACATCTCCGCCTCTTTCAAGGACTATAGGTCTTGCTCCAGCCATAGCAAGCACTAATGCCGCAAACATTCCGGCAGGTCCGAATCCAACTATTACCGGACGTCTTTCCGGTGACGGTACTTTATCTGTCACATACTTGTATTTCTCGATTTTTGAAGCATTTTTCAGACTTTTCAAAAGTCTGTCCTCATTTTTAGCTTCAATGTCGACCGATATTATAAAATGAACATCTTTTTTCTTTCGTGCATCTACCGACTTTTTTGAAAGCTTTACACTTTTTATGAGCTTCGGCGATATACGAAATTTTCTGATACACAGCTCTTTCAGTCCCGACATATCAAAATCAAGCGGTACACTTATATTTGCGACCCTTATCATCTAAGCTCTCCTTTCAGCGATATTGCACAATTGCGACCTGCTGTATATCCGGAAGCCCATGCCCATTCAAGATTGAATCCGCCGCAGTCACCGTCCGCATCGAGCAGCTCTCCGCAGAAATAGATACCCTTTTCTTTTGTGGACTCCATTCTGTCGTTCACGCAGCTTCCGTGAATGCCTCCGGCAGTTACCTGAGCATTTTTCCACGGTGAACAGCCGGTTATGTGGAATTTCAAGCACTTGACAGCTCCGGCGAGTTTAGCTATCTCACTGTCCGTAACAGTAGCAATACTCTCATTCATCGGACGCTGTAGTGTATTTTTCACAAGATACACAGCTAAATTCTTGCAGAAAGCTCCGGTCAGCAGCTCGTTGAGTTCAAGTCCGCTGCGTTGATTTCTGATATTTTTTATATAGTCTTTAAGTTCACTTTCAGTCATATCCGGAGCAATATCAAGACAAACAGTGAGTCTCCCCTCATATTGCTGCATATACCTCGCCATGTTGAACACGCAGATACCTGAGACTGAATTTTCTGTGAACTGTATCTCTCCATATTCAGAAGCTATTATCTTCTCACTTTTTCCCTCAGCAACCGCCGTAACTTTTCCCTTTACACGGACTCCTTTAAGTCCCTTTACAGCGTCGGGAGAAGTCCTGAGCGGAGCTACAGCCGGACATATTTTTTCGGTTTTATAGCCGCTGTCTCTTAGCATTCTCAGAACTGAACCGTCCGTACCATACTGTGGAGCGGCATATCCTCCGGAAGCAAATATTATTCTCCTGCACGACAGCTTCTGACCGTCAGCAAAAGTAAGCTCCCAGACTTTGCCGTTTTTGACGTATGAACTCACCTCAGCTCCGCACATTTCCTGCACTCCCAATGAAGCAAGTTTGATTCTCAGAGCACTCAGCACTGTAGCCGCACTTTCACTCCTCGGGTACATTCTCCCCTGTTCGTCCGACACACACAGTATTCCCAGTGAAGAGAAAAACTCATCCGGTGAGGGAGCTTTTTTTATCGTTCCTACAATATCCCTTACCGTACCATGATAACGCTCAGCAGCTATCTTTCGGTTACCGAGATTACATCTTCCATTTCCGGTAGCAAGTATCTTTTTACCAATGCGGTCATTTTTTTCAGCTATTACAACTTTTGCGGACGGAAGTTCTTCTTTAGCACTTATCGCCGCCGCAATACCGGAAGCTCCGCCGCCAACTATAACAATATCTGCAAACATACGTAAAGCCTCCTTAATCTGAAACTAAATCTATTACCGCTACCTCCGGACGATTATTGAATCTTACAGGTGCCGGAGAATCTCCGATACCTGAGGTTATGAACATAACTCCGCCTTCATAGTCAAAAAGTCCCTTATCGTAAACAGTTTCGTCAAGACTGAGCTGCGGGAACCAGCCGTAATCTGAGGAATAAACAGGTCCCTTATCAAACGGGAGCTGCATCATTCCGCCGTGAGTATCGGCACACAATGTAAGTTCCGCACCAAAATCTGCAAACTTCTCATAATTAGGGATATGAGCAAGCAGGATATTGAAGCAGTCCTTTTCTATAGTGAACTCATTTCTGAGGTCAAATGTCTCGCTGTAGTAAACATTGTCGATACCCATTATCTGGAACTTATTCCCATTTATATAAGTTATTTCGCTCTCGTAATTCATAACGTGAGCACCGGTATTTTTTATAGCTTTGATATAATCAGGTTCGGTATCATGCTCTCCGGTGACGAAATAAACCGGAAGCTCCTCGCCGACTAAATCGGCAGTAAGGTCGACAGGTATCTGAATATCATCCCACGTACTGTCTCTTGTATACATATCTCCGAGAATAACGACCATGTCCGGATCAGCTTTTTTTATCCTCTTGACGATCCTCTTATTGCTTATACTGTGGGACGTTGCATGGAGGTCGCTTATAACCGCTATCCTAACGCTTTTATGTATCTTATCCGAACGGATAGTCACTTCTGTAGTCCTCAGCGTATAGTTATTGAACCACCATACTGCTATAAGTACAATAACTATCAGACTCAATCGTCTCAGAGCATATTTGGATTTTCCGGAGCTCTTTTTCTTTTTTTCCGGACTGCTCTCGTTTACTTTTTTTGTTGTCTCTTTCATTGCTACCTTTCCTTGATATGGAGATCAAGCTGTTCATACGGGATCTCGATACCGTTCTCATCAAAGCATTCTTTAACTGCTTCGACCATATTATATCTTTCAGCAAAATAATCATCGTTCTTTACATATACCAATACATCTATTGAAACAGAACTGTCGTTGTGCGATGACATCCTGACTACAGGTTCCGGAGTCTTCAATATCAGCGGATGTTCTTTGATTATGCCGAGTACAAGTTCTCTTGCTTTTCTGAAATCAGCATTATAGCTTATATTGAATTTAAGGTCAAGTCTTCTTTCAGGAGTCTCAGTATAATTTATTATCTTTGCATCAGAGACTTTGCCGTTAGGGATAAATACTGATTTCTTGTCAAAAGTCTCTATCTTTGTGTACAGGATATTTATTGACATTACCTTGCCTACAGTATTATCTATCTCTATAGTATCTCCGGCAGTAAATGGTTTTGAAAACAGGATAATAAAGCCTCCGCAGAGATTTGAAAGGCAATTCTGCAATGCAAGGCTGACCGCAAGTCCTGCCGCACCAAGTATCGTTATTATGGACGACATCGGCACCTTCAGTACTGAAAGTACTGTTATCAGCACGACCATGTACAGTATTATCCTTATGAATGACACAAGGAAACTCTTAGCCGCACCGTCTATATTTGACTTCGACATGGTCTTGTTGACCATGCGGCAGATAAGCTTTACTATAAGTCCGCCGATGATTATTATGACAAGTGCCAGTATCAGCGACGGCAGAGCTTCCTGTATATGATTTATAATTGCACCGAAAAAGTCAGCTGTTTCAGTGACCTTCTCTTGTATAGTCCCCTGAGTAGTCTCAGTTACAGAAGTTGAGCCTGTAGCCGCTTCGGTAGTTATGACCTCTGTAATTTTAGTTTTCATCGGATCATCTCCATAAATTATTTTACGTCATATCACTTCAGTTCAGCTATAGTAACTCCGTCCTCACCCTCACCGAAAAGTCCAAGACGGAACGTCTTTACGGAAGGATGCGATTTAAGCCTCTTATGGACTGCCTGTCTGAGAAGTCCTGTACCCTTTCCGTGGATTATAGTGATAGTCGAGATATTGGACATTACTGCCTGATCTATAAAAGCGTCAAGCTGATAGATGCCGTCATCACAGGCAGAGCCTCTTATATCGAGCTCCATTTTTCCACGGCGTTCAGCTTTTACTCCTACCTTGTTCATTCTTCTGTTAGGCTTTGCAGACTTGCCTCCTACAGTTACCTTAGGCGTTTCTTCAAGTCTGAGCCTTGAAATATTCATCTTAGTCTTCATGACTCCCATTTGTACGAATACGAAGTCACTTCCGTCCGGATCGCCTGAAATTATGCCCTTACGCTGGAGGTCAACAACATATACAGTATCTCCTCTTTTGAGCTTTCTCGGCAGAACATAGTCCGCATTCGGATCATGCTTATCAACTGGATTCGCAGTGTCGTACATCTTGTTGAAGCTCTGCTTTGACCTTGACTTCATACCGGATACATTAGCACTGAAATCCTTCTTGTCCTTTTCCTTGCGGAGCTTTTCAAGCTCGTCAATGAGTTCATTGGACTCAGCCTTAGTCTGTTCGATTATGGTCATAGCACGAAGTCTTGCTTTTTCGAGCTCATCAGCTTTCTTTGCTTCAAGCTCCTCACGCTCTTTGCGGAGCTTTTCTTCATGCTCAGCAGCCTCAGCCTTCAGACGAGCTGCGTCCTCCTTGAGTTTTTCAAGCTCTATTCTTGAAGCTTCGAGCTTGCCTATGACCTCCTCAAGTCTTGTATTGGACTCACTCACTCTTGACTTAGCGTCATTGATTATATCGGCAGGCATACCGAGGCTCTCAGATATAGCAAAAGCGTTCGACTTTCCCGGTGAACCTACTATAAGTCTGTATGTAGGTCTGAGAGTTTCAATATCGAACTCACAGGAAGCGTTCTCGACATTTTCGCTGTCTATCGCAAAAACTTTAAGCTCCTGATAGTGAGTAGTCACCATGAGCTTAGCTCCGTTTTCCATAAGTCGGCGGATAATTGATATTGCAAGAGCCGCACCTTCAACAGGGTCAGTACCGGAGCCAAGCTCGTCAAGCAAAACGAGTGACCTTTCATCAGCGGTTTCAAGTATCTCTATGACCTTATTAGTATGAGATGAGAATGTGGAGAGATTCTGCTCGATGCTCTGGCTGTCGCCAATATCAGCGAGGATATGGTCGTATACTGATATACGGCTGCCGTCCGCAGCAGGTATGAGGAGTCCGCACATAGTCATTGCACTCAGAAGACCGGCAGTTTTCAGAGCTACGGTCTTACCGCCTGTATTCGGACCTGTTATGATGAGTGTCTGATAGTCCTCACCGAGAGAGAGGTCTATCGGGACCGCCTTTTTCATGCTTATAAGCGGATGACGTGCCTTTTTAAGGAACATTCTGCCGTCATCGGTAATTTCCGGAAGTGAGCATTTCAGTTTAGCTGCAAGATTAGACTTTGCAAAATACAGATTAAGCTCAGTGCAGACCTTGTAATTCTCACTAAGAATATCCGCATAGTCACCGCAGTCACGGCAAAGCTCACGGATAATTCTTTCTATCTCCTCCTGCTCCTTGCCTTCGAGGATACGTATGTCATTATTAGCCTCGACGATAGCCATAGGCTCGATGAATATAGTCTGACCGGTCGCAGAAGTATCGTGGATAAGACCGCTCACCTGTCCTCTGTACTCGGATTTTACAGGAAGAACGAATCTGCCGTCCCTGATAGTAACATTGCTCTCCTGAAGATACTGCTGAGTGGTCTTGTTTTTGACCATTTTATCCAGCGTTTCTCTGAGCTGCATACCGGCACGGTTTATTTTTCTTCTTATCGCAGCAAGCTCCGGACTTGCGGCATCAGCTATCTCATTCTCCGAGATTATGGAGCGTTCAAGCTTTTCGAGCAGCCAGTCATTAGGCTGTAAGCGTGAGAAGAGGTAGCTGAGTTCAGTTTCGATATTTTCGCAGTGACTATACCAGTCAGCGAGTCCCTTTATCTGTCTGAGCATCGCAGCGATGTCCATGAGGTCACGCAGCGAGATTATTGCTCCGGACTTAGCTCTTGCAGCCGTTGCGGTAACATCTTTAAAATTGCTGAACGGCGGAGTTCCGAACTGTACAGAGAGGTCGAGAGCCTGAGAAGTTTTCAGACATTCATACCTTACTCTTTCAAGGTCGTTATCCGGTTCAAGTGACAGAGCCATTTTTCTTGTCTCCTCATTAGAGGTAAGCTCTGCGAGCATATCGAGTATTTTATCAAGTTCAAGTGTCTTTAAATATTTATCCATAGTTAATACCTTACGGGCATCTTCCCGCATCATGTTATCGATTTATAGAAATCCAGCGTCTGGAAATTTCTTTCAATATGAGCGAGCATATACTGCTCTGAAACGTAAGAGAGTCTGCTAAGAGTACTCTCTGAAACTCTGAAATTAAACAGCCTGTCGAAATCAGTTAGCACGATATGCCGTACTGCACTGAGCACAGGGAGTTTTATCTTGATATAGTCATCATTTTCCTTGCCGACAAAACAGTCCGAGCAATAGAAGCCTCCGCTTTTCAGGCAGAAGAAAAGCTCCTGCGGCTCAAATTCTCCGCAATTACGGCAGGCAACAATATCCGGCATATAACCTGTATCCGACATAAGCCGGAGTTCAAATATCGCTTTGAGCAACTTTTCATCACGCCTGCCGTTTTCAAGGAAGTACATAGTATTCAGAAAGAGCCGCATGATGTCCTCATTCTGCCTTTCCGGATTGATGCAGTACCGCAGTACATCGGCAAAATACGAAGCAAGAGAGATCTTAGTAAGCGAATCTCTCAGTCCGTAAAAAATATGTATCGGCTCTGCACTGTTGAGGTACATACGCTCGCCTCTCTGGTCAATGCAGAACCGTGAATACGCAAAAAGCTGAGTGGAGCTGCCTGATCTGCCTGTGATCTTCTTTGCACCTTTTACGCAGACCTCGATAACTCCCCTTGTTTTTGTAAGAATATCGATAAATTTATCCTGTTCGCCCACTGAGCGTTCTTTAAGGACGATTCCCTCTTCCGTTATCATGTTCATTATCCCTGTAAGCCGAATACCTTAGATAGTCCTCTATCCTGCCGGTCTCGGCGAAAATATTCCATAAGATCTGTTCAGACATATTGAGCCTCCGCAAGATAATTATAATAGCTGATCGATACGATCTGTATTTATTATCAGCGGAAGCTCCGTGATCATGTCTGGTAATTATTTCTCTGAAAGTCCGAAGTTTCTGATGAGTCCCTCACGGTTACGCCAGTCCTCCTTGACCTTCACCCAACATTTAAGATTAACTTTTATCTGGAAGAAATCCTCCAGTTCGATACGTGCGGCAGTAGAAGCTTTTTTGAGCATTGCACCGCCCTTGCCGATGACTATTCCCTTATGCGACTCTTTCTCGCAATAGATAACTGCGGATATATCGAGAATATCCTTATCATCACGCTCGCTCATCTCCTCAACTCCGACAGCGATACCATGCGGCACTTCATCGTTTAAGAGCATGAGTAATTTCTCACGTATCATCTCAGCAGCGAGCACTTTTTCCGGCTGATCTGTTATCATATCATCCGGGAAGAAGTGTACAGACTCTTCTGAGAGCTTTATTATTTCGTCAATAACTATGTCGATACCGTTATTTTCAGTAACACTTACCGGTATAACCGCCTCGAACTCTATCTTTGAAGTAAGCTCGGCTATGACTGGAGCAATATCATCCTTATTTTTAAGCAAGTCTATCTTGTTGAGCACAAGAATGACCGGCATTTTTGACTTATTCATAGAGCGAAGAAGTTTAAGTTCCTGCTCATTTATCTTCTTTGTGCAGTCCATCATGAATATGACCGCATCAATATCGCTGACCGACTCCTTAACAGTATTCAGCATATGTTCGCTCAGTTTATTCACAGGCTTATGTAGTCCGGGAGTATCAAAGAAAACGAGCTGAACATCGTCGATATTGCGGATACCTGTTATACGTGTACGTGTAGTCTGAGGCTTATTGCTCACAGAAGCTATCTTCTCGCCGATTATAGCGTTGAGCAGAGAAGATTTTCCGGCATTAGTACGTCCGGCAATAGTTACAAAAGCAGTTCTCGACATCAGTTGTTATCTCCGTTGACGATGAAAGTAGCATCTCTTGATATACCGAGCTTTTCAAGAACAGACTCTTCCTTTTCACGCATGATACGCTGATCGAGCTGACTTGTCTCGTGGTCATAACCAAGGAGGTGGAGCATTGAATGTACAGTAAGGAAGCCGACTTCACGCTCAAGTGAATGACCGTAATTCTGAGCCTGCTTAACAGCAGTTTCGAGCGAAATAACGACATCTCCGAGCTGAACAGCACCTGTCTCAGGATTGAGTTCTTCTGTACCGTCCTCACTTGTAAGCGGGAAAGAGAGTACATCAGTAACGCTGTCCTTATCTCTGTATATCTTATTCAGATTTCTTATCTCGTTATTGCTTACGAATGAAACGCTTACCTCGGCATCTCTTCCGAACTTTTCTGTTGCGAGAACAGCCTGACAGCATCTTCTTATGAGCAGTCTGATACCTACCGGTACCTTGACCTCTGTCTGATTATTCTTAACGTATACTTTTAATTTAGCCATGATTTCTCATTCTCCCTTCATTATACTTTTCGTACGCCTTGATTATGTCCTGAACGAGTCGGTGGCGTACTACATCCTTTTCAGTAAATCTGTGGATCTCGATATCGTCGATCCCTTTGAGGACTTTAATAGCCTCAACCAAGCCTGACTTTTTAGCTTCCGGCAGATCGATCTGAGTAATATCACCTGTTATGACCATTCTGCTTTCATTTCCAAGACGTGTCAGGAACATCTTTATCTGCTCAGAGGTAGTATTCTGAGCTTCATCGAGGATAATAAATGCCTCGTCAAGAGTACGTCCTCTCATATAGGCAAGAGGTGCGACCTCTATAATGCCTTTTTCCATATATCTTGCGAAACTCTCTGCACCGAACATATCAAAGAGAGCGTCGTAAAGAGGGCGAAGATAAGGGTCGACCTTATCCTGAAGGTCACCCGGTAAAAAGCCAAGTTTCTCGCCGGCTTCGACCGCAGGACGAGTCAGGATGATCTTCTTTATTTTATGCTCACGGAAAGCTTTAACAGCCATTGCTACCGCAAGATAAGTCTTACCGGTACCGGCTGGTCCGATCCCGAGCACTATGGTATTGTTTTTTATGGCATCGACATATCTTTTCTGTCCGACGGTACGGGCACGGAGTATCTTTCCGGAAGCAGTAACGCATATGCCGTCACCGCCAAGCTCGGCAAGCTCGCCTTCGATACCTTCTTCGACCATAGATGTTACATACCTGATGGTCTGACTGTTCAAAGAATGTCCCATATTATTGATATTGACAAGTGATTCAAGAGCTTTTGCAGCTGCCTGAACATTTGTCTCATCGCCGATAACTTTTATACGTCCGTCACGGCTTACGACAGAAACGTTATACTGTTTCTGGATACGCTCAGCATTGCCGTCGAGCTGACCAAAAAGTTCAGCGAGCTGATCCGGATCGTTTACTTCTACAAATTTCTCCGTCATCAGCAGTTCTCCGATCTTTTACGGTATTCACCGGGAAAAGCTCCTGCATTAGCCAGAGCAGCATTTGAGTATTTTTTATCAGCAGAAACATCTCCCAAGACCTTCACGCTGTCAGGCAGATCAATATGCTGAGAAGTTGATCTGAGTTCCAGTTCCATAATAGCAAGCTTGTCCGAGAAAGGATAGGTATCCAGTTCAAACAGCTGATCATGGTAATCGAAACAGTAACGCACCTTCTGAACAGGAGTCAGAGCGAGGTCTCTCTGAGTGAGCAGCCTGTCATACTCTTCACGGCTTATCTCATATTCATTTTCCTCTCTTGTCAAAGGAGAGAGAAAGACTTTTTCAGTGTAGACATACTTCACCTTACCGTCCTCAGCGATCCTGCGGACTCTACGCTGAGAGTCATTTTCACCTCTGTTCAGGTAGGTTTGAGTGATGCCAATTTTTCTTTTTACATTCAGACTTTTGACATCCGGAAGCTCCACAAGGAACTTTCTTTCGATCTCGATTCCTTTTGCCATAAAACATCTCCGAAATAAAAAATTACAAAGGTACATAGTACCCCAAATATATTATATAACATTTTTTGATTATCGTCAACAAAAACCTCATATTTTTTCTGTATAAGTTGCTTAAAAAAATATATAGGTGTTGAAATTGTGAAAAACTTGTGTTCAGTTTTCGTAAATATCTCTGAGCATAACATTAAATATAGAAAAAGAGCCGTCATCGAAATAGATCTGATGTGACCTGAAAGAAAGTTCGTTACCGGTTTCAGCCTCCGGCACATCTATATAGACCGCATCTTTCTCTGCTCTTATTTTAACGTTAAGCTTCTCCTCGACCGCACGGCAGATCACCTCATAATTTTCAGTGAAAAAGCTGTCGAGCATCTCGGTATCATCTGAATTTTCCTTTGCGTCAACAGATTCAGTTTTCAGATAGATAGTGACAATATTCCCATTTATCTCAGTACCGACATCAGCCTCCAGAGCCTTATCGGGAGCAGAAAGCATCTTTTTTCTGAGGAAACACAGCAAATAGTAACGCAGAAGCTCCTCATGCATATAAATAAAGCCTTTATTTTCCCTGTTGATCTTTATAAAGCATTTATCGCCAAGTATGCTGAGACAGCCGGCAGCGAAATCCTCAAGGAACTGATCGGTATCGATAAGTCTTTTATCCTTTTTCATAAATCCGAACACATTATTAAGAGCAGATTCACGAATGATAGTTCTGCACATTATCCGGATATTTTCAATTATTTCGTCGCCGTCTTCTTTGCTTGTGTTTTTGACCATATCTTTCAGAAGCTCGCATGAAGCCGCAATTCGTGTAACAGCGTATCTGATATTATTATCATTCTTTTCAAGGAACTCCATTGCATACGGATTATCAAAAAGCTCGATCATTTTTTCAATGTTCTTCATCATCGACCTTCTTTCATCTATCTAAAATATTTCTACACTATTTATTATACTACATTTTTTATTAAAATGGAATAGGATAGACAAGAAAATATCAGGAGAAATAATTAACAAAATTTTACTTCTTGCTTTTTCAAGCAATGTATAATATGCACAATTAGAAAAAAATCTGTTATTTTTTTATCTAAGCACTTGAAAAAATTTCCGGATTGGAGTATAATAGAAATATAAAAATTTTAGGAGGTATATCCAATGTCAGTTAAAGTTGCTATTAATGGTTTCGGCCGTATTGGCCGTCTTGCATTCAGACAGATGTTTGATGCTGAGGGTTATGAGGTAGTTGCTATCAACGATCTTACAAAGCCTTCAATGCTCGCTCAGCTTCTCAAGTATGATACAGCTCAGGGTGGTTACTGCGGAAAGATCGGTGAGAACCTTCACACAGTTTCTGCTGATGATGAAGCAGGTACTATCACAGTTGATGGTAAGACACTCACAATCTACGCTAAGGCTAACGCTGCAGAGCTCCCTTGGGGTGAGATCGGTGTTGACGTAGTTCTCGAGTGCACAGGTTTCTACTGCTCAAAGGAAAAGTCACAGGCTCA
>JAFYGE010000046.1 GCA_017543335.1 Ruminococcus sp.
CAAAGAGATAATCACACGCCTCAAAATCTGCGTTATTACGCACTTTGCGAGTGTTCCAAAACTCTTTGTGAAACTTCCGGTCGATTAAATATGACTATAAACCTCTCTGTTTCCGATATATATCGTGTACAGAGAGGTTTTATTTGTTAATTCTTTTATCAGGAGGCTTAATATGAAAATCAAGAAAATATCCAAAAGAATAATATCAATATTTTTAACAATGGTAACTGTTGTAACTATGCTTGCTGCTGTTACAATTACTGCAAATGCAGAATATATAAGTTGGCATAACACCAATGTCATGCTTAAGGGCAGAGGTCATGTTCAATCAATTGGTTGGGATTCAAACTTAAAAGCCAGTGAACAGTTCCGTGGTAGCGGAAAGAATAATGTTCCATTAAAATTAGGTGTTAAGGGTAAATCCCTTAGACTTGAAAGTATTGAATTGGGAATAGAAGCCGTTGGAAAAGGACTTCCAACCGATACAAGCATGATTCACGTTGCAGCATATTCTAATGGTGCATGGGATGAAAAAACTGGTCCTTATGTTAGAGTCGGAACAGAAGGAAAGAGCAAAGCTATAGAAGCCGTTAAAATCGGACTCGAAGGACCTATTTCAAACTACTATTATGTTCAGTACAGAGTATGCTTACAAGGTACAGGTTGGGATAGATGGCATACTGACTGGGACGATACAGCAGGTTCAATTTCCCATCCTATACTTATAGAAGCTATAGAAGTAAAACTTGTACCGACATCATCTTTACAGGAACGATTCACTAAGTGAACTAATTTAGAAAGAATTAATTTATGATTTTATCGACCGGAAGCAAAAATCCCTCGCAGGAACAACCTGCGAGGGAATCTTTATATATTCAAAATCTCACCCCAGCTCGCCGTGTTTCTCATAATCAGCGACTCTGACGATCTCATTTTTGTCTCCGACGAAAACCACTTTTGGACGGCAGCTTTTAGCTTCTTCGGGAGTCATATCTGCGTAAGCCATAATAATGACCAGATCGCCTTTCTGACCGGAGCGAGCAGCTGCACCGTTAAGGCAGATAACGCCGCTTCCACGCTCGCCGGCAATGACATAAGTCTCTATACGGCTACCGCTGTTGACGTTGACTATATGAACGTGCTCGTACTCGATAAGGCCGGCAGCATCCATGAGGTCCTCATCGATAGTTACGCTGCCCACGTAATTCAGCTCAGCCTGAGTGATAACGGCACGATGAATTTTGCTTTTGAGCATTGATAAATGCATTGCTACCTCCTTAAACGTCTTCGGTGAAGAAATTATCGATAAGGCGGGTTTTGCCAATATATACAGCCATAGCACAAAGTGCGGGACGGTCAAGTTCTTTGATCTGCTGCATAGTAGCACAGTCAACGATCTTTACGTAGTCTATTTTAGCAAGTGGTTCAGCATTTATATGTTTAGTCATAGCATCTATGATAGTTCCGCAGTTTTTCTCACCGTTGCTGACCATATCTTTTCCGAGGGAAATAGCCTGTGAAAGCACAAGAGCAGCTTTTCTCTCAGCTTCGTTGAGGTAGGTATTGCGTGAGCTTTTAGCGAGGCCGTCATCTTCACGGATGATAGGGCAGCCGATTATCTCGATATCCATATTGAGGTCGTCGACCATATGGCGGATAACTGCGAGCTGCTGTGCGTCTTTTTTACCGAAATACGCACGATCCGGCTTTACGATATTGAAGAGCTTTGATACTACTGTACAAACTCCTCTGAAATGAACAGGACGGCTCAGACCGCATAATTCCTGAGTAAGAACGGTCATATCGACGAAGGAAGAAAATCCCTCGTGGTACATTTCGCTTGGTTCAGGGTTAAAAATAAGGTCGCCGCCGTGAGCCTCTACGAGAGCGGCATCGTGTTCGATATCACGGGGATAGCTTTCGAGGTCTTCTGTAGGACCGAACTGCATAGGATTCACGAAATCAGAAACGACTGTTCTGTCGTTATCTCTGTGAGAAGCGTCTATAAGGCTTGCGTGGCCCTCATGAAGATAGCCCATTGTAGGAACAAGACCTACTGTAAGACCCTGAGCTCTCCATTCTTTTACCTGAGCACGCACTTCATCTATAGTTTTAACAATTTTCATTTAACATCTGCCTCCTTCATAAGTTCGCTGATGACCTCGTCATCGACTGCATAAGTATGTTCTTCTGCAGGGAAAGAGCCGGCTTTAGTCTCGCTGATGTAGTCAGTTATCCCCTGACGCATAACAGCTCCGGCTTCTGCAAAACGTTTAACGAACTTAGGAGTGTGACCGGTAGTAAGTCCAAGCATATCCTGATATACGAGTACCTGACCGTCACAGCCGTTTCCGGCACCTATGCCAATTGTAGGAATGAACAGTTTCTTAGTTATTATATCAGCGAGCTTTGCAGGTATACCTTCAAGCACTACAGCACAAGCTCCGGCTTCCTGAATTTTTACAGCATCGGAAATGAGCTTCTTAGCGTTGTCTATATTTTTGCCCTGAACCTTAAAGCCGCCGAACACATTTACAGACTGCGGTGTAAGACCGAGGTGAGCGACTACAGGGATAGAAGCATTTACTATAGCACGTATCTGCTCGCAGACTTCTGCTCCGCCTTCAAGTTTAACAGCGTTAGCACCGCCTTCTTTGATAAGTCTTCCGGCGTTGATAACAGCTTCCTGAACGCTTACCTGATAGGACATAAATGGCATGTCAGCAACGACAAAGGCATTTTCAGCACCTCTTGAAACTGCGGCAGTATGGTGTATCATATCCTCCATAGTTACCGGCAGGGTATTTTCATATCCGAGCATCACCATACCGAGCGAATCCCCGATAAGAATAGCATTTACGCCGCATTCGTCCATGATTTTAGCTGTTGTGTAGTCATAGGCAGTAAGCATCGTGATCTTGTCACCGGATTGCTTCTGCTTGAGCAGTGTGGAAACAGTGTTCTTCATATTATATATTCTCCTTAATAAATGTTACCTTTCCGCACTCACGGATAAGATACAAAAGTATTATACCATGCAATTGTAACAAAATCAAGAACTTTCTTGATATGAATTGAAAAAATTTCCTTATGACGAGTATTGGTTGGCACGGTTTAGTTGAGGGAGCAATATTTACTTTCCGCCTTTCTCATGGTATAATAATGTAAAGGCAATACCGCACAAAGATTGTGCTGAAGATGCACCGTGAGATTTTTCGTCAGATTGTATAGAAATTCCGCAGGCATACTGACGTATGTCAAGGGATTTCTGTGCAAGATGGCGGAAAATATCCAAGCAGATTCAGTAC
>JAFYGE010000047.1 GCA_017543335.1 Ruminococcus sp.
CCCACAAGGGCTGTCAGCCCTTGACCTGACCAAAGGGATAATAGGCTAACCGCCACGTCCCCTTTGTCACTTCGTGACATCTCCCCACACAGTGGGGAGTCACTCTTTGGAATCCCATTATTATGGTTAGCCTTTTATTTTGTAGTTTTTCAACACTCTGAAGTCCGGAAAACTCCGGACTTTTTCTTATTCTATCTGCTTTGCAAGAAACTGAGCTGCTGCACTTACAAGACTTTTCTGAAGCTCAGTTACCTCGCTATATTTTTCCGAACTCAGAAATACTACTGCTCCGGACACGTCTCCGGCTGTTATTATCGGTACTGCCGCTATCGCAGTTCTTTCAGCTCCTTCAGCAGGATAAAAGTTATTGGTATTGCCGTCGTGACAATAAAACTGTCCCCGACTCTCCATAAGCTCCTCAAGCTGTCCGGTAACTCTGCGTTCGGCAAACTCCCTCTTAGGAACTCCTGCCGATGCTACTACATGGTCCTTATCAAATATCAGCACCGGACAGCCAGCTATCTTGTACATTATATCCGCCACGTATACTGCGTTCTCACTCATCTCGCTTATCGCAGAGTATTTCTTGAAAATCACTTCTCCTTCACTGTTTGTGTATATTTCAAGCGGGTCGCCCTCACGAATACGCATAGTTCTGCGTATTTCCTTTGGAATGACTACTCTGCCGAGGTCGTCGATACGTCTTACAATTCCTGTTGCTTTCATAAAAATAACCTCCCAAAATCAGTTGACTTTGTGAGGTTAGTATTTCCGGAAATTTTTTGATTATTCCACAATATTTTATTTACGGCAGTACAAAAAAACGGCCCGGAAACTTCCGAGCCGTTTGTCCCCCTTACAGGACTGATTTTTGCTCCGGTGCAGAAGGAGCATTATTTTCTGACCAACTGCTTTTTCATAAGACAAAGGTCAAATACATCGAGATTACCGTCTTTATTCATGTCCGCAGCTTTCCAGTCTGTGAGTTTGGTATCATTTTTTCCGAGCAGCCATTTTTGGAGCAATATAACATCAGCAATATTAAATGAACCGTCTTTGTTGACATCTCCGTTAACACTCTGTGGCACTGTTGCTGAAGCTGTTTCAACTATCCAGTGCTGATTTGCACCTCCGTTGAGTCCCCACTCCTGAACGTTTGCACCGTTATTTACGGAACTGCTTTCTGTCTCAATACAAGAAGTGCCGTTTGAAATTTTTGTTACGATAGTATATGTACCGTCGTTATTTTTCACGAATCCGAACTGCTGATTTTCGCCCTTGTTGAAAGTATAGAGTTCAATATTCGTACCGTCATCGGTCTTTTTTGCGTGAACGTCAAGAGCATAAGAATTACCGTCACCAAGCTGTGATATGAGGTAGAAATATCCGTTTCCGGCAGAAACAGCCTTGAACTCATTCTTCTTGCCAGACTTATTCAACTGACTGATATTAACGTTATTATCAGCATTTTCGCTGTCCGCACCAAGATAGAATCCGCTTTTTGCGTTGCGGAAAGTGTATATAGTACCGTCCTTAATATCAGAACCATTTTCTGGAATTATTATAGGTTCTGAAGTTGTTGGTTCACCCGGAACAGGTGTTTGATTCGGCTCATTGTTGAGAAGTACCTTTGGTCTTGCTGGGAGCGGAGCATCACTGCCGAGATAATAGCTTACGTGCGGCGGCTGATTATAGCAGCTCTGCTCGCAGGCATTCTGAGCTCTGTACTGCATATCGTGCATAAGAGTTGTCAGGCGGACTTTAGTTGTATCTGTAGTACACCATACTCGCAGTTTTGAGTTGTCATCAGTACGCAGAATGAGCTCCTCACGCCAGTCGCCCAAAAGATCAACTGTTATTGCAGGATTATTCTTTGTGCTGTTATTTGAGCCGCAACCTGAAGCTGTAAAAATATTCTTATATGTGCCGGCACCTGTCATTTTACTAATTTTTGTTCCGTCAAGGATCTCACGTTCAAGGTCGCCGTCCCAGTAAATCAGGAAATTCTGAGCCGGTTTAGCTCCTGCGATCTTTTTTCCGCTTGAATCATAAACATTATTGTCAGCAGCTCCCCAGAATTCAGCCCCCTTGTTTCCTGACCATACATTATCAGCAACGCAGCGTCCGGTATCTTTTGCACCATTGATGTGGAAGAGTTTTTTTCCGGTTTTGGCATCATAACAGCTTTCTCCGTAAGGCTTATCCTCGTGGCATTCCCATACCTCAAGACCTTCATGGTCAGGAATAAGGTCGCCAACGTGCATTGCATCGCCGTGCTTATCGCCGGAGCACCAAAGCAGCTTTCCGTTATCGTCTATACAAGCAGCACCTGTGAATAATTCCTGCTTACCGTCGTTATCGCAGTCAGCAGCCATGATATTATGATTACCGTTTCCCCATGCACCGCCGCTGTTGCCGCTGTCATACACCCAACGCTTTACGAGCTTGCCGTCCCTGACATCAACAGCTGACCATGTAAGTCTTGTATAATAGCCTCTGCCATATACAGCTGACGGATGAACACCGTCAAGATAAGCGATACCGCCGTTCATACGGTCAACTCGGTTTCCGTAGTTATCTCCCCAGCTGCTCACCTTTCCACGAGGCACAGGATAGTCTATAGTATCAAGGCATTTTCCTGTCTGACCGTCGAACAAGGAGAGGTATTCAGGACCGTCGAGGATATATCCTTTAGCGTTAGCATAGTTTTTGCTGCCGTCACCGATAATTTTTCCGGTTCCGTCTTTAGTACCGTCGGCTGTTTTGGTGATGAGTTCAGCTTTACCGTCGCAGTCAAAATCCGCAACGCACATCTGAGTATAATGCTGACCTGCACGGATATTCTGTCCCATATCGATACGCCAGAGCTGTTTTCCTTCAAGAGTATAACAGTCGATATAAACTTTATCAGTCTTTCCCTCCTGTGAGTTATCTTTAGCATTTGACGGGTCCCATTTCAGAAATATCTCGTACTGTCCGTCACCGTTGACATCGCCTACTGAGCAGTCGTTAGGTGAATACTGACTGCCCGGTCTATTCAGCTTGATGTCGAAGTAACTATTTCCGGATGTAAATTTGCAGGTCTGTGAATTGAGTATCTTTCCGCCGTCTACACAGTCGACACGATATTTCGAGCCTGTACCGCCGCCGTTGTCCTGATAGCAGGTCGGGTCACCGGATTTGCTCGTATATATGAGCTTATCGTCACGGTAGAGCCTGAATTCAGCGGTATCCGGATCGTTGGCATTGTATCTCCAGCTTACGAACATTCCGTTTCCGCTCTTGACTGCATAAATACCACGGTCAAGGTACTCCATTATAGCCTTGCCGTTTCCGCCGACTCCATACGCTGCGTCCGAAACATTCGGCATACTGAAAGTATTAGCCAAAGGTGCGATCAGCGTAAGTGCGGCAAATGCTGCTGAAAGTTTCTTTGCGTGTTTCATAAAATAATTCCTCCCTGATAATTTATAATCCCCCTGAGGCAATACCGCACAAAAGGCAAGATAACGTTGTACGGTATCGCCAAAATTAACGAACATCAATTGTTTACAATATCATAACATTTTATTCACAATACAACAATGACATTTTTTATCATTAATATGTGATTTTATATCATTTTTTATTTGACAGTTGTTGTAATTTTTTATATAATGATATAAAGGAACGAAAAGGGAGGTGCAGCAGATGCGGATAAATATGGCTGGCTGGAAATGGAATCATCCTGATAATATGGAGATAATCCGTCCAAACGGTATCCACGGTATGCAAATAATTCTTGTACGCTCAAAAGCTCGTGTACAAATGGGCGAGAAAATATATAGTGTCGGAAAGAATAACGTATTTGTTGTTGAAAGCTGTTTTCCCCACAACTTATTTGCTGACGGCGAAGAGTATACTGACGACTGGATAAGATTCGATATGGAGGACGACGATGCTGATTTTCTGAAAGGTCTGGATATTGCAATGAATACTCCGATACAGCTTGATTCAGATACAGTCTCTGAACTGATAAAACTATGCGTTGAGGTTTTTGATTCTGAAAATCCGGAAAAAGAATCAACTATACGCTATCTTATGAAAGCGATTTTTTTGCAGATAAAAAGCTGCTATGCTCCGGAACAGAAAGTAGGAAAAACACATTACGATATAGAACTTGATGCCATTCGCAAAAAAATATATGACGCTCCGGCAGAAGATTGGAACATACCAATGATAGTAAAACAGCTGAATATTTCGGTAGCTCATTTTCATAGACTATACAAACAGAGATTCGGTATTTCTTGTACTAAGGATATACTTACAAGCCGTATGGAACTTGCAAAACAGCTTCTTATCAGTACAGATAAAACAGTCAGTGAAATATCAGAAGAGTGCGGTTATTCTGATTATCCGCATTTTTCAAGAGTGTTCATGAAATACTCATGTGTCTCACCTGCGAAGTACAGAAAGGAAAAACAGCAGAAATAAATAATACCTCACAAAGCCGCTGGTATGACTTTGTGAGGTTATTTTTCGGGAATATTTTGCTGCCGTACATTACCTGCTGAATAGCTCGGATGTGAAATGAAGAATATGCTCGCTGCTGCCGAGCTTTTTCACTTCATTCATAGCTGCATTTGCATAGCTGAAAAGACTGTCGCTGCTTTGAGCGTCGTCAGGAAACAGAGCATATCCAAAACTTGCAGTTATATACAGGTCTCTGTCATTGAAAGTCATGCGGCTGCTGAGTATAGACTCATACTGTTTTATTGTTCTGAGTATTTCCTCATCTGACCTGTGATCTCTTATTATAATTGCGAACTCGTCATTTCCCACACGGAAAATATGGTCCTGAGTGCTGAAAAGTTTAGAATCAGCTATCATTTTCCAGCGTTCTGCTATTTGGGAAAGGACTTTGTTTCCGACATCAAATCCCATTGTATCATTTATGTTTTTGAAGGAATCTATATCCACTGATACAACAGTAAATTTTTCTCTTTTTTTGATAAGCTGCTCAATAAGTTCAGAACAAGCCAATCGATTAGGTATCCCTGTGAGCTGATCGGTATGACTTATATGTTTTATATCCTCGATCATCCTGTAACCGGATAATTTTGAAGATATGAAAAAAGTCGTTAGTTCGAGAGCCTCTTTGATACGCATTATATTGTTGGTATCAAAATTAGTCGCACAAATAAAACCAAGAACATCGTTATTGTACCTTAGAGGAAATAGCATAAGACTGTCTATACCGGCTTTTACAATGCTGTAATACCACTGATGATCCACAGAACTGATATACTCAATATCTTTTTCATCTTTTATTATAAGGCAGTCTTTACCATAGAGAAGATTTAACCATGATGATGTTATTTCGTCAAAGTTCTGGAATTTAGATATATCCATTACATTGCGTTTTTTCATAATACTTGATGCAAGGACCGAATACTGTTCGGTATTACGTTCTCTTGTAACTATAGTGCAGGTCTCAGCTCTGCAAATGAGTCTGATATCGTGTATAACTTCCTTGATAGACTTATTGAAGTCGTTAGTATTATGAAGCTTTATACAGGTTTTGATAACGTCTTCCGAGCAAGTCCCTGCCTGACTGGAAGATATGCCTATATCGCTGTTATCGCACGGTGTTACAGTATAAGAGCAATAACAGATATTTCCGCTTTCATATTCGATCGGCAGAGAAAAAATGTCAAACCATATATCAATGTCATTTAAGTGAACATAAGTATGTATCGGCATTTTTTTAATTGCAGAACGATAACATATATCTTCAAAACCTATATCTTTAGGAAGGAATTTATAATACAGCGAGTTTGGGATGAATTTATTGGATGTTTGAAATATATCTGGTAATCCGGGCATATTTGTCGGAGCAACAAATGCCGGATGCTCTATAGGAGCAATAAATTTATCATTTCCGGCTACAAGACGTATCTCACCATATCCTCCGTCGGGAAGTCTTTCTACTGATATTATACAAGTTGGTGCATGAAAGCTATTAACAAGATTCAGAAAATTCATAAAATCTCCTTTTCGCAGAAGTTCAATAATTATGTGACGTTTGTTTTAGCGTACATAAAGATAGTGTTCTTTTTATTATTATACATTACAAACATTTTAATTGCAATAGAAAATTGAGAATCAGCATATGTTTCGTACATATTTACCTATGCAAATACACTTAAGGCAATACCGCACAAAGCACACCTTGCGGTTTTGTACTGAATCTGACTGTGCATCTTCAGCACAATTTTTGTGCGGTATTGCCTTAAAAATCTTGACATTTTTCACTGAGTATGGTATACTTTTGTAAATATATAAAAATCATATTATACTATTTAAAATAATAATGTATTTCAGAACCGTTCTATATGTGAACCGGTTCTTTAAATAAGGAGGAATCTTATATGCAAATCGAAGTAAAAGGAACACCATTACCAGTCGCAATATGTCATTTAGCTCCGGGCGAATCTATCGTCACTGAAAAAGGTGCTATGAGCTGGATGTCGCCTAACCTTGAAATGCAGACTAAAGGCGGCGGAGTCGGCAAAATGTTCTCACGAGCTTTACAGGGTGAAGCTATGTTCCAGAATATATATACCGCTGTCGGCGGCGAGGGAATGATAGCAATGGGCTCAAGTTTTCCGGGCGAAATAATGGTCATAGATGTTGCCGCAAATCCAGTTATCGCACAGAAATCTTCTTTCCTTGCAAGCGAAACTACTGTTACAAACGAAATGTTTTTCCGCAAGAAAGTCGGTGCAGGTCTTTTCGGCGGCGAGGGCTTTATCATGCAGAAATTTACAGGCTCCGGCAAAGTAATTCTTGAAATAGACGGTTCTGTTATGCTGTATGAACTTAAAGCAGGCGAATCAATGCTGGTCGATACAGGATGTCTTGCATTAATGGATGCAAGTGTAAATATGGAGATCGAAACAGTTAAAGGAATCGGAAATAAGCTTTTCGGCGGCGAAGGATTCTTCAATACCAAAGTTACAGGTCCGGGCAGAGTTTGGCTCCAGACAATGCCTGTTTCCAATCTATCAAGAATGTTGGCAGAATATATCCCAACAGCAAAATAATATAATATTATCGCCGGACATAAAATATGTCCGGCGATAAACGTTAAAAAAGTCCGGAACATTCCGGACTTTTTTCATCATATTCTTACCATAGCTGACACCGTAAGATTATCCTTACAGCCTTTTTCAAGAGCAGTATTTACCATAAGTTCAATACGTTTCGGCAGACTCTTCGGCAGTTCAAGTATCTCCTCCATATCGAGCGGAGAAAGGTAATCGGAGATACCGTCAGTGCAGAGAATAAGCACATCACCGTGCTCCATACCGCCCTCTATCGGAGTTATATCTATCTTAGGCAGAGTTTTATGATTGCCAAAAGCAGGAAAAATAATATTCCTGTGAACATGAGTGCGTCTCTGAGCCATAGTTATAGAGCCTTCTTCATATAGGAGCTGTACCAATGACTGGTCACGGGTAAGCTGACTTATCCTTCCACGGCGGAAGCGGTAAAGTCTTGAATCACCGACATTAAAAGCGAGTATATTATCAGCCTCATCAACAGCAACTCCGCATAGTGTAGCCTGCATATTGTTATACTCAGGGTGCTCACGGCTGTACTCAACGAGCTGTCTGTGTATTTCGTGCAGTCTTATATCCAAACGGATTATACCGGTATAATGCATATCCCTTATGAGTTCGAGACTCATTTTAGAAGCGACCTCACCGGCATTTTCTCCGGACACTCCGTCAGAGACTGCACTGATGAAAGGTGAATTAAGAGTATACTCGCATCTGCCATCGTCAACAACGGACTCACCTATGAGCATAGCGTCCTCATTATGGGGCATTATACCCTTTTCAGTAATTCCGTAACAATAATACATTTTATCTAACCTCTTGATCTATGCAATAAAATTCGTAAGCGTTCCTACAGGTAATATCGAGCAGATCCTGTACGGGAACTTTTTTTATCTCAGCAGCTTTCTCAGCTGTATAGCGTATCATTGAGCTGTCGCAGCGTTTGCCTCTCATCGGCACCGGAGCCATATACGGACAGTCAGTTTCGAGAAGAAGTCTGTCCATAGGCACAGCTTCGAGAGCACGTATCGCCCTTTTGACATTATTGAAAGTTATAAGTCCTGTAAAACCAATATACATACCGAGCTTTATTATCTCTGAAGCTGTCTCAGCCGAGCCGCTGAAGCAGTGGACTACTCCCCTTGGTTTATAGTGTCTGAGTATCTTCATTGTATCTTCCCACGCATCACGGGTATGTACTATGACCGGTACATCAAGCTCAGAGGCAAGTTCAAGCTGCTGAGTAAAGACTTCCTCCTGACGCTCTTTTGAGTAGCCTTCATAGTGATAATCAAGACCTATCTCCCCTATTGCTTTTACCTTTTCATTGCCGAGCACAGTCTGGCGGAGTATGTCGATGTAGTTATCTGGGATATTGTCAACATTCTCCGGATGAACACCAGAAGCGGCATATAAGTAGTCATACTCAGAAGCGAGCTTTGCATTTGCTGCGGTATCATCCATACCGGCAGAAGCGAGCATCACACATCTCACGCCTTTTTCAGGCAGTTCAGCAAGCACCTTTTCACGGTCCTCATCAAAAGCCATGTCCGCATAATGAGCATGAGTATCAAAAATGTTAAACATATCAGTCGTCATTCGCACCGAAATACTGGTCAGCAATCTGTTTGAGCAGAGAATCGCTTGGAATGAAGTCATTTCCTGCGACCTCTCCGTCTATCTGTATAGCTATAGCCATAGACGAACCATTCTCAAACATATACTTTATAGCGTTATTTCGCTCTTTATAGTTTACAGAAGTTATAGTGGTCTTGACATCGGACATATTTACTATATCATTGAAGCTGTTATCAAGGCTGTCAGAGACATACTGACCGTCAGCACCGTTTACCATATATGAAAGCACAGAAGCAGCCTTGAAAGCACGTTCAAACTCTCCGCCCTTGAACATAGAGTATGTTACGAAGGTCTCCATTTGTTCGCTGTCGAGAGGCTGCATACTGCCGTCATCTTTAAGACCGGCAATATCAACATCTATAGGATATGAAACGCATCCCATAATATCGCAGGTACGCTTGAATGCATCTTTACCGAAAACCATATAATGCTCTATATCAACGCCCATTATATTTGAGACAAATGATGCCGCAGCTGCTCCGCCGCCACGCTCATAAGCTCCCTTCAGGCTCTGCTGCTCTCCGTCAACGAGTGCGATAGAATTTGAAGGCATTCCGAGAAATACAATTCTCTTATCCTTTGGTATCGACCTCATGAGTACGAATGTTGAAGAGCACTTCTGCTCAGGGTCATCGAGTATAAAGAGTATACTGTGATTATCGGCGTAAGATACGGTAACAACGTCCCTTGCCTTTACTGTCGGAGGCGTATTATCCTTTTTCAGATACTTGTTATAGATAAAATATGCAGCTCCGCCGAGTAGCAGAAGTCCGATAAAAATAGTTGTAAGAAATGGTACAGCAATGCTGCCGCTCTTTTTTTTCGCCATGACAAATGTCTCCTTTGTAATTATTTTTTATCATAAACTTTTCGTATAACAGACGATATGAAAATATTCGTCAAAAAAAACCTCAAAAAACTTTTTTCCATAGCCGCTGGTTAAAAACTTGTCCGAAAACACAGCTTATCAACAGAGTTTTCCACATTTTCAACATATATGTTAAGTGGAGAATGTTTAAACAGCTTATTCAACAGTCTGTTGAAAACGAACGTGTATTCATCAAATTTATTTATAAAAAATGAAAATTTAATGAATTTATTGTGTCGGTCAGGTTTTACTATGCTCCAAAGGCTGTTTTTTGTACTGATTTCTGTATTTTATTTTTATATTAATTGCGTCACCACTTGCAAAATTCTGCAAGTGTGATATAATATAACTTAGCAGTCTAAAATGGCATATCAAAAACATTGTCCATGAAAGTTATCTCACGGCTCAATAAACGTATATCAATGCCGTGCTCGTCCATGAGATGATAAACATCATCCATGCTGAACCTGCGTATCACTTTGCCGGATCTGTAAGCATAGTTCACAGTCTGCTGAGTACCTGAGAATCCCTCGCCCTCGTTCAGAAAAGCAATGACTGCTGATGAGCGGTCGACCATAAAGAAATTACGGTCACGATAAAGATTCTTGCCTGCTCCTTTATTGTAAACGATATTTGGGTCAGGAGCAACACAGATAAGCACATCACAGCCGTTCTCAACTTCTTTGAGAAGTTTTTTTGAATCAGCCGGAAAGCGTTCAGAATGTCTGAGATAGGGCATAGCTCCGACAAGATGTATATTGCCGTTGTTAGCTTTCTTTTTCAGGATATACTCCGCAGCCCAGAGGTCTGTGCCGGTAGCAAGTCCGCTTATGAACCACTCATAGCCATGAGCTGCTGCCATATCTATATAGCGATAAAGCATAAGTCTCACAGCAGCTGTAGTTATCGGCTGATAAACAGACATTCCCTTATACGGACGGATGCTTTTTTCACGGTGACCGGATATACATATCGTTTTATCCTGTGGAAGTGAAACTTCATCAGGCAAGATAACGGGAAGTCCCGAATCCAATGATAACATATATACGGCCTCCTATCATAATCAAGCATTACGCAGTTAATTATAACATATTAATATACACATTTCAAGGCATTTTTAAACTTGTAATTAAATTTTAACAGAACGAAAGGATGGACTGAAATGAAACCATATCTGAAAAGAGCATGGGCTGAAGTTTCTCTCGAAAGGCTCAGAAAAAATATAGAAGTAATAAAGAGTCTTAACTCGGAAAATACCGAAGTAATGGCAGTTGTAAAGGCTGACGCATACGGTCACGGCTACGAAAGAGTAGTCTGCTGTCTGGCAGACGAATGCGGTATCAAGTATTTTGCGGTATCAAATCTCGATGAAGCTATTGCCGTAAGAGAGTATTGTCCGGACGCTGAGATACTCATTCTCGGCTATACACCTCCGGAATACGCTCACGAAATATCCGAGAACAATATTATTCAGGGAGTTGTTTCAACAGAGTATGCAAAGTCGCTTTGTCACAACAGTCCTGATACAGTCCGCTGCCATGTAAAGATAGATACCGGCATGGGCAGAATAGGTCTGCGTCACGACTCTCCTGCCGACTGTGCCGCTGAGATCAAAGACATGATGAGCATTTCAGGTCTTTCCGTGGAGGGAATATACACTCACTTTGCAGTTGCAGACAGCGATGCTCCGGATAATGTGGAATATACCAATAAACAGGAAAAATACATAATCGATACATATGACGAGCTTGTAAAAATGGGGATAAAGCTCCCTCATATGCATTTTATGAACAGTGCCGCTACCTGCTACAGAAATAATTCAAGAAGCACACTTTCAAGAGCAGGCATCATCATCTATGGTCTGCATCCGGATATAAGTCTTCCTATCCCGGAGGGGCTTGAACCTGTTATGGAGCTTAAAGCTGTTATTTCTCAGGTCAAAACCGTTCCGGCAGGCACTTGCATAAGCTACGGCAGGACTTTCACCTCGCCAAAGGAAATGCAGATAGCTACTGTCACTATTGGCTATGCAGACGGTTACTCACGCCTGCTCAGCTCAAAAGGCGAGATACTTGTCCACGGCAAACGCTGCAAAATAGTCGGCAGAGTTTGTATGGACCAGCTAATGATAGATGTTTCCGACGTACCGGAAGCTAAGTCCGGTGATATAGTAACTCTCATCGGAAAAGACGGCGATGACATGATAACCGCCGATGAGCTTGCTTCAATTTATGGTACTATCGGATACGAAGTAGTCTGCGGAATCTCCAAAAGAGTTCCGAGGATATATATTGATTAATTTAAAGGGGTAAACTACTATGAAAAAAATCTTGACCGCAATCATTTTATCATCACTTCTGCTTTCAGGATGTGGAAGCAGAAACAGCTCCGACAGTTCTTCAAGCTCCGAAAAAGCCGAGTCGGCTACTGCCGTCGAAACAACAGAAGCAGCCGAGCCTGTGCTCGAATTCCGTATGGGCGAAACAAAAGACGGTGAACTTATACTCACAGAAAAAGACGTAGAAAAAGCTTCTGTACAATTGCGGCAAAGCGATGATAGATCGGATTATGTCATAAATGTAAAATTCAACAGCAGCGGAAGTAATACTTTTGAAGCCGCTACAAGTAAAGCTGCTGAAAATAATCAGGCTATCTCAATATGGTACAAAGGCGAAATGTTATGTTCTCCGGAAGTTACTACTGCCATTACTAACGGAAGTGCGATTATATCGGGAAATTTTGACCTTAATAAAGCTCAGGAGATAGCTGAAAAGATATGTCCTCCTGAAAAAAATGATGACCAAAACAATGATAATTACGAAGGTGAATGAAAATGAAAAAAGCTATGACTATCTCCTATGAAGTAGGAAATAATCTGTATCTTAACTTCACAAATAAATGTCCGTGCTCATGCACATTCTGCATCAGAAACAATGCGGACGGTGCATACGGCTCTGACCCGCTATGGCTCGAACATGAGCCGTCTATGGACGAAATAAAGGCTGACCTCGATAAACGTGACATATCATCCTACGACGAGATCGTGTTCTGCGGATACGGTGAGCCTACTGAGAGACTCGATGTTCTCCTCGAAGCTGCAGCATATCTCCGCACGAAGTCAGGATGTCCTAAACTGCGTATAAACACAAACGGTCTCGGTGACCTCATACACGGCAGAAGCATCGCCGCTGAACTCTGCGAGGCTCTCGATACTATTTCAGTCAGCCTGAACGCAGGCACTAAAGATGAGTATATGGCTGTAACACGCCCTAAATTTCCGGAAGCTTTCGAGGCTATGCAGAAGTTCACTGCTGACTGCGTAAAAACAGGTCAGGCTGAAGTTATAATGTCCGTGGTCGACGTTATTCCTCAGGAGCAGATAGATGCTTCCCGTAAAATAGCCGAAAGTCTCGGAGCTGTCCTCAGAGTCCGCACATACGACGAATAGTGCGATATGCACAAAAACACTATGTCGTACATATACAGATTTTTATCCATGTCCTATGGAAATCTGTGGAATAATGTGCTATAATTATTGATATAAAATAATTTCAAAGGAGTATATCTATGAGCATCAGTAGATTTCTATTCAGAGTTGCAGCTATAACTATCTGTACCGTAGGTATGTTGTCCGCAGCTGCTATAGTCTGCCAGAAACTCTTTGAAAAAAATTACCTCACAGTCAGTGAAGTAAATTAAAAAGCTCAATATTATTTAAAGAAGGTTGAATAAAATGGAAATCAAATTTACAAAGGCTGATTCATTAAAAGCTAAGCCACAGCCAGGCGATAAGCTCGGTTTTGGCCACATCTTCACAGATTATATGCTTGTAATGCCTTATGACGAAGGTCAGGGCTGGCATGACCCTGAGATCCGTCCTTACGGTTCTATCGAGCTCTCTCCTGCTGCTATGTGCTTCCACTACGGTCAGGAAGTTTTCGAGGGCATGAAGGCTTACAGAACTGCTGACGGTAAGGTTCAGCTCTTCCGTCCAGAGGAGAACTTCAAGAGACTCAACAAGTCCAACGAGAGACTCGTTATACCTGAGCTCCCTGAAGAACTCGGTATGCAGTGCCTTATGGAACTCCTCAAAGTAGAGAAAGACTGGGTTCCTTCAAAGGACGGCGAGTCACTCTATATCCGTCCGTTCATCATCGCTGTTGACCCATTCCTCGGTGTTAAGCCTGGTGAGCACTACCTCTTCATGATAATCCTTTCTCCTTCCGGAGCTTACTATGAGACAGGTCTTAACCCTGTTAATATCTACGTTGAAAGCAAGTATGTACGTGCCGTAAGAGGCGGTATGGGATTTGCTAAGACCGGCGGTAACTACGCTGCTTCACTCATCGGTCAGGACGAAGCTCATAAGCAGAACTACTCTCAGGTACTCTGGCTCGACGGCGTTGAGCAGAAGTATATCGAGGAAGTCGGTGCTATGAACATCTTCTTCGTTATCGACGGTAAGGTCGTTACTCCTATGCTTCAGGGTTCTATCCTCCCTGGTATCACAAGAAAGTCCGCTATCGAGGTATGTAAGTCAAAGGGTCTTGAAGTTGAGGAAAGACGTATCGACATTCAGGAGATCGCTGACGCTTACGATGCCGGCAAGCTCGATGAAGTATTCGGTACAGGTACTGCTGCTGTTATCTCACCTGTTGGTCACCTCAAGTGGAACGACAAGGTAATGGAGATCAACGGTAACAAGATCGGTAAGATCTCTCAGATGCTTTACGATACAATGACTGGTATCCAGTGGGGCAAGATCGAAGATACTTTCGGTTGGGTAGTTCCGGTTGAATAATTAGTCTGTTAAGGCTCACCGCTAAGGTGAGCCTTTTTTGTTGTGCATGACATGAAAATGTCCCAAATGTCATTAAAATAATAAAAATAGTCACAGAAGCTGAAAATGAGCTTGTGACTATTTAATGAATATATTGTCATTTATTTTAATATTACTTATGATAACCATGCTTATCACAAATTTCTTTTACTGACTCTGCATAAATAGCTCTTGATTTCTTTTCTTCGCAGTAATTCTTGTTTTTCTTTTTTATATAATAATTGCGAAGTTCGTTCCAATACTGGCTATTTTTCTTCAAAAATTCAACTCTTTGAGTAAGTCCGTCATAATAATCACCACGATCTTCCCAGACATAACTCTGCTTATTATTATTTTTGTGAAGAACGATATTCTGCTGACGCCCTTTTTTCGTTGTTCTTATAACAGCAAAATCGCAGCCATAAAGGCACCTACTGCTTTTATGATCAACTTTCTTTATGGTAATAACATTTGTCGAGTTTTCAACTTTGCTGTTAAAGCCATACGCCTTATATGTTCTCTGTATAGCATTAAAAAGTACCTTTCTTAAATGTTCAGGACTGCCTTTGCCTTTAATCTTCTGAGGAATGATATTAACGTCAAAATCAAATCCGACATTATCTTTTTTGTCTGCGGTTATCATATTCCTTGCTGAACTTCCGATAAACTGATACTGGAAAGTGTATTCGGAAGATATATCTTTCTGAATCATTTTTATTAGTTCCACAATTCTTTTACGTATAGGAGCAGATATTGCAGGTTCTACATAATAAAAATCATATCTTGCTTTTTTCTTTGGCACTGCTTCGGAAGCAGGAGACTTTATATTCTTTCTGTACTCTTTACATTTCTTAAGAACAGAATCCATGAAAAGAACTTTAGGCGAATTGTCTTCATTGTTATTTTTTATTTTAAGAAAATCAGTTATGAATTTATTCCACAAACCATTGGCTTTTAACCATTTTACTCTTTTAGGAACAGAATTGTATTCCGTAGTATAATTCCACAAAAGATATTGTTTTTTATTATAATCATAGCGTATATACTTTTGTAATCCTGCCTGATTGTCTGTACAATTATAAACAAAATAAAAACAGCAAGAGTAAGAGTCAGCAACGTATATCTCTATGTTATCAACATTTTCTTTTATAACATACCTATATCTCCATTTATTTTGTGTTAAAGCATTAAGAAATAAAGAACGAACATTAGAAGAAATGTATTGACTAACAGGTAAATCCGGAATAATATCAACATCAAATTCTAAAGCATTTAGTTCATTTGGCTCATAAGTAATCATATTATAAGAACAAGCTCCTACAAACTCATAATCAAATGCGAAACTATATCTTAAAGAGCTATAAATATTTTTAAGAACATCTTCAATTATACTTTTTACTCTTTCGACCTCTTTCTCGTCATTATGATTTGCATAACGATAATCGTACATGATAAAAACTCCTTTAACAATAATCCCTATCCACCATTTGATATGTTCAAATCATTATATTATATCACAATTCTATTTATAGGTCAATACATAAATAAAAAATTCATAAAATAAAAATTTCAACGTATAAAATAGTGATATAATATCTTTTAGTCTTTTATGTTTATAACAAATTGAATAGGTGCAAGTTCATGGTATATGAACTTGCACCTTCGTTATTACGTTATTTAATTAGTTTAATGACACTAGAATGATCTAATGGACATTTCATACATATTATTTTAATATCGAAACCATAAGGTAAAGTAATATCGGACTGAGCAGTAAATTCAAAGCAAGCATTATAAGTATATTTGTATGCTTCACACCGCCGGCTGATGTTAGGAGTGCAGGATCGGATTTACCGTCAACTCCCCTTTCATGGAGCTTATCAAGATTTTTCAGGACATACCTGAAATACAGCCAGTTTCCAAGCAGGCAGAAAATTATATTTATAACCCAGTCGATAGTCGAACAAGCATCCTGAAGCTGCAATATAAAGTCCTTATTCCTACTTACTGTATCGAGTATAAAACTGAATTCATCACGCTCGCCCCATCTATCCAGAAATTCAAGAGCTACAGAAGGAACTCCGAGTATTATCTTTATTATACCTACGAGCAATGCCCAGAACCACATTTTTCTGTTGGCAAAATAAAATTCCGGAAAAAGCAGACATACGACATTGAAAGAGAACTTCTTTCCGAGGTCTTTCATCCTCTTGAACAGCGGTATATAATAAATGGTATTTGAACCTACAAAATGAGAAACCTCACTAAGTGTTGAACCGCCCATATCCTCATTCGGGTCGAATCCGAGGAAAGAGAGAGCATTATCCAAACCCGGATACGCATTTGGTCCGTACTGTCTTGGCATCTCATAATTTTCCTGAGGTATATCGTTTTCGGCAGATGCATCTTCAAGTCTTGCTCCGCATCTCACGCATCTTTCGCTTTCAGGCTGATTAGGAAATTTACAAACCGGACACACTCTGACCGAAATTTCTGACGTTTTTTCAGCAGTACTTTCACTACCTGAACTATTATTTCTCGTCCACTTATATCCCGAAAGATGCTTATCTGCGTTGGCACATTTCTTTTCTTTCAAATAGCAGTCTCTGTGGTGCGGTGAACCGCAGTCCGGACATACTACAATATCATCATCTGCTGTGAATACTTCATGACACGCAGCACATTTCTCACCGATAAAGTCCATTTGCATCCTCCTTTAACTAAATACTATTATATTATATCATTTACAGTCCTAAAATACAAGTATTTTTTAACAAAAAATTATATATTCATCATTATATGTGAATTTTATGCAATAATATTGCTCCCCCTGAGTTCAGAGGGAGCAGAATGATCAATCCTGTGCAATTATTTCCTTGTAGAATTCAGCATAATCCTTTCTTTCTTCTTTTGTGAACTGGATAGCTGTTCTTGGATGCTGGTTAAGAAGACCTGTCATGAGGTACTGGAGGTCATATCCCCAGACCACACCGTCCTCACGGAGTTTATTAATGTGCTTTTCAATGAACTGGAGTACCGGATAAACGTTGTACTTTGGATTTTTCAGGAAGCCGAGAAGAAGTTCCATTGCACAATTTCCTGCACCTCTGCCCATTGATGAGTATGTAGCATCGAGCCAGTCAACTCCGTCACCAACAGCCTCTATGGTGTTGGCAAAAGCAAGTTTCTGATTATCGTGTGCATGAATACCGAGCTTCTTGCCGTACTTTTCAGCAGCTTCACCGTAAAGAGCAGCTATTCTTGCAATCTGCTCAGGATAAAGTGAGCCGAAGCTGTCAACGATATAGAAAACATCTACAGGAGATTTTCCGAGTATATCAAGTGCTACCTTAATATCAGACTCCTGAGCTGTAGAAATAGCCATGATATTACAGCTTACCTCGTATCCCTTGCTCTTTGCATCCTCTATCATGTCGACTGCTGTAGGGATCTGGTGGAGATATGTCGCTACACGAACAAGGTCAACAGGACTTTCACTTCTGTCGTGGATATCATTCTTGTAATTACAGCGTCCGACGTCTGCCATTATAGCAATTTTAAGGTCTGTATTATTTTCACCAACGACGCTGCGGAGATAATCGTCATCACAGAACTTGCAAGGTCCGAATTTTTCAACATCGAACATTTCTTTATCAGCTCTGTAGCCGAACTCCATATAGTCAACGCCTGCACGAAGATTTGCATTATAGAGATTTTTAACGAACTCATCAGTAAAGAAGAAGTCGTTAACGAGTCCTCCGTCACGGAGTGTTGCGTCTACTACCTTGATGTCCGGTCTGAAATCGAGAAGCTTAGAAAGCTCTTTCATATTGATTACCTCTTTCATTTATTTTTACATCGTAACGCTTTGCACTGTAACACTTTAAAGCTTTTTTGCGATGAACTAAGTATACCACAAACTTTTCCATTTGTCAACAGCTTTTTCAAATTTTTATTATCTTTCTTGAACTTTGTAAAATCTATATACGAACATCATAAAATTCCAATACGTATATGAAAAAAATATGCAAAAATTAGGCGAAATCCTTGACATTTTCACCTGTTAATGTTATATTAATAATGTATATATCGATATGTCTAAAGACGTATCATGAGAGGGGAAAATTTTATGAAAAAATTCAAAAATGCTGCCGTAGCACTGGCATCCGCATTATCCATGACAGTTTCTGGCGTGGCTGCGTCAATGCCATTGGCAACGTACGCTCCGATAACGGCATCCGCTGCTGCTATCGACGACACAAACGATGACTGGCTCCATGCTGAAGGAAGCCGTCTTTACGACATGAACGGAAACGAAGTATGGCTCACCGGAGCAAACTGGTTCGGCTTCAACTGTAACGAAGCTTGTCCGCATTATCTCTGGAGTGCTGATGCTGATGACTGCCTCAGAGAGATCGCAGACCGTGGTATCAACATCATCCGTTTTCCTATCTCCACTGAGCTCATCGTCTCATGGATGAATGGAACTCCAAATCCGGTAAGCAGCTTCTCAGCAAACAACGACCCTGCTTACACTATCAACGCTGATTTCTGCGGTCCTGACGGAAAACCTGTCGATTCTATGCAGGTATTCGACATCATGATGAAGAAGTGCAAAAAGTACGGTATCAAGGCTTTCATCGACATCCATAGCCCTCATACCGACAACTCCGGACATAACTACAATCTCTGGTACGGCAAGGCTGGCGTAACTACCGATGTTTGGATAGAGTCATTGGTATGGCTTGCTGAAAAGTACAAAAACGATGACACTCTTCTCGCTTATGACCTCAAGAACGAGCCTCACGGCAAAGGTCAGGAGGGTGACGCTGCTGCTAAATGGGACGGCTCAAAGGACGAGAACAACTGGGCTTATGCCGCTACAAGATGTGCTGAGGCTATCCTCGATGTCAACCCAAATGCTCTTATCCTCGTTGAAGGTGTTGAGCAGTCACTCAGCGGAGCTATGCCGGGCGACTACTGGGGTATGCCTGACAGAAAAGACAACTCCCCATACATCGGAGCATGGTGGGGCGGAAACTTCCGTGGTGCAAGAGATAACCCTATAAAGCCAAAGCAGGGTACTTCACAGATAGTATACTCACCTCACGATTACGGTCCGTCAGTTTACGCTCAGACATGGTTTGAAAAAGACTTTACCGAAAAGACCCTTCTTGACGACTACTGGTACGAAACATGGGCTTACATCAACGCTGAGGAGATCGCTCCTGAGCTTATAGGTGAGTGGGGCGGTCATATGGACGGTGCTGAGAACCAGAAATGGATGACTCTCCTCCGTGACTACATGATAAAGCATCACATCAACCACACATTCTGGTGTCTCAATACAAACTCCGGCGATACCGGCGGACTCTGGGACGGTCTCGGATTCCAGCAGGGTTCAGGTACTTCCATAAAATGGAATGAGCCTAAGTATAAGCTCTTCGAGGAGGCTCTCTGGCAGACACAGACTTCAGGAAAGTACATCGGTCTCGATCATCAGGTAGCTCTCGGAAGCAACGGTATCTCACTTAACGAGTACTATACAAAGTACTCTAACTCAGAGGGAAGTAACCTCGACGGCGGTAAGAAAGCTACAGGTACTCCGGTTATCGCAGGTCAGTCCTCAAGCACAACAACTACTACAAATCCAAATCCTTCAAACACAACAACTACTACAACAGCTACAACAACTCAGACAACAACAGTAACAACAACCACCGAGACTATGCCAAAGCTTGTTAGCAAGTCTGCAAAAATAACAATAAATGAGCTGCCTAAGAAAGTAACATATGAAGTAGGAGATACTCTTGACCTTACAGGCGGAACTTACAGTGCTGAAGCAAGTGCACTCTTCAGCAACGATGTAAAACGTACACAAAATAAAGATAATGTTTCTATGACTGACAATAATAAAAATATTTATATCGATTACGGTTATAGTATTGGTGGTATGGCAGCTGACTGGGTCTTCATCTTTAATCTTGAAACTGATACTTCAGCTGTAGATATGAGCAAAGCCGGTAAATATCCGGTATACGTAAAAGTATATGACAAATTTGATACTACACAGGTATATGATACTAAGTCATTTACTATCACAGTAAAAGAAAAAGGCAATGAGCCTGATAACACTTCATACGGCGATGCTAATTGCAGCGGAGAAGTAAAAATGAACGACGCTGTTCTCGTTATGCAGGTTCTTGCAAACGGTGACGCATTTGATGTCGACGGCACAGACAAAAATGCTATAACCGAAAAAGGAAGAATAAATGCTGACTGCTACGATCCGGGCAGCGATCTCACAAATATGGACGCTGTTGCTATACAGAAGTTCCTTATTGGTAAAGTAACTCTTCCAGAATACAATTCACTCACACCACCAACAAAGTAATCAAGTATAATTTTTTGAGAGGGAAAAAATTATGAAGAAAATAGTAAGATCACTGGCAGCAATGTCAGCTTCAATAATCGCTTTAAATGGCATTATATCAGCTGTTCCTGCTGACAAAGAATATATAAAAGATATCACAGTTTCTGCTGCTGATGACAATAATGACGACTGGCTCCACGCTGTTGGCAGCCGCCTTTACGATATGAACGGCAACGAAGTATGGCTCACAGGTGCTAACTGGTTCGGTATGAACTGCACCGAGAACGTTCCTCATGGACTCTATGCAAGAGATGTTGACGATATGCTGAAGAGCGTTGCTGACCACGGCATCAATATCATCCGTTTTCCTATTTCCACTGAGCTTCTGCTCTCGTGGATGGACGGTGCTCCGCTTCCTGTATCTTCTGTTCAGGCAAGCTACAATCCTCCGAAAGATGAAGTCGGTGAGGACGGTACTGTAACTCCTGCCGGCAAGTACGGAAATATCAACAAGGACTTCGTTGAGTCTGATGGCAAGACTCTCAAAGACAGTATGCAGATATTCGATATAATCATGCAGAAGTGTAAGAAGTACGGTATAAAGGCTCTTATCGACGTTCATAGCCCAGCTTCACATAACTCTGGTCATAACTACAATCTCTGGTACTATGAGCCAACTGCTGACGACTGCGACGGTATGGCTACAGGTCATTTCTCCAAAGAGAAAATAACTTGGGACGACTGGAAAGACTCCATTACATGGCTTGCTGAAAAATACTCAAACGACGATACTATCATCGCTTACGACCTCAAAAATGAGCCTCACGGTAAACGTGAATACAGCGGCAATACCTGCCCTGCAAGCATGGCAAAGTGGGATAACTCAACTGATAAGAACAACTGGAAATACTCATCAGAGGAATGTGCTAAGTCTATCCTCAAAGTAAATCCTCATGCTCTCATACTCATCGAGGGTATCGAGCAATCACCTATGATCGACAGAGGATATACATGGGATGACCCAGATAAATTCCAGCCAAAAGAAGGCGAAGAACGCTGGTACGGTGCTTGGTGGGGCGGAAACCTCAGAGGTGTTAAAGATCTTCCTGTACTCCCTGAGTCTGGTCAGATAGTTTACTCACCTCACGACTATGGCCCGTCAGTTTACGCTCAGACATGGTTTGCTAAGGACTTCACTACTGAAACCCTTCTTAAAGACTACTGGTACGATACATGGGCATATATCAATGACAAGGATATAGCTCCTCTTCTCATCGGCGAATGGGGCGGTCATATGGATAAGGGTCCAAACCAGAAGTGGATGGAGCTTCTCCGTGACTACATGATAAATAACCACATCAACCACACTTTCTGGTGCCTGAACCCTAACTCAGGTGATACAGGCGGACTTCTCGATACTCAGTTCAAAAACTGGGATGAGGCTAAATACGGTCTTTTCGAGGAGGCTCTCTGGCAGACATCAGGCGGTAAGTATATAGGTCTTGACCATAAAACTGCTCTCGGTGAAAACGGTCTTTCACTCAGCCAGTTCTATGCTTCAGGAGAAAAGAGCAACCTTGACGGCGGTAAATCATCCGGTATAAAGCCGACTCAGCCTACTACAGAGCCTACAAAGCCTACTACAAAGCCTACAGAACCTACTACAAGCAGCAAAGTTACACTGTACGGCGACTCTAATTGCAGCGGCGATGTTAAGATGAATGATGCTGTTCTCGTTATGCAGTTACTCGCAAACGGCGACGCTTACGACGTTGGCGGTACTGACAAGAACGCTATAACTGAAACAGGCAGAGCTAACGCAGACTGCTATGATCCGGGCTCCGGCATCACAAATATGGATGCTGTTGCTATTCAGAAAAAGCTCATCAATACAGCTGAACTTCCTATTACAATCAAAAATTAATCAGTAAAACCAAGAACGGATCAGCTGACGGCATTGCAGCTGATCCGTTCTCATGCATATTTCTTAGGAGTGATATTTATGAAATTCGAACTCAGATCATTGGCTGCACTTTCAGCAGCAGCTATGACTTTTATGGGTGCTTCCGCAGCTTATCCCGCTATGCAGAAGGACTCTTTAGTCGCTTCCGCTGCCGATGATACCTGCGATGACTGGCTTCATGCTAAGGGCAGCCGACTTTACGATATGAACGGCAATGAAGTATGGCTCACCGGTGCAAACTGGTTCGGCTTCAACTGTACAGAGTGTGTACCGCACTATCTCTGGAGCGGTGACATTGACGATATGGTGCGTAATATAGCTGATCGTGGCGTAAACGTGCTCAGACTTCCGGTCTCCACCGAGCTACTCTACAACTGGATGATAGGCGATCCTGACCCTATCGGAAGCGTTAATCCTAACAATGACCCGAGCTATCCGTTCAATGTCGACCTTTTAAACTCCGACGGCTCAGTAAAGAACAGTCAGGAAGTATTTGACGTTCTCCTGAAAAAATGCAAACAGTACGGAGTAAAGGCATTCATCGACATTCACAGTCCGGAATCGAACAACTCTGGTCATAACTACGGTATATGGTACGGAAAGAGCTTCAAAGCACGCAACGGAAAGACCGTTGAGGTAACAACTGATGTATGGATAGAGACTCTCGCATGGTGTGCCGAGCATTACAAAGGCGACGATACTCTCATCGGTTTCGACCTTAAAAACGAGCCTCACAGTACATACGGCGGTGCTCCTGTAGACGCTATATGGGACGACTCAAATGCTCCCAACAACTGGAAAAAAGCCGCTCAGGACTGTGCCGACGCTATCCTTGACAAAAATCCAAACGCACTTATCCTCATAGAAGGTGTTGAAGGATTTGAAGGTCACGGAGCTTGGTGGGGAGGCAACCTCAGAGGCGTTGCAAAGTACCCTGTTATGCCTTCATCCGGTACAAGTCAGATAGTATATTCACCTCACGATTACGGTCCGGTAGTTAGTCCGCAGACTTGGTTTGAAAAGGACTTCACCGAAAAGACTCTTCTTGACGACTATTGGTACGAGACTTGGGCTTACCTCGTTGAAAAGGATATGTATCCGCTTCTTATCGGTGAGTGGGGCGGACGCCTTGATGACGGTAAGAATGAACAGTGGATGGGCATACTTCGTGACTATATGATAAAACACCACATCAACCACACTTTCTGGTGTCTGAATGACGACTCCGGCGATACCGGCGGACTCTGGAAAGATATTCAGTTCAGTGCTAACAGACAGGACGACGGTACTGTAATCGGTGATACAAAAATTATCTGGGACGAAACTAAATACGATACCTACTATTATCCGGCTATCTGGAAAACACTCGATTCAAAGAAGTTTATTGGTCTTGACCACCAGACTCCGCTCGGAGTTAACGGTATCTCCCTCAACGACTTCTATGCTAACTACGCATCAAAAGAGGGAAGCAACATCGACGGCGGCAAAAAAGCTGACGGTTCAATCGTTGAAATTTCAACATCGCCTACCGGCGGAGATACTGATATTTTCTACGGAGATGCTAATTGCAGTGGTGAGGTCAAAATGAATGACGCTGTACTCGTTATGCAGGCTCTCGCAAATCCGGATGAATTCGGTGTTGGCGGAACTGATGATTCCGCAATGACCGAAAAAGGAGCTCTGAACGCAGACTGCTACGATCCCGGAACTGACCTCTCCAACATGGACGCTCTTGCTATACAGAAATATCTTCTTAAATCAACAACACTTCCAGTGTATTCAAAGTAAAAAAATTAAGCCTGACCAAATCCGGTCAGGCTTATATTTTTATTTGATGTCCTTTTTGTTGAATACAAAGATTCCCAAACCTGTCGAAGCGACGATATAAACAATTGAAGCAATTACAATTTTATATATATCAATAAAATCAGCTTCTATTTCAGTTCTCATGGCATATTCTTCAACAAAGTCGATATACAATGTTGGATTGAGGTACACAAAGATCTTAATTAAAGTTTCGTTTTCAACGAAAGCCATTATAATAGTACTTAAACCAAATAGTATATAAAGCAAAGCTGAAATAACAGTACCGCTGACACCGTCCAGCATCATACAGAACATGACTGTAAGAGATGTAAATGTCCAGAAGATTCCTAAAAATATCAATATAGATTTCATCTCATGAGCCATATCAAATGAATCGCTGACACCAATAATAGCACTTCCGATACCAAGAACAAGAAGAACATATAAACCATAAATGATCAAAGTTCCCAACATGGAAGTTATTAAATTGGAGAGATAAATGTTTGTTCTTGAATGACCTGCAATTATCTTATTTCTGATAGTATTATTTGTGTAGTCCTGACTTATATACAGTCCGCCGGTAATACCTATCAGCATTGGAAGAAAGCTAACTACAACAAATGGCATATTATCAACATGAGCATCTGAACCGTCGTTTGCAAAGAAGAGCATCAAATCTCCAATAAAGAGTATAAATCCTAAGCCGATGTAAAAACGTTTCTTAAAAAATGCACGGCGAAAAGTAACTGAGAGAAGATTAAGCAATTTCGCCACCTCCTATCAGATTTATAAAGAAGCTTTCAAGACTTTCGTCATTCTGAGAAAGCGTCTGAACGAAACAATTTCGCTTTGAAAGCTCGTTGACAAGCGGAGTTACGAAGAAATCTCCGTAAATATAAGCTTCATTAGCAGATAAAACTTCGCATGACAATTTCATCGCATCAAGCACTTCTTTAAGAGCCTGCATATTATCGACTGTTATACGAGCTGACTTCTGACTTGACCTATGAAGATCTTCAGCACTCATCTCTTTCAGGATCATACCTTTATCGATAAACCCATAATGAGTTGCAAGCTTTGAAAGCTCATCAAGGATATGGCTTGAGATGAGGATAGTGATCCCCTTCTTCTGATTAAGGTCAGTAAGAAGCTGTCTGACCTCCATGATACCCTGTGGGTCAAGACCGTTAATAGGCTCATCAAGGACAAGAAGCTCTGGATTATTGATAAGAGAAAATGCGATACCAAGTCTCTGACGCATACCAAGTGAAAAATCCTTAGCTTTTTTCTTGCCGGTATTGGTAAGCTCGACAGTTTTTAGAATCTCATCGACATTATCAAACGGCTTTCCAAGAATCCTGCACATCATTTTGAGGTTCTCTCTTGCATTGAGATCGGGGTATATTGAAGGAGTTTCAACAACTGCACCCATTTTAGCTCTCATCTCATTGATCTGAGGGTCATTGTTGCTGACACCGAAAAGCGAGTATGAACCTGATGTTGGAGTATGAAGACCTGTGATGACACGTATGAGAGTTGTTTTACCGGCACCATTTCGTCCGACAAAACCGTATATTGATCCCTTGGGGACGTGTATATTAACACTTTTCAGTATCTTTGCCTTGCCGTAATTCTTGCAAAGATCCGAAGTTTGCAGAATGTATTCCATAATTAATCCTAATACCTTTATATTATATTTTTAACAATAATTAGATACAGCTAAGCGGCCATGCTCACTAAAGCACGACCGCTTAAAGTCGTTATATCAGATTGTCAAATAATCAGATTATTCGTTGATC
>JAFYGE010000048.1 GCA_017543335.1 Ruminococcus sp.
CTACAAGCTCTACAACATCAAGTTCGACAACTTCAACAGAGTCTACAAGCTCTACAACATCAAGTTCGACAACTTCAACAGAGTCTACAAGCTCTACAACATCAAGTTCGACAACTTCAACAGAGTCTACAAGCTCTACAACATCAAGTTCGACAACTTCAACAGAGTCCACAAGCTCTACAACATCAAGTTCGACAACTTCAACAGAGTCCACAAGCTCTACATCTTCAAGTTCGACAACTTCAACAGAGTCTACAAGCTCTACAACATCAACATCCACAACTTCAACTGAGTCTACAACAAGCACAACTCATAAGCCGATACCTCAGGGTGCGATCATCTGGAAGGTTGACGATGTAACAGCTAAGCCAGGCGAGACAGTAACTGTTAAGGTTATTGTTAAGGATCCAGGCAATGCTAAGCTTCCAGTAAGCGGCGTTGACTTTACAATCGTTCCTGATTCACCTATCGCTTATGATTCAGTAAGCGGTTCAGCAGCTTACGATGCACCAGTTAGTGGTAACCTCCCAACAGGAGAGTTCACATTCAACAACGGTGTTGGTAAGGCAGTTCCAGCTGGCGATGGTGCAGTTGTTCTTGAACTCACAGTAACAATTCCTGAGAATTGCGAACCAGGCAAGTACGATCTTGATCTTGCTATCCAGAATATCATTGATGAGGACGGCGATTCTACTACACTTGCAGGAAGAATCCTCCCAGAGGGCGGTTCTATCACAGTAGTTAAGCATGAGACGAAGCTCGTTCGTTCTTACGCAGAGATCGAGACAGATATCGGATTCTACTTCAGCCACGATGACGGAAGACGTCAGCCAGGCGTTGTAGGTGGATTCGATAAGAAGCAGGTAAAGACACTCGCAATCTATGACGTATATGCAATAGACGGCGTTGAGCAGGCTCCTGTACTCAGAGAAGGCATCGATATGGATAAGATCAACTACCACGGTCTTACACCAGCAAGCGTTTACTCTGAGGATCGTACAAACTTCACTTACGATCACGATGTTCAGGTTTACTACGATGACCTCGCACTCGTTGACAAGGACGGAAAGCCACTCTACATCACTGCTTATATCGGTGTAAAGGGTGACGCTAACCTCGATAACGTTTGTGACGGTTCAGACGCAGCCGACGTACTTAGCTACTTCGCAAGAGTCGGTGCACTCCCAGACGGCGGAAGCTATCTTGACGTTCAGCTTTCAAGCAGTCCTCTCGTAACAAGCGGCAGCGATCCTCTTGAGGAACTCGCTTGCTTCCTCTGTGACGTAACTGAGGACGAGTGGGGCGAAACAAACTACAACCTCAGCAAGATCAATAGAACAATAGATGGTACTGATGCAGGTGCTATCCTCTACTACTATGGCCTTGCTGGTATGGGCGGCGGTCCTTCAGTATACTATGAATGCTGGAATAAGGCTTGTCCAAACAGATTCGGTGGTACTATCCAGTAACATCAAATAAAAAAGAAAGCAGTCCTTCGGGGCTGCTTTTTTTACAATATTTACAGCTTGACCTATTATAATAAGTGTGTTAAAATCAAATATGTAAAAGATGTTTTAGTGTTTGAAAATAATAAAATCAAAAAAATCTACAGAAAGTTCAAATAAGTGGAAAATTCTGGTTAAATACGTGTTAAGGTTGTGAAACAAGCACAAAAATGACTATAATTAATCGTCAATTATTTTTGAAAAAAATATACGGTTCTTCTTGACTTATTATGGCTTATGTGCTAAAATGTAATTATGAATTTCTGGGCTCACTATAGCTATATCTATTTGTAAGCCACGAAATCTGGCTTTGAATGACTCATGCTGAACATAGTATAAGCATATTCGAAGTAAAAAATATGTTAGAGAGGTATAGAACAATGAAGAATTCATTATTCAAGAGAGCTATTGCTGCAGTAGCTACTGTTCCGCTTGCTCTCACACAGTGTCTGACTTATTCGTATGCTGTAACAACAAACGATGCTGTAATACCGGCAAAAGGCGCTGTAAAGGCAACAAATGATGCACAGACTATCACACTTGATAAACTTCTTTACATTGCTCCTGAGGAGACAGAGTCCAGCTGGAATACTCTTTTATCTCAGTATATCCAGAAAGTTGAAGCAAAGGGCAAGTCAACAGGTACAATCGATCTCAGCAATATAGTAGATTCTGCTATTGCAAAGCTCGGTTCTGCTAATAAAGGAGTTGCTAAGCAGGTTGCTGCAAGAATCCTTGAGAATGAAGCTACTTACGAGATCGTAGACGGCGACATTATCATCAAGGGTAAGGTTTCACAGCCAAACTTCAATGGTAACATTCAGAATACTCCTGGTCAGGCTCTTAGTGCACTCGCTTCTAAGTACAATGCACCGGCACTCAATAAGGTCGATTTCTCTTCAATAGCTATAGAGGGCGATATTACGTTAACTATCAAGACTTCTATGCTTGATGCTGGTACAGACGTTCCTTTTGAACTTCAGTACAAGAACAGCAAGGGTACATACGGCCCTGGCGAAATGGTAGACTATGCTATCGAAGTTATCAATCAGATAATCACTATTGGTAATGACGCTATCGCAAATAGTGTTGCTGCTGATAAGGTTGCTGAGGCTCAGGCTGCTTATACAAAGCAGGTTAACAAGTGGCTCAATAAGGCAAATGCTGTAAAGCACGATCTCGAAGTTATCTCAGCTAAGAGCAAGACTTACAACAGCGTTGCAGAAGCTGCTAAGGCTGCAAATAATTACTTAGCAAGAAATAACGTTAACAAGACTATTCCTTCTACAGCAACTGAAATTGCTGCACTTCCTTCAGTATCTAATGCTTATGCAGAGCTTCTGAACATTCTCGGAAATGCATCAGATTCTTATTCAGTAAATATTACTGCTGCTGAGTTGGGTAGCTTCATCGATAACCTCAATAATTCTAAGATCACACTTAATGGTAAAAGCGGTATTGAGGTTTACGGTGAGTTTGAGGATGCTGAGGCTGATGCAGTTAAGGCATACTACAACGGTAACGATGAACTCGGTGACTATGTAAGCTCTTACAAGGTATTCGAGGGTGCTGCAAACTATGCTGACTATATGAGCAAGGGCGGCGATGTTGACGTTACTATTAAGAGAGTTGTTGTTACAACTCCTAAGACAACTACAACTTCAACAACTACATCTACTACAACTACATCTACTTCAACTTCAACAACAACTGTAACAGATACTGATACAGATACAGACACAAGTTCAACATCAACAAGTACTTCAACTTCAACAAGCACATCAACATCAACAAGTACTTCAACTTCAACAAGTACTTCAACTTCAACAAGTACATCAACATCAACAAGTACTTCAACATCAACAAGCACATCAACATCAACAAGTACTTCAACTTCAACAAGTACTTCAACATCAACAAGTACTTCAACTTCAACAAGTACTTCGACATCAACAAGTACTTCAACTTCAACAACAACTGTAACAGATACTGATACAGATACAGACACAAGTTCAACATCAACAAGTACTTCAACTTCAACAAGCACATCAACATCAACAAGCACAACTTCTACATCATCTACATCAACTGGCACAACTACAACAACAGGCGTTAAGCAGGAAATTGTTACCCAGTATGTAGATTATGACACAACTTACGGTTTCTATCTTGATATCGATGACGCTTTCAATAAGGGTCAGATCACAGAAGTGATCCTCTATACAAAGTATCAGGACGTTGCTATCGATGAAAACGGCGATGTAATTACAGATGAATTTGATAAACCTGTAATTCTTAAGGAATACAGCGATTCACTCGACATCACAGAAGACGTTGATTTCGGTACAGCTACTCCATCTTCTACATATAATGTAGATCAGACAGACTTTAAGTACAACGTAGTTCTTTACTATAACGGTAAGGCTCTCGTTGATGCATTCGGAAAGAACGCAACAGCTACAGTTTACATTGGTCTTAAGGGCGACGCTGACCTCAGCAACAACGTTGACGGTTCAGATGCAGGTGCTATTCTTTACTACTTCGCAAGAGTAGGTGCAGTATCAACTTCTGCAGAAAAGGCTCAGATACAGCTTTCAACTGTTAACCCAATCGTGTCTGGTCCTGATTCAGTTTACGATCACTTTGCTGCATTCCTCTCTGATGTAGACTCTAAGTTAGACAATAACTGGTGTGCTGACAAGTCGATCAGAAACGTAGACGGTTCTGATGCAGCTTATGTACTTAGCTACTATGCTCAGGTAGGTGCTAATAAGGAACCGGGCAAGGCTCTTTGGAATGAAATAATGAGCGTAATTGCTGAATACTAATTAAATGAATGTTCAACCTGCCGCTTTTAGACGGCGGCAGGTAACATACATATATAAAAATCTGAAAGGAAATGAAAACAATGAAGAAGAATACTCTTAAGAGAACTTTTGCTGCATTAGCTGTTTCAGCAGTAGCTGCTTCAATGGCTTCAATGACAGCTGCAGCTGCTTTCGATAACGGCTGCGATAAGCAGGATAATAAGGAAGTAAAGTTTGGCTCATCATCCATGACATGGCAGCAGCCAGCTAAGTGGAAGACTGATCCAATCGATCCTTCAACTTATACAGGCTCAGCTAAGGTTTACTTTGATAAGGTAACTCTCCCTTACGATAAGGCTGCTGCAATGGCTAAGGCTGGTACAGCACAGACAATCAACCTCAACGTTTCAGGTGCTGCTAACTCAGTAAACGCTGTAGGTTTCCACACATTCTTTGATACACGTCTTACAGTCGTTCCTGGCGAGTATGGCGATGATATTACAAAGGGCGGTGCTCTTGGTGCATTCACAGAGAACGTTGTAAAGATCGCTGACGGTCAGTATAACTTCGTTGCTTCTGCTGGTGGAAACAAACTTAGAGATGGCGTTCTTTTCAGCATTGACTTTAAGCTTCCTGCTGATGTACAGCCTGGTGACCTTTACCCAATCGGTCTTCAGTTCTGGACAGACGGTACAACATCTGATCTTTTCTACAATCAGGAGCAGAATGCTGCTGGTAGACTCCAGATGGCTTATATCTTTACACAGGGTATAGAGAACGGTTATATCGCTATCGAGAACACAACTACAACAACGACTACTACTACAACAACTACAACATCTACTTCAACAACAACAACTACTACAACATCTACATCTTCTACATCTACATCTTCTACAACAAGCGATACTGATACAGATACTGATACAACTTCAACAACAAGTGGTAAAGGTACTGTTACAGGTTCATCTGCTGGTACTGGTGTAGTTACTAAGGGCTCTACAACTACTAAGTCTTCTAAGACTACAAAGTCTAAGACAACAACTAAGGGCAAGGCTCAGGATTCACCTGTAACTGGTGTTGCTGGCGTTGGCGTAGCAGCTGCTGGTCTTGCAATCGCTGTAGGTACAGCATTTGCTCTCAGAAAGAAGGAAGACTAATTAAATAGTCGATTCTTAACTGAATAAATTAAGCCTCTCCGATCGGAGAGGCTTTTTTGTTTACTTTTTGAAGCTTTTACCGCCCCAGCCGTCTATATCACCACGTCGGATAGCTCCGAACATACGCTCACGGAAGCCGTGGTCTGTACGTTCCCTTTCGATGAGAAATTCCTTTGTGGACTGTCGGTTTGTATGACCGTCAGCTGGACATTTTGATTTGATTACAGGCAGTTCAGCTCGCTTTGCAGCTCGTCTGACTTCCTTTTCTGGTGCCATAACAAGCGGACGTATCATATAAATGTTTTTTGTTTCGAGAAATGTCACAGGCGAAAAGCAGCCAATGCGTCCCTCATTGAAAAGGTTCATGAAAAAAGTCTCGACGGTATCATCCATGTTATGACCTAAAGCAAGTTTGTTGCAGTTGAATTGAAGTGCGGCATCCTGTAATGCTCCACGGCGTAGGTGTGCACAGAGGCTGCATGGATTGGACTCCTTACGTATGTCGAATACTATTTCTCCGATTTGAGTAGGTACGACGTGATACTCGATATTTTGCTTACGGCACATCTCCTCAACAGGGGAGTAGTCACCAACGACTCCGCCGAATCCGGGATCAATTGTTACTCCAACTACCTCAAAATCTATACCAATAAATGACCTGAGCCTCGATAGACCAACAAGCAGCACAAGACTGTCCTTGCCGCCCGATACTCCAACGCATATTCTGTCACCATTCTGGATCATGTCAAACTCGTTTATAGCCTTACGCATATGTCCAAGAATTCTTTGCATATAAGTGCCTCCCGAAAAAATATACTAAATTATAACATATTTATAAGAAATTTGCAATTATATCTTGCAAAATGTGAAAAAATATATTATAATATAGTAAAGAAGTATAGTGATGGGTAGATTATACCCTTGGTTTATGCATGAAAATGCGAAGGAAGGATAGAAAAATGACTCCACAACTGAAAAATCTGCTGATAATACTTGGTGGTATCGTTGTTATTCTGATCGCTGTAATTGTTTTGTTTAGCGGTAATAGTTCGTTCAGAAAAGTAATGGCAGTTCTTCTCAATGAGGAGAGTCCGTCCGGAAACATGATGCGGAGCAGATCCAATAATTCAGGTCAGGCAGCTAAACAGCAGTCCGGTCCGATTGTTGAAATGGCAACTCTTATCCGCAAAATAGATGATCGAATGAGAATAGTTGAAAGCACAGGACAGGAAAAACTTGTAGATGAGTATTATGAGCTTGTTTTTGTTACCCGAAAAGGACAGCAGATCTCTGTTGAATGTTCTGCCGAGGCTTATGCTAAAATACCGTTTAATCAACAGGGCTCGCTTACGTATAAGAAGAATATGCTCGTTAAATTTAAGATTTACGAGGATACTATTTACAACTAAAATTGCGGGGCGGCTTAGACCGTCCCTTTGTTTTTTGAGGGGAGGCACTCCAATGGTTAATTTTAATAATGACTGGGATGAGCTGCTGAAAAATGAGTTCACTAAAGAATATTACTTGCAGCTGCGTCAGAAGCTGATAAATGAGTACCGCACACAGCGTATTTTTCCCGGAATGTACGATATATTCAACGCTATGAAATATACGTCATATAACGACGTTAAATGCGTCATAATCGGTCAGGACCCCTACCATGGAGAGGGACAGGCTCATGGTCTGAGCTTTTCTGTGAGAAAGGGAATAGCTCCGCCGCCGTCGCTCGTGAACATCTTTAAAGAGATCAGGGACGACGTTGGCATCGATAATCTCGGTAAGCACGGTGAACTTACAAAATGGGCTAAGGAAGGCGTTCTGCTTTTGAACTCTGTCCTTACAGTGAGAGCTAATCAGGCGAGAAGTCATCACGGACTCGGTTGGGAGCAGTTCACTACGGACGTTATAAAACTCCTGAACGAGCGTCAGCAGCCAATGGTGTTCATGCTCTGGGGCGGTGACGCTAAGACAAAGCAGCAGTTCATTACAAATCCGATCCATCTTGTACTGAAAGCTGCACATCCAAGCCCGCTTTCAGCTTATAATGGCTTTTTCGGATGCAAGCATTTTTCGCAGGCGAATCAGTTCCTTACACAGCATGGAATGACACCTATTGATTGGTCAATAGACTGAATAAATCATAATTCTGGCACAAGAGTGATAGTTCATAGTTAATAAAATGTGAATATAAAAAATGCAAAAATCAGTTAATATAACGTTTAAAATTTGGTCACCCAAATGTGCTAAAATGACTATTATTCGTCCATATTTCTATGGAAAATTCATATTGACAGAGTAGACTATAAAGTGATATAATATAATAAAGTATGTGAATTATATTCTGTTCACGTTTGGGAACAGAGCGTTAAGAGGGAGTTATACAAATGAACAAATTAAAAGCATTATTGGGAGCTTTGCTTGTTGCTACTTCAGTGCTCGCTGTTACCGGATGTTCATCTGCTGACTCAAGCAGTGAAAGTGAAAAGGAGCATTATGAAGACCAGACAATGGCTCCGGATAAAAAAGATACTATCCTTGACGTAATCAAGGATGATAAGGATAACCTCCTTACAGGTGAATTAGAAAATAAAACTATAAAGTGGATGGCTACTTGGGATATCAATCCTGACGGTACCGGAAAGAAAACTCCGGCTGACCTGCTTTTGTTCCAGGAAAGATACGGCGGAAAAATCGACTATATAAACGTTACTTGGGATGAGCGTTACGATAAGCTCTCTGAGAAAATTAACGGCGATGAAGGCGTCGACTTCTTCTACGCTGGCGATATGGACGCTATCCCTAAGGGTGCGATAAAGGAAATGTTCGTGCCTGCTGATGATTATATCGACTTCGATTCTGACCTCTGGGCTGATGTCGCAGATGCTAACGATATGATAATGTGGAATAATAAGCATTATGCTGCCGCAACTCAGACTACAGGCGATTCAATAGCTGTGATCTATAACAGAAAAACGATACAGGAAGCTGGTCTGGATGATCCTGCTAAGCTCTATGAGAACGGTGAGTGGACTTGGGATACTTTCCAGGAAATGCTTGAAAAGTTCGTTGATAACGAAAACGGAAAGTACGGTATCGACGGCTGGTGGTTCGAGTTCGGTCTGATAAATACCATAGGAGTTCCTCCGGTAGGTATAGAGGACGGTAAGCTCGTAAGCCATATCGGAGATCCTGAAATGGAACGAGTTCAGAACTGGATGTTCGAGATGTATAAGAAAGGTCTTATAGCTATCGGCGGACCTGATTACGGTTGGGAAGCTAAGCCGAATTATATTGGCGAGGGTAAATTGCTCTTCTATCCGGTTGGTCTTTATGAGCTCTATAAAGAGCCGGAACAGTGGAAGCAGACCTATGGCGAGGACGCTTTCTTCGTTCCAATGCCTAAAGATCCAAATGCTGATGAATACTATGTTCCTATGGGACTTGAAGCCTACGCTTTTGTAAGCGGCGGTAAGAACCCTGAGGGCGTTGCAAAGTACCTCGACTGCAAGCGTTACTGCTTACTCAACGAGGACGCAAGAGCTGTTGAGGATGCTGTATTCACTGATGATTACGGTTGGTCTCAGGAAATGGTAGACATGAAAAACAGTATGTGGGAGCTCGCAAATGAAAATCCTGTAGTCGATATATCAAAGGGTGTATCAGATGACTGCGGTAAGCTGATAGATGATAATCTCAGACTCACTACAAGAGGAACACCTTGGAACGAGACATATAATTCGATCGCTTCTGTTGTTCAGAAGTATCTTGATGATATAAATAAAACATTAGAATAATTAATTCATAAAACAGATAGTTGTATCTAACAATTAAAGAAAAAAATAACGCAAGAAAGATAATAATGTGGTATAAAAATATGGTAAGAGGATATTTATATTCGGAAGGAGGCTATGGTTTATGGATACTGTAGTAGTAACCGGTGGATGTGGACTTATTGGTCAGCATATTTGCTCCGGACTTCTGAAAAAAGGCTTTGCAGTAATTGCTGTTGACAAGGAACCCGGTATTTATAACGAGGGAAAACTTAACTATTCCTTTGTTCAGGCGGCACCTACAGACAAAGATGAATACGCAGAAATATTTGAGAAAAATGAGGTTTCAGTTCTTATTCATGCTGCTTGTACAGTTGATAACGACCTCGGTCCGATAATCACTGAAAAAGAAATGAATGAGAGCAAGAATTGTGATAAGTTTATTTATCGCTATGCAATGGATGAAAAAGTAAAGAAAGTAATATTATTAAGTACAGATCAGGTTTACGATTTTCCGAAAACTCGTGAACCGATACGTGAATCCAACGAGCTTAAACCTGTGACTAATTATGCTCAGATGAAACACGCTTCCGAAAAGGCTCTTGTAGCCGAAATGAAGCATCATCCCGAGGTAATATGCTGTATCGTAAGATACTCTCCTGTGTATACTAAAAATTATACAGAGAACCTTATGGCAAAAATCACCGATCCTAAGGACGGATCAAACTTTGTATCAGGTAAGGGACAGTACGGATTCCAGTTCTGCTGCGTCCATAATCTTGTTGACTTCCTGCTGTGCTATATCAAGAGTGTAGATGACGTTTCTTGTGCAGGAGTGTATAACGTGAGTGACAAGCTGCTCACAACTGCGGCTGATATTATAGCTTTTATGAGAGAAAATCATAGACTCGGAGCTGTGCTCCAGAAGTCAAGCGGAGGTGCTCTTAGTAAGTTAAAGGGACTTTTCAGCAGCAGTAAGGACGAGAAAACTAATTATCGTTACCTCGATATGAGTAAGCTTGAAAATAATAATATACTTGATAATACGAAAGCGGCAAAGTATTGCTCTTTCCGCTGGAATGTCCAGAATACCAAGTAGAATAAAACTGCGGTATTTTTACCGTGTTGGCTTGGGAATATATGGGATTTATCGGGGAAAACCTTTCTGAAGAAAGGTTCTTCCCCGAACCCCTTTCCAAAGACTTTCAGACTGATTTTTCCCCAGATATAGTGCTCCAGTAGTAAATTAACTACTGGTTTTTTTGTTTTCATGAGCACTATATCTGGGGAAAAATAAAGCCGAAAGTTTTAGGAAGGGAGTTTGAGGGTGACTCCCCACAGTGTGGGGAGATGTCACACAGTGACAGAGGGGACCGCCTCCGTCAGAGGAACCCTTTTTCAAAAGGGTTTCCCTCAATAAGCGTCATATAACTCCCAAAGCAACACGGTAAAAATACCGCAGTTTTATTCTATAACCGTATAATTGTCGGCGGCGTTTTCTTTGGTGGCGTGTTCGGTAACGTTGAGTACCTTTACTTTCAGAGGACGTGTACCCATGTTTATTTCGATAATATCGCCTACTTTGACATCGTAGGAAGCACGGGCTACCTTGCCGTTTACAACTATTTTTTCAGCGTCACACGCTTCATTAGCAACTGTTCGACGCTTTATAAGTCGAGTTACTTTCAAATATTTATCAAGTCGCATAAGCGGACTCCTTTCAATAAAAAAGGACAGACAAAAGCCTGTCCTTGATATTTATTACTTGTTAACAGACTCTTTAAGAGCTCTGCCGGCTTTGAATGCTGGAGCCTTACATGGAGGACAAGTCATCTTAGCTTTAGTTCTTGGGTTGATGCAGACTTTTTCGCCTCTTTCTCTTATTTCAAAAGTGCCGAAACCAGTTATAGAAACCTTTTCGCCAGTTACGAGAGTTTCCTGAATTACATCAAGAGTTGCTTCAAGAACAGCAGAAGCATCTTTCTTTGTACAATTAGCCTTATCTGCGATAGAATTAATGAGTTCTGTTTTAGTCATTTTTAGTTCCCTCCGAATTAATAATAAGTTTAGCCTTGTCCCAGTACTTGTCAAGTTCTTCGATTGATAAGTCTTTCATATCTATGTTATCGGCAGAGGTCAATTCTTCGGTGATCGCAAAGCGTTTAATAAATTTTTCTGTAGAAGCTTTAAGTGCTAATTCCGCATTTACACCGAGATGTCTTGCAGCATTTACGCAGGAGAAGAGAAGGTCACCTATCTCTTCCTCTATATTTTCCTGATCCTTATTAGCGACAGCTTTATCAAGTTCAGCTTTTTCTGCACTGATACAAGCTACAGCGTCCTCAGCTGAACGAAAATCCATACCTGCACGCATAGCACGCTTACCGACCTTCTGAGCTCTCATAAGAGCGGGGAGAGATTTAGCGACACTGTTAAGTGTATCAGTATAGGTTTCCTGTCCCTTGGTTTTCATTTTTATAGCGTCCCAGTTTTTTAGCACCTGATCAGTAGTATCAGCGAGGACATCTCCGAAAACGTGGGGGTGGCGGATAATAAGTTTTTTACATATCTCATCGCAAACATCGTCAAAGCGGAAAGTACCGTTTTCCTCTTCAATTCGGCAGTGGAAGACTACCTGAAGGAGTACATCGCCTAATTCTTCACGGAGCAGCTCAGTATCTTTGAGGTCGATAGCCTCGATCGCTTCACAGGTCTCCTCGATGAAATCGCTTCTTATAGACTCGTGGGTCTGTTCTCTGTCCCATGGGCAGCCTCCTTCGCCACGAAGAAGCTTAACGATCTCGATAAGGTCATCAATTGAATAATGCTTTTTCTGCTGATAATCAACCATAGAAAAAACCCTCCCTAAGACGGGCTAAGTATTATAATACCCTAAATTTGACTAAATTGCAAGCTATTTTTTACAATTTTGTGAATATAACTTAATAAGTAACAATAAGAATGTACGGTTTGTGTAATTTGCCGGAATTTTCATTATCAGTATAATATTACTGAAAAATGGTCATTATTTGTCGACAAATCCGACTTTATGGAATACCTTGGAAACTATCCTGCGTGAGTAGTTATAAGCACGTTCAGCACCCTCTGTATAGCACTTTTTGAGGAATGCTTTATCCTGAGAGATACGTGCGAATTCAGTGCGGACAGGTTCAAGGTGGTCAGCAACCGCCTCACCAACAGCGAGCTTGAAGTCGCCGTAGCCCTTGCCGGCAAATTCTGACTCGATAGCAGCGTAGTCTTTACCTGTAACACAGGAGTATATTGCCATAAGATTATTTATGCCGTCCTTACCCTCACGGTAGCAAACTTCAGCTTCGCTGTCGGTAACAGCTTTCTTGAATTTGCGGATAATAGTGTCCTTATCGTCAAGGATGAGGATGCAAGCGTTTGGATTCTCGTCTGACTTAGACATCTTCTTTGTAGGATCCTGCAAGGACATTACCTTAGCACCCACATCAATGATGTAAGGTTCAGGGAGAGTGAAGAAGTCGCCGTAACGCTGATTGAAACGCTGAGCGATATTTCTTGCGAGTTCAAGGTGCTGTTTCTGGTCAACACCAACAGGAACGAAGTCAGCGTTGTAAGCGAGGATGTCAGCAGCCATAAGTGACGGGTAAGTGAACAGTCCTGCGTTTACGTCATCAGGGTGACGCTGGCTTTTGTCTTTGAACTGAGTCATACGGCTGAGTTCACCGAACTGGGTATTACAGCAGAGAACCCAGTTAAGCTCTGCATGAGTGAAAACATGGCTCTGGATAAAGAGTATTGATTTTTCAGGATCAAGACCGCAAGCCATGAGAAGAGCATAAGCATCGAGAGTATTTTTTCTGAGCTTAGCCGGTTCCTGTTTAACAGTGATAGCGTGCATATCAGCGACACAGTATATGCAGTTGTACTCATCCTGAAGCGGTGCCCAGTTACGAACAGCACCTATATAGTTGCCGAGGGTAAAAGTACCTGTAGGCTGTATTGCACTGAATATGAGCTTTTTATCGTCCATTGTGAAAACTCCTTACTTTGAGGCTTTACGCTTTTCAGCATCATCTTTGAGCTGAGCACTTCTAAGTTCGTTAAGAACACGCTGATAGAGAACATAGATAGTACGCTTCTCAGGCTCGTCCTCAGGGATAAGACCGGGCTTTATCTCAGTCTTATAGATACCTGTTCTTGTAAGGAGGAATATGGAGTGTGATCTGTCTGTAGGAAGATCGAATTTAGTTGTCTTTTCGCATTTTGGAAGAAGCTGACCAGCATTTGCAACGAGAGTGTGAGCAGCCTGAACGAGGTTTCTGTACTTCTGTGAAGCACCTGTGTACTCGCCGCCGTTGTTGAAATAGAGGTTAGCTGCACCGTTGATGAAGCAAACCATAGTAGTAAGAACATCAGAAGTCATAGGAATATCGATAACGACACCGAAAACCTGATTCTTTTTAAAATCTGCATTAAAGAATTTAGCAGGGAAGTTGATAGCCTGACCTCTTGTCATAAGATATTTTTGTGTGACAGTATATCTGCCTGTAGCTCTGTTTGGCATAAAAATTTTCCTTTCGTATTAACATATATATAATGGGAAATATCCCGTAAAAGCGATCATCAGTCGAGCATTTCTCTTGTCATGCGAGCGAGTATCTCCATACCCTTCTTGATCTGCTCGTTAGTAGGAGTGGAGTAGTTAAGACGGATAGCGTGGCTTACCTCGTCCTCCTTGATGTTGAATGAATTGCCCGGAACAACAGCGATCTTGTAATCCTGAACAGCCTTCTTGCAGAAAGCGTTCATATCACAGTCATCAGGGAGAGTACACCAGATGAACAGACCGCCCTCCGGCTTGATGTATTTGATCTTCTTGGAGAAGCCGTTGTCGATATAGCTGCACATAAGGTCACATTTTTCTCTGTAGATGTCACGGAGCTTGTTGAAGTGAGCCTCACGGTCAACAGTCGACATAAATCTGTAGGATACTACCTGTGCCCAGATATTAGAGTGAACATCGGATACCTGTTTGCAGACAACCATTTTCTGGATTATCTCAGCAGGAGCGGAGCAGTAACCTGTTCTGAAACCTGATGAAATGAGCTTAGAGAATGTGCTGGAGTAGATAACTCTGCCCTCTGTATCAAGGCTCTTGATAGTAGGAACGTTCTCGCCGGCAAATCTGAGTTCGCCGTATGGGTCGTCCTCAAGGATAATGAAATCGTATTTGCAGGCAAGTTCGTATACAGCCTTTCTCTTAGCGAAAGACATAGTTCTGCCTGTAGGGTTCTGGAAGTTAGGTATGAGGTAGAGTATCTTAACGTTCTTTTCAGTTTTAAGAGCGTTTTCGAGCTTTTCGAGGTTGATTCCATCGTCATCCATATCAACGCCAACGAGGTTAACGTTGTAGGAGCGGAATGCGTTGAGTGAGCCTATGAAGCTTGGTGACTCGCAGATAAGAGTATCTCCCTCATTGAGAAGCACCTTACAGGAAAGCTCGTTAGCCTGCTGACCTCCTGAAGTGATGATAAGGTCATCGAACTCCTTATGGAAGCAGCCCTTTTCAGTCATCCAGCCTTTGAGGAAGTCACGGAGGGGAGTATAGCCCTCAGTAACGCTGTACTGTAAAGCGAGGATAGGGTCATCACGGAAAAGCTCAGCTGAGATCTCAGCTATCTTCTCCTTTGGAAAAGCTTCCGGAGCCGGATTTCCTGCTGCAAATGAAATGACCTCAGGGTCAGCAGTAAATTTAAGTATCTCACGGATAGCAGAAGCTTTAAGACCTGCTACTTTATCAGAAAATTTATATTTCATGATTTAATTACGTCCTTTCTAACAACACAATTAGTCTATCCTATATTATAACACATAATTTTAATTTCTGCAACATATATTTTTGTGAAATCGGTAAATAAATTTTTGAGTTACAGAAGGGCGGATGAATGTGAGAAAGCAGAATTACCTTAAAGGTTCGCTGATACTAATGTTGTCGGCTGCGGCGGCGAAAGTGCTTGGAGCTTTGTTCAAGATACCGCTTACGGATATGCTTGGCGGAGTTGGGATGAGCTATTTCAGCTGTGCTTACAGTCTGTTTATGCCGGTGTATGCGTTTGCGGTCACGGGAGTATCCTCGGCAGTGGCGAGACTCACGGCTAAGAGTGCTGCACTTGGAGCAATGGAAAATGCCCATAAAGTTCGCCGGACGGCTCTTGCTTTATTTTCGGGAGTCGGTCTGGCTGGGAGCATTATAGTCTTAGTTCTTGCACGTCCTTTCAGTATCTATTCAGCTGACAGTCCGGAGGCTGCTTTGTCCGTAGCAATGATAGCTCCGGCAGTGCTTTTTGGCTGCATTACGGCTGTGGAGCGAGGTTACTATGAGGGACTGAGCAATATGTATCCCACGGCAGTTTCTCAGGTGGTCGAAGGATTTGTGAAGGTCGCAGCCGGACTTTTTATGTGCCATTACGTTATGGATAACAGCAGCAAGATAATGCGGTATTTCCCATATATAACTGATGTAAAAGCTCTTGCAGCTGCGGCAGGTATTTTGGGAGTGACGCTTTCGTCATTGGGAGCGGTACTGTTTATGTGCATCATGAGGCTTTCTTCACGCAGTCAGAAGACTACTGAACGAACTGTTATGAGCCGCAGGGAGATAGTTCACGAGCTTATATCAGCTGCTCTGCCGATAGGGATAAGTGCTGTAGTGACCAATCTCACGGCTCTTATAGATATGTGGACGGTTATATCGAGAATTCCGGCGAGTACTTTATCGGGAGTATCTGCGGAGGATTATCCACGCTTTGTGTACGGTTCTTTTGCGGGCATAGCACTCACGATATTCAATCTTGTACCGTCCGTCACAAATATGCTCGGCAAGGGAGCTTTAACGCTCACAGCTTCTGCTTGGGAGAAAAATGACAAAGAAAGCTTGCATAACAACGCTATGCAGGCTTTGTATACAGCGGCAGTTATTGCTGTGCCGGCAGCTGTAGGACTTGGAGTAATGTCTGGGGAGGTACTGGGATTTCTGTTTCCGCATCAATCGGATGAAGCAGCCGTCTGCGTCAACGCTTTGAAAGTCCTGATGCCGGGCATGGTATGCTTGTGCATATCTTATCCGCTTTTCAGTATGCTTCAGGCGATAGGAAAAGCTTCAGTTCCGCTGAAAATAATGCTTGCAGGAACAGCAATAAAGTTCGCAGGAAATTATTTTCTGATACCCATTATGGGAGTAGACGGTGCAGCTTTATCAACTACAATTTGCTATTCAGCCATATTGCTGCTGTCGCTGCGGTCGTTTACCGTATATGCCGGAGTGAAACTTGAAATGCTGCCGTTTATAAAGGTTATTTATAGTGGAGCGATGTGCGGCGGTACTGCGTATCTGATGTCGTCATTATTAAGGAGTGGAAGTTTATTTATAGATTTAGCAGTAACTGCCTGTGTCGGCGGAGCTGTCTATTTGGCGATAATTTGCTGTGTGACAGACAGAGCGGTAAAAAAGAAAAGAGCCTGCACGGATGCAGACTCTTAATTCTCATTACTTTAAGATATCGCTTGGATTATCAACTATCAGATCAGGAGTTACCTTGATCTTGATAACGCTCTCCTTGTTTCTGTTGTCGACACGGGTCGGGAAGAAACCGATAGTGAATTCGTCGAGAGAAGGGTCAACAGCGAAACCGCCCACTATACCTTTAAACTCACCGTTTGCAGGGATGTTGAATGGTGACATATAATAGTTCTGGAACTTGCTGTTTGCATAAAGTTCGGTTTTTATGTCACTGTACTTTTCGTTTCCGTCAGGATAGATGAGGTAGAAGTTGTTGAGTACGCTAAGGTCGTAAGTGTCGCTTGTATCGTTCTTGATATTTACATCAAAATAGATGTATTTTTCAGATCTTTCAGGATCCTTGTAAGCAATGACACGGTTGAGAGTGAAGCCTGTGTCGTTAGCTTCTGCTTCTTCCTTGATATCAGCAACGACTTCATTTTTACCGATATTAGCGTCCTGCTGATAAGCATTTCTCACTGGCTCGCCCGGCTCATCACCAACGATCTGTGCATTTGCTTTAGAAGTGCTGCTTTTTTTGGATGATTTGCTTCCGCATCCAGCGTTAGGGACTATCATGAGAGCACATAAAAGAAGTGCTGTTATTCTTGTTTTTCTCATATCTGAGACCTCCGATATATATAAATAGGGTTATTTAAAGCTTTGTATAAGCACTTATAGTATATCACATATTTTGATAATATGTCAAGTAAACGAGAATTTTTGTACAAGTAAATAAAGTGTGAACAACGTATACTTGTTAATATTATATAAATGGGCTTATACGTAAAGATATATAGATAGTTGCGAATCAGCAACATATATAACATATTCAGCAATATAGTATTTGAATAAGAATTAACAATATCTCCGCAATGATAAAGAGCCGCAGAAACGGCTCTTTTTAACTGTTATTTCTTTATTTTCATAGAAATATCAAAACATTTTACAGAATGTGTCAGAGCACCGAGCGAAATTATGTCCACGCCTGTTTCTGCGACGGTGCGGATATTTTCTGATGTGATGTTGCCGGAAGCTTCGAGGAGAGCACGTCCGGCGGTAATATCAACAGCCTGTTTCATTTCCTCGCAGCTCATATTGTCGAGCATTATTATCTCGACCTTGTTTTCGAGAGCTTCACGAAGCTCCACAAGATTTCTTACTTCAACCTCGATTTTTACAGTGTGACCTATCTTTTCACGCAGAGCTTTTACAGCAGCTGTTATTCCGCCGTAAGCGTCTATGTGATTGTCTTTCAGCATAGCTGCATCGGAGAGGTTGAATCTGTGATTTTTGCCTCCTCCGACTGTAACAGCGTATTTTTGCAGTGCACGAAGTCCCGGAAGAGTTTTTCTTGTATCTGTGACAGAAGCATTTGTGCCGGCAACAGCTTCAACACATTTATTTGTAGCGGTTGCGATACCGGACATATGCTGTAAGATGTTGAGTGCAGTTCTTTCTCCCTTCAGGAGAGTGAGGGTACTTCCTTTAAGCTCTGCGATAATATCGCCCTTACGCACTTTTGAGCCGTCACCGAGCAAGATATTGAACTCTACATCCTCGCCAACGAGCTCGAATACACGTTTTGCAACTTCGATACCGCACACAACTCCGGTATCCTTAGCCACATAGTAAGCGGAGCTTTTGTGGTCAGCAGGGATGAGGTTATCAGCAGCAGCATCGATATAATTTATGTCCTCCATTAAAGCGGTCTTAATGATATTATCTATATAGCATTGTAAAAGCTTCATAGTTTAACATCCTTTCAAAAATTTTTTATTTATAAACAGAGTCGATGCAAAGGAATTCTTCGAGTGTAAGTCCTGAATCGTGAATCTCCTTTGAAAGCGGGTATCCGACATAACGAACGTGCCACGATTCGTATTTATAGCCGGTTATATCTTGTTTGCCCTTAGGGTAACGCAGGATGAATCCGTATTTCCAGCAGTTATCTTCTACCCATTTAGCTTCCGGAGTATTGTCGAAGTAGCCGGAAGCGTTATTTATATCTATAGCGAGACCGGTCTGGTGCTCGGAGTGTCCGGGACGGGCAGAGAAGGTATCTGCCGCAGCCTGACCTCTATCCCTGACGTAGTTGTTGTAAAGTGTGCTCTGGTAGCTGTATGAGCGGTAACCTGAACATACTCTCAGGCTTAGTCCGGCTGACGAGTATGCATCGGCACTCATTTTGTTGAATGCACTCTGAGTTTCAGAAGTTAGTCCGCCCGGATTATAAGTTGAGGGCAGGGCATAGGTCTTATTTGCGATAAGAATGCCGTTTATGTATGTTATACCGTTTTTCACTTCAACTTTGCGGAGTGTCAGACGCTCAACAGAGCCGTCCTCCCATTTAAGGCTGAGGTGCATTGAGTCGACATAAGTAAGTCCGACTTTTCTGACGTAGCCGTCGCCGCCGAATTTCATATAAATAGAGTTGTCTTTAAGACTGTACTCAAAGTCGTAGCGTCTGCCGTCTTTTATCTTGTAGCACCCGTTTACTCCGCAGAATTCGTAGGTAAGTCCTTTGTTGGAGATATAAGTGCCGGAGAGCAGTTTACTGTAATTTATGGGTTCTTTGCTGTAAAGGTGCAGAGCTTCTCTGTAGCCGTCATCCCATGTCAGGTTTATGACTTCATCTTTTTCTCTCCACGAGTATACCGCATGGGAGGAATTGCTCTGAACAGCTTTATTGAATCTGATGTCATTGCTTTTTACGGAGCAGGTGAAAGACGTTGTCTTACCGGTATTTTCCTCGATAACAGAGCCTTTTTCAAAGTTGTAGTATCTTACGCCTTTGTCTCCGACAGCTATCCATGTACCGCCGGGGATTTTTCCGGCATGAGTATTTATATCGTTTTTTAGCTGAGTCAGGTCAAACGAATCTATCTGACCGTTGCCGTCTACATCGGCTAATGCGGTATAGGCGGACTTTATATTATTTTTGCCGAGCAGATAATCCTGAAGCAGAGCTACGTCAGTATTGTTTATGATAAAATCGCCATTGAGGTCACCCTGCATGAGCGGAAGTGCAGAAGCAGGTGCAGACGGAATACTGCTGCATATCAAAGCGGTTGATACAAGGCACGATACAAAACACAATTTCTTATTCATAGCTCTCCTCCTGTCGGATTTGGTTTACTGCATTACCTCACCTAAGATGATATAAGCTACAGTAACTATTGATTTAGCGAGAACATAGTCAGCGTCAACGAGATAGCCGCCGTTTAGCAGGTCGTTACGCATTTCCTCTACACGCTTGAATCCCTCAGCAGCTTCCTTCTTATCAGGGATAACGAAGTGACTTCTCTGCATGATGCGGCGAGTTTCAGTGCGGTATCCTTTAGGTATGCGGTTGCTGTTGATATGCGGATCAAACTGAGCCTCCTCGAATTCAGCCGGAGCTGAGTCCACACGGGAAGCTATGCAGTTAGCTGCATGGCGTGAGAATACAAGAGCTTCAAGCAGGGAATTGCTTGCAAGGCGGTTGCTTCCGTGAACGCCGGTATGCGAGCATTCTCCGCAGGCAAAGAGGTTTCGGAGAGTTGTCTCCGAGTTCTTGTCAACATCGATGCCGCCCATAAGGTAGTGCTGACAAGGGTATATCGGAACAGGCTCTTTAGTGAGGTCATAGCCCTGTTCCATGAGATTTTTGTATATCATCGGGAAACGCTTTTTGAGGAACTCGCTGTCTTTGTAGCTAATATCAAGGAAGAAATCAGTTGAGTTCTGTTTTCTTGATTCGAGCACGATAGCGTGGGAGACAACATCTCTCGGAGCGAGTTCAAGTCTCTCATCGTAATTCTGCATGAAGCGTTCTTTTTTACAGTTGAGCAGGTAAGCACCCTCACCACGTACAGCCTCAGAGATGAGGAAGCATTCACGGGTAGCACGGTTATTGAAAGCGGTAGGGTGGAACTGAACGTAGCTGAGGTTCTTTATTTTAGCTCCCATTTCGTAAGCGAAGGTGATACCGTCGCCTGTAGCGATAGCGGAGTTAGTAGTGAACTCATATACACGTCCGATACCGCCTGTAGCCATTATCATGAAGTGGCAGTTGCAGGTCTGGTATGAGTTATCCGGAAGTCTGAGAAAAGCGGAGTAACCGGTTTTTGTCTGTTTAACGCCGCACATTATGGTATTTTCCATTATCTCGACATTTGGCAGAGTCTGAACATGGGCGAGAAGCTTTGAAGCTATCTCCGCACCTGTAGAATCTGCGTGGTGGAAGATACGGTGGTGGCTGTGACCGCCTTCAAGAGTGCGGTGATAAGAGCCGTCGTCGTTCTTATCAAAATCGACACCGAGCTTTATTATATTTTCGATGTCTTTTGCAGCCTCGCTGACGAGAGTATGAACAGCGTCAACATTATTCTTAAAGCCTCCGGCTATAAGGGTATCATTCTGGTGGTACTGGATATTATCGTTAGGGGAGTTATATACACCAGCGATACCGCCCTGAGCAAGAGAAGAGTTACAGAGACTCAGTTCACGCTTGCAGAGGATAAGTATTTTTAAGTTTGCAGGGAGATTTATAGCTGCATAAAGTCCGGCAGCACCGCAGCCTGCAATAATGACATCATAGTTACGTGACATAATAAGCACATCCTTAGAATAAAATGTATTCATAATTATTATATCACACTTTTTCTGATTTGTCACTATTTACGGACAAAAAAATAGACAGCTCATTAAGAGCTGTCTCGCATTTGTCTTAATTACTCAGCGTTTGGAGCAGAAACTGGGCAAACACCAGCACAAGCACCGCACTCTACGCAAGCGTCTGCGTCGATAACGTACTTGCCGTCGCCTTCTGAAATAGCACCTACAGGACATTCACCTGCACAAGCACCACAGCTGATGCAATCATCTGAAATAATATATGCCATTTAACAAGCACCTCCGTAAAAAATTTCAGGTACGCTATGCGTATCTCTGTTATATATATTGTAACATAAAACGAGAAAAAAGCAACAGTTTTTTGTTAGTTGCTACTTACATTGACAATTGTAAACGAAGCCGATTTCTGGCTGTATGCAGGGAGATATAAAGAATGTCCCTTACATTTGTAAGGGACAAATTCTATTATTTCTTATTTGTTTTCTTTTTATTACTGCTGTTTTTTTCTTCTGATCGTTTTTTGCAGCGGGAGCTTTTTTGTTTGCTGGTTTATCGTTTGTTTTATTTTCAGTTGGTTTAGAAGCGTCCTTTTTGCTGTTATCAGTTTTTTTATTATTTTCGGAGTCTTTGCTGCCTTTAAGGTAGATCTTGTCAACAGACGCACAGGATGCACCTGCTGCTGCCCAGAATATAGGAGCTATTACGATATTACTACAGCATAGAATGAATCCGAGAGCACCTCCGAGCGTTATGAAGAACAGTGTCAGAGTATCCTTATCGTGGTTCTTGCGGACATTCTGCATACTTATCCAAAGGATAGAAAGTACCAGAACAACGAGTGAGATAAGAGCTATGATACCTCGTGTAGCTCCGATATATAGGTACTCATTGTAGCATTTATCGAATGTGCCGATATTTACGGAAATGATATCGGTCATAGAGTCCATTTTTGCACCTTTTATATTACGCAATGTGTATATCTGCGGATATAAGAGCTGTTCAGGACCTGAACCTGTGAGTTTATGGTCGCTTAAAATATTAGCAGTCTTGCTGTTGATATGGCTATAAACATCTGAAACATCTGAGATATCGATGCTCTTAGGCTGATAATTTCCGCTTGCGGAGATACGCTTATAGGAGTCGCCGGTCCAGAGGATATATCCGTCACGGAGCTGGAATTTGAAGATAGTATGACCCACGCCGTTGTTTATGAGTGCGAAAGCAAGAACGAATCCTGCTAATGGAGCAGCGATAGTAACTAATCTTATCTTTGGTGATTTGCTGATGAAGATCGCAAGTATTGCAGCTACAGCAGCGAATATCAGTCCGAAGATTATCATGCGGTTGTAGGTATAGAGCATCACGAATGCGAAAATAACAGAGCTTCCGATGCAGAATACACGTTTTGTCAGGTCAGATTCAGTAACAGCGGTCACGAGAGCAGCTGTCAGTGACATTGTAAGCAGAAATGCAAGGAATATAGGTGAATGAGCAAGACCGGAAGCAGCGAAATCGAAGAAGATAGATATTTGACTGTAGTGTGAAAGCTTATGATTCGGAGTGAATATCTGTATCAAAGCCCATACTGAGTTTAGCAGTCCTGATAGAATAATGCTGTCGATAATTAGTCGGATAGCTTTTTTTCGTTTCAGCGTCATACCGGTTATGAAGAATCCGCAGTAGAATATGGTAGAGAGAACTCCCTCACCACGCTGAGGAAAGCCGTAAAATCCTATGTGTTTATCATACGAATCTAACATAGATACCGTACTCCAGCCGATAAGAGCAGCAAACGATATTACCGGAAGAAGTTTTTTAGGATCTATATATTTCTTCATTATAGCGATGAGAGCCGTTATCAGACAGAAAACGCCCGGAATAGCAAGTCCGACAGTTGCTATGGAGTAGGTGTGATCGCTGTTTATTTCCGGCAATGCTGTAAGCAGAGACACTGTAAAGCAAGCAGCAGCAAGTCCGCAAGTGGCTAATTTTGTATATGTTTCCTCGGTCATATTCAGAATAAAGTTAGATTTTTCTGAAGTATTCATTAATGTTTTTGCCATGATAGTTACCTTCCCTTTTTGTTCAGCAGATTATCAGGCTGCTGAAACAGTTATTGTATAGGCTCCGTCAACGAGGTCGCCTATAGTTATTTTTAATCCAGTATCGACGGTCTGACCGCCTGAGGAGTCATACCATCTGAATCCGGGGATCTTATTGTCTATGATGTTTCCGCTCTTGTAGATATTGTATGTATCGGAATCATCAATAAGTCTGACGAATCTTCTGCCGTTGTCATAATTGGTATCTTCGTTATTTCCGCTTGAATATCGGAAGCTCGGATACCACTCGTTGTCGTTCTGAGAAGCTTCGATGTGAAAAACTCTTATACCATTTTCTTTAGGTTTCCACCAGTAATATTTGTCGACATATCTGTTGTTATTGTCGAGAGTGAAATATTCGATTATGAAGTACTCCGAGCGGTATTTATCGTTCAGCTCACCGCATGGGATTATCAGACAATTGCCTGCATCAGTCTGGCAGTTATAAAGCTTGAAGGACTGTTCGCCCTCAGATGCATCATATACCTGCACCTGATCTTCTTTGTACCAGCCGAGCTGGAGCTTAGATATTGCTGAGAAATCGGCAAGTGAATCGTCCATAAGAGCGTAGCCTGCTGAACCGTGGAGTCCTTCCCAGTCATCATCCCTGTTGTAGAGGTAGAAGTCCGGAAGTCCCATACAGTGACCCATTTCATGGAGGTAGGTACTGTTGAAATTCTGGAAGTCTGATGCACTTTTTATCTGAGCGTTGCCGGTTATAACGTGACCGATAGTTTTGCCGTCATAGCGTTTTATACGGTCGCCGCCGAATACTCCTGCACACGGCCACCAATTATCGTCACCTGCACTGGTCGGCACGTTAAATAGTATAGCATCGATAGTATCGTCGCCATCGCCGTCAAACTCAGAGAGGTCGACATATTTATCCATTTCAGCCATGACTTCATTTACGAGCTTTATCTTCCAGCTATCATTTTCGTAATATGATTTACTGTTCTTAGTGGTATAACGGTAAGCCTTTCCGTCAAGCTCCATAACGCCTTTTGAAGAACGCTTATAGAAAGCTTTCATACTTTCAAAAGGATAGTTATTATTTTTTGGATCTTCGTCACCGAAAGCAATTTTTTCGACCTGTTCCATACTTGGTTCATAGTCGTATTTGCAGTCTGGGAAGTCCACGTAGAAAATGAGGAGCTTAGCATCTCCCTGAGAGGGGAGCGAGCCGTAAAGGTCATATATAGGCGGAGCGATGAAGTCGGTTTCTTCACCATAAATCGGGTCGAGCGGACGCAGTCCGAGAACCGTTTTACGGAGCAAAACAAGGTCGAAACCGTCTATCTGACCGTCTTTGTCCATATCTGCATACTGGACGGCATCGTCGTGCAATGCTGAGAAATTCAGAAGATACTTCGACAAGATCACGACATCAGCGGTATTAACATTCTGATCTGAGTTAAGGTCTCCCATATAACCGATTATAGGAGCTTCTGCGTGAGCAGCAGGAGTTGGTGCGGAAATAGAAAAGAGGAAGAGTGCGGTCAAAAAAAACGAAACTAATTTTTTCATAACGATCCCCCGATAATTTTATTTTCCACGATAACGTTAGTGATCGTGACAGTATTTTCGGTCTGTCAGTATTATTATGTTCAGAATATAAGATATATTCCGGAGGGACTGAATGATATTCAGTCTCTACGCAGTATATCTTAAAGAAAAAGCGGACGGGGAAACCGTCCGCTCATATTCCGATCATTTAGCGTAGTCAGTAACTCTGCTCTCACGTATGAGGTTGACCTTGATCTGACCTGGATAATCCATTTCAGTTTCGATCTGCTGAGCGATCTGTCTTGCCACGATGACCATCTTCTCATCGTCGATGACCTCTGGAACGACCATGATCCTGACTTCACGTCCTGCCTGAACTGCAAAGCATTTCTCAACGCCCTCATAGGAGTTGCATATCTCTTCGAGGTTCTGGAGACGCTTGATGTAGCTCTCATAGTTTTCGCTTCTTGCGGCAGGTCTTGCTGCGGAGATAGCGTCGGCTGCCTGAACGATGCAGGCGATGACTGTTTTAGGTTCAACATCATTGTGGTGAGCCTCAACAGCGTGAATGATAATAGGATTCTCGTTATACTTTTTACAAACGTCAACACCGATCTGGACATGAGAGCCTTCGATCTCAGAAGTAAGAGCCTTACCTACATCGTGGAGAAGACCTGCACGTCTTGCCATATTGGCATCAACGCCGAGTTCTGATGCGAGAACACCGCTGAGCTTAGCGACCTCGATAGAGTGATCGAGGACATTCTGTCTATAGCTTGTGCGGAATTTAAGACGTCCGATGAGCTTGATAAGCTCGTGGTTTATACCGTGGACGTTAGTTTCGATAACTGCACGTTCACCTTCCTGCTTGATGCGGTACTCGACCTCACGGCGGGCTTTATCAACCATTTCCTCGATACGGGTAGGGTGGATACGGCCGTCAGAGATAAGTTTTTCGAGTGCGATCCTTGCGACCTCACGTCTTATCGGGTCAAAGCATGAGAGTGTGATAGCTTCAGGAGTATCGTCGATGATGAGGTCAACTCCTGTGAGAGTTTCGAGAGTACGGATGTTTCTTCCCTCACGGCCGATGATACGACCTTTCATTTCGTCATTAGGGAGAGGAACAACTGAAACGGCAGCTTCAGAGACCTGATCAGCAGCTACCTTAGCGATAGCAAGGGATATATAGCTTCTTGCTTTTTCCTGACATTCGTCTTTGATCTGCTGTTCATAAGCTGCGACCTTGACAGCTTTTTCGTGTACAAGATCGTCTTCGAGCTTAGAGATTATGTATTCTTTTGCCTGATCTTTAGTGAATTCTGAGATCCTTTCGAGGACTTCGAGCTGACCTTTCTTGATAGTGTCAGCCTCTTTGAGTTTTTCATCAGCGGACTTTATCTTCTGGTTCAGGATATCCTCTTTCTTTTCGAGGTTATCAGTCTTCTTATCGAGATTCTCTTCCTTCTGCTGCATACGTCTTTCCTGACGAGACAGCTCTGCTCTGCGATCCTTGATTTCCTTATCAGCTTCGCTGCGAAGTTTGTGTATCTCATCCTTAGCTTCAATAAGAGCACTTTTCTTTTTATTATCAGCATCTTTTTCAGCATCTTCTATGATACGCTCGGCCTGTTGTTCAGCAGAACCAACGATAGCTTCTGCTTCATGCTTACGCTTTTCAACGCCGGCTTCTACACCCTTTTTAAAGAAGAGAGCGTATCCTACGCCTATTCCGGCAGCTAAAGCGGCTAAGATAAGGACAATAGCGATTATCGGATCCATACAGTGCATTACCTCCTTTTCGTAAAATTGATTAATAAGCTTGTACTTTAAACCTACTACTAAAAGGCGGTAAATGCCGCATTATTTTATTCATATAAATATATTGATGAAGGGCGATTCCGGGAGCGGAGCCCATAAAACATAGGGACATACGGATAACAGTTCCGGAGTCCGGGTTTTGTTTCAGTTATCATATTTATAAATAGCTGCTGGGTATCTTTATTTAAACAGCAGACTTGATAAATGATTTAAAACAAAGCTGCATATACTGCCATAGTAATATTATGCAAATAAATACAACATAATTATTATATACTTTTTTGAACATAATGTCAATAGAATTTTTATGAATTGGAATGGTATCTGGTCAATTTTTTACTGAGAGTTAAAAAGAACCGGTTGATCCAAGACAGCATCTATAAAATCTACATATAATCTATATCCATAGTTTTTCACTTGACATATACTTTAAAATAGTATATAATCAGCATATAACAATGAGAAACAATACTCTTTTTAAGGAGGAATCAATTTGAAAAAATTTTTATCTGTGATAGTTTCAGCAGTAATAGGTGCTTCAACGCTGACTTGCTTTCCTGCTGTAGCTGAGGACACAAAGGCTGCTCAGAGCTCAAAAGGCGGAGTTGTAGTTTTCGGTGACAGTATTGCTGCCGGATACGGACTCAGCGAAAAAGAGCATAATTACGGTGAGATAATAGGCGATTATCTTGACTGCGACGTTGCTAACTACGCTCATTCCGGTGATACATCATTTGATCTTCTCGAAAAGATCGATGCTATGACTGATGAGCAGAAGAAAAAGGTTGAGAATTCTGATTACATAATTATTTCCATTGGCGGAAATGACATCATGGGATATGCTGCAAAGAAGATACTTAATTTCGCTGCAAAGAAAGATCTTCTCAACGACGGCTTTACAGCTTCTGATATTCCGGAAGATCCGTCGATAACCGATCTTCTTGTCATGGCGAATCTCCGTGGAGAGGGCGGCTTTATGGACTACGCTTCAAGCGGTATGACTGCTGTTATGGAGCTTACAGCCCTTTTGACCGATATTACTTCTAATCTTCGTATTTACAATACAAAGTACGAGGGATATATTTCCGAAGTTATCATGAGAAATATAACATCTGCTGCTATCAAGCTCAGAAGAATGAATAAGAATGCAAAAATAATCGTTCAGACAATTTACCAGCCTTTACAGTTTGACCCGAATTATATAGAGGAAGAGTACGGTATGGACAGCGATTATGGCAACTTATTAACTCTTCTCTGGTCTAATTTCAAGAAAATAATGGATACCTTCCGCACAGAGCTTGAAGCTCAGCACGATATAGAGGTAGTTGACATCTATAAGGAGTTCACTGCTGTTCCGGACGGCGAGAAACAGAATATGTACAATCCGGGTTATACATATATGCTCGTGAATATACAGGAGCACGGAAGTGCACAGGACATCCACCCGAACCAGAGAGGTCATCTTGTTATCGCTTCAAGCATCCTTGAGCATATAGGCGAGCTTCACGTTGATAATGACGGACTTCTTACTCAGGTTTTCTGTCAGATGGCTCCTTATTCCAGTGAATACAGACTTCCGCTGCTTACTATGGACACATTCAAGAGAGTTGCCGGAAATATTATGCTCGGAGATGTTGATTTCAGCGGCGATGTTGACGGCAGCGACGCTTCTTTCGTGCTCAGAGACTACGCTCGTATAGGCGGCGGTATGAAAACTCTTCTTTCAAATATTCAGAATGATTGCTCTGATATCAACACTGACGGTGCTGTTGACGGTTCAGATGCCGGTACTATACTTAGATACTATGCTCTTCACGCTTCCGGAATGTTCGACGGAACTTTTGAGGAATTCGCAAAGAGCGGTGCAGATAAGACCTGATGATATGATAAAAGCTCCTGTAGATGCCTACAGGAGCTTAGAGTGTCGAAAAACTATAAAATAAAAGGATAACCATAATAATGGGATTCCAAAGGGATTATTATCCCTTTGGTCAGGTCAAGGGCTGACAGCCCTTGTGGGGTGTGGGGCAAAGCCCCGCATATAGCTGTAAAACGCTCC
>JAFYGE010000049.1 GCA_017543335.1 Ruminococcus sp.
GAAATCAAAAAACGTGTGATTTTGGTAGAAAAAATGGTAGAAAAAAAGTGGCATTCACGCTTATATTGTCTACCAACGATTAGCTGAAACTACGTTAAATCGGACAGAAACGGAAAAATTTACAATCGAATCAATATAATAGAGTAGACAAATTCACGCTTTTATGATATAATGAATGCAAAGTAAATAAAGCACTTACTACATGATGCTGAATTATAAGTAAACTTAAACAGGTGTAGAAATATGTCAGATGTAAAAGAATATAAATGTCCTTCATGCGGTGCACCAATGGATTTTGATATAACACATCAAAAAATGGTTTGCCGCTATTGTTCAAACAAATATGATTTTGATTATATACGTTCAAATTTCAATGAGGTGACCGACGAAAAACTCTCAGATTTTGACTGGGTCGAAAGAACAAAATACGTGTGGGAACCTGATATGGCTGAGCATATTAAAGAGTATGTATGCCCTTCATGCGGAGGAAATATAATTACAGGCAGCACCTTTTCCTCACTGAAATGTCCGTTTTGCAGTCACAACGTTATAATAGCCGTTAATTTTAAAGGTGACTTTCGCCCTGATAAGGTGATCCCATTCAAGGTAAAAGCAGACGAATTTGCCAAAAAATACAAGGAAAATATAGCTGATTCAAAATATGCTCCCAAAGAATTTAAAAATCCGGAGGTTTTAGATAATATTTTTGGCTGTTATATACCGATGTGGCTTTACAGCTGCAATTGTGAAACAGTTATTGAAAATGACATTAATGTTAGTCTGAAGATAAAGGATTATCCTATACTGGCAACAGATATAAACAAGAATTTATTTTATACGATCGAACCATTTATGTATGATGAAGCAGAGGATTTTACAGAATCATGTCTTACCGGTTTTGCTGCCAAAAGATATTCTATCGGAGCTGAAAATGCCATGGAATTAGCTGATTCAAAGATTAAAAAAACCAGTCGATTAAGAGGGTACTCACAACTTAATGACGGCGGTTATATTATTGGGAATGCAAATCATAGTGATATTACTGATAAGCAGCTTCTATACTACCTTGTTCCGGTATGGTTTATGAATGTCAAATATAAAGGAAAAATTTATAATTTTGCTATGAATGGTCAGACTGGCGAATTTGCACACCCTAATATACCTTTCAATCGGAAATGGATTATAGATTATCTTAAAATAATTTTATATTTTTTCTTAGCATTTGTGATATTAGTGCTTTTGGAGGGCTATAGTTCAAATCAGAAAATTATTGATATAATAGATAAATTGCTTTTTCCTTTATCCTATTTAATGACTTTTAGTCCTTTTATCGCTTTAATAATTTTTAGTTTTGTTTCTAAAAAACATATTGAAAGAGTAAGAATAAAGGAAGGCAGTGAAGCTGAGATCGATGATTTTATTGTCGGAGATGTAAAAATAAAACTCAGAAGTGATCGTTAAAGATCGCTTCTGAGCTTTTTTATTATCTGAAAATAATATTTATAAGTCCGAGTATAAATCCGATAAGAGCACCAAGATTAACAATGGTGTTAAGCTCTTTTTTCATTACCTGAAGGACTAATTTTTCGAGCTCTTCAACGGACATATTATTCATTTTTTCTTCTACGAGAGCTGAAATATTAAGATTATCCATGACTTTAGCACTGTTATTGCTTACAAGTTTTTTATATGCAGAAACAACTATATTGCGTATCTCATCTTCGTTCACATTATAATCCGCAAGCAGCTCGATACCGGTAGATAAGCCAATATCTTCAAGCTTGCTATCTACAGCAGGCTTGATAAAATCATAACCGTCCTCGCTGATTATAGCTGAAAGCTGTTCGCCGATAGGTTCAGTGAACGCATTTATCATACTGTCATTGACGAACATACCAAACATAGAATTCTGGAGCTTGTCCTTGATTCTGTCTTTGCCTTTTGATATTATAACGGAACTGAGATCAGACTCCACCATAGCCTTTACAATGTCTTTGGTTATGACCTCAGAGACTTTATTTTGGTATTCATTATATTTTTCCTCATCAATATCAGCGATGTCGATTATATTTCCTTTGATGTCTCTTGAAAACCTTGGCATTACCGAGTCTGCAACAGTTTCAGTCATATGGTCTGAGAGCAAAGCAGTTTCGATGTCGTCTTTAGTTACAAGCGTAGTTCCGACAATATTGCCTATAGCTTTAGCCAGACGGGATTTGCCTTTTGGGATAGCACCGGGAGTGAATGGGAGTTTTTTACCTAAGAAGTAGATTTCTTTTCTTGGATAAAAAAGCATTTTAACTGCGATATAGTTGGTAAAATAACCGATCACAGCACCTATGAGCGGTCCTGCCAGAATTTTAATAATATCCATTTTATCATGTCCTTACTTCGGAGTATTCAGCTCCGTTTTTATTGTCTGATATTTAGAAATAAATTGCTGCTTGAAATCGTTTTTATCCGAAAACCAAAGTGAAGAAGCGAACAGCATAGCTGTGAAGTCAGTAAGCTCCATGCAGTATCTTTCAGCTCTGCGGAAAAGCTTTTTTTCAAGTCTCTGACACGAAGGATTTACAGCAATTGAATTGAAATATGTAACGTAACATAGGAGCAGACATATATAATCCGGATCGTGCTTCAGTGAGTGATCTTTGCTAAGGCAGAGCAGATATTTCAGCTCGTCCACAAGCATATCCGGCACCTGAGTTCTTGAACTGTTTCCTATGCGGAAAATATCAGGCAGCTGACCGAGGTCGGGGTGTCTGTAAGCAATAGCATCGGCAGCCGAACATCTCATAACACCTATGGTATACAAAAAGAAAATATCAGGATTTTTTTCAATATTGACGATTCCTTTTTATCGATCTGATATGCACAGTCGCAGGCTGCTGTTATAAAAATATCGATATCAAATTTATTATTTTTGCCTTTAAACAGCATATCATCACATCCTTTGTCAATATTTTCAGAGAGTCAGTTCAAAACCTCCGACTGATCGGATTTTCAGAACATAGCAGCAGTTTTCTCCGAATATCCGTTCCATTTCGTTTTTGAAATCACTTATTTTGTATGACGGAACGAAAGCCTGTATAGTACCTGCAAAACCGCCTCCGTGAACTCTTACAGCACCACATCCGGCTAATAAGCGTTTACTCAGCATTATTGCAAGCGGAATTTCCTGTTTTAGCGGAGTTTTGGCAGAAAAAAGATTTTGCAGGAGCTCCGCAGATGAAGTACCGGAAGCATTTACGAGTGAGAAAAATTCCTCGGTATCACCATTTTTCAGAGCTTCTGTTTCGATTATAGCTCTGTTGTTTTCATCAAAGAAATGAGCAGCTCTGAGTAATTCACGGTCAGAACAGTCTTTTCTGAGATCAGGCAGAGAGCTATAAAAATCATCTTCAGTTATTTCACGCAGGTATTCAGCTCCGAGTTTTTGAGCAACATGGCACATTTCCTCGGGAATAGCGGAGTAATCATCGGTCAGGTCACCGTGACTGCCTTTAGTGTCGACGATACACAAAGAATATCCGGAATTCTGAAAATCGAAGTCAACAGTATCGATAGCAGGGGAGTCAATATCATGGAAATCGATAAAAACAAATCCGCCGACTGAAGCGACCATTTGGTCCATAAGTCCGCTTGATTTGCCAAAGTACTCATTTTCAGCAAACTGACCTATCTTTGCTATTTTTTCCGCACCTACAGACGTTTCATTAAAACATCTGTCGATTATATTTCCTATAAGAACTTCAAAAGCCGCAGAAGACGAGAGACCGCTTCCGCTAAGAACATCAGAAGTGATGTATGCATTAAATCCTTTAATGTCAGTTCCGTGCTCACGAAATTTGCGTAGTATCCCACGTACCAAAGCAGTCGTTGTACCTTTTTCATCGCCGTGAACTTCAATGTCCGACAGATTTATCAGTGTATCAGAATAGCCTTCCGAGCTTATTCTGACAGTATTTTCGCTATTCAAAGAAACAAAAGCGACCGCATCGAGGTCAACAGCGGCAGCGAGTACACATCCATGCTGATGATCGGTGTGATTTCCGCCTATTTCAGTTCTTCCGGGAGCTGAAAAAATACGTATTTCACTACATTCAGGATATAATTTCGAGAAATTTTCAGCTGCGGAAATATACCTTGTTTTTTGTCGCATTAAGTTTTTTGCGGAGCTGCCATAAAGCAGACGGAATTTATCGTCAAAAGCTCCGGAAGAAATTCCGTTTATAAAGTCAGTTAAATTCATAAAACGCTCCTTTATAAGAACTCTACATTATATTATAAATGAAAATGTCAAAAAAATCTACACTTTTTTGAAATTTGTCTGAAATTTATATGCCAAAAGAAAAGAATGAAATTCAGCAGATTTTACAAAAATAAATTTAACTTAAATAATATGTTGACTTTGTAACAGATATAGTGTATACTTTAATTAAAATTTGAGATTAACTCAATAACAAGTAAATTAACGGATTAATTTAATCTGGAGGGATTATTTATGAGTAATATTAAAATAATAGGCGATTCGCTTCCAAATATACCGTGGCAGGATAAGCCAGAAAACTGCTGCACTCCTGTTTGGAGATACAGCGAGAATCCTATTATCGACCGCAATCCGCTTCCAAATGTTGCAAGGATATTCAATAGTGCAGTTCTTCCTTATGGCGACGGTTTTATCGGAGTTTTCAGAGGCGAACAGCGTGACGGCATCCCTCATATTTATCTTGGCAGAAGCAATGATGCAGTTCACTGGGAGTTCGAGTCTGAGCGTATTCAGTTTACAGATAAAAACGGCGAGTTGTTTATGCCAAAATACGCATATGATCCGAGATTAATTAAAGTTGAGGATACTTATTATATAATGTGGTGTCAGGACGGCTACGGAGCAACTATAGGAATTGCTCAAACTAAGGATTTCAAAACCTTCGTGAGACTTGAAAATCCGTTTTTGCCATATAACAGAAATGCAGTGCTCTTTCCGAGAAAGATAAACGGCAATTATGTTATGCTGTCAAGACCTTGCGACAACGGACATACTGCTTTTGGAGATATTTTTCTTTCAGAAAGTCCGGATATGGAATTCTGGGGACGTCATCGTCACGTTATGGGACGCAGTGAGAACTGGTGGGAGAATCTGAAAATAGGCGGCGGAGCTGCTCCGATCGAAACCGATAAAGGCTGGCTGCTCTTTTATCACGGAGTTGTAAACACCTGCAATGGCTATGTGTACAGTATCGGAGCTGCGATACTCGATATCAACGAGCCGTCCAGAGTACTTCATCGTTGTAAGAATTATATACTTGCTCCGGAAGAGTGGTACGAGGAGCGTGGATTTGTGCCGAATGTGTGCTTCCCGTGTGCGACTCTGACCGATGCCGATACAGGCAGGATAGCTATTTACTATGGCTGTGCCGACAGCTATGTTGGCGTAGCTTTTACCACTGTTCAGGATATCTGGGACTACATAATTAAGTTTGATTCAGTTAATGAATCAGATACTGAGATAGGAATAAGATAAAAATATCCCCTCATCATTGATAATCTGTGATGAGGGGATATTCAAATTTGGAGTGATTAGGATAATTGTCCGGCTTTAGTTTTTATTTTGATCTTTTTGCTATTATCACGATCATCTTTTTTACGTGCAAGAAGCTTATCCACACCAACAAATATTGCTCCTACCGCCATAAACGCAACAAGGAGTATCAATATCCAGCGTATAACTCCGCCAACGCCTTCTTTTATCGGATTAAGGAAGAAATACGGATAAATAAGCGGGTCATCGCCATTATGATCGAGAATAGAAGTATTGAATCTAAGGCAAGCTGCATGGAGATAAACATATGCGACGTAAAGAAGAGGAAAAACTGCTGAAATAAATACATATTTGATATTGGTCTTACCTCTTTCGTAGAATAAGAACCAGTCTGCTATATACATTACAGGCAGTACCACATGGAACATATAGTTGCCAACACGGTAATTCAGTGCAGTGTCTCTGCCGGGTTCATGTGCCAGCATGAGATTGAACACAAGAAATGTCAGTAATATGCCAAGCATTCCGATGAATTTAAGTTTTGGACAAGCTGAAACAAAGCTGTCATCTTTTTTGCGTGCAGTTTGCACAAGACCTGCGAGCATCACTCCGAAACACAGGAAATTACTGATATTCGTGAAGTAAATATAGAAGTCCCAGAAGAATTGATAATTGAAAAAGCCAATGCATCCGAAAGTACCAACAAGTGCAAATGCACAGTAAATCGACTCATAAATAAGTTGTGCAGTTCTGTTTTTCATGATATAACCTCTTTGGTTTTAATAATATTTGATTGCTAATGGAACGTCAGTACTTCTAAATCATTCCGTCCATAAACATTTTCATCATCTCGTTAGTAAGACTGAGATCAGACGGCTGAAGTACAACATCCTCTCTTTTGACCCATTCAGCATATTTAAGCTCGGCGCTGTCCATATGTATTGTATCATCACCGTCCACATCGCAATAGAAGCCAACAAGCAGGTCCGAAGCCATACCCCACGGCTGAGATTTATAATAACGGATATTTTTCACTTTAACGCCTGTTTCTTCCATTACTTCACGCATAACAGTCTGTTCAAGAGTTTCACCTATTTCAGTAAAACCGGCTACAAGAGCGTTATGTGCATAACCTGAACGATACTTTGTTATAAGTATCTTGTCGTCATTTATTACACCTACTATAACCGCAGGATTTATCCTCGGATAGATCACATTACCGCATTTAGTACATCTCATTGCTCGCTCTTTAGTATCGTGTACAGTTCCGGAGCCGCATACTCCGCAAAAACGGCTTGAAGAGTACCATTTCCAAAGGTGAAACGAGGTGTAAGCAGCAAGTATTTCAATATTAGAGTGCACCCTAAGAGCTCTGAGTTCACGCATAGAGTAGGCTTCAAAACCTGATAGTTCTGTTTCATCACAGTTCAGATTGAGAAAGAAGCTGTTGTTATCGATTGAAAACAAATAAACATATTCAGTTTGTTTAGTCATGTCACTAAAAGTCGGAAAAATGATTTTTTCATTTTTAACGTCATAATGTGCGTAGATTCTGTCATTGCAGAAAGATATCATAAAACTATCTTGTGCAGGTGACTTATTTGAAAACGCATTATATAGCTTGCTTGGAAAAATATCTTGGATCATAATTAACTCCCGAAAAATATTTCTTAGAACACATCGGCACATATCCGTAATTGGAACAATAGTGCAGTGCAGGTTTAATTATATCATGTATATAATATAATGTCAAATAAAAAGGACCGATGGTGCTAACATCAGTCCTTTATGTATATAAACTATAGTCCTTTATTTTTATGAGAGAATTATAAAGAGAGGGTTAAATTAGTTTTCTTCAACAGCTTCTTCGGAGGTTTCTGTTGCTTCTTCAGTCTGAGTGTTTTCGATGTCCTTGTGTGGACCGTGGTGAGGAGCTTTGTGCTCGTGTGGCTTTATCTCTGGCTTTGCAGGAGCAGCTGGTGCTTCAGGAGCCTTTGGTGCCTCTGGAGCTGGAGCGTTTTCGTCTTTTACTGGAGGAGCTGGTGGCTCTGGCTTTTCAGCATTCTCGTCAATAACCGGAGCTTCTGGCTTTACAGGAGGCTCAACTTCAGGCTTTGCAGGAGCTTCAGCATCCTCAGGCTTTACGAGCTCAGCAGGCTTCTTATCGTCAAATTTGATTCCGTTTGCACAGAAATCGAACCATTCTTTTTTAGCATCATCATCTTTGAAGTCGGAATTATCGAAATCAAATGATTTAACGATCATATCCTTGATCTCTTTTACACCGATATGCTTAGCCGGCTTAGCGATCTCCTCAGCAGGAGCTTCTGCCTCATCTTCGTCCTTTACCTCAGGAGCCGGAGCTTCTTCGGAATCTTCGTCCTTAACTTCTGGTGCAGGGAGCTCTTCCTCTGTCGGAGCCGGAAGGTCTGGCTTTTCAGTTTCAGCAGCAGTTGTTTCCTCAACTATCTCAGCAGCCTCGGTAGATTCTTCAACAACAGTTTCTTCTACAGCTGTTGTTTTCTCAGCCTGCTTCTTTTCGTTTTTAGCAGCCTGATTGCTTGCAAATGCACTAACACTTGTAGCGACTGAAAGTACGGATGCAGCAGCGATCGCAGAGATCAAAGTTTTTTTGTTTTTCATGATTAAAGACTCCTTTTTAATTATATTCTCCGTTGCCGGAGTTTTTTCACGCTTTCTGCGTTCTGTTTATAGATTACGGCAGCAGATATAAAAAAGTGGGGTAGTACAAAAAATTTTTTGAAAAAAAGCAAAGTCCGCATTTTTTGCGGACTCTGCTCTTGAAGGTGATATAAAAATTATTGTAAGATATCTGTATTATCATCTATTACAGTCAGTTCTTCATCAGGTGAGGGGAGTTCATGAATCTCCGGAGCCGGAGCTTCGGCATCAGGATGTACCGGAGATTCAAACAACTCCTCATGTGGTGGGTGATGAACTGGCAGAGGAATTTCTGGTTCTACAGTTTTTTCTTTATTTGGAACATGGCGTTCCGGTTTTATGGTATCATCAGGTCTTACCGGTAAATCAGCATCTTTTTCTTTTGGTGTATCATCGACTGTTTCTTCATGCTGATTCTTCTTTTCGTGCGGAGGTATTTCCGGTTTCTCTGCTTCACGAGGAATACTGATACTATTATGTTCAGTTTTTATGTTAGCTTTTGGCGGAACAGCTTCTTCATGTTGCACAGGCGGCTGCTCCGGAGTAATTTTAGTTACGATAGGGGCTTTATCTTCATGTACCTCAGCCTTAGGCGGCTGTATCTGCGGAGCAGTATCCGGAGTATGCTCGTGAACATCAGGTGCTTTAGCCGGTTCTGTAACGAAAGGTGTAGGAATTGTAGTAGAAGCAAAAGTCTCACTTACTTTACTGCTGAATTCATTCATATCACGAACATTGAGCTTGTAATCGGAGAAATCATTTTCAAAGTCAGATCTATTATTTGAGTAACCTTCTGATGAGATAAAGATATCTACCGGTTCATTTTCAGATATATAGCCTTTTGAGACTCCTATTTCTATCAGTTCATGAGCCGCAGTCAATTTATCCTTGCCTTTGGCTTTATAGTCTTTTATAATCTCATTTCCCTTGGTGCTGTCGCTTTTCAGATAAAGCACCTTACCTTTTTTATTAAGGTACATTTTTATCTCAGCATCGGATGATATCAAGACGGTAGAGTAAACTTTGTAGTTCTGAACATAGTGATAATATCCTGCACCTGCAGCGATAGCCAAACAAGCTGCTGCGGAAGCAACAGTCATAACTATCCGGCGTTTGCTTTTAGCATTTTCTGTATTTTGCATCAATACCGGGTCAGTAACAGTCTGACCGACTGTATAATGCAGATTAGCGGCATTGACGAATCTTGAATCTTCGTCCATAAGCACTGCATATCCCTTATGACATTCCATTACCATATATTTCATTATCTTTCACCGCCTTTCAGTACCTGCATGATATGTCCACGCATGATCTCGTATCCGTTTGTACAGATAAGAAGAACAGCCACAAGATAGCGTCGATGTCTTTCAAGGGATTTCCTTTCGACCTCAGCACCCTCAGCGAGTCTGGCGATAGGAACTTTCTTAGTCCTCAAAAAATCGTTAAGTATCTCAGGATTATTTCTTGCATATCTGACAGCCTTCTGGCAAATTTCAAGAGTTCTGTGCTGTTTGGGGGAGTTTTCAGCAACATCGCTCATTGAAACGCCAAAATCATTCATCTGAGCAGAAAGCTCTTCGATCTCATTACGGGTAGCTTCACGAAGTTCATGTTCCTCATAATCATCGTGTTCATCGCTGATAGTATCGATAAGTTCGTTTTTATCGTCGTCATCAGCTGATGAATCAAGTGAAATAAGACCTGAATTTCTTTTTTCTTTCCGGAAATTATCAATAAGTCTGCTTCTGATCTGCAGGGAGGCAAATTTTAAAAAAGCACCTTTCAGTCTTGAATAGTTCCGGATAGCTTCATAAAAGGCGAACATGGCTATACTTAGCTCATCGTCGCTGTTATCAGGCGAGCGTTTAAGGAATTTTGCAGTCTCTGACTTTATAAAAGGCATATATGTCTCAATAAGTTCATCAGCAGCCTGACTGTCCTTTTTAGCTCTGTATACTTTAGAAACGAGTTCTTTTGCACTTACATCCACTTGACCACCCCCAGATCAATTATAGAATACGGATGACACCCCCTCAAAAACGGGGTATCAGAAAAAATTTTCTATATAAATAATAGCAGAAACAGAAAAATATTTCAAGTACCGGAGATGATCGGAATAAAACAAGGTGTCTGCTACTTGAAATTGCAAATGATACGTGATATAATAAATACAGCACCGTACTAAATTGTGCGATGCATTGACTGAAAAAAGTGAAATGGGGTGTGCTGCTCATGCATTTTGATATTGTTGTAAATCCTGCCGGAGCTTCCGGAAAGGCATGGACTTTGTGGGAAGAATTAAAACCTTTATTTGACGATGCAGACTGTGAATATACTCTGTATAAATCTACTCTCACAGAGGGAATAGAGAGCATATGCAATAAAATTACAAAGGACAAAAAAGGTGTCCGGCTTGTAGTTATCGGCGGCGACGGAACTCTCAACGAAGCGGTGAACGGTATTGCTGATTTTTCAGAGACTATGTTCGGATTCATACAGTGCGGTACAGGAAATGATATGTCGAGGGATATGGAGCTTCCGGACGATAAAAAGGAACTCGCTAAACGTATTCTTGACGGAACCGTGAATCGTTGTTCGGATGTCGGAGAGCTTGTATTTGAGGACAACGGCAAAAGACGCTCACGTTTGTTCAATATCAGCAGTGACATCGGTTTCGGAGCTGCTTCGTGCGAATATGTAAATAATTCTAAATTGAAGCCATTTCTCAACAAGATAGGCTTGGGAAAAGCAGCATATCTCTTTGGTGCATTAAAGGTGTGCTTTACCTCAAAACCGGGAACTGTTCTGGTCAACTACGAGGGCAAGACGTATAAATACAAGAAATGTCTTGCTGCAATAGCTATGAACCATTGCTATGAAGGCGGAGGATTCAAATTCTGTCCGGACGCTGATTTCAATGACGGAAAACTCGACCTTTGCATAGGAAGCGGTGTGTCCTATCCGGCTTTTGTACGACTGCTTGGTCTCTCGAAAAAAGGCAAGCACAAAGGCAAAAAGGGTATAACTTTACATAGGTCAGAGAGCTTTTCGATGATCTCCGACAGACCGCTCTATGTGCATACAGACGGAGAAGTTCAGTGTAAGACTAAAAAAGTTCAGGTCAGACTGCTTCCGGATAAATTACAGCTTATGTTATAATAAAAAAACATGACCCAAGGTGATTTGCAACACTTTGGGTCATATTATTTCTGATCTGTCCCCCGAAAGATCATATTATTAATGCTGTAAGTGCAGGTACAGCATAACAAGCGTGATTATTCGCTCTGAAGCGTCATAACAGTACCAATAAAGACCGGAATAGAGGTTTCGGTATCTATGATGCAGTACATAAACGGACGATCAAATTTTATCTCCTTTGACGGCGGTAAAGCTTTAACATCACAGGTCACAGATGTAGCAGCTGCTGCTCTTGTACCTTTTTCATCGACCTCAATGTGAGTTTTCTGTAAAACATCACTTATATAAATGTCATCTCCGCCGTTTGAAACCATTTTAGAGAAATCTGAAAGTGTGTCGTCAAAAGCAGCATTCATACCCATGTCTTTAAGAAGATCGTTCATATGTATTTCAAAGTCATATTTAAACTTTGGAAGAGTTATGTGTACTCCGCCCTCTGTTTCAGGATTTGAAAGCGTCTTGTTCAGTGACTCGGCTGTAAGACCTGAGATATAGTCATTCAAATCTACTCCTTCATCCGGAAGCAGAGCTGCAAACGCATATTTTCTGCCTTCATACATCTTCATGAATCCCTGAGCTTTTCCGTCTGTGATGTAGTATGATTCATCTGATGTCATCATCTTAGCTTTTTCATTTTCTCCATTAGCATTTACAAAAGTACCGTCCCATGCAGGATCGAAAGGAGATATCCAGTCTGCATCAAAAGTAACTGCGTTCACGAGACACATTACAGTAGATTCAGATAATTCATCTATGAGCTTAGGTATCATCTTGTCTGTATTCTTGTTTACCCAGCTATTTATATCGTCTACTGTGGACTTATCCATATTTGCTTCATAGAAATCAGCACCGTAGTAATTTACATTATTCTTTAGGAATTCCGGAGCAACAGGTAGTCCTTTCTTTGACCAGATAGCGTTTGCAGTTTTGAGTTTGCAAGAGTATGTGCTGCCGTCCGGCTGATTGATACGCTGAGTATAGAGATATTTGTTGAGCTTATCAATGCTCATGCCTCCGCCAAGAACCTTTTCCATTTCAGCTCTCGTTTCAGTACCGGTACCGTTTGCGGTCATAGCAAGAGCCTGTATTGCTGAATATGGTGATACCATAGTGTTTGAGGATGCGGTTATTGATCTCTGCAAGAAACCAAGTGCAAATTCTGTCTGAGACTTAATGAATTCATCGTCAGCTTCAAGACCTTCAACGTCGTCAGGAGTATAGGTGCTGCATAGATTTCTTGATTTGAATATCGGACTTGGAATCACCATTCTTTTGATGAGGTCTTTCTGCATGAGGCAAAGGTCGAAAGAATCGATGCAATCGTCACGGTCAAAGTCAGCGTTATAGTAGTTTGCAAGAGTGCCTCTTCTTAATAAGTATCTGTGCATGAGCACAAGGTCTGAAAGATTGAATCTGCCATCGTTATTTACATCACCGAGTATGTCGGTTGGTTCGATCGGAGTGTCAACTGCTGATGCAATGTAACCTGCCGCTGAGCTGCACATAAGCGATAATGCTGAAAGAGATGCTATCATTTTTTTGGATTTCATAAAAATACCTCCCGTCTTTTTCGGAGTTTAACTCCTTCTATTAACTATAACGAGATTTTTAAGAAAATGTGCGGATAAAATTGTAAACATTTTGTGAATAAATCAGAGACTTACATTATGGTATTTCATATTAGGTAATCATTACGCAAAAAAAAGGCTCTCCGAAATGGAGAGTTATAACTGTAACCGGTACTGTAATAGGATTGAGTTTTCCAATACTTGGATAATTAACAGTGATAAAATAAAAATCTCATAAAATAAGCTTTAAACCTATTCTATGAGACTTACTTAATATTTGGCGCGGATTGAGAGATTTGAACTCTCGCGCCGGTTTCCCGACCTACTCCCTTAGCAGGGGAGCCCCTTCACCACTTGGGTAAATCCGCAAACCGATGAGCGTAGAGCTCAATCGACAAAAAAATTGGCGGAGAGGGTGGGATTCGAACCCACGTGACCGTTAAGTCAAACGGTTTTCAAGACCGCCTCGTTATGACCGCTTCGATACCTCTCCATTTTTGTTTTTCTGTGTTCTCTTGAACCAGCTTTTATATTATAGCATGGAAGTACGAGATTGTCAAGCATATTTTTAAAAAAGTTGTGTAGATAAACTTTCAACAATTTTATGCATAATTCACAAGTAGGCGAATGAGGTATAATTTGGAATGAAATACCAACATTATTTATAAGTAAAATTTAGAAAATATTATAAAATAAAAGATTTTTTGAATAAATGTACTTTACATAAAGCATTTTTTAGTGTAAAATAAACATAGATAATTTTTGAGAGGTGCTAACATGGAACCAAAGTATAAAAGAATATTATTAAAAGTCAGCGGTGAGGCTCTTGCCGGTGATAAAAAAACAGGTCTTGACTATACAGTAATAACTGATATATGTAAGAGTATAAAAAAATGTGTCGATGCGGGAGTTGAGGTCGCAATAGTTGTAGGCGGCGGAAACTACTGGAGAGGCCGTTCCAGCGGAGCAATGGACAGAACTCGTGCAGATCACATCGGAATGCTTGCAACAGCAATGAATGCACTTGCACTCGCAGATGTACTCGAATCCCTTGGATGCATAGTAAGAGTCCAGACAGCAATAATCATGCAGCAGCTTGCAGAGCCTTATATCCGCAACAGAGCAGTACGTCACCTTGAAAAGGGCAGAGTTGTTATCTTTGGATGCGGAACAGGAAATCCGTTCTTCTCCACAGACACAGCTGCTTCACTCAGAGCAGTAGAGATCGAGGCTGACATATTCCTCAAAGCAACACTTGTGGACGGTGTATATGATAAAGATCCGCATAAGTATGATGATGCCAAGAAGTATGACTCACTTTCATTCAGTCAGGTAATAGGTGAGGGACTTGCTGTTATGGACAGTACAGCAGCAGCAATGTGCCGTGATAATAAGATGAAGATGCTTGTATTTGATCTCAGCCGTCCGGATAATATCTATGATGCAGTAATGGGAGAAAATATCGGTACAATAGTAACTGAAGAGTGATAGCTTTTCGGAACAACAATATTATATAATTGAAAGGAAATGAATTAAAATGAAAGAAACTATTAATGCAGCAAAAGAAAAAATGAATAAGAGCCTTAACGCTCTTGGAAACGAGTTCGTATCGATCCGTGCAGGCAGAGCAAATCCTGCTGTTCTTGACAAGGTAATGGTAGATTACTACGGAGCTCCGACACCGGTAAACCAGATGGCAGCTGTTTCTGTATCAGAAGCACGTATATTGGTTATCCAGCCATGGGATAAGTCAACACTCAAACTTATTGAGAAGGCTATTCTTGCATCTGATATCGGAATCACTCCTACAAACGACGGAAGCGTAGTTCGTCTTGCATTCCCGCAGCTTACTGAGGACAGACGTAAGGAACTCTGTAAGACTATAAGAAAATACGGAGAGGAATGTAAAGTAACAGTACGTTCGATCCGCCGTGATACTATGGATAAGCTCAAGAAGATGCAGAAGAACTCTGAAATAACTGAGGATGACCTCAAGGACTGCGAGAAGAAGGTTCAGGATCTCACAGATAAGTTCTGCGGAGATGTTGACAAGGCAGTTGCTGATAAAGAAAAAGAGATAATGACAGTTTAATGGTGCAATATGGCTCTGTTTGGAAAAAAAGAAAAAGAAGAACTTGTTTTGCCTGAGGTATTGCCTCAGCACGTTGGATTTATTATGGACGGAAACGGCAGATGGGCTAAGAAGCGTGGTCTGCCACGTTCATTTGGTCATCGTGAGGGAGCTAAAAATTTCAAGAAGATAGTAAGGTACTGTAAAGATATAGGATTAAAGAATATATCTTTCTATGCTTTTTCGACTGAAAACTGGCAGCGTCCCAAAGATGAAGTTAATACTATAATGGAGCTCTTCCGTGATTATATCGATGATGTAAGAAAACTCCTCAGCGAGAATACAAGAATGGTATTTCTTGGAGACAAATCCGCTTTTGATGAGGACTTGCAGGAAAAAATGAGAAAACTGGAAGAGGATACAGCAAAATATGACGAAATGACCCTTATGATGGCTGTAAATTACGGCGGTCGTGACGAGCTTGCTCATGCGGCAAGGATACTTGCTCAGAAAGCTGTAAACGGCGAAATAAAGCCTGAGGACATCACTGAGCAGTCCATTGCCGGAGAATTATACACCAAAGGTATACCCGATGTTGACCTTGTTATCCGTCCAAGCGGCGAATTGAGGTTATCCAACTATCTGATATGGCAGTGTGCCTATGCAGAGTACTATTTTACAGATATACTGTGGCCAGATTTTACTCCGGCTGAGCTTGACAAGGCACTTATAGAATTTGGTCGTCGTCAGCGACGTTTCGGAGGTGTCTGATGCTTACACGTATAATTTCTGGTGCAGTCGGCGTTGTAATAATGGCGGGAGTACTATATTGCCATGATACTCTTGTGCTGCCTATTGCAGTTGCAGCTATGGTAGCTATCATGCTCTATGAGCTTCTTCGTGCTGTCAAAATGGAGAAATGCCTCCCGATCCTTGCTGCGGTTGAAGCTTGCGGAATTGCGATGCCTCTTATCTACAGTAAATACTATTATATAAAAAAGAATTTCAAAGATGGCGAAGGCTGCTATGTTGGTAAATCTCTTGAAATAGCAGGTGAATACACTGTTATAGCCTTTGGGATAACTCTTGCAGCAGCTTTTGTTGTTTTTGTAACATGGCTTAGAAAGCACAAAGAGATACGCTATGAACAGGTGTTCTTTTCACTTGCAAGTATGGTACTCGTACCACAGGCTATGTCCACAATGGTACGTATTGACCGCATGGATGAGGAACATGGACTTTTCCTTCTCATACTCGGACTTTGCGGTGCATGGATAGCTGATACAGGAGCGTACTTCAGCGGTGTAGCTTTAGGAAAGCATAAGCTTTGTCCGGAGATAAGCCCTAAGAAGACTATTGAGGGATTTATCGGCGGTATACTGTCCACAGGCATAGTATTTGCCATAGCATTTGGTGTCCACTATGACGACTTAGGCATTGGTGCAGCAGCATTTGTTATAGGCATGGTATGTGCTGTAATCGGCACAGTTGGCGACCTTTCTGCATCAATGGTAAAGAGACAGATAGGTTTCAAGGACTACGGAAAGATAATGCCGGGTCACGGCGGACTTATGGACCGCTTTGACAGCGTACTTTTTGTACTCCCGACATTTTATATGCTTATCGTATTATTTAATTTTATGGATTTTCATATACTAAGTGTTTAAATTCATAGTTTTGAAAGGAGACTAACGCTTTAAAGCGTATAGTCCCTTTCGCATTTTATCAGGTATATGTACATAGACTAAAAAGAGGACGATTTCCTCAAAAAAAGGAGAGCTAATAATGAATAAGACAGTCTCGGTACTCGGCTCTACCGGCTCAATAGGAACGCAGGCATTGGAGGTCTGCGAGAAACACGGACTCGGCGTAACAGCTCTTGCAGCTCACAGCAGTGTTGAACTGCTTGAACAGCAGGCAAGAAAGTTCAAACCAGAGTACGTTGGTATATTTAACGAAGAAAAATACACTGAGCTGAAAGAAAAACTCAGTGATACAAATATAAAGATAGTCTGCGGAATGGAGGGATTGTGCGAGATAGCTGCCCTGCCGCAGACAGATATAGTACTTAATTCTGTTGTGGGCATGGTCGGACTTTTGCCGACTCTGACTGCTATTGATGCCGGAAAAGACATCGCCCTTGCAAATAAGGAAACTCTTGTTGCAGGCGGCGAACTCGTAATGTCAGAAATAGCTAAAAAGGGAGTTAAGCTTTATCCGGTCGACAGCGAGCATTCTGCGATATTCCAGTGCTTGCAGGGCAATAAGCGTTCTCAGCTGAGTAAAGTTATACTCACGGCATCAGGCGGACCATTCTTTGGAAAGTCCTATGAAGAACTCAGGAATGTAACAAAAGAACAGGCACTTAATCACCCTAACTGGGATATGGGCAATAAAATAACGATCGATTCAGCTTCACTTATGAACAAGGGACTCGAATTTATCGAGGCAAAGTGGCTCTTTGACCTTGAACCTGACCAGATAGAAATAGTAGTCCACCGTCAGAGCGTAGTACATTCCGCTGTTGAATATGATGATTATTCAGTCATAGCTCAGCTTGGTGTACCGGATATGAAGATACCGATACAGTACGCACTGCTTTATCCGGACAGAGTTAGCTGTCCGACAGGCAGACTTTCACTGACTGAATACGGTAAACTCACATTTGAAAAGCCTGATATAGAGACTTTCAAGTGTCTCGGAGCTGCCATAAAAGCAATAAAACTTGGCGGAGCTTACCCTTGTCTTGTAAACTCTGCAAACGAAGAAGCAGTCAGATACTTCCTCAACGATAAGATAAAATTTATCGAAATAGGCGAAATAGTAAGTTCAGTGCTTGACAAATTTCCTCGTTCATCAGTCAATAGCTATGAGGACGTAATGAAAGCGGACAGCGAAGCAAGGAAGTATGTAAGAGACTATATTGCTGACTTAAAGTAAGCAGCATTGAAAGGATAAATATACATGGGTATCATAATTGCACTTATCATTTTCGGACTTATAGTTACAGTCCACGAATTCGGTCATTTTATCTGTGCTAAGCTTAGCGGTATAAAAGTACTCGAATTTTCCATAGGTATGGGACCAAAGATAATCCAGAAGAAAAAAGGCGAGACAATGTATTCTCTGCGAGCACTGCCGGTCGGCGGTTATTGTGCTATGGAAGGTGAGGATGCTCAGATAGATGACGAAAGAGGATTTCGCAATGCAAAATTGTGGAAACGAATGCTCGTGCTTGCTGCGGGACCTTTCATGAACTTTGTACTTGGTTTTCTTCTTATCATGGGAATGTTCACCATGATGAAAGATGTACCTACAACAAAAATATCAGGTTTCAGCGGAGTAAGAAACGAAGATGAGTCTGTAACTTATTATGCCGACAGCTACAAAGAAGGTCTGAAACACGGCGATATAATCAAGAAGATAGACAATACAAGAATATTCAGCGTTCTCGATCTCAACTATGTTTTTGAAATGAAGGCAAGTCATGATGACGGCAGAAGAAGCGTTGAGGTAGTGCGTGACGGCGAGACAGTTAAATTTGATGCTATTAAATTTCACGACAACAATCCGGAAAGAAGCGGAGAGGAATGGGATTTTGGTCTTGAATACAAGAAAAAAACACCTGTAACAGTCTTAAAAGGTTCAGGAGATATATTCTTGTCCATGACGCACATTGTAGGTCTTTCAGTTAAACAGCTCGCAACAGGCAAGGTAGAGAAAGAAGAAGTATCAGGACCTGTCGGAGTAGTTTCAGAGATCGATAAAGCAGCAACAGAAAGTGAAGATAAGGAAAGTGCTGCATTAAATCTTTTCTTTGTATCCGCACTTATATCCATAAATGTCGGACTTTTCAATCTTCTTCCGATACCCGGACTTGACGGCGGAAGACTGCTCTTCTGTTTCATCGAACTTGTAAGACGTAAGCCGATAAAGCCTGAGCACGAAGGATATGTACATCTTGCAGGTATGTTCCTGCTGTTTTCGATAATGATATTTGCAACTTATAACGATATTGTTAAGCTCATATTCAAATAAAAACGATATTTAGGGAGTGAAAAAAATGAGGAACGTCAGACCTGTAAAAGTTGGAAATTGCGTCCTTGACGGTAAACATATATACATACAGTCGATGCTGAATATCAGATCGGATGATATCGAGGGAAGCGTTAAACAGGCTGTAGAGCTTGAAAAAGCCGGCTGCGAGATAGTAAGAGCTGCGATACCGAATATGGACGCAGTGAAGCTTATACCTGCAATAAAAGAGAAAATTAATATACCTCTTGTAGCCGATATCCACTTTGACTACAAGCTTGCTCTTGAAGCAGCAGCTGCCGGAGTTGATAAAATAAGGATAAATCCAGGAAATATAGGCGGAATGGACAGGGTAAAGCAGGTCGTAGATGCCTGCCGTTCAAGAAATATTCCTATCAGGATCGGAGTAAACTCCGGTTCACTTGAAAAGTCCATACTCGAAAAATACGGTTCGCCAACACCCGAGGCACTCGTAGAGAGTGCAATGACTCATGCAGCTATGCTCGAACACTTTGATTTTAATGATATAGTAATATCAATAAAGTCATCAGATGTAAATAAGATGATAGCTTCTTACCGACTTGCTGCTGAGAAATGTCCGTATCCGCTCCATCTCGGAGTTACAGAGGCAGGCACAGAGCGTATGGGACTTATCAAATCCGCTGTCGGAATAGGTTCTCTGCTCTGCGACGGCATTGGCGAGACCATAAGAGTTTCACTTACAGATGATCCGGTCAAGGAGATATACGCTGCAAAGGATATCCTGAAATGTATCGGTAAGCGTGGCGGAGTACGTCTTGTTTCATGTCCGACCTGCGGCAGAACAAGAATAGACCTCATCGGTACAGCTAAAAAGGTCGAGGAAGCTGTAAAGGACCTCGATAAGGATATCACAGTCGCAGTAATGGGATGTGTAGTTAACGGACCGGGAGAAGCAAGAGTGGCTGACGTTGGAATTGCCGGCGGTGACGGATGTGCAATAATATTCAAAAAAGACGGCACACAGCGAAAAATCAAAGAGGAGGATATCGTGACCGAGCTTCTTGCGGAGATCGATAAACTTTGATATGAATATAAAATTAGCAGAGTTTCTGAAAGAATACAGTCCGGAGATACCGGAAAGTGTTCGGGAAGGTGAAATATTCAAGCTTACATACTCGGACAAGCTTGACAATATAACTTTTTTTGCTCATTTTGAAAAAATAGTTCCTTCCGCAGACATTTTTGCTTTTGAGAAGATCGTTGAGGAAGCTATCAGAGTTGAACGAGTGCGGTTGAGCTGCCGGTATCCTGAGTCTCTTTTCACTAAAGACTGTTATCCGGAAATGATACTGCTCCTGAAAAGGGACGTGTCAGTAGTAAATGGATTCCTTGATGATGCTGAGATCAACCTCACCGAGGATAAGCTCAATATAAAGCTTTCACACGGCGGAATGGACATACTCAGGAAGTTCGATTTCTGCGGAAAATTTTCAAAGCTCATTTATAATCAGTTCGGCTTAAGGATACAGGTCGTACTTGACGGCGAAGAACAGGTTTCCGTTCAGGAGTTTGACCAGATGGTAGAGCGGATAACTGCCGACCTGCCTGATTATAGCAGTCAGCTCGTACCTGAAAAGTCAAAAGAAGAGCTTCGTGAAGAGGAGATACGCTCGGCAGTACCGAATATCACGCTTGATATGGGCTCACTCAACACTGATTTTGACGCTGAATCTGCTGAAATAATCAAGGGTAAAGCAATACGTCAGAAGCCGATCTCCATAAACGAAGCAGTTCAGCAGCTTGGTGAGAAATGTGCTATTGTCGGTGATGTTTTTGCGAGTGAGATCAAGGAACTCCGCAACGAAAAAACTGTAGCGACCTTTGATATAACAGATTACAGCGGTTCGATAAAAGTAAAAGTGTTCGGCACTAATAAAGAGATAGAGGATATGAAATTATCCTCCATAAAGAACGGTACAGCACTTCTTGTACTTGGAAAAGTGGACTATGATTCTTATGCGAGAGATATAACAATATCGCCAAATTCTCTTATCAAGGTAAAAAGAATACCTAAAATGGACAACTATCCGGAGAAACGTGTGGAGCTTCACTGCCATACAAATATGTCTGCAATGGATGCAGTAACCGACCCTGTTACACTCATCAACAGAGCAGCTATGTGGGGACATCAGGCAATGGCAATAACCGACCACGGCTGTGTACAGGCTTTTCCGGACTGTATGTACAATATGCCGAAGAATTTCAAAGTTATTTACGGCATGGAAGCATACGTTGTAAATGACCTGGACAGACAGCTTGTCCTGAAACATCCTGACAGCAGAAGCGTCAATGACGAGATAATTATTTTTGACGTTGAAACTACAGGTCTTAGCTTCAATTCAGACCGACTTACTGAGATAGGTGCAGTCAAGCTGAAGAACTTGCAGGTTGTCGACAGCTTTAATACAAAAGTGAATCCCGGCAGGCACATTCCTGAGAAGATAACTGAGCTCACAGGAATAAGTGACGAGGATGTAAAGAACGCTCCGAATGAAAAAGAAGCTATTGAAAAGTTCATGGAGTTTTGCGGAGCTGACCCTGTACTTGCAGCTCACAATGCTACATTTGATACTAATTTTATAAATGAAGCCTGCAAACGTCAGGGTATAAAATTTGATTACAACTGGATAGATACGCTCATTTTGTGTCAGGCTATGCTGCCGGAAATGGGACGACACAAACTGAATCTTGTAGCAAAACAGCTCAAACTCGGCAAATTCGACCACCACCGTGCATCAGATGATGCTTTGATGCTGGCTAAAATATATATCGAGCTTGTTGGCAGACTTGTCAGCGAAAAACAGCTTAAAACTCTTGACGAGCTGAATTATAAATCCGGCGAGATTGACGTAAAGAAGCTGAAATCATATCATCACATTATTCTTGTACGCAATCAGGCCGGACTAAAAAACCTCTATAAGCTTGTATCATACAGTAACCTTGACTATTTTTACAAAAAGCCGCTCATACCAAAATCCGTTTTACAGGCTCACAGAGAGGGGCTTATTTTCGGAAGTGCCTGTGAAGCCGGAGAGCTCTTTCAGGCTATGCTGAACAACGCTCCGGAAAAAGAGCTTGAACGTCTTGCATCATTCTATGATTACCTCGAAATACAGCCTATTGCGAACAATGAGTTCATGGTTCGTGAGGGTACTGCGGAAAACGATGAGGAACTAAGGAACTACAACAGACGAATAGTTGCTCTTGGCGACAGACTCGGCATACCAACTTGTGCGACCTGTGATGTTCATTTCATCGACCCTAAAGACGGAATATATCGAAAGATAATTCTCGCAAGTATGGGATTCAAGGATGCCGAAAATCAGGCACCGCTTTATTTCAGAACCACAGAAGAAATGCTTGCTGAGTTTGAGTATCTTGGTGAGGACAAGGCGAAAGAAGTAGTTATCACTAATACCAACATGATAGCTGACATGATAGAAGTTGTGCGACCTATACCTAAGGGGACTTTCACTCCAACTATTGACGGTGCAGAAGAAGAACTCGTGAAAATAACGCACGATAAGGCTCATGAGATATACGGCGACCCACTGCCGGAGCTCGTTGACAAACGCCTTGACCGTGAACTTTCATCTATCATAAAACACGGATTTTCAGTGCTCTACATCATCGCACAAAAACTTGTATGGAACTCAGTTGAGAACGGTTATCTTGTAGGTTCACGAGGCTCAGTCGGCTCCTCTTTTGTGGCGAATATGGCTGGTATATCGGAGGTCAATCCGCTGCCGCCGCATTATGTTTGTCCTAAGTGTAAGCACAGCGAATTTTTGCTGGACGGCGTATACGGCTCAGGTTTCGACCTGCCTCAGAAGAACTGTCCGGACTGCGGTACTGATATGCACCGTGAAGGACACGACATCCCATTCGAGACATTCCTCGGTTTTGACGGCGACAAAGCTCCTGATATAGACCTTAATTTCTCGGATGAATATCAATTCTGGGCACACAGATATACAGAGAAGCTTTTCGGTAAGGCAAACGTTTTCAAAGCAGGAACGATCTCGGTAGTTGCTGAAAAGACAGCTTACGGCTATGTAAAGAAATACTGCGAGGAAAACGGAATAACGCTGAATAACTGCGAGATGAACCGCCTCTCGATCGGATGCACAGGCATCAAACGTACAACAGGACAGCATCCGGGAGGAATGGTCGTTGTTCCGTCAGATTATGACGTTTACGATTTTACTCCGGTACAGCATCCTGCCGACACAGCCGATTCTGAGATAATAACTACTCATTTTACGTTCAACTCGCTCCATGACACAATATTGAAGCTTGATGAGCTCGGACACGTTGTGCCTACTCTTTACAAGCACCTTGAAGACCTCACAGGCATAAAGATAAAAGATGTACCTACATCTGATCCGGATGTTATAAGAATGTGTACAAATTGCGATGTACTTGGAGTAACTCCGGAAGAAATATACTGTCAGACGGGAAGTCTCGGAATCCCTGAAATGGGTACCGGATTCACAATACAGATGCTCCTTGACGCTAAACCGACCAAATTCAGTGACTTCCTGCAAATCTCAGGTCTTTCACACGGTACTGATGTTTGGCTCGGAAACGCTAAAGACCTCATAGATCAGGGTGTATGTACAATTTCAGACGTTATCGGTACGAGAGATAGTATCATGACCTATCTTCTTTATAAGGGTGTTGAGCCTAAAATGGCGTTCCAGATAATGGAGTGGACGAGAAAGGGTAAAGCTCCTAAGCAGTTTACTCCTGAGATAATAGAGATGCTCCGCTCACACAACGTACCTGATTGGTACATTGAAAGCTGTCTGAAGATTAAGTATATGTTCCCGAAAGCTCATGCTGCCGCATATGTTATCGCAGCAATTAAGCTTGGCTGGTTCAAACTTCACAGACCTTTGGAATACTATGCGACCTACTTCTCGATAAGAGGTGAGGACTTTGATGCGGAGCTTGCTGTTAAAGGCAAAGCAGCGGTCCGAGCAAGAATTGAAGAGCTGAAAGCTATGGGTAACGAGCGTTCCAAAAAGGAAAGTGACCTCTACGACATATTACTCATTACAAACGAGATGATGTCAAGAGGTTATGAGTTCCTGCCTATCGACCTTTTCAAGTCTCATGCGACTGATTATCTTGTAGAGGACGGTAAACTCAGGATACCGTTTTCAGCCATGAGTGGAGTTGGAGACAACGCTGCAAAGGGAATATACGAAGCAGCTCAAAAGGGCGGATTCATCTCAATAGAAGAATTTCAGGAGATGAGTGGTGCATCAAAAACAACAATAGATATGTTGAAAAGCATAGGTGCATTTGGTGAATTACCCGATTCTGCACAATTATCATTATTTTAACTTGACTTTCTAATGGTAGTATGTTATCATATTATCATGGTAATACATTAGCATACTAAAGTGAACGAGATAATGCAAAGCCGTCAGGCGGACTCTGTGCGGTTTTGCTACAAATTTTACAGGAGGTATATAATGCGAAATTATGACCTTATTACTCCAGAGGGTACAAAAGACCTTCTCTTTGGTGAGTGTATAGTTAGAAGAAATATAGAAAAGACTCTCTTTAAGCTTTTTAAGAGCAGAGGATACTGCGAGATGATAACTCCGGGACTTGAATTCTTCGATGTTTTCAATCTTAACTCTCAGTATTTTCCACAGGAGAATCTCTACAAACTTACAGACAGCAAGGGCAGACTCCTTGTAATGCGTCCGGATTCAACAATGCCGATCGCAAGAGTAGTAGCTACAAGACTCCGTGATGCTATGCTCCCATTGAAATTTTGCTATAATCAGACCGTTTATCGCACTGAACCTGCATTAAAGGGAAGAAGTGACGAAATAGTACAGGCTGGTATAGAACTTATAGGTTCAGAACTTAAAATGGCTGACCTCGAAGTGATCTCAACAGCTGTAGAAGCTTTAAGATCATTCGGAATGGAGTTTTCGCTCGAGATCGGACATATCGGTATTTTCAAAGAGCTTGTAAGTCATCTTGAAGTATCCGATAACGTGAAAGAGAATATCCGTAAACATATAGAGGCAAAGAATTTCCCTGCACTCAATGATCTCCTTGACACATTGGGCAGCAGTCCTATAACAAATGCACTTAAAAAACTGCCGGCACTCTTTGGCGGTGAAGAGGTATTTGAAAAAGCTGAAGAACTCATGCCTGATGAGAATATCAAGAGGATTCTGGACGAGCTGAAAGAAATATATCATGATGCTTGTGAGATATGCGATACTGAGGGAGCTATCACTGTTGATCTTGGTCTCGTAAATAAGACAGACTATTATACCGGACTTATCATAAAGGGCTATTTACAGGGGCATGGAGAAGAAGTAGTCTCCGGCGGACGCTATGATAAGCTTATATCAGAATTCGGATATGACGTACCGGCTGTAGGTTTCGCACTCAATGTAAACGGCGTAGCTAAGGTCATCGAAAAGAACGGAGTATTCCCATCTATGCCGAAGGCTGATATCCTCGTTTATGCAGTTCCGGGATGTGAAGTAGCAGCACTTAAAGCTGCACAGGAATACAGGGATCAGGGACTTATCGTTGAAAATGCACTCTTTGACGATCTCGACTCCGCAAGAGCTTACGCTATGGAAATGAGAATAGCAAAAGTTGTTGTTATAGATGAAACAGGGGAGGATGAACAGGAATGAATAAGCCGATAAGAATAGCTCTTACTAAGGGAAGACTTGAAAAAGATACAGTCGGACTCTTTGAAAAGCTTGGCTTTGACTGTACAGCAGTACGTGAAAAAGGCAGAAAGCTCATACTTCCGATACCTGACGGAAATCTTGAAGTAGTACTTGCAAAGGCAAACGACGTTATCACCTATGTCGAGCACGGTGTGTGTGATATGGGAGTTGTCGGAAAAGATACTATAATGGAAATGGAAGGCAAATTCTACGAGCTTGTTGACCTTGGATTCGGCAGATGCAAATTTGCTCTTGCAACCAAAAAAGGCTACGATTTCTACAGCGGATACGGCATAAAGACAATAGCAACAAAGTATCCTAATGTTTCAAGACGCTTTTTTGAGAAAAAAGGCATGGATACTGAAATAATCAAGATAGAAGGTTCTGTTGAACTTGCACCGCTGCTCGAATTAGCTGACGGTATTGTGGACATAGTTGAGACCGGAACTACTCTTAAAGAAAACGGACTTGAAGTTATAGAAGACGTAGCACCTATCTCTGCAAGACTTATTGCAAATACAGTAAGCCTGAAACTCAGACACGCAGAGATCGACAGACTTATTAAACTGATAGAGGAGAATCTGTAATGAAAAAGATATTTGCAAACGGAACAGACGAAGCTGCTTTTCTCGCTGATCTCAAAAAAAGAAGCGGCGAGACCAATAAAAAAGTTACAGAAGTAGTTTCCGAGATCATTGAAAACGTAAAAGAAAACGGCGACGATGCTGTTAAGAATTATACATTAAAGTTTGACGGAAATCTCCCGCAGTACTATGAAGTACCAAGAGAGGTAATAAACGACGCTCTTACAGAGGCAGATCAGGATTTTGTAAATGCGTTGCTGAATGCACAGGCAAATATCGCAGATTTCCACCAGAAGCAAGTCGAGCAGAGCTTTATATCTCCAAAGGAGAACGGAGTTATACTCGGACAGAGAATAAGAGGTCTTGAACGTGTTGGACTTTACGTTCCGGGCGGTACAGCTGCATATCCTTCAAGCGTACTCATGAACGCTATTCCTGCTAAAATAGCCGGAGTAAAAGAGATAATCATGGTAACACCACCGCTCAAAGACGGTACACCTAACAAGGATATACTCGTTGCTGCTGCTATTTGCGGAGTTGACCGTATATTCCTTTCAGGCGGAGCACAGGCTATCGCAGCACTTGCTTATGGTACAGAAGAAATACCAAAGTGTGACAAGATAGTAGGTCCCGGAAATATTTACGTTGCAACAGCAAAGAAGCTTCTTTACGGAGTTGTGGACATTGACATGATAGCAGGTCCAAGTGAGATACTTGTAATTGCTGATGAAACTGCTGATCCAAAGTTTGCAGCAGCAGACCTCATGTCACAGGCTGAGCACGATGTACTTGCATCAGCAATAATGGTAACTACAAGTGAGAAGCTCGCTGATGAGACTATCAAGGAGATAGACCGTCAGAAGGAATATCTTTCAAGAAAGGCAATAATCGAGAAGTCTTTAGAAGACTACGGTGCAATTATAATTGCAGACAGCCGTGAGAGATGTGTTGAGCTTGCTAACGAGATAGCTCCGGAGCACCTTGAAGTACTTATGAAAGACCCATTTGAGCTTCTTGGCAGTCTTGATAATGCAGGTTCGATCTTCCTTGGAAATTATGCTTCTGAACCACTTGGAGACTATTTTGCAGGTCCGAACCACGTTCTTCCGACAAGCGGTACAGCAAGATTCTTCTCACCTCTTGGAGTAGCAAGCTTTACAAAGCGTACAAGCTACACTTACTACACTGAGGAAGCTCTCAGAGAAGCAAAGGATGATATAGTCCTCATAGCTGAAAGAGAAGGACTTACAGCACACGCAAATGCTATAAAGGTAAGATTTGAAGACTAAGATAAAACGCAATGGGGCGGCTTAAAATGTCGCCCTATAGGTGTTTTATAAGAATAGAAACGGAAGGAAAAATATGAGTTATAAATTAAATAAAAAACTGGCTGACCTTGTTCCGTACGATCCGATAACAGGAACTTACAAGATAAGACTTGACGCTAATGAAAGCTGTTTTGACCTGAATGAAAAGCTCAGAGAAAAGGTACTGAAAAGCATAGCCGAGGTAAATTTCAATCGCTATCCTGATCCTCTTTCAGCAAGACCGGTAAAAGCGTTTTCTGATCTATACGGTATATCGCCTGAGTATGTAACAGCCGGAAATGGTTCGGATGAGCTTATAAGCGTGATAACCGGATGTTTTTTTGAAGCTGGAGATACTCTTGTTACTGTTTCAAACGATTTTTCAATGTACGGATTTTACGCTCAGCTTTCCGAACTTAAAGTTGAGACATATCAGAAAGAATCAGACCTTACTATCTCAGCAGATAAGCTTATTGACTTCTGTAAATCTAAGAATGCTAAGGGACTTATTTTTTCAAATCCATGCAACCCAACTTCACTTGGACTTAAAAAAGAAGATGTAAGAAAGATAATAACTTCTTTGGAGGATTGTCTCGTTATTCTGGACGCAGCATATATGGACTTCTGGGATCAGTCACTTCTTGATGAAGTAAGTGAGTATGACAATCTTATAATACTCAAAACCTGCTCAAAGGCTATCGGACTTGCAGCAGTCAGATTTGGATTTGCAGTTGCAAATAAAGTGATAACCAGAGCAATGAGAGCAGCAAAATCACCATATAACAACGACTCAGTGGCACAAACTATAGTATCCGTGATGCTTGAAGAAAAGGACTATCTTGCGGAGTGCAGAGATATTATAGTTAATGAGACAAAAAATCTCTATAACGAGATAAAATCCTTGAATTCACAGTATAATTGTTTTGATGAAATATATGAACCGTGCACTAACTTTGTATTTATAAAGACTGACAAGTATCAGGAAATATATGATTTTATGCTTGAAAACTCCATAGCAATAAGAAAATTCAACGGCTATTTAAGAATAACAGCAGGCTCACCTGAAGAAAATGCGGAGGTTATTGCTGTATTAAAGAAGTATCTGAATAAATAACAGGGGAGGTCTATCATGCGTAAAGCAACAATAAAACGTGATACCAAAGAAACACAGATAGCTATCACAGTCGAACTTGACGAAAAAGGCAGAGCTGATATCGATACCGGCATCGGATTTTTCGATCATATGTTGACTGCACTTTCTGTTCACAGCGGTATAAGCATGAACATAAAGGTAAAAGGTGACCTTCATGTTGATTGTCACCATACGATCGAAGATACAGGCATCGCACTTGGACAGGCACTCGGAGAAGCTCTTGGAACAAAATCCGGCATTGTAAGATATGGTACGAGCTATATCCCTATGGACGAGTCACTTGCAATGGCGAGTCTTGACCTCAGCAACAGACCGTTTTTAGTATTTAATTGCCCTTTTACAAATCAGAGCTGCGGACAGTATGACCTTTGTATGACTGAGGAATTTTTCAGAGCATTCGCCTTCAATTCCGGAATGACACTTCATATCAATCTTCTTTACGGCAGCAACGATCATCATAAAGCAGAAGCCGTATATAAAGCAGTAGCACACGCATTAAAAACAGCGATCACATTTAATGCAGACGGTTCTACATTGTCTACGAAAGGAGTGTTATAATGATAGCAATAATTGATTACGGTGCAGGAAATATATTCAGCGTAAAGAACGCACTTGACTATCTTGGCTTTGAGAACAGGCTTGTTTCAGACAAAGAGAGCATAATAGCAGCTGATTCAGTTATATTGCCGGGTGTCGGAGCATTTCCGGCTGCAATGAAAAAGCTCGAAGGAACAGGTCTTATCGATACAATTAAGTCCGAGGCACAGAAGAAGCCTTTCCTCGGAATATGCCTTGGTATGCAGCTTATATTTGATAAGGGATATGAGTTTGAAGAATGTGACGGACTCGGACTTATAAATGGATCTGTAAGAAAAATGGAAGAAACTGATCTGATAATCCCGCATATGGGCTGGAATAAGCTTGAAAAGCTTAATGACTGTCCGCTCATGAACGGTGTAGGCGATAACGAGTACGTATATTTTGTGCACTCATATAAAGCTCACTGCGAGGATAAGAACATATCTGCTTACTGCGAATACGGCGGCAGAGTACCTGCTCTCGTATATGACGGTAAATACGTTTTCGGAGCTCAGTTCCATCCGGAAAAGAGTGGAGAAACAGGACTTAAAATACTCAAAAATTTTGGAGGTCTGAAATGATTATATTTCCAGCTATAGATATAAAAGACGGAAACTGCGTTCGTCTGTTCAAGGGCGATTTTTCTACAGTTGAAAAGGTGGCAGCTGATTATCTTGAAACTGCAAAAAGCTTTGAAGATGCAGGAGCTGAGTGGATACACATGGTCGACCTTGACGGTGCTAAAGAGGGAAGACCTGTAAATACTAAGATATACACTGATGTAGCTGAAAAGACTAACCTTAAAGTAGAACTTGGCGGAGGAATCAGAAGTCTTGAAACAATAAAAGAGTACCTTGAAATGGGTATAACAAGAGTAATTCTTGGTTCAGTAGCATTAAAGAATCCTAAGCTCGTGTGTGACGCTGTAGAGAAATTCGGAAGCGAAAAGATAGTTGTTGGGATAGATGCAATGAACGAAATGGTCGCAACCGAAGGCTGGCTCGAAAGCTCAGACGTTAATTATATAGACCTTGCTAACAAGATGATAGATTCCGGAGTTAAGTATTTTATCTTCACCGACATATCTAAGGACGGTACTCTCTCCGGAGTAAACTGCGAGCAGCTCAAAAAGCTTGCTGACGCTACAGAGGGCAGAGCAAATATTGTAGCAAGCGGCGGAGTTCACACAATGAAGGATATAATAGCCTGCAAGGAAATGGGACTTTACGGAACTATCTGCGGCAAGTCCATATACAAAGGAACTCTTGACCTGCGTGAAGCTATAGAATATGCAGTAAAGTAAGCGAGGGAAAATATGGATTCTGTTATGCTCGCAGCAATGAGTATATTGCTGTTGATAGGGATATTGATGATAGTTGCTCCTGACCAATGTCTGAGAGCAGACAAGCGTGGAGACAAAGAGCTTGCTGCTAAGGTAAGAAAATGCGGTTACGGTATTGTTGGACTAATGGCAGCTGTCGCCCTTCTTTCATTTAAATATACGATGTTTTAAAATTCTGTATTTATATATGGAAGCACCATGCAGTCATAAAGAACGGAGGTAAATAATGCTTGCAAAGAGAATAATCCCATGCCTTGACGTAAGAAACGGAAAGGTAGTAAAGGGAGTAAATTTTGAAGGAATAAGAGATGTAGGCGACCCTGTTGTGTGTGCTGAGGAGTACAACAAACAGGGAGCTGATGAGATAGTTTTTTACGATATTACAGCTTCTTTTGAAGGACGAGGAGTATTCCTTGATGTCGTAAGAGAAACAGCAAAAAAGGTGTTTGTACCGCTCACAGTCGGCGGAGGAATCAAGGACGTAGATGATATACGTGAGGCTCTGAGAGCCGGAGCTGACAAGGTATCAGTCAACTCTCAGGCAGTAAAAAATCCTCAGCTTATAAAGGACGGAGCCGATATTTTCGGCAGTCAGTGCATTTGTGTCGGAATCGACGCAAAGAAAATCGCTGACCACAAATGGACAGTATTTATAAACGGCGGACGTGTTGATATGGGTATCGACCTTATAGATTGGGTACACCAGATAGAAAAGCTCGGAGCAGGGGAGATATGCCTGAACTCCATAGACGCTGACGGTACTAAAGAGGGCTTTGATATTGAAATGCTCAAAGCGGTCTGTGACAATTGTACCATACCTGTAATTGCTAGCGGCGGTGCAGGAAAAATAAATGACTTCTACGAAGTTTTTGAAAAGACCGGAGCTACTGCTGCTCTTGCAGCTTCACTGTTCCATTTCAAGGAGCTCACAGTTGGACAGGTAAAGGATTATTGCCGTAACAAAGGTGTAATTGTGAGGTAAATAATTATGGATAAGATCTGGAATGAAATGTACGAAGCAGCAAAAGCTGTACTTGCACCGAGGCAGATCTCAGACTATGTTTTAGCAGGGGAAGTCTCAGCTGCAATACTCAGCAAGTCCGGAAAAATCTACACCGGAGTATGCATAGACACCTGCTCCACACTTGGCATTTGTGCGGAGAGAAATGCGATATTCAATATGATTACAAATGGCGAGCAGGAAATAGAGCGAGTGCTCTGTATTGCACCTAACGAAAAGAAATGTGGTCCCTGTGGAGCCTGCCGTGAACTCATGGTACAGCTCATGCCTGATACATATAAGGACATCCAGATAATGCTAAATTATACCACTGGTGAAACAGCAACACTCGGAGAATTGACTCCATACTGGTGGATAGGATAAGGAGTAATTATGGTTAAAATCGACATAAATGACCTCGATAAATTCTTTGTAAAGGGAGAACTTATCCCTGCGATATGCTATGAGGTCAATACAAAAACAGTGCTAATGCTCGCATATATGAATAAGGAGAGCCTGAAAAAGACTCTTGAGACCGGATATACATGGTTCTGGAGCCGTTCCCGTCAGGAATACTGGAACAAGGGAGCTACATCCGGTCATTTACAGAAAGTAGTTTCCATATATGTAGACTGCGACAATGATACATTACTGGTTAATGTGGAGCAGACTGGTGTAGCTTGTCATACCGGAAGCTACAGCTGTTTCTTCAATGAAATTTATAATAATGAGGAGAATTAAAATGACAGTTTACGAAGAAATATTTGAGGTAATCAAAGAGAGAAAAAAGCAGTTTGAGAACGGAACAGCTGCTGAGAATTCATACACCTGCTATCTTTTTGACAAGGGCGTAGACAAAATCTGCAAAAAGGTCGGAGAAGAAGCTACAGAGACTGTTATCGCAGCTAAAAACGGTGATAATAATGAACTTATGAACGAGATAAACGACCTTCTTTATCATGTAATGGTACTTTGTGCTAATCAGGGACTTGAATGGTCTGATGTTGAGAAAGTACTTGATGAGAGAAACGAAAAGATCGGAAATCTCAAAAAGTTCCATGAAGTTGACAAAAACACCTGATTAAGATTTGACATAAAGAAACTGCTTCACTACGTTAAAAGGAGTGAAGCAGTTTTTATTATTTATCGTATTTGTCTGATAACGACCTTTTCAGTTCATTAAACTGTTCTTTAAAAGAAAGCTCTCTTTCAAAATCAAGTTTAGGGAAAGCTTTTTTAATTCTGTCGATATTAAAGCTATGTCTTGAGATGTAGACTTTGTATTTCTCACGGAGCTCGTCATATTTCTGTCGTAATTCAGCACTTTTTTCATCGAATTCCTCTTTTTTGTCCATAACATCTTCAACTTTATTAAAGATCTTTTCACCGGTTTTATCTGAAATACGTCTCATTTCAGCAGAAATATCTTCCAGCAGGAGAATACGCTTTTTGTAGTGGATAATAGCCAAAACAGTGATAATCATATCGCTTGCAAATCCTGTCATAAAGAAGGCAATGAATATCAAGCCTACTGTATGCGGTAATTTATCTACAAATACAGTTATTGTAGGATGAACAAGTCTTACGACTATCAGGCAGGCGACTCCCCATAACAATGAGAATTTCAAACAGATATACCCGTGAAGGTTTAGTCGCTCGCCGGAATAATCCCACCAATGCATATGGAATATTTTTTCCAAGAGGAAGCCGGTAACAAGCTCCAGACATGATGTAAGAATTACCGAACCGATATATAGGATTATAATATCGTTCTTAATAGGTTCGAGAACAGATGCAACTATAATGACTCCGAAACCGTATATCGGGCAATATGGACCGTTCAAAAAACCACGGTTAATGAATTTACCATGTTCAACAGCCTGATACACAACTTCGAGGCACCATCCGAAAAAGGAATAAATGATAAAGAAAGAGAAAAGGTCATAAACACTAAAGCTTATTCAGAACACCTCCGATCAATAGCCAAGTTCTTCACCAACAATTATTACTTTAATACGTCCCTTATGACGCTGCTGAGCTGAAATGAGGTAATTGCAGCATATTCTCTTATCGCTGCGGCAGCCGTCCGACATTTGATGATCTGCTTTAGATAAAGATACGCACTGACCTGTTTCACCGCAATAAGTATTGCAGTCAAGACGCACACAGTTAGGCGGAGCTGCTACAGTTTTTACTCTTACCTCAGCTTCGTCAAGGTCACGCACTATTTTATTGTATCCGGCAATGATTATAACTGATTCCGGACCAAAAGCAATAGCGGCTATACGATTGCTGTTGCCGTCGACATTGTAGAGTACACCGTCCTCAGTGATAGCATTAGTACTTGAAATATAAACATCAGCAGAGAATGCCTGTCTGTATATTTTTTCGATTTCTTCGGGAGTTTCTGCTTTTGATCTGTCGAGGTAATTATATTTTCCGGAATTCAGCAGATCAGAAAGTCCACACTCTTTGATCGTAACTGATCCTCCGTGAGTAACGGTATCGCCGTCCTTCATGAGAGATTCAACGATCTGACAGACATCATTTTTAGTTTCTGCGTAATAGAATTCCATATTATTCTTTTTTAAAGCAGCTCCGACTCTCTCGATTTTCTTTTGAAGAACAATTTTTTTGTTATCGTCCATAAAAATACTCCTTTAAAATATATTAAGCGTTATTAAATAATATGCGGGACAAGAAGTCCCGCATTAGTTTTATTAGTTATTATCAGGTTCAAGAACTGAGTAGTTACCGTCAGCACGTTTATAAACAACGTTTATCTCGCCTGATTCAGCGTTAGTGAACATAAAGAACTCGTGATCGAGCATATTCATCTGAAGTATAGCCTCTTCGATGTCCATAGGACGCATCTTGAATTTCTTATGTTTGATGATCTCATAGTCAACTGTTTCAGGAACAGGATAAGCGAAAGCCTCCTTGAAAGCAGTATCCTTGAGTTTCTTTTCGATCTTTGTCTTATTCTTACGAATCTGTCTTATGATCTTATCAATAGCATCATCAAGAGCAACATATTTATCTTCAGCAGAACGCTCAGAGCGGAAAATAATACTGTTATATTTTACAGTAAGCTCAAGAACGATCTGTGTCTTTATTTCTGATAAAACTATCTTAGCGTCAGCATCATCTCCAAAAAACTTTCCAAGTCGATTATCGATCCTTTTCTCAGCATATTCAGTGAAGTTCTGAGGTATCTGCATTTTCTTAGCTGTTATAGTAGTTTTCATAGTAGGTCCTCCTTTAAGCTTTGTTAAACAAAGCATAAATATTATGTTTATATTATACCATAACTATATGCAGATGGCAATAGTTTTTTGTAATTTTTGTTTAAAACACACAAAGAATTTTTACTGCTTTGTTTAATATGCTATTTGAGAGATCACTGATTCTCATTAATAGAATCAAGCATAACTTTTACTATATTTTCCGCAGTTACGTAAGTTCCGTACTTATTTTCAAGTACTACACAGAAGGCGATAGGCAGCGACTCATCTTCGACGAAACCTACGAGAAGTGCATTTTCCTGAGCACCTTCTTTTACCTGAGCTGTACCGCTTTTTACTCCGATAGTATATCCGCCGATAGAGTAAGAATAATTATTTGCACCATTTGTGAGCAGCATCTCTTTGACTGTCGAAGCGGTATCTGGCAGGAAAAGTCTGTCACTGTGTTCAGTTTTAGCAGTTCCCTTGACCTTTCCGCTTACATCGGTATAGTGATCGATAAGATAAGGCATAGTCATTTTACCGGTCTCATTAGCGATAGCACTCTGCCACATCATAAGCTGTATAGGACTTACGAGGGTATCTCCCTGACCTATGCATCCCCATTGAGTGCGGAATTCGTTAGGATCAACGAGAGTAGTAGAAGCCCTCTCACATTTTATACCGTCAATATCAATATATCTTTCGTCATCGCCGTTGAGTGCATATCCGAGATCGTCGTAGACCTTCTTGACCTTTTCAAGCGGCATATCCGGATCTTCAACAAGCTGGGCAAAGAAAGGATTACAGCTTTTTTCAATAGCCTGCTGAATATCAAGCTCACCATGACCGTAACTGTTATGGCAGTCTATGTTTTTGCCTTCTTTATTTTCGTAAGAGCCGGTACAAGTGAAGCGTTTTGAGAAAAGCTTGTCCTGACCCATAATTTCGATAGCCGCAATAAGCGTTGATACTTTCTGAGTTGAGCCCGGAACTGTACCGTACATATTTTTTGACATAAGAGTAGCAGGAGGGAAATTTTCTATGTTTTCATATCCTTTAGTTACATCGAGAGAGGGGAGACTTGTGCAGACAAGGATCTCACCTGTTTTGTAATTATAAGCGACTGCACATCCGTCATTTCCGGCAAAAGCGTCGTATACAGCACGATTAGCCTTATGGTCGATCGTGGTATAAATAGCGGCTTTACCGTTGCTCTTGATACCTGTTGAGAAGCTGTAATTATTAAGTTTGAGTATATTCTGAGCAACGAGCGTATTGTCCATCTGACCTGAATCATCACCGATAAGGTTACCAACGTCTATAAAATAATTGTCAGGATACTCGCCATCGCCTGAGCCGTCAAAGAGTACATCACCAGTGCGGTCATAGACTTTTCCGAGTTCATGTTCATCAGTATGCATCATATAGAAGTTTGATTCACGCTGTATCTTGACGACAAGCACGATCATACCTATGATAAAAAAGGCAAGGAAAGCACTTATCAGCCTCTGACATCTTTTTATACTTTTCAAGCTGTTTGCCTCCTTTTATGGATTGGAGAATGAGTATGTTGTGCAGGCATCTTCATAGTTGGAGACTGACAAGCAACAAGCATACCGGCCATAAATCCGCTTATCATCATCGAGCTTCCTCCGGAAGAGATAAATGGTATTGTAACACCTGTAAATGGTATGAGATTGCAGGAGCCGAAGATATTAAGAGCCATTTGAACCGTAAATGCAGCTCCGACACCTGCCGCCATAGTAGCATGATAGTAAGAGCGAGGCGGAGTGATAAGTGGGATGCTGATGAGAATGAGAATAGCAAATATAGTCATCAAAGCAAACATAAGTCCCCATTCTTCGGATATTGTAGCGAATACTATGTCGTTTTCATGAGCAAAAACGTTGCAGAGGTCGCCGTGACCGGGACCTTTACCAAACCAACCTCCGTTAGCGATACCTATAAGAGCCTGAGACTGCTGATAACCGTTACCATTTATGTCGTTCCAGATGTCAGCGTGAAGTCTGTCCTGAACGTATGCCGGAGCAAATTTGAATCCTACAAAAGCAACAGCCAGCAGTGCTGATGCAGCGGCAATAAGTTTCTTTTTAGAAAATTTCGCCTTAGGATAGCAGATTCTGAGTAGAAATCCGCAAACAAAAATCCCCATGAAAGTTGGCAGACTTCCAAGGTCACGGCACCACCACTGCAAGAGACAGATAGCAGCTGTGAGACCCAAAAGAGCAAGGTTTTCATAGACTACATAGAAACCAAGCACCTTGTGGCGATTCTGCTGTTCAGTTATCGAAGTAGCACAAGCAAGTATAAATAAAGGCTTGATAAACTCAGAAGGCTGGAGTGAGAATGAACCTATGGATATCCACATAGCACGGCTTCCTGTCAACGTCAGAATAAGAATCATAAGGATTCCGATACCAATGTAAAAGTACTTTCTTTGCTGCTGTAACCACTTATGATTTCGACAGAGCAGATAACCGCATCGACAGGCTACGAGAGCGACTATACAAGTCACAAAGTGCTTAATAGTATCCTTATCGAATTCAACTTTGCCGAAACAAGCCTGAAAGATAGTACTCATATTCAGAATAAGTATGAGCAAGAAATCTATAGTATAGGAGCTTTGCTTGAAGAAAAGCATAGCAACGAAATATCCGATATCGAGTGCAACAACACATCCTGCAAGTAGAAAGACCTGTGAAGCGGAGTTATAGTCGCCATTGATAAAGACATTTATCAGCATACCAACGTGAGCGAGAAGCACAAAAAGGCAAGAAGCAATATATGAACCGGTATTACCTGACATTGATGTCCCTCCTTTGTCTGAAAATTAGTCGTCTGTTGCCAAGTGAGATAATGTCATTCGGTATTAATTGAGCCTGTCTGACAGGGGTACCGTTTATAAGGATACCCGATGTAGAGCCCATGTCAGTTATAGTCCATATTCCGTTTGAGACACTGAGAATAGCGTGATAACGAGATACCGACATATCCGGCAGACGTATATCAGCAGAAGCGTGTCTGCCGATCAGAATTTCATCGCATCCAAGCGGATAGACATTAACATTATCTGCAAGTTCCATAAAACTTGTTATTCTATTCCATCTTTTATTGCTTGTAGAGCGTTCATGGTAGGCAGAATAAAGAAGTACAAGAATACAAATATCCAAAGCCGCAGCAGCTACGGCACATAATATAAGATTGAGCGAGCTCAAAGAAAACACCTCCAATGAATAATACCATGGATTATTATACCACACCACATAAATGAATGCAATATGAATTAATCAAATTTAACCAATTGTTACGAAAGCGTAATAAAAGCAAAACCGGAGAGCAATAACTCTCCGGTAAAAATTAATCAATATCAGTTACAGGTTCTTCGTCAATTGAACTTGAAGAGCTTGAATCGGACTCTTCTGTTGAATCGATGACAGTCAGTTCACCTTTCATAAGTTTTTCAAAGTCAGGACCGTCGATCTTTTCATGAATGAGGAGATATTTTGCGAGAAGATGCATCTTATCGCTGTTATTTTTGATGAGCTCAGTACAATCGCTGTGAGCCTTATCGATAATCATTTTAACTTCTTCATCGATCTGAGCTGCAATAGCTTCACTGTAATTTCTTGTATGACCGTAATCCTTACCGAGGAATACCTCATCATTTTCAGAGCCATAAACAACAGTACCTATCTTTCCGGAGAAACCATACTTAGTAACCATGCTTCTTGCAATAGAAGTAGCTCTTTCGATATCGTTAGAAGCTCCGGTAGATATATCGTCAATGAATATTTCCTCTGCGACACGTCCGCCGAGGAGCATAATGATCTTTTCACGCATCTGGTTTCTTGAAACGTGCTGATCATCGGAATCAGGTCTTGTAACGGTAAGTCCGGCAGCCATACCACGCTGAATGATAGTTACCTGATGAACCTTATCCTGAGTTTTAAGGTTGTATGCAGCTACAGCGTGACCAGCTTCGTGATAAGCAGTAACTTTTTTATCGTGCTCTGAAACGATCCTTGATTTCTTTTCAGGACCAGCTATTACCTTCATAGTAGCTTCTTCAATATCAGATTCTGTGATAGCCATTCGGTCATTTCTTGCAGCGAGAAGAGCAGCTTCGTTGAGAAGATTTTCAAGGTCAGCACCGGTAAATCCCTGAGTAGTCTGAGCGATGACTTTAAGGTCAACATCCGGACCAAGAGGTTTATTCTTAGCATGAACTTTGAGAATGTCCTCACGTCCCTTTACATCCGGATAACCAACAACGATCTGTCTGTCGAAACGTCCCGGACGGAGAAGAGCAGGGTCGAGAATATCACGGCGGTTAGTAGCGGCAATTACAATAACGCTTTCATTGCCGGTAAAGCCGTCCATTTCAACGAGAAGCTGGTTAAGAGTCTGTTCTCTTTCATCGTGACCGCCGCCAAGACCGGCACCTCTGTGACGACCTACAGCATCGATCTCATCGATGAATATGATAGCAGGAGCGTGCTTTTTAGCCTGTTCAAAGAGATCTCTTACTCTTGAAGCACCGACTCCGACGAACATTTCAACGAAGTCTGAACCGGAGATAGGGAAGAACGGGCATCCAGCCTCGCCGGCTACAGCTCTTGCGAGGAGGGTCTTACCTGTACCCGGAGGGCCGAGAAGAAGCACACCCTTTGGAACTTTAGCACCGATCTCCTTATATTTATTTGGATGTTTAAGGAAGTCAACGATCTCTTCGAGCTCCTGTTTTTCCTCATCAGCACCGGCAACATCCTTGAATGTAGCCTTACGTGCATTTGCCTGATTTTTCAGATTAGCCTTACCGAAAGAAGTGTACTTACCGCCGCCGCCGCTTTGTTTCATCATGAAATAGAGAATAGCACAGCCGAGGAGGACTGTAAGGATAACAGGTATCAAAGAATACAGCCATGTTCTGTCAGTTATCTTAATATAGTTCTGATCGAGTTTTATCTCGTCAGCCTTATGTTTTTCGTTGAACTTCTTACGGTAGTCCTTAGTCTCATCGAGGAAAATGCTGACATTAGGAACTTCGTACTTATGCTCTTTGTCATCGTCAATAGTCTTATAGGTGAGTTCACCGGAGCCAAGATCAAGTTCATACTCAGATATCTGGTAGTTATCGAAGAGCTCCATGACCTCGTTGTAATCAGATTTATCCGAATTTTTGGAAAGCTTTGAACTTACAAAATAGATACATCCGATAGCAAGGAGAATAATCAGAAGATAAGTAAAAATACCTCTGTTCTTTTTTGGTGTCAAGATATCCACTCCAATCGTAATATAGAATTATCTTATGCTTATCATAAGGATTCTTGCAGTATTTTCGGAGATCTTGACTCTGTCAGCGATACCGATACGTTCCGCAAAGATTGTACCTTTTTCGTCCTCGATAAAATGAAGTTCAGGACGCAGTTTTTCAGGTACTTTTTCATTAATAAGCTTTTTGACTGAGGAACTGAAATTCCTTCCTTTGAGCTGTATACGGTCGCCGAAGCGTCTGTTGCGTACGACAGCTCTTCCTATTATTTTATCATAATCTAACATATAAAATGTTAACATTTTATGAACATTTTCAATTTTCTTCAAATTATCACAATCGACTATCTCACAGTGAAGAATTTTATCCTTGAAAATCGAATTATCTCCAATATTGAGATCAGCCGACAGCAATTGATGTTCATTTGAGACATAGAGCTTTATTAACTCAATACTTCCGTTTTTAGCTTTTAAGAAAAGGTCACCGGAGACATTCAGCTGTCCGCTTGACATGAGCAGCTCATCAGCTTTATCGAGTCTGTCGTGAGAATAGGGGATATGATTTTCAGTAAGGAGTTTTGCGATACATCTTTTCCGAATAACTCCGTTATATTTTGATAATCCGACCAGTGAAGTGCCTTTTTTGCATTCTGAATAAGCCTCACTGCACAAGTCTGAGATAAAGGAATTCTCTTCTCTGAGCGTACTAAATGAATTGACGGAAGTAGTGATAACGGAAGAATTTATTTTCTCCAACACAGGTACGATCTGATGCCTTATCATATTTCTTGTATAATCATCGGACAAATTTGTGCTGTCTGTAACATGATCCTGTCCGTGATTTCTGAGATATTCTTCAATTTCGCATCGAGTTACGGTAAGAAGAGGTCTTATTATGTTATCACGCTTGACCGGGATTCCGGAAAGACCTTTTATTCCCGTACCACGAGTTAGATTAAGAACAGCAGTTTCAAGATTGTCATTTGCATTATGAGCAGTAGCCATAAGTTTACCTTCTGAAACCTCTGCAAAGGCTCTATAACGCAATTTTCGAGCTGCTTCTTCAAGAGAGAGAGAGTACTCCTTAGCGTACTCCGGAACATTATATATTATTGCAGTAAATGGGATCTGAAGTTTCTCGCAAAGCTTACTGCAAAATTGTTCATCTCTGTCGCTTTCTTCACCACGAATGCAGTGATTAACGTGAAGTGCTTCAACTTTAAAGTCCAATATAGGAGATAGTTCGTTAAGCACCATAAGGAGCGAAACGCTGTCAGCTCCGCCGGATAGTCCGCATACAACCGTGTCACCGCTATTGATAAGGGAGTTTTCTTTAATAAAATTCAGAACTTTATCGGTCATATCATTGTTCCTCAGGCGGTGTAGTATAGTCAGGGTTAGAGAATCTTGTGAACTGACCGTCCCAGATGAGCTCAACTGTACCGGTCTCGCCGTGTCTGTTTTTAGCGACTATACACTCAGAAATATTCTGTTTTGGACTTTCTTTATTGTAATAAGCCTCACGGTAGAGGAAAAGAACTATATCAGCATCCTGCTCGATAGAACCTGATTCACGCAGGTCTGAAAGCATCGGACGTTTATCTGTACGGCTCTCGACTGCACGAGAAAGCTGTGAAAGAAGAATAACCGGAACATTCAGCTCTTTAGCCATAACTTTAAGCTGACGTGTTATCTCGGAAATTACAACAACTCTGTTATCTGACTTTGAAGTAGATTCCATGAGCTGAAGGTAGTCGATGATGACAAGACCGAGATTTTTTGTTCGTCTGAGCTTTGCCTTCATTTGCTGAACAGTCATACTTGCGGTATCATCGATATAGAGTGGGAGAGTGCTCAGATAGCCGGCACTTACAGCCAATTTCACCCAATCGTCGCCGGATATTCTGCCGTTTCTGAGATTATGTGATTCAACCAGAGCTTCTGTAGAAAGAATACGTGTAGCAAGCTGCTCCTTTGACATTTCGAGGTTGAAGGTCACGACTTCCTTTTCTGAACGTCTTGCGACATTAGTGGCGATATTCATAGCAAAAGAGGTCTTACCCATACCAGGACGGGCAGCTATTATTATCAGGTCCGACTTATTAAGACCTGAAGTAATGCTGTCAAGGAGCGTAAATCCGGTACGAGCTCCGACGTACTTATCCTTATCCGGACCTGAAATTTTACCCAGACGGTCATAAGCTTCGGTAATAGCATCGGCAAGAGGAACAAGTCCACGCACATCACGTCCCTGACGGATGTCATAAATTTTCTGTTCAGCAGCATCGAGCAGAAGCTGTGCATCGTGCTCACCGGCTTGAATTTCCTCCAGAATAGTTCTTGCAGTATAGCTAAGACTTCTTATGAAGTATTTATCAGCAACTATCTTGCAGTAGCTTGCAATATTTGAAGTTGAGGGGAGCATATTTCCTATTTCAGCGAGATATTTTCTTCCCTCTGCCGGACTGTCAAATATATGAGCTTTTTCAGCTTCATTGAGGAGCGTTACAACGTCGACAGCCTGACCTGATGAATCCATGCGTAATATTATCGAGTAAATAGCTTTATGCTGTTCACTGTAAAAATACTCAGGTTTTATGAGCTCGATGACCTCAGCTAAAACAGAAGGCTGGGAAATTATAGCACCTAAAACGGACTGCTCCGCCTCGATGCTGTGTGGCAGCTCTCGGGCGGAGAGTAAGAGTTCATTATTGTCCATAGTACCGATCAACCTTCGCTGACTTCAACGTCAACTGTTTCGGATACACCATTATAGAATTTAAGGGTCGCAGTATAAGAGCCGAAGTTCTTTATATCAGTGCTGAGAGTGATCTTCTTTTTGTCGAGCTTAACGCCGAACTGCTTATCAAGAGCTTCTGCGACGTTTGCAGCTGTAACGGAACCGAAAAGCTTTCCGTTTGAACCGGCTTTAGCTGTGATATTGACCTTCTTGCCCTTAACTTTAGCAGCGGATTCTTTAGCAGACTGTATTTCAAGGTCAATTTTATGCTGAGCAGAGGACTGCTGTCCCTGAAGTTTTGTCATATTCTCAGGAGTAGCTTCTACAGCCAATCCCTTAGGAAGGAGCATATTTCTTGCATATCCGTCAGCAACATTCTTTACTTCTCCTTTTTTTCCGGAGCCTTTAACGTCCTGTAAGAAAATAATTTTCATATTAAAACAACCTTTCTATTATGTAATATCATTATAATAATTATCAATTATAGAGATCAAAGATTCGATAGTATCGTTAATTGAAGTGTTTTCGAGCTGAGTAGCAGCCATAGTCTGATGACCACCGCCTCCGAGCTGTTCCATAATGACCTGAACATTCATTGCACCGAGAGAACGTGCCGAGATATTTATAATATCTCCTGTACGATATATAACAAACGAAGCGTCCACATCGGTTATATTCAGGAGCTCATCGGCAGCCTGAGGAGCAACAATTCTTATATCATCCGACTGTTCCTCCGTAAAAGCTATCGCACATCGAGAGTGGACATTTGCCGAACTTACAATGTTAGTCTTTCTCTTGTACGACTCAAACGAATTAGAGAACAACAGCTTTACAGCGACAGTATCAGCACCGAGTTTTTTCAGATATGCCGCAGCCTCAAATGTACGCACACCTGTCCTCATGATAAAGTTTTTAGTATCAAGCATTATACCTGAAAGCAGAGCTTCAGCGTATATACTTTGCAGTCTTTCTTCTGAATCATAACGGAAGTACTGTATGACCTCCGTGACCATTTCAGAAGCAGATGATGCATACGGTTCATGATGGAAGATAACGGCATTGTCGATGAAATTGACCGTCTTTCTGTGGTGATCGATAACAACAACTGATTTTGCCGATTCATAGAGCTTTTTGCTTTCAATAAAGTCTTTGTTATGAGTATCGACTATTATCAGCAGATCGTTTTCACCGATACTTTCCTCAGCATCAGCCGGAGAGATGAACAATTCGTTTTCAGTTTGTTCTTCAACAATATCGATCAGATTAGAAGCAAGATTTTTTGTTCTGTCAACGACGATATAAGCTTCTTTGCCGAGAAGATTTATTGCACCGGCAATACCGCATGAAGCACCGACAGAATCAAGGTCACCGAATCTGTGACCCATTACGAATACTCTGTCAGAATTAATTATAAGATCCTGAAGAGCATTGGAAATGACTCTTGTTTTAGCGTGGGAACGTTTTTCGACGCCCTTAGATACACCGCCGAAGAAGCGGTAGCCGTTATCAGTTTTAACGACAGCCTGATCTCCGCCACGTCCGAGAGCCATATCTATACACTGACGTGCGATTTTTTCACTTTCAGCAAGATCATCCGCCCCCAGACCGACACCGATCGAAAAGGTGAGAGGATACTTACCTGATATTTTAATACTTCTTGCAGAATCAAGTATCCTGAACTTCTCATCAATAACTTTCTGCAAATATTTATTTTCAATTATAGCATAGAAAGTATTTGAAGAAGTTTTCTTTACGAAGCAGTTTGTAGTTTTAGTAAAGTTTTCGATGATCTTTTCGGTTTCAAGGGAAGTCTGGGACTTTTCACTTTCCTTGGCATTCTGCATGATCTCATCGTAGTTATCGATCGTAATGATGACTACATTCTGATGAGAGTCGTCGGAATGTCTTTTTAAGGTATAGTAATCAGTCTGATCGTGAAAAAACAACACAGTAAAAGAGATATCATGTTTATCAAATTTTTCAGCCTTGACTTTATATATGCTCCCGTTTATAGGGCAAATTGCACATCCGTTAGCACGCAGAGAAGAAACGTCGATCTTGACGAATCCCTCCAGATCCATACCAAAGACGTCCTGTCCAAGGCTTATTTTTTCAGAGAATATCTGATTATACCAGACAAACTGTCGGTTTTCATCAATAACGGCGATAGGAGCCGGCAGTGAGTTCATATATTCAGCAGCAGTATTTTCAAGATGTGAATTCATTTTCGAGATATGTCTGAATGAATTCCTGGTATAGATAAGGTAAAGACAAATACAGGCAGCCATAAGCATAAATGCTGAGATCAGGCAGAACAGACCTATCCTGCCATTATAGCTGTGAAGTATCAAAGCAGACACTGTTACATCGGTCAGCAGCAAAAGCTGGAGAACAAGGAGTGCTGCCGGGAATTTATTTTTCACTTTCCTGACTCCTTTCGGACAATCAAGTCTCCATTATTATAGGAAGTATCATAGGACTTCTCTTTGTTTTCTGGTAAATGTAATCAGAAAGAGCATCACGCATTTTGCCTTTAAGGGTGTTCCACTCTCTGAGTTCAGCGGCTGAGCAAGCGTTCAGGGTGCTTGCAAGGATGAGCTTAGCTTCAACTATGAGTTCTTCCGATTCTCTGACATATACAAATCCTCTTGAGATGATATCCGGACCTGCAACTATCTCATTGGAGCTTTTTTCTATGCCTATGACGATTATAATAAGACCGTCCTGAGCAAGATGCTTTCTGTCCCTGAGAACTATAGAGCCAACATCGCCGACACCGAGACCGTCAACGAGTATTCTGCCTGCCGGTACCTGAGAAACAATGCTCATCTTAGAACCGTCAGTTTCGATGACATTTCCTATCTCTGCGATAATGACGTTGCTTTCCGGAATACCCATTTGCAGAGCAAGTCCGGCGTGTTTCTTCAGGTGCTTATACTCACCGTGAACAGGGATGAAGAACTTAGGCTTTGTGAGTGCGAGCATGAGTTTCAGTTCTTCCTGGCAGGCATGACCCGAAACGTGTACTTCGTACATAGCCTCGTATACGACTTCTGCACCGGATTTCATAAGTTCATTTACAACACGGGTAACGAATTTTTCATTGCCCGGAATTGGAGTAGCTGAGATGATTATGAAGTCCATAGGAGTTATGTTGACTTTTTTATGGTCATTCATAGCCATTCTTGTAAGAGCGGACATCGGCTCGCCCTGACTGCCGGTAGTGATAAGAACTATTCTTTCGCTGTCGTAGCGGTTCATAGTTTCAATATCAATAATAAGGCCGTCCGGAGCTTTCAGATAGCCGAGCTCAATAGCAGTATTTATAACGTTGACCATGCTTCGACCGAACACAGCAACTTTACGGTCATAGCGTACAGCACAGTTTATTATCTGCTGAACACGATGAATGTTGGACGAGAAAGTAGCGATTATGATACGTTTTCCCTCGCCCTTCTTGAAGAGCTTATCAAAGGACTCACCAACTGTGCGTTCAGAGTGAGTATAACCCGGACGCTCAGCATTAGTAGAGTCAGCCATGAGAGCGAGTACGCCTCTGCTGCCAAGCTCACCAAATCTTGCAAGGTCGATTATTTCGCCGTCAATAGGGGAGTAGTCGACTTTGAAGTCGCCGGTGTGTACGATAATACCGGCAGGAGTGTGTATAGCCATACCAACTGAATCTGGTATAGAGTGGTTGACCTTAATAAATTCGACAGCCATGCAGCCCATCTTAACGGTTTTTTTAGGCTCAACGACATTGAGAGTTACTTTGCCGTACAATCCCTGTTCACGGAGTTTTCCTTCAATAAGACCTATAGTAAGTCTTGTAGCATATACAGGGACATTTATCTTTTTAAGGAAATAAGCAAGTCCGCCTATATGATCCTCATGACCGTGAGTGATAACAACGCCTCTGATCTTATCACGATTTCGTTCAACGTAAGTAAAATCAGGTATAACGATGTTGACGCCCGGCATATCAGCATCAGGGAATGCGAGACCGCAGTCAAGAATGAACATATCATTAGCACATTCAAAAACTGTCATATTTTTTCCGATCTCGTTCAGACCTCCGAGAGGTATGATACGTACCGGAGTACGCTTGATCTCTCTTGGCTTTCTTGTTCTTGTTTTTGCAGCCGGAGCAGCAGCATTCTGAGAAGCTGTTTCCTGAGCAGCTGAAGAAGTTTTTTTCTTGTAATAACGTTTTGCAGCCGGAGCAGATGAAGATGATCTGCGTGGTGTTTTAGTTTTTTCTTTTTCGTTCACTATGTGACCTCACTTTCAATTGCAAGGAATAGAGCATAAAATACGGATGCAATATTCCGGATGAATAGACTTATGAGACCGGTCAGTAAAGTAAATAAATTACAGAAGTAAAAGAAATATACATCTCAGAACACAACAAAGCAGACGGCAAACGTACCTGATATCGAAAGTATCAGTGCCGTCGTGTTTTTATAAAATACGATATGAAGATGTAAAACATACTTAACCGGTAATGTATGGGGAAGTCCCCGAATATATCTTAAAGGCACATTCTATGCCAATAAAGTCAGAAAATAAAGACAGCAAACGGTTTGAGAGGACCGTCTGCACATAATTATATACAATAATATTATAGCGAAATTTCAGTACAATGTCAATAGAAAAAACGTGTTATATTCAACATTATGCATAATCAATAAAAATAATACGAAAGTTGAAGTAACTACTAAAAAATTGTTTTTATTTAATATTTATTGACATATAATACGGAATTATACCTTCTTTACATCTTTCGACAATAAAATCAAAGCAAATACGTTCGGAATTATCATAAGACCGTTAAAAATATCCGAAATTACCCATACCGTGTCAAAGCTAAGGACTGCACCAAACGAAACTATTGCTGCGTATATGATAAAAAAGTATCTGCACTTTTGTTTATTTGATATAAATTTAAAAGCAGTCTCTCCGCAGTAATACCACCCTATAACTGTACAAACAGCGAATACAGACATTTCAAAAGCGAGGAAAAGAGAGGTACTGCTGCCGAGTAAAGAATGCAGTGCAGTATCTATTGCATAATCAGGTGCGGCACAGAGAATAGTCACCGCCGTCAGAGTACAGCATATGATAGTGTCGATAAAAACTTCCGTCATCGCACACGCTCCCTGTAATTCAGGAGATTTGCTTTCTGCTGTACTATGAAGGATAGGTGAGCTTCCAAGACCGGCTTCGTTTGAAAAAATACCACGCCTTATACCGATAGACAGTGCAGTACCGGCAGCACCTCCGGATACCGATTTAAAGTCTAAAGCTTCGAGAAATATACTCTGAAAGACTGCTGGTAATTTTTCTCTTGAACAAAAAATGACTACAAAACATGATAGAATGTAAAGAACAGAAGCTATAGGTAGAAGTACCTGTGCTGCGTTTCCTATGCGTTTAGCACCGCCTTTAGTGATAAAGCATATCACACAGAATATGACAAATGCAGAATAATACCTATTTACCGGACATATTTTTTCTATGGAGTCAAAACATGATTTCACATGCACCATACCGCCCATACCTATTGAAGCTCCCAAACACATTGCAGCAAATAGTACTGCGGTAATATTCGATTTAACACCGTATTTAAGATAAGCCATAGGACCTTTTGCATCATCTGTACTGTAAACGACTGAAAGTACATTTTCAGCGTAGATAAGAGCCATTCCAAGCAAAGCAGATACCCACATCCAGAAAACTGCACCTGCTCCGCCGATAGAGATAGCTGATGCTACACCAACAATATTTCCTGTACCCATAGCTGCACCAAGAGATAAACAGGCAGTTTTTAACTGAGAAATTCCATTTGACTGATGTTCACGTTTTTTGGAGCTTTTTATCAATACCGAAATAAAGCGGAACTGTATACCCTTTAGTTTGAATGTAAATATTAAACCTGTGCAAAGCAGAATAAATATCAAACCGTTTCCCCACACAAACGAATTGATAGATTGAAGAAATTTGTACATAAAAACCTCCGTAAATTTAAGTATAATGATGGTGTACAGTACAGGATATTTGTGGTATAATAGAAATATACCGGAATTGTGAGGTGTAATATGAGACATTTTTATCCAGATAAAAAATGCCTGCATATTGCAGATCGTAATAACAGTAATAACAGCAGTATTGGTACTGGCTTTAAATATATATATTCCAGTGAACAAAGTAGTTTTAATAGCAAGTATTGCTCTTGTTTCTTTAGCTTTTATAGCAATGTTCATATATCTGCCGTTGTTTATATCTTCCATAGAGTACACGGTAACGGATACTGAGATCGCAAGGTCAAGCGGAGTTTTCATAAGATTCGATCATTCGGTTAAATTCACATCCATACAGTACCACACATTCATAAGAACGCCTTTTTCAGATAAGACCGGATTGAACTTTATCTCACTATTTGTATTCGGAGGACACCTCAGTCTGTTATTTCTTGATCTGAAAGACGCAGAGGAGATCCTTGTTCTTACAGGCAGTATCAGCGGAGGTGAGTTATGACCAATTATCGTGAACACCCGTTAAAGGTATTGCGATATTCAGCTAAAAATATATGGCTTCTGCTGTTTCCGCTGCTGAGAGGTATCGGAGCTGTGTGGACGGATAAGAATTGGTTTTACAACTGGCTTCGTGGAGCTTGGATGGACATTCTTGTAATAGGGATAATCATAGTATTCGGCTATATACGCTGGTATTGCTCTTATATAACGGTGACTGATTCTTATATAAGACATAACGAGGGGATATTCATAAAAGTATCAAAGCAGATACCTTTTTCGAGTATAAGCTCGGTCACAGTCGAGAGAGCTTTTTATCTGATGCCATTTAAGGCAGTAAGGGTAAGATGTGATACGAGTGCCGGAATTTTTGATTCAGCTGACATGAAAATGATGATAAGCGATCAGACCTGTGGAGAAATAATAAAACGTCTGCCGCACGTCAGATCAAAGACTGAAAACAGTGAAGTACCTAAACCAACAGCTTTATCGATAATACTTTTCTCAATATTTTTCTCAAGCGGTTTTTCGGGTACGATATACATTGCAGCTCTCTTTTTTCAGGGAGGAAACATTGCAAGGGACATCATCAGTCGGTCACTGACAACAATAACCGAAGAAACTGAAAAACATACAGAAAAATTCATATATAAAATACCTGATGCCGCAGTTGTGATCGCAGTATTCTTTTTAAGTGCGTGGCTTCTGTCGTTCATTATTAATCTTCTGAGATACTCTCGCTTTGAGCTGAAAAGTGACGATAAATATTTGTATACATCATATGGAGTTTTCACTAAAAGAGCTTATACAGTTTTTCCGTCACAGATAAATTATATAGACATCAGACAGAATCTCATCATGAAGATCTTCGGAGCTGTAGCTGTCCACATAAGCTGTTCCGGCTATGGAGCAGGCAAACATAGTCTGCCTGTGCTTCATCCTGTACAGAATCAGAAAAAAATGAGCAGTATTTACGGAACGATAGGCATAGCTGAGATAGCTCCAAATGAATACAGACCAAAATGGAACGGATTATGGCAGCATATATGGCAGCCAACATTGATAGGTGCCGGACTTATACCTATGTACTATATTACAATGCATTTCTTTCCCGATTTTTACGGACTTACAAAATTCAGCGTATTTATGCTTGAAATACCGGCTGTATGGTTCGTTATCGTCAAGATCGCAGCCTTTTTTACGAGCGGAATAGCAATATATGATGATAAAATATTGGTAAGATGCTGCAAATGGAGCAAGTTTCACACCCTTATAGTCGACCGCAGTAAGATAATCAAAGTAGAGCTTGAACAGACTATCTTTCAGAAAATAGGTAAAAGGTGCAGCGTCAGCCTCTGGTTTGAAGGTGAAAAGCATATAAAGTATAAAGTAAAAGCGTTTGACGAGCAGAAAGCACTGGATATCGCTGAACTGCTTGGCTACGAAGTATGCAAAGAACAGAAGCTGCGTTACAGAAGAAAAAGCGGATGATTTTCAGAAAAAATGCTTGACAAGCTCGATTGACCGTGATATAATATTTACTGTTGATTGCGTAAAGTCATTAGTCTGGGTGTGGCGCAGTTGGTAGCGCGCTACCTTGGGGTGGTAGAGGCCGTGGGTTCAAGTCCCGTCACTCAGACCAGATGCAGTCAGCATTCACCCCAAAGCTCCGGTGTAAATGCATCGGAGTTTTTTATTTATAAAAAAATACAGTTTATTTTAGTTTAAATGCTGATTGACTAAAAATAATATATATGATATAATAATTTTATATGAGCCAGTATTTTTACTGAACAGGAGGAATGTAATGATTACTTTAAATGATGCTAAAAAAGTACTGTCTGAATACGGACAGGAACACATACTAAAATATTATACTGAACTTGACCAGAGTGAAAAAGAAGAACTCCTTTCACAAATCGAATTGATAGATTTTTCAGTTCTGGATAATTTAAAAGCAGAAAACAGTTTTACGGCTGCACGAGGAACTTTCGCACCTCTTGGAGCTGTTACTATTGATGATATTGCCAAAAACAAGGAAATTTACCTCAATAAAGGCATTGATGCTATAAAGAACTGTAAAGTAGCTGCTGTACTTCTTGCTGGCGGTCAGGGCACAAGACTTGGTTTCGACAAGCCAAAAGGAATGTTCAACATAGGAGTTAACAAGGAACTGTATATATTTCAGTGCCTTATAAACAACCTCATGGACGTTGTAAAGCAGGCTGGTGCATGGGTCCCTCTCTATATCATGACCAGCGAAAAAAATCACGATGATACGGTTAATTTCTTCAAGGAAATGAATTATTTCGGATACGACAGCTCATTTATCAGCTTCTTTGTACAGGATATGGCTCCGTCAGTTTCATTTGACGGTAAAATATATATGGAGGGAAAATCACGTATATCCATATCACCTAACGGTAACGGAGGCTGGTTCTCATCTCTTGTCAGAGCAGGTCTGCTTGACGAGATCAGAGACAAGGGCATAGAGTGGATCAACGTTTTTGCTGTTGACAACGTACTGCAAAGAATAGCTGACCCGTGTTTTGTCGGAGCTGTAATAGATTCCGGACTTCAATCCGGAGGAAAAGTAGTAAGCAAGGCAGATCCTGATGAAAGAGTTGGAGTCCTTTGCCTTGAGGACGGAATGCCTTCAATAGTTGAGTACTATGAAATGACGGAGGAAATGCGTACACTTCGTGATGAAAACGGTGAGTTAGCTTATAAATTCGGTGTTATTCTGAACTATCTATTTAACGTGGACAAGCTTGAAGCTATCCTCAACAACAAGCTCCCTATCCACGTTGTTGATAAAAAAATACCGTATATGGACGAAAATGGTGATCTGATAAAGCCTGATAAGCCTAATGGTCATAAATTTGAGACACTCGTTCTTGATATGGTCCATATGCAGGACAGTTGCCTTGCATATGAAGTTGAACGAAATAAGGAGTTTGCCCCTGTAAAAAATGCAACTGGAGTTGATTCGGTTGAGTCAGCAAGAGAGCTCCTCAAAGAAAATGGCATAGAAATATAGAAGTTACGGACGCTTATAGCGTCCGTTGCTTATTAAGAGGTTATCATGAAAAAACTTTTAAAGTATCTGAAAAATTACAAAAAAGAGCTGATATTCGGTCCGTTTTTTAAATTGCTCGAAGCAATTTTTGAATTGATAGTACCTGTGGTAATGGCAAAGATAATAGATAACGGTATCGGAAACAACGACAGCGGTTATATATTCAGAATGTGCGGACTTATCGTACTTCTTGGAATATGCGGACTTGCATTTGCATTGACCTGTCAGTATCTTGCTGCAAAATGTGCTTACGGATTCGGAACTGAACTCCGGTCCGCACTTTACGAGCACATCAACAAGCTTTCGTACAGCGGAATAGATAAAGTAGGAACGTCATCACTTGTGAATCGCCTTACAAACGACTCTAATACAGTCCAAAACGGGGTCAATATGTTTATCCGACTTGCTGTAAGAGCACCTTTTCTCGTTATCGGAGCGGCTGTCATGGCAGTTATGATAGATGTTAAGCTCTCGCTCATATTTTTTGTAGTAGCTCCGCTGATATCGTTAGTTATATTCTTCATCATGAGGAAAACGGTCCCAATGTACAAGCGTACACAACAGAAACTCGATAGAGCGGCAATGCTCACGAGAGAAAATCTCGAAGGTACAAGGGTCATACGAGCTTTTTCAAGACAAGAAGAAGAAATGAAAGAGTTCAGGGAAGCTGTTGACGAGATAGCTGATTGTTCTATAGCAGTAGGAAAAATATCAGCAATACTTAACCCTGTAGCTTTCATGGTCATGAATCTTGGAATAGTTGCAGTTATATGGGGAGGCGGACTGCGAATAGATAGCGGAAGTCTTACGCAAGGTGAGCTTACCGCATTCACCAATTATATGACTCAGATTTTGCTTGCATTGGTAGTACTTGCTAATCTTATAGTTATATTTACTAAAGCTTTCGCATCTGCTAATAGAATAAGCGAGATATTTGATATTTTACCTGAGGAATCCGGTGAAATCACAGAAATAAATAAAAATTCTGAAAACATACTCGAATTCAGAAATGTTTCATTTGCATATGAAAATTCCGGAGATGAATCTCTTTCAGATATATCGTTCACATTAAAGAGGGGACAGATGCTCGGTATCATCGGTGGTACGGGAAGTGGTAAGTCAACTCTTGCTTCACTGATACCGTGCTTTTACAAGGTCACATCAGGAACTGTACTCTTTGCAGGTGAAGACGTTAACAATTATGCTCCGGATGTACTTCGCAGAAATATAGGCTATGTTCCGCAAAAAGCCGTACTCTTTTCAGGTTCAGTCAGAGAAAACATGAAATGGAGAACTGAAAATGCTTCTGACGAGGAAATAACAGCGGCATTGAAAACGGCTCAGGCATGGGGATTTATTTCGCAGAAAACTGATGTGCTCGACACAAGAGTAGTTCAGGGAGGCAAAAATTTTTCCGGCGGACAGAGACAGCGTTTATCCATAGCAAGAGCTTTAGTCGGTAAGCCGGATCTTATAATACTTGATGATTCAACAAGTGCTCTTGACTACGCTACTGATCTCGCACTGAGAAAAGCTCTGAAAGAAGATATGTCCGGTACTTCTGTAATAATGATCTCACAGAGGACTACGTCACTGAAAGACGCTGATAAAATAATAGTAATGGACGACGGAAAAGCTGTCGGGATAGGTACTCATGAGGAACTTTTATCATCCTGTGAAGTGTATCAGGAGATATACAGGTCGCAGATGAATGAAAAGGAGGGTGACGCCAATGCTTAAAACACTGAAACGAGTTTTTTCATATGCACGTCCCTATATCTTGTACTTCGTTATGACAGTCTTATTTGCGATAATCGGAGTTTCTCTTTCGTTAGCAGTTCCGGTATTCATTGGTGAAGCGGTCGACTGCTGTATCGGAAAAAATGACGTTGATTTTGATAGATTAAAGAAAATTGTAACAACTCTTGCCGGAATGGTCATATGCAGTACTCTTTTCCAATGGCTGATGAGTCTTTGTACCAATAAACTGTCTTTTCTTACAGTAAGGGACCTTCGTGCTGATATATTCAATAAACTGGAAAGAGTCCCACTCAAATATATTGACGGTCATACAAAAGGTGAACTCACCAGCAGGGTCATAAATGACATTGAAATAATCTCGGACGGTCTTTTGCAGGGATTTACGCAGTTTTTCAGTGGTATCATAACTATTCTTGGTACTCTGATTTTTATGATGACTATAAATGTAAGAATAGCATTCGTAGTAGTTCTGCTGACTCCTTTGTCATTTATTGCGGCATCAAAGATAACAAAAGCTTCACATGACTCCTACATGAAACAGTCTAAGCTAAGAGGTGACATGGTCGCACTTGCTGAAGAAATGGCTGGTAATCAGAAGCTTGTAAAAGCATTTGTATACGACGAACGTGCGGAAAAAAGATTTGCAGAAATAAATAAAGAGTACGGAAAAATAGGCACTCAAGCTACATTTTTCAGCTCTATGACAAACCCGACTACACGATTTGTAAACGGACTTATCTATGCTGCTGTAGGACTGCTTGGTTCGCTTGGAGCTATAGGTTATTCGTCGATCATAGGTGTTATGTCAGTCGGAAAGCTGTCCAGTTTCTTAGCGTATGCGAACCAGTACACCAAACCATTCAACGAAATTTCCGGAGTTTTTGCCGAATTGCAGAACGCTATCGCATCAGCTCAGAGAGTATTTGATGTACTCGATGAAGAAGAAGTCAGTGATGATTCAGAAAAAGCTGTAATTTCTGACAGAAGAGGAGATGTAAGCTTCCGTGATGTATTCTTCTCTTATACTCCTGAAGTTAAACTTATTCAGAATTTCAGTCTTGATGTTAAGTCCGGACAAAGAATAGCTATTGTAGGTCCTACAGGATGCGGAAAGTCGACTATTATCAATCTTTTGCTCAGATTTTATGATATTGACAGCGGCAGCATAGAGGTGTCCGGCAAAAATATCAGCGACATCACCCGTGACAGTCTGAGGAGCAGCTTTGGTATGGTGCTGCAAGATACATGGATATTTACTGGTACTGTCGCTGAAAATATAGCATACGGACTTCCGGATGCATCCAAGGAACAAATAATAGAAGCTGCAAAAGCTGTTTATGCACACGGATTCATTAAGAGACTGCCACAAGGCTATGATACGGTCATAAGTGAAGACAGTGGACTTTCTCAGGGACAAAAACAGCTTATATGTATCGCACGTATAATGCTAATGGATCCGCCAATGCTTATTCTTGATGAAGCTACAAGCTCGATAGACCTGCGAACTGAACACAAGATACAAAAAGCGTTTATCAAACTTATGGAAGGCAGAACAAGCTTTGTGATAGCTCACAGACTGTCAACGATAAAAAATTCAGATACTATACTTGTTATGGATAACGGAAATATTATCGAGCAGGGAAGTCACGAAAAGCTGATGAAAGAAAATGGATTCTATTCAAAGCTTTATAACAGTCAGTTTGCTTCATAAACAAAAAGTCAGAAAGCAGTATCAGCTGCTCTCTGACTTTTTTCGTATCAGTTATATTTTCTCAGCTCCGACTTCTATCCATGCCGGTCTGAAACCGCATTTAAACGCTATGTTCCACGAATGAAGATTTGCTATCTGAGTTCCATAGAACGGAATATCTCCCTGTTCAATAATTTTATTTTTCAATAAAGATACAAGATAAGTACCGATACCTTTCGACCTGTATTTAGGCATTACGTCTATGCCTATCTGCATCCAGCCTTTTGTATCCTCCGAACATCCTGCCATACCGAGTATTTCACGTCCTTTGCAGGCACATACGACTATTCTGTCCGGACGTCCGGCTAAGAATTCTGTAGATATAGCATTAGGGAATCGGCTGTCACCGTAGAATTTATGTATCTCTTCGTCATAGTACCAGCGAGTATCGAACTTTCCTTCAATAGTCACATCTTTTTCAGCAAGGAACATATGAGAAGTTTCTGACAATTTGTAGCCGAATTTATTAAGCTCAGGAGATAATTCTGAGAGGATCGGCAGTTTAAAAAGATCTTTTCCGCTGCCTTTTTTCATAAAATCAATCAATACGTCATCAAGACAGCTATCAGCTGAAATGACCGCATTTGTTCCGGTAGTCACCATTCTGAAAAAGAACTTTTCAAGACTATAGATCCTTCTTCCTTCATTTAATGCTGATTCAGTCAGTACGTTTTCTTCAATATCAAAATCTCTTGGCTGACAGTTAAAGTCAACTGACAGCATTTTCAGTAACTCGTTGTAATAATTCATCATTTACTTCCTTTCGTTGGTTGGCAATGTTTAGTTTGGGGAGCAATATAAACGTCCCTGATAGGTATCAAGCTCAACAAGCCGCTTATCAATACCGTTTATGACTGCTTTTTTATTACTGCTCCAAAGCGGAGCTATAAGTTTAGATTTGTCACCGTCACCGGTTATTCTTTCAATAACAATTTCAGCAGGCAGAAGCTCCAGCTGTTTTACTATAATGTCGATATATTCTTCACGAGACAGTAGCTTTATATCTGTATTCTGATAAATTTCATGCAGCTTAGTCCCTTTAATGATGTGCAGCATTTGCAGTTTTACAGCATCCGGACTCATCCTTGCGACCTCGTTTGCACTTTGCAGCATCATTTCAGTCGATTCATTTGGGAGTCCGTTTATAAGGTGCAGACAAGTGCGGATACCGGCGTTTTTCAGTTTATAAAAACCTTCAAGAAACTCTGCGTGACTGCAACAGCGATTTATTACAGATAGCGTACTATCGTGCATAGTCTGCATACCAAGCTCTACGGTGAGCGAGGTATGTTTATTTACTTGCTTCAGAAGTTCGATAATATCATCAGGCAGACAGTCTCCACGAGTACCAATAGATATTCCAATGGTGTTCGGAAAGGAGATCGCCTCGTCAAGCAGCTTTTCTAATCTGTCAGCACTTGTATATGTATTTGTATTTGCCTGAAAATAGGCAATAAACTTAATGTCATTTCCAAATTTTTTAGATAGACGTTCGTACTCTTTTTTCAGTTGTTCCGTTACTGTAAGGTTCGGAACGGTAAAATATCCGCTTCCGCCGTCACAGAATATGCATCCGCCAACACCTTTCGATCCATCTATATTCGGACAGGTGAATCCACATTCAAGAACAGCTTTATGCACTTTTATTCCGAATTTGTTTTTATTGTAATAATTTAGTGTATGGTACCGTTTATTATCCAAAGAAAACGGAAAAGGATTTAATTTCATACTCATCACTCCAAATAAATGTTATCACACATATCAATATTTGTCAACAGATATAAAAAACGTACTTAAACAGCAATATATGGTCTTTAAATACTTGACATATCTTTGTAAATGAGTTAAAATATATACAACATACATTATTAAGGAATAAGATGAAATGAAAAATAATATAATACTTATTGGAATGCCCGGAGTAGGTAAAAGTACTGTTGGTGTTATACTCGCCAAAATTCTGGGATATAAGTTCATAGATACTGATATCGTTATTCAGGAAAAAGAAAAACGTCTTCTTAAAGATATCATAGAATCCGAAGGTATCGACGGTTTTATTGAAGTCGAAAATCGTATAAACAGCTGCTTGGAAGCTGAAAATTCGGTCATAGCTACCGGCGGCAGTGTAGTTTACGGTAAAGAGGCGATGAAACATCTTTCTGAAATAGGCAAAATAGTGTATCTTAAACTTGATTACCGTAAACTGAAATACAGACTCGGTAATATAAAAAACAGGGGAGTAGTAATCAGAAAAGGTCAGCGATTATCTGACCTTTACAACGAAAGAACTGCTCTTTACGAAAAATATGCAGATGTAGTTATAGATGAGAATGGATGTAATATCGAGAAAACCGTTAATAAAGTACTTGACAGCATTAAATGATTCTTTGTTGGATGTGTACAAAAGTAAACTGAAAAAAGCACCAATCTGCACAATTTTGTTTTTTGCACAAAAAACTTCTTTGACAAGTCGGGCTTTTTGTGGTATAATATAGCGTAGGTAAATATTATGATTATATAGAGTCCGGTGCCGTTCAGCAGCTATACTGCTCTGGCTTGCGGATATCGGAAAGGAAAAGAAATGTCTAAAATTATTGCAGTTACATCTGGAAAAGGCGGCACCGGTAAATCTACTGTTTGTGCCGGACTTGGATATACTCTTGCTAAACAAGGCCACAGAACTCTTATCATCGAACTTGATTTTGGACTTAGATGTCTTGACATTATGTTCGGAATGGAAAATAGCATAAAGTATGATCTGGGAGATGTTCTTAGCGGAAAGAAACAGGCTCTTGAAGCTGTTTCACAGGTTCCTATGGCATCAAATCTGAGCCTTTTATGTGCTCCTAAAACATTGACAACAGTAAATGCAGAAAAGATATATGATATCTGTCGTTCAGTAAAGAAGTATTTTGAATATATCATAATCGATACTGGTGCCGGAATAAATTCTCATGTATTCGAGATCGTTGAGCAGGCTAATCTTATTCTCGTAATATCTACTCCGGATCAGGTATGCATCAGAGACGCAAGCCTTATGTCCGATGAGTTCTACAATAGAGGAAATAAAAGTCAGAGACTTATCATTAATAAAATAAGCAAAAAGGTTATCGGAAATGCACTTGTAGCTAACCTTGACGAGATCATCGACAAGGTCGGCGTTCAGCTTATTGGTGTCATTCCGGATGATTTTAAAATGACTGTAGCAACAGGTAAAGGTAATCCGATACCTACTGATTCTGAGGCTCTCAGAGCTTTTGATGCTATTTCAAAGAGACTTGACGGAGATTTTGTTCCGCTGACTGTAAAAATATCTTAACTCGGAAAATATATACCGCAATGCGGAGAAAGGAACGAAAAAATGAAAATAGCTATAATAGCACACGATGCCAAGAAGGAACTTATGGTTCAGTTCTGTAGTGCTTACTGCGGAATACTGTCAAAGCATACTCTTATAGCAACAAATACGACAGGAAAGCAGGTAAGTGAAGCAACTGGCTTGCCAATAAAAAGGTATCTTAGCGGTCAAGGCGGTGCAGAGCAGATACTCGCACTTCTCTCATGCAATGAAGTAGATGTGCTTCTTTTCTTCAGAGATCCTATCAATCCAAAAACGACCGATGTTCATGGAATGAATCTGCTCAGACTTTGCGATGTACATAATGTACCTGTCGCAACAAATATTGCCACTGCTGAAGCACTTATCCTCGCCCTTGAAAGAGGAGACCTCGATTGGCGAGAGGTCGGTACTCCAAGTATTTAAAAGTTAATTGTCCCTTATAAGGGACAATTTTCATGTATAAGAACTTTGGCATATTATCGTATAAAGTATATCGATGTATATAACTTATATGCACTTTGATAAACGATAGATAATATTTCCAATACAAAATAAATTGAAAGGCTGAAAAATATGGCTGTAAATATCAAACGCCCAAATGGTACAGAGGATGTTCTTCCAAAGGATATCCACAAATGGCACACCGTTGAAAAGATAGCAAGGGAAACTGCTGAAAGTTTCGGATTCTCTGAAATAAGAGTACCGACTTTTGAAAACACAGATCTTTTCCTCAGATCAGTAGGTGAAACTACAGATGTTGTGCAGAAGGAAATGTACACTGTTATGGCAAAGGAGACTAAATTTACTCTTCGTCCGGAAGGTACTGCCGGAACTATCCGTGCAATGCTCCAGAACGGACTTCTTAATGAAGCTCTGCCACAGAGAGTTTTCTATATACTTTCTTGTTTCCGTCACGAGCGTCCTCAGGCTGGAAGACTTCGTGAATTCCACCAGTTCGGTCTTGAAATGGCTGGAAGTGCGTCACCGGCAGCTGATGCTGAGGTAATCTCGCTTGCAAAAACTATCCTTGACAGACTTGAAGTAAAGAATATAGAGCTTTATATCAATTCTATCGGTTGTCCGACTTGCCGTGCTAAATACCATGAAGCATTACGCAGCTATTTTGAAGCAAGAAAAGATGAGCTCTGCGAGACTTGTCAGGACAGACTTGTCAAGAATCCTATGAGAATTCTTGACTGCAAGAGCCCAATTTGTCAGGAGATAGGTAAAAATGCTCCAGTTATCCTCGATTATCTTTGTGAGGAGTGCGGAGATCATTTTGAAAAACTCAAAAAATATCTTACAAATCTCGGTATTGATTTCAAGGTAAATCCTAAGATAGTACGTGGACTTGACTATTATACAAAGACTGTTTTTGAATTCGTAACAACAGAAATAGGTGCTCAGGGAACTGTCTGCGGCGGCGGACGCTATGACGGACTTATTGAGCAGCTCGGCGGTCAGCATACTCCAGCTCTTGGCTTCGGTATGGGAATAGAGAGACTTCTCCTTGTTATGGACAAGCAGAATTGTCCTTATCTATTGCCTAAGAAATGCGACATCTATTTTGCAACTATGGGAGATGCCGCTCTTGAAAAGGCTATGGAGCTTTCACGTAAACTCCGTGAATTCGGATATTATGCTGAATATGACCTCATGGGCAGGGGAATTAAAGCTCAGATGAAGTATGCTAATAAGATCGGTGCTGCTTTCACTGTAGTTCTCGGCGACAATGAGCTTGAAGAAGGCAAAGCAAAGCTCAAAGAAATGGAAAAAGGTGAAGAGAAGGAGATACTTCTCAATGATAAATTTGTAAACAACTTTGATTCTGTTTATTTTGATAAAATGATGGATACTCTTGAGGATGATGAAGTTCTCGGTGCATTCAATAAATCTGTTGAGGTGAATGAATAATGGCAGACACAATGAAAGGACTTAAAAGAACTCACTATTGCGGTGATGTTACAGAAGCCGGCAGAGAAGTCGTAGTTGGCGGATTCGTTGACAGAATAAGAAATAAAGGCGGAGTTATTTTTATCGTTCTCCGAGACAGAACAGGCGTCGTTCAGCTTCTTTTTAATGAAACAACTGCACCTGAGATATTTGAAAAAGCTTCTTCATGCAGAAGTGAGTTTGTTCTTATGGCAAAGGGCGAAGTACGTGAGCGTGAGAGCAAGAACGATAAGCTAAAAACCGGTAATGTAGAGATTTTTGTTACAGACCTCAGAATACTCGCTAAAGCTCAGACAACTCCGTTTGAAATCACAAATGAGACTAAAGTTAATGACGAACTTCGTCTTAAATACCGCTATCTGGACCTCAGAAGAGCTCCGCTTCAGGAGAATATAATCAAGCGTCACCAGATCGCTAAAGTTACCCGTGAGTACTTCTATGAGAATGGTTTCCTTGAAATAGAAACTCCGATGATGATGAAATCAACCCCTGAGGGAGCAAGAGACTATCTTATTCCTTCAAGAGTTCATCCTGGTAAATTCTATGCACTTCCGCAGTCTCCTCAGATATACAAGCAGCTCCTCATGATCGCTGGCTACGACAGATATATCCAGCTTGCACGCTGCTTCCGTGATGAGGACCTAAGAGCTGACCGTCAGCCGGAGTTCACTCAGATAGACCTTGAAATGTCATTTGTTGACGCTGAGGATATTCAGCAGTGCGTAGAAGGCTTTGTACAGCGTGTTTTCAAAGAAGTAATTAATGTGGATATTCCTGTTCCGCTTCCAAGACTTACTTTCGCTGATGCTATGAACAGATATGGCTCAGACAAGCCTGATACACGTTTTGGTTTTGAGATACAGGATATTACAGAAACTGTTAAGGATATAGATTTTGTAGTATTCAAGAATGCAATAGAAGAAGGCGGTTCTGTACGTGCTATCAACGTGAAGAACGGAGCTGCTACATATACACGTAAGGAGATCGACAAGCTTGTCGAACACGCAAAGGGCATAGGTGCAAAGGGACTTGCTTACATTCGCTGGGCAGATGAGCCTAACTGCTCATTCAAGAAATTCCTCGGCGAGGGAGACCTCGAAAAGATATGCAGTGCAGTTGATGCTCATGAAGGTGACCTTGTACTCATATGTGCTGACAAAACTAAGACAGTTCTTTCAACTCTTGGAGCAATAAGACTTATCTGTGGTAAGAAACTTGATGTTATACCGGAAGATCAGTATAATTTCCTCTGGATAACTGAAATGCCGTTCTTTGAGTATGACGACGAGAACAATACATGGGTAGCTGCACATCACCCATTTACAATGCCTATGGAGGAGTGTCTGGAATATCTTGATACCGATCCTGCAAATGTACGTGCAAAGGCTTGGGATCTCGTGCTCAACGGTACTGAGCTTTCAAGCGGTTCAATGCGTATAACAGACTTCGAGTTACAGCAGAAGATGTTTGAAGCTCTTGGCATGACAGATGAGGAGATTCAGGCTAAGTTCGGCTTCCTTGTTGACGCTTATCGCTATGCTGCACCGCCTCACGGTGGTATGGGAATCGGTCTTGACAGACTTGCTATGATCATGTGCAAGGCTGACAGTCTTCGTGATGTAACTGCATTCCCGAAGGTACAAAATGCAAGTGAGCTTATGTCTGAGTGTCCGTCTACTGTTGACGACGAAAGTCTTGAGGTGCTGGGAATCAGCGTAACAGCAAGCGATGACGAGTAATAGATTTTATGCGGTGTGCGGCATATTGGAAATAGACGGAAAGATATTATTTGTCCGTCATACATATGGTGCTGCGAAGGATAGAATACTCATTCCGGGCGGATACGTTAAGGAAGGGGAGTTTCCTTCTGAAGCTGTTAAACGTGAGTTTTTTGAGGAAACAAGCGTAATGGCTGAAGCTCAGTCAGTATTCGCAATTCAGTTCCGTACAGACCAATGGTGTATCGTATTTCGCATGAAGCATCTATCAGGTCTGCCGGTATCTGATGGTTACGAGAACAGCGAAGTATTGCTTTTAACTCCGGAAGAGGCTATTGAACGTCCGGACATTACAAATATGAGCCGTGCAATATTGAAGTCCTACATAAGAGACAAGGACAAAACTCTTGAAAAAGGAGATTATCAGTCCATATCACTTAAACGAGGCGAATACGAGATATTCGGAATATAAAATAGGGGAGTTGCTGATTTAGCAACTCCCGTTTTTTATTGTTCAATTAATTTTTTGACCGCATCCGGTATCTCATAAATAGAATTTACAATTAAATCTGCATCTTTCAGTTCATCTTCTGAACCATATCCATATCCACAGCCTATTGACATAAGACTGTTTTTTACAGCAGTTTCAATGTCATGAAACCTATCTCCGATGACAATAAAAGTACCTTTGTGCTGTGGTGCTATCTTTCTGAATATCTCGTACTTCGGTATGAAATTGAAAGCTTCGCAGCAGTAAAAATCATCAAAATACTTGTCGAGTTTGAAAACTCGTTTATGTCTTTCAAGATAATGGAAACGACAATTGCTCAGGAAAATCAGCTTATGTCCCTGAGATTTCAATAGCGTGAGCATATCTTCTGCACCTTCATACAAAGCTCCTTCACCATTGTCAACACGTTCAGCCATATTCTGTCCAAGCATAGCACGAGCTTTTTCTCTGATACTTATATCAAGCTCAGGATGAAATTGTCCCCACATATCAGTGGAATTGAATCCAAGCCAGCGACTTATTTCATTATCAGTATATTCACGGTCAGCAATGTATCCGTTGTCAGAGAGCCATTTCATTGTATCCCTGAAAGCCGGAGCATAAGTTAGCATAGAGTTATGGATAGTTCCGTCGTAATCGAAAATCAGATTAGCCATTATGCCTCAATTTCTCTGATAAGGTTTATCATTTCGATCGCACCCTCAGCACATTCGCTGCCCTTATTGCCAGCCTTTGAACCTGCTCTTTCGATAGCCTGCTCAATATTTTCAGTTGTTATAACACCGAACATAACCGGAATATCGCTGTTGAGTGATACCTGTGCTATTCCCTTTGCTGCTTCATTGCATACAAGGTCATAGTGAGAAGTGCTTCCACGAATTATAGCTCCAAGACATATAACAGCGTCATATTTTCCGGACTTAGCCATTTTTGAAGCGATAAGCGGTATCTCAAATGCACCCGGTACCCATGCAACATCAATTGAGTCCTCGTTTACATCGTGACGTTTGAGAGTATCGATAGCACCTCCGAGAAGTTTTGAAGTGATGAACTCGTTGAAACGAGCAACAACAATACCTATTCTTGTATTTTTAGCTACAAGATTTCCTTCATAAGTTTTCATAAAAAAGCTCCTTAAAATTTATTTTGTAAGCGGCTCCTATCAGCATTTTGTATAATAGTCCGCAAGCAATTTTACTATTTGATATACCTCAATAGTTAAGTATATGTCCCATTTTATCACGTTTTGTTTTAAGATAGAAAAGGTCGTATGCAGTAGGATCCATTTGTATCGGTACACGTTCTTTTATCTCGATACCGAATTCATTTAGTCCATAAACTTTATCGGGATTATTCGTAAGCAGTCTCAAAGTTTTGCAGCCAAGTTTGCGGAGTATCTGAGCACCTATATAGTATTCTCTCATGTCTCCCGGAAAACCAAGTGCGAGATTAGCTTCAAGAGTATCCATACCATTGTCCTGCAATTCATAGGCTTTGAGCTTATTAATAAGTCCTATCCCTCTGCCTTCCTGACGCATATAAAGCAGTATGCCTCTGCCTTCTTTTTCAATTTGTGTCATAGCCGCAGCAAACTGTTGACCGCAGTCACATTTTAATGAACCAAAAGCATCTCCGGTCAGGCATTCTGAGTGAACTCGGCAGAGTATATCCTCTCCGTTACCAATATCACCCTTTACAAGAGCTACATGGTGTTCGCCGTTTAATTTGTTTATGAAGCCTATAGCACGGAATTCGCCGTATTTAGTTGGGAGTTTAGTATTTGCCACCATTTCTACAAGATCATCGTGACACTTTCTATATTCTTTTAATTCCTGTATAGTGATGAACTTCATGCCCCATTCCTGAGCTTTTTCCTGCAATTCAGCAGAACGCATCATAGTACCGTCATCACGCATTATCTCGCAGCAAAGACCACATTCTGAAAGTCCGGCAAGCCTCATGAGGTCAACGGTAGCTTCCGTATGTCCCTCACGTTCAAGGACTCCATTTTTCTTTGCAGTTAATGGAAACATATGTCCCGGACGACGAAAGTCCTCAGGTTTAGCGTCAGGGGAGACACACTTTCTTGCTGTAAAGCCACGCTCCTGAGCAGATATACCTGTTGTTGTCTCAACATGGTCTATTGAGACAGTAAAAGCAGTTGAGTGATTATCGGTGTTATAGTCAACCATCTGAGGAAGGTGCAGCTTATTGCACAGCTCGATGCTCATAGGCATACATATCAGACCTTTAGCGTGTGCTGCCATAAAATTAACATTTTCAGTTGTAGCAAATTCAGCTGCACATATCATATCGCCTTCATTTTCTCTGTCCTCATCATCTGTAACGAGGATTATCTCACCGTTTCTGAGAGCTTCAAGAGCTTCAGGTATAGTGTTGTATTCAAACATTATAAGACTCCTGTTCTTTAAATATATTTAAAAACCATTTTGTATCAGAAAATCCATGGTAATATTACTTTCAGATTTCTCTGATGCAGCAGGTCTCATTAATTTTTCAACGTACTTGCCTATAATATCGTTTTCAAGATTTACAGTATCTCCAATAGTTTTGAAGCCAAGGACGGTCTGCTCGGCTGTATGAGGTATAACAGATACGCTGAATGATGTATCGGTCACTTTTGCTACAGTAAGGCTGATGCCGTCAATAGCGATAGAGCCTTTTTCGACGATATATCGCAGTATCTGACTGCTTGTTGATATGGTGAACCATATTGCAATGCCGTCTTTTTTAATATCCGATATAACACCTGTTCCGTCTATATGACCGGAAACGATATGACCTCCGAAACGTCCGTTTGCAGACATCGCACGTTCAAGATCAACATAACTTCCTGTTTTGAGACTGCCAAGTGATGATCGTTCAAGAGTTTCGTTCATAACGTCTGCTTTGAAATAGTTTTTTCCGAATTCAGTGACTGTGAGACACACTCCATTTACAGCAATACTGTCACCAAGCTTTACATCTTCAAGGACTTTTTCAGCATTTACCTCAATATAGGACGAAGTGCTGCCTTTCTTTATTCCTTTAATGATACCTATTTCCTCAACTATTCCCGTGAACATATCTGACCCTGCTTTCAATAAGAATATCTTCTCCGAAATTTTTTATTTTAGAATCCTCAAGCATAAATGCGTTATCAGGGAAATCAACGCCACGTCCGCCGATAGGGGATTTAGAGCGTTCTCCGCCAAACAGCTTAGGAGCAATATACGCCTGCACTTTATTGACTATGCCAGAATTTAAAGCCGACCAGTTTAAGCGAGCTCCACCTTCAAGCAGTACGCTGTCTATTTTATGTTCTCCAAGAATATCCATGAGTTTAATTAGGTCAACTTTCTGACTGTCATCAGTGCCGCATTCTATTACCCAGCATCCAGCCTGCTGATATTTTTTTATTTTTTCAGTATCACTAACTGCTGTAGCAATGATAGTGTGTATCTCACCGGCTGTCTTTACGATCTGACTATCCATAGGAGTTCTCAAACCTGAATCACAGATTATTCTGTAAGGATCACGACCACCTTCAATTCTGCAAGTGAGCATAGGATCGTCCGCAAGAACAGTACCCACACCTACCATTATAGCCGCATGACGGAGTCTGTCCCTATGGACATTCTCTCTTGCCTTTTCACCGGTGACCCATTTTGATTCACCGGTATAACAAGCAATTTTGCCGTCCATTGACATGGCATATTTCATTGTTACAAAAGGCTTATTTGTGGTTATATAATGGAAAAAGATCTCATTTATCGCATCGCACTCATCTCTGAGGACATTTTCTGTGACCTCTATGCCATGACTTCTGAGTATATTTACTCCCTTACCTGAAACAAGAGGATTCGGGTCAGGGGAACCAATAAACACTCTTTTTATACCATGCTGAATTATAGCCTCTGTGCAAGGCGGAGTTTTTCCCTGATGACAGCACGGCTCAAGTGAAACATATATATCACCGCCTGAGCAGTCGATATTTTTTTCATCACAATCAGCAAAAGCATTGCGTTCAGCGTGAAGATCGCCGTATTTTTTGTGCCAGCCTTTGCCAATTATTTTGCCGTCTTTTACAATAACTGCACCGACCATAGGGTTAGGGGAGACAAAACCCATTCCTTTTTCGGCAAGGGAAATGGCTTCTCTCATATAGTCTGCCTGTTCCATATAAAACCTCCGAAAAATAAATTAAGCCAATAAAATAAAATGCCCCGCAAATCGGGGCAATAAATCATCTATATAGTACATATACTTAGATTTATCTTCTTACATCCGGACTTTTACCGTCGGCTCCGGAATGTCACCGGATCAACCTTTTAAGGCTCGCAGGCTTTACTGCCGGTAGGGATTTTCACCCTGCCCTGAAGATATTAATTTCAACTCTTATATTATATCACGCTGTTATTATTATGTCAATAGGAATATGTAAAATCTATATAAATCAATTATTTCATCTGTTGTCATATTAACACCTATTCCATTTATTTATGAATCCTTTAACATTCTGATTAGCGTGTCCTTTAAAAAAATATCAAAAGATTCTAATTTTGTAACTTCACCGTGATCTTCCCACATAATCTCACCTGTTTCTTTTGAAAAACCTATGAATTCACCATCGCCAATTACTTCACCTATTATAACCATATCTTCAGGTACTAATTCACAATCAATTTTAAAGGCATTTACTCCTTTTATTATTGCAAGTTCACTGCAGATATTTGAATAGCGTGAAAACCTGAGCCAATCTTTGAGTGATTCAGGTATTTTTATATTATTTTCTTTTTCCCATGAAGATAACTCTTCCTCAGTGGCAGGCGGATCATAATCAAAATAATAACCTTCATCTTCAAGTTTTTTACTTAACTCAACAATCTGAGTTATTTCATCTGTCAAACTGTTGTTTGGTATTTCCGGAATATACATATATCATTCTCCTTTAATCAGCATTCAAATCTTACAGAAACATTCTTAACCCGTTCATGATTAAATAGTTCTGAATATGATTCACAGATAAATGCTTCTGTGATAATTTCTCTGATCTTTCTTTCATCTTCTGGTACATAACCTTCAGGATATTCTATAGCTTCTATAATCCAATTGAATTCAGCATTACACTTTGCTGCACTTCCTTTGTGATCGGCTGCTACAGTAAGATTTATAGGTGTTCCCTTGAAGCACAGAGCATAATATGCCAAATCTACATTATCTCTATTAGGATTAGTTCCACCTGTTAGAATAAGAAAAGCATCGTTCTCTTCATCCACATTCAACCAACTAACTAAATTGTCAATTTCAAGTCCTCTAGGATTCTTGTATCCAATTCTTCTCAAATAATCAATCTCTTTTGATGGTTCATTAAATTTGCGTTTCTTTTTTATAAATGCCATACTGCATCTCCTAAGCAAAATTTTAACTAAAACCCAAAATAGGGGAGGACTCTGAATTTATTTATCATCCTTATTTGATGATTTGATATTTGAAAGCGGATTTGACTCTACAGCATTTCTTACATTATCATCATTTAAATGAGTATATATCTCGGTGGTTGATATGCTTGCGTGACCAAGCAGCTCTTTAAGCTGTAAAACGTCAGCATCGCCATATTGATACATTAACGTAGCAGCGGTGTGCCTGAGTTTATGTGTAGTGATGCCTTTACCGTCGAGACCGGCTTTTTCAAGAGTGCTCTCTACAATTTGCTGTACACGACGCTTAGAAATACGTCTTTTCTGATTACTGATAAAAAGTGCAGGTTCATTTGATGCCTCCGGATCGCTTTTTCTTATTTCAAGATATTTGTTTATAGCGTCCATACAAGCTGAATTCAGATAAACAGTACGATGTTTGTTTCCTTTTCCAAGAACAGTCATTCGGCATTCAAAAAGATCAATGTCATTTATATTAATTCCTACTAACTCACTAAGTCTTATTCCGCAATTTAGAAAAATTGTGATTATACAATAATCTCTTTTTGAATCTGATTTGTCAGAAGCTTCAAGTAACCTCAGACTTTCTTTTAATGAAAGAAATTTTGGACGTGCAGCTTTTGGAGTTCTTACATCAAGATCTTTAGTTGGATCTTTTTCTATTATATTTGCAACTTTTTCTAAGTATTTGAAAAAACTTCGCAGTGCGGAAATTTTTCTGTATCTGGAGCGTTCGGCATTATTGCGGTCATCAGCTGTGAAAAATATAAAATTGTAAATATCAGATACAGTTATTTTTTTTAGTTCATCTTCGGTCATATCACTAATATTTACTTCGGTAACGTCTTTTTCGCCAGTTCCGTGTACGTATCTTAGAAAAAGACGTATATCTAAATAATATTCCTCAATAGTTCTTTCCGAAAGTAATTTTACGATCTTCAGATGCATGAGATAATTATTAAGGAATTCGGGATTATTTGAATTATTGTAACTGTTCATATCTGCTCCTCTTTTATCTTCAAAGTTTCGCCAAACTTTCATTTGGTGAAACTTTGAATCTGCTTTCAATACTGATATTATATCTCATCAGAAAGAATATGTCAATTAAAAATTAGCTTTTTACAGTGGTAAACTTGACATAATATAAAAAAACGTGTAAAATATATATATGATTAAATTAACTGCCTAAACGCAGAATAACGGAGGTCAATATGGATCCTAATCAGAAACGGCCAAAAGCAAGAGAAAAAAATGTTACTACAGGCGGTACCGGAGCACATAAACGAGGCGAAGGACTTGGAACAGGTAAAGTTGGTTCAGCAGATCATACTGCTGCTACACCATCTGGAAGCAATGCCAAAAAAGCAGCAGCCGGCGGAGGTGGTATTGCAATTATTGCGTTGATCGCAATGCTTCTGTTCAAAGGCGGCGGACTTGGAGGACTTCTTGGCGGCGGTGGAGGTTCAGATGATGCCGACACCAGCACCGGTGGATATACAGCAAGCAGCGAAACCAGTGTTGATACATCAGTAGCAGACGGTTCAAGAGCTAAACGTACTAATATACTTGGCAATAATCAGGACAAAGTGACTCTCATGGTTTATATGTGCGGTACTGACCTTGAGTCAAAGTATGGTATGGCTTCATCTGATATGGAGGAAATGCGTCAGGCAAGTACAGCATTTGGCAATAATATAAATCTTATAGTTTATACCGGAGGATGCAAGGCTTGGAAGACATCAAGTATAAGTTCCAAAACTAATCAGATATATCAGATAAGCGGCGGACAGGTTACAAGACTTGTTTCTGATGACGGAAGCAAAGCTATGACTGACCCTAATACGCTTGCATCATTTATACAATATTGCAGTAAGAATTTTCCAGCAAACCGTAATCAGCTTATTCTCTGGGATCACGGCGGCGGCTCAGTAAGCGGATATGGATACGACGAGAAAAATCAGAGCAGCGGATCTATGAGTCTTGAAGGTGTTTCACAGGCACTAAAAAAAGGCGGTGTAACATTTGATTTTGTAGGTTTTGACGCTTGTCTTATGGCAACAGCTGAAACAGCTCTTATGCTAAATGACTATGCCGATTATCTCATAGCTTCTGAGGAAACTGAACCCGGTATTGGCTGGTATTATACAAACTGGCTCAATAAACTGGCTAATAACACATCTACACCAACTTTAGAGATAGGTAAAAATATAGTTGATGACTTTGTTACAGAATGCGGAAGAAAATGCAAAGGTCAGAAAACTACACTTTCAGTTATCGATCTTGCTGAATTTTCTAATACAGTTCCGGCTGATCTTTCTGCATTCTCTAAATCTATATCAAAAAGAATAGCTGATAAGGAGTATAAGGAAATATCTGACGCAAGATATGCTACAAGAGAATTTGCATCAAGCTCAAAGATAGATCAGGTCGATCTTGTAAATCTTGCAGAAAATATGGGAACTGATGAAGGTGCAGCACTTAAAAAATCTATTCAAAATGCTGTTAAATATAATCGTACATCTTCAAATATGACTAATGCATATGGAGTTTCTATTTATTTCCCATATAAGAGAACTTCTTATGTTGATACAGCTTGCAGTACTTATAATAAAATAGGAATGGATTCCGATTATGCAGAGTGTATAAGACAGTTTGCAAAGCTCGAAACAAGCGGTCAGATAGCAGCAGGAGGCTCCTCCTCCCCTCTCGGTTCACTCTTTGGTGATCTATCATCTGGTTCATCCGGAAATGCCGACATGATAACTCAGCTTCTTGGTTCTTTCCTCGGAGGTTCGTCCGGACGCAGTATTATCAATGGACTTGACGATACAAATACGCAGTTCATGAAAGGCGGCAACACTGAGGAGGATGCCCAGTATCTTGCTGAACATTTCTTTGATACAAGTAATCTTATCTGGGAAGAAAATGACGGTAAGTATATAATGAATCTGCCTGAAGCTCAGTGGGATATGATTCACACCGTTGATAAGAATATGTTCTATGATGACGGTGAAGGATATATCGACCTTGGTCTGGACAATACATATACTCTCGACGATGATGGTAACCTTATTGCCGATACGGACCGCAACTGGCTTGCAATAAACGGTCAGCCTGTTGCATACTATCATACAGATACTATTGAATATGAGGACGAAAGTATTATAACCGGCTATGTTCCGGCATTCCTTAACGGTGAACGTGTGAAGGTCATAATCGTATTTGACAAAGAAAATCCTAATGGCTATATCGCTGGTGCTGAAAGTGCATATGTAAATAATGAGACAGATACAGTTGCTAAAAGTCTTACTGAACTTAATGTTGGAGATAAGCTCGATTTCATATGTGATTATTATACTTATGATAAAAAGTACAAAGACAGCTATTATTTCGGTAATACTATGACGGTAACAAATGATATGAAAATAAGCAATGTTGACGTTGGTGACGGTGCAGTACGAATCATGTACTTTATTACTGATATATATAATCAGCAGTACTGGTCGGAAGCTATAGAGAAATAGTACTCATAACAAAAAGCGTAGATAGCAAAATCTACGCTTTTTTATTTATGTCAAGCCGCTTTAAGACCAATTGTGCACATATACCCGTAAATGCACCTGCAATGCATCCTGAAACAATAAGCACAGGATAATAAGCCAGCACTGCCAGTGACCTCATTACAGCTGATGCAACTATTATTTGTCCTGTATTATGAAGTACTGCTCCAATAATACTGCATATCCACAGATATTTTATAGGAATCAATCTGCGAAGAAGAAGCATTCCGGTCAGACATAATAATGCTCCCGAAAGGCTGTAAAGCAAGGCTGACATATTAGTACTGAATATAGAACCCAAAATCACTCTTGTCAGTACCATTAGCATTACTTCTTTGCTTGTAAATCTGTATACAGCATAAACGGTAAATATATTGGCGAGTCCGAGTTTAACACCGGGGATAGGTATTATATCTGGAAATCTTAGCTCAACAATAAATACGATCAACGCTGCCGCTGTAAGCATGGAAAGCTCTGCAAGTCTCTTTGTTTTCATGGTGCCCTCCCCTACTCGCTGAATCTGATTATAAGCTTATGCGGAAGACACACTATAGGTACATATTCCGAACGAAGTTTGCCTGTCTTTATGCAGGTGTGGTCAGGACAATCTGCATCAGATATGTAGATTTCCTCGTCCTCAATAGTTATATCATTCCAGCCTCCGTTGTATTCTATGCGAAACGTTTGGTTTTCAGCTCCTGCAAGGTCTATTTTATTAATGACTTTTCCGTCCTGAACTATTTCTATGTAATTATGTTCATCAGAACTCTTTCTGTCTGCTGGTCTGAAAATAATTATTGAAGCAGCAACAGAAGCAATAAAAACAATTATTACAACTGCAAGAATAATTTTAACTCTTGTCGGCAATTTTTAACACCTCCGCAGACATAGAGCTTGTATTTGTAAAACTGCCTTCAAGACCCTCTGTATAGAAAATCTCTCCATTAGTCGTAACTAACACCATGTCAAAAAAAGAATCTTTTCTCCAGTGATCTATCGCATCTGGATATCCCAATACAAACAAAGCTGTAGAAAGTGCGTCGCAATCCAGTCCGCTATCACCTATTATTGTCACCGAAACCAGTCCGTTATCCGCAGGATAGCCGTCCTTAGGATCAATTATATGCCAGTAATTCTTCCCATCATCACCGGTAAAGAAACGCTCATAATTTCCTGATGTTATTACAGCTTTTTCTCCGACTTCGATCACGCACATATCTTTATCAGGTGAAAATGGATCAGTTATTGCGACTTTCCAGTTGCTTCCGTCCGGCTTTTTTCCAAGTGTCTGGACATTACCTCCAAGACTTACTACCGCTGATTCTACACCATTTTCACGCAAAATTCTCATTATCTCGTCGCTTGTATACCCCTTAGCAAGAGCACCGAAATCTATCTGGTAATCAAAAGGTATACTAACGCTATTGTCCGATATTGCTATTTTAGATACATCCGTATTTTTTAGCATAGAGTCAAGTTTGTTCTGCTCTGGAATTTTATATTCACCTGTAGTGAATCCCCATTCCTTTAGTATGGGATAAAGACATATATTCAATGCTCCATTAGTTTCTTCGGATTTAGATTCAGCCTTTTCTAACAAAATTTTTACATCATTACTTACTTGTACAGACTGTCCGCTTGCATTGTTTATCTTCTTTATTTCGCTGTTTTCATCTGTAACTGATAATTCTGATTCAAGCTGCTGTATTCTCTCTACTGCCTCGTCAAGTCCACTATCAGCGTTATCTCCGTAGGCTTTTAGCGTCATGAAAGTATCCATTGCAAATACGTCACGAACAGATGAATCTGAATTGGTCACACTTTTATCGGTACTGCTGCTTGCTTGTGCTCCACAGCTTGTAAATGCCAAAACTCCAAGTATCATCAAAGAAACAAAATTTAATCTTTTTCTCATTACTCCTCCTTAAACCTATACTTTAAATAGGCTGCCGTAAATTACAGCAGCCTATTTTATTATTATTTCTTGAGGAGTGATTTACCTGTCATTTCCTCTGGCTGAGGAACTCCCATAATATCGAGCATTGTTGGTGCGAGGTCAGCAAGTACTCCGCCTTCCATAAGTTCACCGTCAACACCTACTGCGATAAGTGGAACAGGATTTGTTGTATGAGCTGTAAACGGACTTCCGTCTGGCTCCATCATCTTGTCAGCGTTACCGTGGTCAGCAGTGATAAGAGCAGCTCCGCCCTTAGCGAGGATAGCGTCAACCATACGTCCAACGCACTCGTCAGTAGCTTCAACAGCCTTGACAGCTGCGTCAAATATACCTGTATGACCTACCATGTCGCAGTTTGCATAGTTAAGTATGATAACATCATACTTATCAGCTTCGATAGCTTCACAAACAGCATCGCAAACCTCGTAAGCACTCATTTCAGGTTTAAGGTCGAATGTAGGAACGTCAGGTGACTTGATGAGGATTCTGTCCTCGCCCTCAAACTGCTTTTCCTCGCCGCCGTTAAAGAAGAATGTAACGTGAGCATACTTCTGAGTCTCAGCAATACGAAGCTGAGTCTTTCCAAGCTTAGAAAGATACTCACCCATTGTCATTGTGAGCTGCTCAGGAGGATATGCAACTGATACATTTGGCATTGTTGCATCGTACTGTGCCATGCAAACAAAATTTACAGGGAAGAATCCGTTCTTTCTCTCGAATCCTGTAAAGTCAGGATCAACAAAAGAACGAGTTATCTGTCTTGCTCTGTCAGGACGGAAGTTGAAGAATATAACGCTGTCATCAGCCTTGATCTGAGCACCGCCCTCAATAACTGTAGGAAGCATAAACTCATCAGTTACTTCATTTGCATAGGAATTCTTGATAGCCTGAACCGGATCAGACTCCTTAACACCCTCACCGTAAACGAGTGCAGCATAAGCCTTTTCTACTCTGTCCCAAGCGTTATCTCTGTCCATAGCGTAGAAACGTCCGGAAATTGTAGCTACTTTTCCAAGACCTATCTTGTTGAGTTCAGCTACAGCTTCTTCCATATATTCAGCAGCAGATGAAGGAGGAACGTCACGTCCGTCAAGGAATGCGTGGATATATACCTTGTCAAGACCGTTCTTCTTAGCCATTTCTACGATACCATAGAGATGCTCCATATGGCTGTGAACTCCGCCGGGAGAAAGAAGTCCCATAAGGTGAAGGGCACTGTTCTTCTCTTTGCAGTTATTCATAGCGTCAAGAATAGCCTTATTATTGAAGAAAGTGCCGTCCTTGATATCCTTGGAGATCTTAACGAGCATCTGGTAAACGATACGTCCGGCACCGATATTGGTGTGACCAACCTCTGAGTTACCCATCTGTCCGTCAGGAAGACCAACGTCAAGTCCGCTTGCTCCGATAATGGTATTTGACCATTCCTTCATGTATTTATCAAGATTTGGCTTCTTAGCAGCAGCAATAGCATTGCCGTATGTATCAGGATTATAGCCGAAGCCGTCCATGATTATAAGTGCTACGGGTTTTTTTGACATATTTATTATCCTTTCAAAATGCAGGGCGGATATTATCCGCCCTTATGATTTTTAATTAACGTTATCAGCCCTCAACAGCAGCCTGAACGATTACGTTGAAGTCCTCAGCCTTGAGTGATGCACCGCCGATAAGTCCACCGTCAATGTTTGGCTTAGCAAGAAGCTCAGCAGCGTTCTTAGCGTTCATAGAACCACCGTACTGAATTGTAACAGCGTCAGCAGTAGCCTGATCAAAGAGCTTAGCGAGCTGTGCACGGATGAATCCGCAAACTTCCTCAGCCTGATCCGGTGTAGCTGTAAGACCTGTACCGATTGCCCATACTGGCTCGTAAGCGATAACAACGTTCTTTACCTGCTCTGCTGTAAGTGACCAGAGGTCAAGCTTGATCTGACGAGCGATAACTTCCTCAGTGATGTTGCACTCACGCTCCCATTTGAGCTCGCCAACGCAAACGATAGGCTTGAGTCCAGCTTCAAGAGCAGCAATAGTTCTCTTGTTTACTGTCTCGTCTGTTTCACCGAAGTACTGTCTTCTCTCGCTGTGACCGATAACAACGTACTCAACTCCGAGCTCTGTAAGCATATCAGCTGAAATTTCACCTGTGAATGCACCGCTCTTTTCAAAGTGAACATTCTCAGCACCGATCTTTACGTTGCTGCCAGCTGTAGTATTGATAGCTGTTTCAAGGTTTGTGAAAGGTACGCAAGCGATAACTTCGATCTTGCCCTCAGCATTTGCAACGAGTGGCTTGATAGCTTCGAGAAGAGCCTTAGCCTCAGGTCTTGTCTTATTCATTTTCCAGTTTCCGGCAATGATTGCCTTTCTTAAATTCTTGTTCATTTCAGATTACTCCTTAATAATTATTATAGAAAAAGCAGATTAAACATATTCCTATGATATATCCACTTTATTTTTAACCTCGGGGTGGTGAAAATGGATCACATGACTATAAGTGCATTTCCCGACATTTTACTTCATATAGATGTCTAACATTCTGATAAAGTCGGCTTTCTGCCATGCATACTTGTAAGAATCATAATTCTCAATGTACTGTCTTGTTTTCTCTGCTTCCTCAGCAGCCATTGCGTCATTTCCGGCAACTTTGAGCATATGCACATTTGTAAGTCTTGGATATGTGCCGGTGATATCATAAGTCTCAGCTGACTTCTGTTCGAGCTGATAATAATATCCGGCTGCTTCAAGCCTGCCGTTCATTGCAAGCACTACTGCTGCTGTGTCATAATAAGCGATAGCCCTACTCCTCTGGGACGGTGCAGAGAAAAAAATATCGAGGAACTTCTGATTCTTGATGAAAATATCAAGAGCCTCCTCACCTTTTTTCAGACCGATAAGAAGATTCATCTTTTCGAGATAGTAAACACCTTTGAGCGTGTCATCAGTCATAAAATTGATCTTTACACGGTCAAGCATCTCTTCGGACTCACTATATCTTTCTCTTGATGTATACATACCGGCAAGGATAAGACAGTCCATACCCTGTAATTTCTTACTGTGGAGAGCTCTGTATTTATCGATATACTCGTCACATATTCCTCTTTCTTCGTATATCTGCTTAAGCTCTTCATTGATTCCTGCGAGTTTACAGAGTATTTTATTCATTAAACTCATGATTATTCCCCCTGTCAAGTCAATAAGGGCGAATATCTCTATCCGCCCTATTGTTCATATGATTACTTTTCAGCGATAGCTGCAACACCTGGGAGAACCTTTCCTTCAAGATACTCAAGTGATGCACCGCCGCCTGTTGAAATATGGCTCATCTTATCAGCGAAACCGAGCTGGATAGCAGCAGTTGCAGAGTCACCGCCGCCGATGATTGTTGTAGCATCAGCCTCAGCAAGAGCCTCACAAACAGCTACAGTACCCTTCTTGAGAGTTGGATTCTCGAATACGCCCATAGGACCGTTCCAAACAACTGTCTTAGCAGACTTAGCAGCCTCAGCAAAGATCTCAGCTGTCTTTGGACCGATGTCAAGACCCATCTTATCAGCAGGGATCTTGTCAGAGTCAACGTACTCTACAGAGATCTCAGCATCGATTGGATCAGGGAATGAAGATGCGATAGCTGTATCAACCGGGAGAAGAATCTTCTTGCCGAGCTTTTCAGCCTTAGCAAGCATTTCCTTACAGTAGTCAAGCTTATCGTCATCAACGAGGGACTTACCGATTGAACCGCCCTGTGCCTTTATGAATGTATATGCCATACCGCCGCCGATGATAAGTGTATCACACTTTTCAAGGAGGTTAGAGATAACGTTGAGCTTATCAGCAACCTTAGCTCCGCCGAGGATAGCAACAAATGGTCTCTCAGGAACTTCTACTGCGTTTCCGAGATACTGGATCTCCTTCTGCATGAGGTAGCCAACAGCTGTTTCCTTAACGAACTTTGTTACACCAGCAGTTGAAGCGTGAGCTCTGTGTGCAGAACCGAAAGCGTCCATAACGAATACTTCGCCGTCAACAAGATCAGCAAGTTCCTTAGAGAACTCCTCACCGTTCTTTGTTTCTTCTGCACCACGGAAACGAGTATTCTCAAGAACAACGATCTCGCCGTCGTTCATCTCAGCAACAGCCTTCTTAGCATTGTCGCCAACAACAGTATCATCAGCTGCGAAAACAACCTTTGTATTTACAAGTTCAGCAAGTCTTGCTGCAGCAGGTGCAAGTGAGAACTTAGCCTCTGGACCGTTCTTTGGCTTACCAAGGTGTGAGCAAAGAACTACCTTTGCACCATTCTCAACGAGCTTGTTGATTGTTGGAAGAGCTGCCTGAATACGGTTATCATTTGTGATAACGCCGTCCTTCATTGGAACGTTGAAGTCAACTCTTACGAGAACCTTTCTGCCTTTTACATTAATGTCTTCTACAGTGACTTTGTTTAATCCTGCCATGGGTATGACATCCTTTCGTTATAAATTACATTTTAAATGTTGTTAATCTTATAACAACGTACATTTATATTCTACACTATTTCAAGAAATTTTGCAAGCCTTTCCGGAATTTTTTTCATAAAATTATATTCTTTTTTATAAATTCGGCTCATTGACACTCATTGATGTGTATTAAAAGTAGGCTAAAATATTATTTCTTCTTCAAAATCTTGCTTATAATTGGATTGTAATCGTCATAAATCAGGTCACTCTATTTTTGTAAAGTACTAAAAAAACAGGCTCCGCACAAAGCGAAGCCTGCAAATATATTTATTACTTATTCAGTAAATACTGCTTTAACAGTGTAAGGTCTGTTGCGTTAACGCTACCGTTAAGATCAATGTCAGCACGAATGAGCTGATCGTCTGTAAGAGTAATGGATGTATTGAGATAATTGGTCAAACGTGTAGCATCAGTGTTATTTACATTCTTGTCGTTGTTAAGATCACCGAATGGGTAAGCACCTGTTCTGTGTGTCGTAGAATCATAAATATTGTATGTACGCATATTAGTTGTATCGCTTATTGACCAGTAAATAGATGTTTCATGGTCGTCTACATATCTCTGTGCATCTGTGATTATGAATCTCTTGTTAGGATAGAGAACATCCTTATTGCCAACTGAACCGCCAGCAATTGTTGTAATATCTACGTGACCCCACTTTCCTGGAGCGTACTCAACTATATTCCATGCATGGCCCTTGCCGTGAACAACCTGAGCGTTTACGCCGCAGTTTTCAAGGAGATATGCATATGCGAGTGAGAATGAAGCACAAACGCCCTTGTTGAAGAGAAGTGCTCCCTCAACTTCCTGATGACCGTTGCCCCAACCGTATGTCCAGTTCTGGCAAGCGTACTCACGAAGCTTCTTAATAGCCTTCTTCTTATATGCAACAGTAGTTGTGCCGGATGGTCTCCATGTAAGACCACATCCCTGAATGATCTGCTTTGCCTTAGCTTCGCAGCGATTTATAGCGTACTTTGAACCCATAAGACCATAGAGATTCTCATAGAAATCGTTGTCGCTTATTGGTGAGCCCCATCTCTTAACTGTTGTAAGCTTAGAGCCGTTTGCATATGAAAGTGCGTTGTTATTGATGTGGTTTACACCGCCAAGATCAATTGTTGTAACATTTGAACCGTTGAATGCATTCTCAGAAATTGAGCAGATGCTTGAATTTGCTCCGCTGAGGTCACAGTTTGTTGCTGTGCTTGCGAACTTGTAAAGTGTACGTCCAAGTGTTACATATGTATTAGTGTTATTTGAAAGCCACTTTGTACCTTTAAGTGCATCAACACCGATATCCATTACAGCGTTAGCATTTGTAAATGTAGCAAGGTTAGTACAATTCTGGAATGCATATCTGTCAATGTAGAGTACAGGGCTGAGATCAACGCTCTTGATCTGTTTCTTGCCTTCAAAAGCAGCTCTACCGATGTACTGGATACAGTGACCATCAAAAGTGCTCATTGTAAGCTTACCTGTAGATGCGTTGAAACCGGTTACATTATTGAGGTTAACGCATCTGTAGAGGTACTGACCGATTATCATGTTAGAAGACTGTCTTTCCCAGTCTGTCTGCCAGAGTGTACCTGTACCAAGTGCTTTAACATGAGAAACATTACTGTCAGTTGTTGTTGTGTCACTGCTGTTATAGAATTTAAGTGTTTTAAGTCTCTTTGTATCTGTGCCATTATTTGTATAATAATCGCATCCGTAGAAGCAGTAATCACCCATTGTCTCAAGTGTATATGGGAGAACAACAGTTACGAGATTATCATTGTAAGAACAGAAATTCTTACCAAAGCTCTTTACGCCGTTCTTTACATACACACTGCTGAGCTTTTTAGAATTGGAGAAGAAGTTATCACCGATCGTTTCGATACCCTTGCTAACTACTACAGATGTGATCTTCTGATTATCCTTCATGAAGTCGTCCGCAATAGCTTTTACCTTAGTGCCGTTGATAGTTGCAGGAATAGTTATGGATGTAGCTGTTCCTTTGTATCCGGTGATAGTGATCTCACCATTTACGTTGTTGTAAGTAAAGTTGTTATATGTACCTGATGTAGTTGCTGCAGAAGCAGTTATTGGTGCAGAGACCATAGATGCTGCTGCAATAGTGTTCAGTGATAACGCTGAAACAAATGCTGCAATAATTTTTTTAGCCTTCATTGTTTATTCCTCCGAATGTGTCATAATTAAAAGTTAGATAGTAGTCAAATTATAATTATAATTTTGTAAAATATAAGCTATAGCGTATGCATTATAACACGATATTGATATATTGTCAATACCTTTTAAAAAAATTTGTGCAATTTTACTTTCTTAAAAGAGCTTTTTCATAAACATGGCACATTTCTACATTAGCTGCCGTTTCTCCGTAAACCTTGTATAACTTGTCAGCACAAGTCATGTAAGATATGTCTTCGGAGAGTAATTCTCCTGTCTGACACAAAATTTTACCTTTGGTCATGTCAAGATGTGTTACAGCTATTGAGATCTTTTCGTCATCAAGTGCATACTTTCTGTCGTTTGATAAAGATGTCATGAATTCAGGAAGATCAAACCAGCCATACCTGAAATAGCCTTGAAACTCATTTGGTGAATTTGTTTTATCAATAAGTCCGCACTTTTTTTGAAGTTCGGGATATTCTGTATCAAATCTTCCCGCACCGTGTCTGGTAAAATACGTACGTGTTACATAGCACACTTCTGTATCACGTTTTTCAACTCTGTCAAGGATACTTCTGATATTTTTCATACCTGTATTCGATGGAGTAAGATTTGGAAAATAATCATCTCTGTCCATGTCGAGAAGCAAGCCCTGAGCTCCTTCAAAAACTGCTGTCTGGTACTGATCAATCACAGTAACATCCGATTTACAGCACAATTTTGTCATATAAATCAGCTCATCAATATAATTCAAAATTATATTTTCATTGTTGATCAGTTCAAATAATTCTTTGAGCCTGTCATCTTTTATTTTCAGTTCATCCGCTCTTTTACGGCAATAGTTCTTTGAGATCTCCTGCATTTTGCTGATAAGCTGAGTCCTATATTCATAAGAATCTTCAACCTCACCATATTCAAGCATGTACTTCTCATCAACACTTCGTAGCATTGTCTCGTATATACCTACTCCGCAGCTTCCGTGACGTTTGTCACCACGATTTCTTTCGGCAAATTGATTTAAAAGCATATCGCACGGAAGCGTAAGCAGACAATGCTTATCAATATATACTTTGCCGGCTTTAAGTCCGAGTTGCTCAGATTCTCTGTTAAACAGCATCGGATTCACAATAAAAAACTCAGAAAGATATGTGTCAGCTCCGGCAAAATAACCTGCTCCGATATGAGAAAATACGTGTCTTTTGCCGTCCGGATTGCAGACAGTGTGACCTGCCTGTGCTCCGCCGTTTATCCTTACATCTATGACATTTTCATTTTTTCCGCAAAAATAATCGGTCATAAGCCCCTTACCCTCATCACCAAAATTAGCTCCGATGACTGCGTATGCTTTTTTCATATGTATCACCTCAGAATCCTATTTTCCTTCTGAAAAATCCTCTTTTCTCGTCATTCATATTGCCAAAAACAGATCTATTTTCATGCTGTACAACAATATCATCACTATCTTGCTTGTTCCCTGCATACTCTATCATTGACAATATAACCTGTGGAAGTCTCTGATAATCGTCAACTATAACAGCTCTCTCCCCCATTAACTTTCTCCAACGGTCTGGCTGCACCTGACCTGCACTTCCTCCCTGCATGAGCATAAGGTGGAAAACTTCATATCTTTTGCTTACTTCGTCAAGTAATGCTCTTGTATCGACATTTTCATAAACTCTGTCTCCGAACACTCTCTCGATCTCGTCAGCACGTATATATTCCGGGAAGCAATCGTCGCCCATTGTAATGATTATGCCTTTCTGACGGCGTTTGTCCCACGCATCTGAACGTGTTCTTGTAGCTGCAAAATACCATACTAACGGATAGCTTTCAAAGCCGTTTCCTCCGCCTCCACGTTCAAACCAAAGATCTGTAAGCTGATGAGCTATTCTTATGTCAGATTCAAACTGTGTGGCTTGAAGCGGCGAGCTGTCACAAGTCGAATCACCTACTGCATTGAACATTATTTGCGGACCCTCAACAGGTCTTCTGTCCAGAAGCTCCTTTACCATGTCGCCAAGCTTCTGTGCTGTAACTGTAAGTATATTGCTCATAGAACCTGTTACGTCAAGTCCGATAATTATTGGAGTAGATATCGGATGATCCGCTGAATCACAGCTTTCCCTCATTGTGATATTTTTAGGATCATATTTCGGATCAGTAAATCGGGCGTTGTATATCTCCCCTACACTTCTTCCGCTTATCCTTGCAGATGAATAGCTTCTCCACTCCTCTGTTTTCCATGCACCGTATCCCATAAATAATCCTCCTTGAATTTTATTAACTGCATTGCAGTTGGTAATATGTTGAGTCAGACTATTAAGCATTTCACTTAATATCATTTTAATAGTAACAAAAGATAAATAAAAATCGAGCTGAGCTCATTTGTATTTATATCCTTTTGTTATTATCATTATAATACTAACTACTTGATTTGTCAATAGATTTCTATGGATTCTACATTTATTCCAATGTGATAATATCATTTTAGTATTATCTTTGAGCAGTATGCATAATTAGTCATCATTTCCTTGACTTACCTTGTTTTTAGTGATATTATTAGTATGATATTATCGAACGGAGGTTTTTTATGGACTACGATATAACCGCATACGACCGCCCTTCTGTAACAGCTGATATTGTCGTTTTCGCTGCAAGAAAAAGCGACGGCGAGAGCTACAGACACCTTTCAACTCCAGTGCTATCAGTATTGCTCGTTAAACGTACAGATGATCCGTTTTCAGGTATGTTAGCTCTCCCCGGAGGATTTTGCTGTCGTGAGGAAACTATAGAAGAAACTGCTGAACGTAAACTCAAAGAAAAAACCGGCATCTCTGATCTACCGCTTTCGCTTCTGTGTAATCTCTCACGCCTCGGACGTGACCCTCGTGGATGGATCATTTCCTGCTGTTATTGGACTTTAATGGAGTTCTCTAATTCAAAAATCGAGAAAAATGCTGCTTGGTACGAGGTAGAATTGGATGAAAAGAATGATGTATACACCCTCAAATTGACAGACGATAACGGAAATATTTACCGTTCCGAAGTAAGGCTCAATAATTCAAATGAGCTTTATAATCAGTCCTCGGAAGCTGAAATACCTGAGAATAGTCTCGCTTTTGACCATGCAGAAATAATTGTGCGAGCTGTTCTTCAGCTCAGAAACAGCCTTGATAAACCTTTTGCTGCTTTCAGAATGCTGCCGGAGCAGTTTACTCTCACTGAATTGCAGCAAATTTATGAGATGATACTTGATAAAAAATTGCTTATGGCTAATTTCAGAAGAAAAATTGCTCCATATGTCGAGGAGACCGGTAATATAGACTCCGGAGCAGGTCATCGCCCGTCTAAATTGTTCAGAAAAAAGAATGATGTTAATTCATCTATATGATTGGAGTGCTTTTATGGATTTTGAAAGATTAGAAAAAAATATTTGTGATAACGTACTTGAAGCTCAGCTAAAACTTGGATATGATAAGCGTCCTATCAGCTTCAATTACACGTTGAGCACTCTGCGTAATCTTCTTGCTACAGATGCTGACATGACTGATATGCAATACGCTCTGTTTCAGTTCAGATTATATTCTGAGCCTGCCCTTGGAGAACTGTCATTTCACGAAATAAAAGACGGTTTCTGCATTACCGTCCCCGAAAAAGGTACAGAAAATATTCACAATTTATATGACCATAACGTTCTTATTCCCGAACTTGTAAATAAGGTCAGGGAGCATTGCAGCTCTGTTGACGAAGTACTTGATATATTCAGAAAATACTCCGATGATGCAGTGATAGAGAAAAAGAGCAATGACGAATTCGACTACCTTGTATATTTCAAAAATGGAGTTCCGGACGAGTATTATTACTGCATTTCTGTTGAGGAAGAGATAGACGGAAGTCTCCACGTTTCCTATCACAGATTTATAAAAGAAGACTATGAGGAACTCGGATTCTAATAATGTCAAATATTATCGCCTCTGCATATTATATATGGGAGGCGATTACTATGACCAGATATGGAATTGACGTTTCACGCTGGCAAGGCAATATCGACTGGACTAAGGTAAAAGTCGATTTTTGTATAATGCAGGCTGGTTTTGGCAGAGAACTTTCTCAGAAAGATATCTGCTTTGATAATAATTATAACGGCTGCAAGAAGAATAAAATTCCCTGCGGTGCTTATTGGTATAGCTATGCACAGTCCGAGGATGAAGCAAGACTTGAAGCTAAAGTCTGCATCGAGACTATAAAAAATAAGCAATTTGAGTACCCTATATATTACGATGTAGAGGAACAGCGTACTCTTGACCTTGGCAGAGAAAAGATCAGTGCAATTATAAAAGCTTTTCTTGACGAACTCGAAAAAGCCGGTTATTTCGCCGGACTTTATATGTCAGCTTACTTCCTTAAAGAATACGTGAATGACTCGATAAAAAATCGATATGCTGTCTGGGTAGCTCATCATGGTGTAAATAAACCGGACTATACAGGTAAATATGGAATGTGGCAAAAGTCCAATACAGGTTCAGTTGCCGGAATAAACGGAAATGTCGATTTAGACGAATGCTATGTCGATTATCCGGCTGACATAAAAGCCGCAGGACTTAACGGATTCCCTAAAGCTCCGAATAAAAAGTCGAAATTCTTTAAGATCACAGTCGATAATAAGACCTACAGCGGCACTTTAACTGAAATATAATTTTTACCTCTCCGTATGTGAGAGGTTTTTTGTTGATAATTAACTTTTGATATGCTAAAATAAATATTGAAAAATCTTTGTATTTCATGTCCACATAATAAAAAAACATTCGAGAGTATTTTACGAAAGCGTTCGCTTAAAGAAAAATATGAGGAGGAGTGTAAATGACAGACAGCGAACTTAAAGTGCAAATGACTAAATCGCCGGCATCAGCCAGAAGAGCACTTTTTGATGAATATTGTAATTATGTTTATGCTGTTGTTATAAATAAACTCAGAAATTGTGGTACTCGTGAAGATATGGAGGAATGTGTCAGCGACGTTTTTGCTGACGTTTTCAGAAGTCTCGATTCACTTGAACCACGTAATGAAGACCTGAAAGGATTTATTGGTGTTGTTGCCAAACGCCGTGCTATCGACTCTTACAGAAAACTCAGTAAAAATGCCAATATGACTCTTTCTATTGATGACGATGATTTCAATAAATTGTCTTCGTCTGAAAATGTAGTTGCTAACACTGAGCGTTCTGAACAAAATGCACTGCTTATACAGAAAGTACGTGAACTCGGTGAACCGGACTCTACTATAATAATTCAGCAATTCTATTATAACAGGTCGTCCTCTGAGATAGCTAAAGCAATTTCTATGACTACGGCAGCTGTTCATAAGCGTAGTAAACGTGCACGAGAAAAATTAAAGCTAATGCTTGCCGAAGTCGGTATCAGCCTTTAAGGAGGGATTTCTTTGAAAGATAACAGAAATATTTTCGATAATATGGATGATAATTCAGTTGGAACGATATCTGATTATTTTCCTGTTTTAACCGATAAAGAAAAAGACAGAATCTTTTTAATGAGCGAAAAAAAGTTAAATAAAAACATCTCAGAACAAAGCATAGAAAACGATGATGTGGTCGAAATTGAAAACTATAGCCGTCCTGTATGGCACAGATATTTGGGTATGGCTGCGGCTTTTGTTATTGCTGTGATAGGTATTGGAGGAGGCGGATATCTCATGCACAGTATGAAAAAAACTGCTCCGGAAAAAAATAATTCCGAAATCGTTACTGAATCAGCAACTACGGTAACTCAGGTAACTTCAACCAATGCAACAGTGTCAACTACTACAACTACAAATAATAACGTTGAAACTGTAACATCTATAGTAACTATTTTTACTGATATTCCTAACACTGATATTGCAACTGAAAATAATTCAGATCAGTACAATAATACGTCTGTGCTAACTGAAACAACAACTACTCCGATCTCGCAGGATACAGGTGAAAATAATAATGATGAGGACTTGTCCGCTATTGCCGATGAAATTCTTGAGCAGTACCCTGAGATAGTTAAAATTGAGATGGGCACTTACTATAGTGACAAAACTGATGCAATAAAATTCAAGTATCAATTTGATAATAATGAAATCACTTATTATCACATAGACCCTAATATTTTCCCTGATATGGACTCTTTAAAATCATTTTACCACACCATGGTCACTCCATCATCAAATGACCTTACACTTTTTGGTCCGGAATATACCTCTGATGAACTCCCGGAAGGTTCTATGTTTGATGATTTAAAGCTTTACCGTTACATAACATATGACGGTAAGCTTTATGGTTCACAAGATGCTTCGGATATCAGTAAATTCAACACATGGAGTCAGGAACCAGCGGTTATCAATAATGTCATATATGACGGTGATGAAGCAATTGAATTTACCGCTCTGAAATCTCATACCATGTTCAACTACGAAACCTCATCATTAGGCATGGTTTCCATTGAATTCAGATTGGAAAAAGACCGCTCAACCGGTAAATGGATGATAAGTTCTTATCATTACGCTAATTAAAGCCTATTTTGTATGCCTTATGCAACATCATCAATTTTGATAATTAAGTAATGAGCTCACTTAAATCAAAATTAATATGATTATTGAACAAATCTCCGGATGTTTTTCGTCCGGAGATACTTATTTATTACAAATAATTAGCTCAAAATTAAAGTTAAAATAAAAAAATATATATTTTTCTGTACACTCTTGTCAATTTGCTACGATTATGTTATAATGAAAAGTGATATGAATTTTTTTGCTTTTAACTATATAGAAATAATTAGGAGTGGAATTTATGAAGAGAATTTTTCCAGTTATTCTCGCTGCTGTGTGTTTAGCCGGTTCAAGCAATGCTTTGAATGTTTATGCGGCTGAACAGAGTGAGATCATCGAAGATGATGAATTGATCGAAAACGACACATTTGAAAGTGATTTTGCAGAAGAGGGCTACGAAATCACTTTAACTGAAACCCAGTTTTTAGCTCAGGATGTTGTCGGTACCTACACCACTAATGGTGTCAATGCCGGTTCAGGCTTAAACATCAGAAAAGAAGCAAAGGCAGGTTCAACTATTCTTGGAAGTATACCTGCAAATGCTAAGTTTAAAGTTAATGCGATTTCCGGCGACTGGGCTGCTGTTGATTACAATAACATCAAGGGCTATGTTTCTAAAGCGTTCATTAAAAAAGTCGAAAATGAACCGGGCACTTACACTACAAAGGATTTAGAAGCAGGATATAATCTGAATATCAGAAAGGAAGCTAATGCAACTTCTGCTATCCTTGGTTCTATCCCTCGGAATGCTAAGTTTAAAGTGACTTCATTCACTGGCAACTGGGCTGCGGTTGAGTACAATAATATCAAGGGTTACGTTTCTAAAGACTTTATCCAGAAAACTACTGGTGAACCTACTACCACTACTACTACTCAGACAACTACAACAACTGATGAACCCGGCACTTACACTACAAAAGATTTAGAAGCAGGTTATAATCTGAATATCAGAAAAGAAGCTAATGCAACTTCTGCTATCCTTGGTTCTATCCCTCAGAATGCTAAGTTTAAAGTGACTTCATTCACTGGTAACTGGGCTGCGGTTGAATACAACAATATCAAGGGTTACGTTTCTAAAGACTTTATCCAGAAAACTACTGGTGAACCTACTACTACCACTACTACTCAGACAACTACAACAACTGATGAACCCGGCACTTACACTACAAAAGATTTAGAGGCAGGTTATAATCTGAATATCAGAAAAGAAGCTAATACAACTTCTGCTATCCTTGGTTCTATCCCTCAGAATGCTAAGTTTAAAGTGACTTCATTCACTGGCAACTGGGCTGCGGTTGAGTACAATAATATCAAGGGTTACGTTTCTAAGGACTTCATTCAGAAAACTACTGGCGAACCTACTACTACCACTACTACTCAGACAACTACAACAACTGACACCCCCGGCACTTACACTACAAAGGATTTAGAAGCAGGATATAATCTGAATATCAGAAAAGAAGCTAATGCAACTTCTGCTATTCTCGGTTCTATTCCTCAGAATGCCAAGTTTAAAGTAACTTCATTCACTGGCAACTGGGCTGCGGTTGAATATAATAACATCAAGGGTTACGTTTCTAAGGACTTTATCCAGAAAACTACTGGTGAACCTACTACTACCACTACTACTCAGACAACTACAACAACTGACACCCCCGGCACCTACACTACAAAGGATTTAGAAGCAGGATATAATCTGAATATCAGAAAAGAAGCTAATACAACTTCTGCTATCCTTGGTTCTATCCCTCAGAATGCTAAATTTAAAGTAACTTCATTCACTGGGAACTGGGCTGCGGTTGAGTACAATAATATCAAGGGTTACGTTTCTAAGGACTTCATTCAGAAAACTACTGGTGAACCTACTACCACTACTACTCAGACAACTACAACAACTGATGAAACCGGTACTTATACCACTAAAGGTGTCGATGCAGACTCAAATCTCAACATAAGAAAAGAAGCTAATGCTTCCTCTGCTATTCTTGGAGTTATTCCTCCAAATGCTAAATTCAAAGTAACATCATTCAGCGGTAACTGGGCTGCGGTTGAATACAACAATATCAAGGGTTACGTTTCTAAGGACTTTATCCAGAAAACTACCGGCGAACCTACTACTCAGACTCCAACTGATGAAACCGGTACTTATACAACTAAGGGTGTCGACGCAGACTCAAATCTCAACATAAGAAAAGAAGCTAATGCTTCTTCTGCTATTCTTGGAGTTGTTCCTCCAAACGCTAAATTCAAAGTAACTTCATTCAGCGGTAACTGGGCTGCGGTTGAGTACAACAATATCAAGGGTTACGTTTCTAAGGACTTTATCCAGAAAACTACCGGCGAACCTACTACTCAGACTCCAAC
>JAFYGE010000050.1 GCA_017543335.1 Ruminococcus sp.
CACAGGAGCGCAGACGCAAGGTCATCATCGAAAGCAAGCTCTACACCTATGATACCAAGATATATAATCACGAAGAAATATGATTATATAGCACACTAAATCTAATAAATATAGCTTTAACGTAGGCTTTCGAGCCTCCGTTTTTTGTTTTCTAAGAAAATTTTTCGGAAATCCTCCAAAAAAAGGATGGAAAAATTTGCAATTTTCACTTGATTATCACCTTATCATCATATTGAATGTCGCATTTGGATACAAAGTCAATAACAGAAGTCGAATGAATATCCCATTTCTCAAAGTTTTATACAAAAACGAACCCTCCTTTTTTTGAACTGTTTTCACATAGTGTTCTATGGTAATATATAGACACAGTCAAGGGAGCGAAACCCAAGGCTGAATAAAATATTCAAAGCCTGATATGCATTAAGGGCGGCGGATACAAATATGGTTTTTCTTTAAGAAAAGCATATATTTTGTACCCTTACCTTGTCATGCCATAATCAGGCGAGCTCGGAGTCTGCGTACATATATATGCAGACTCCATTTTGTGTCCGCAGAAAGGACACTAAAATGGGAAAAATCTATTGCAAGATCGACATGGAGAAGGTCGAGAAGATCATCAACCAGAAGGGATTCTACTTCATTTGCACTAAAGTGCTGTACCCTGATTTCGTCGGACCAAAGTACATTATAGTATCTGATGATCCTGACATAACAATAAAGCATCCGAAAACAAAAGGCATGATAATTGTATCGACGGATAAATTCAAGTCAATGGCCGAAGAATACAACAGATTTTTTGGAAATGAAGACAGGGAGAAGCATAGATATTCCAAATACCATAATATCGAAGGGTATTCTGAAGAAATAATTGAGGATGAGAATGGTGAGCATCAGTTTAACCCGTTGGATATTGAAGCTTATCCTGTAGAGGATCTTATTGATCAACGTGAGACAGAGAACGAAGTTCAGAAGGCAATGAAAAAGCTTACAGATAAGCAGAAAAGAAGAATAAAGATGTTTTATTATGAGCAGTTAACAGAACGTGAAATTGCAAAAATTGAAGGAGTTCAAAGATATGCAGTTCGGAGCTCTTTAGAAAGTGCAATTAGTAAAATGAAAAAAATATTGTAAAAAGACTGTGCAAAATGCCTCTCCCATTCCTTTATAAGTAGAGGGGCAAATAAAAAAGCCTTGCAGAAACTTGAAAATTGAATAGCAGCACACAAGTGTGCAGCGAGATCGGTGCAGGGAAAAGAACCTGCGAGCCGCGGGCATCCATACGCCACGACCTCGGAAACGAGCGAGCGATTAATATGAACATGGCGGTAGGAGTATAGCCACTCCTATGAGGACATACTATTACAGACCTATAAGAGAGGTAAAGAAGCTCGTACTCAGGATTCGCTCTGCTATGCTCGAGATCGAAATGAGAATAAACCGAAGGCTTGAATGCCTTCAGATGTTCAGAAATCTTGAAAACAAGGAATGCCTTGTATGGCTGACAACCGAGAAGGGCATCAGAGTAAACGTCTGTCAGAAGGATATCAGCAGAGAGATAGGAAGACTGCTATTCACAGAATCAAGAAGAACGATACTGACTTCGGCGACGATAACATCGCAGAATTCAGGTACTCTCAGCCAAAAGTACGGATACTTCCTTAATAATCTCGGATGTCCTGAGAATATATGCGTTTCTGAACCTAAAAAGTCTCCATATAACTACGATAAGCATACTATGCTGTATGTGTCCGACACACTTCCTTGTCCGAATAAGCGTAACCGTACAACATATAGAAAGGAAGCTATAAAAGAAATAGTAAAGCTTCTGAGCATTACGCACGGTAGGACACTTATTCTCTTTACTGCTAAGGACGATATGCAGTATGTCTTTGAAAAGCTCTCAAATATGGGGCTCCCGTATAAAATAATGGTGCAGGACGATAGCACATCCCAGGAACGCAGGCTCGAGAAGTTCCAGAACAACGTAGATTCCGTACTGCTTGGCACAGGCACTTATTGGGAAGGTATAAACATAAAAGGAAGGAGCTTATCTCAGGTTATAATCTTCAAACTTCCGTTCCATGTACCGGATCCGATAGTGGAGTATAAAATGCGAAAAACAGACTGTCCTCTCATGGATGTTGCAGTCCCTGAGATGATAATAAAGCTTAAACAAGGCGTAGGAAGGCTCATACGCAGCTCAGAGGATACGGGAATAGTATCTATTCTCGATCCAAGAGCTAGCAAAAGGTTGAATACAGCGTATAGGGAGGATACGCTTGCATCATTGCCTGAGAAGAACGTGACCGAAGACATATCAGAGCTCGAAGAGTTCTGGCACAGGATCAAGGAGGGCGATAAAAATGACTGATAACAGACCTGGGATCGCAGATTATATGCTGGCAGTAATGGACCAGATCCTCGGATCAGCAGCCGTTGAAAAGGAGGTATCCGAGACCGAGAAGGTCAGAATCCGAGAGATAAACGAAGTGACAGTTACCGAAAGGTACATGACTATCAGAGAATGGGAGGTAACCGCATGATACAGTTTATCGCAGGGACGATGGTTGGCGGAACTCTTGGAGTTATAGCAATGTGTCTCTGCATAGCAGCAAGCAGAGCCGACAAAGAATAAAGTGTGCGGCGGTTTGCACAAATGTGAACCGCCGCATTTGTTGGCTTTGATGATACCAATTCCAAGCGTTGTGTGGTATCCTTGTGTGTTGAAAGGAGGCTCGGTATGGGTAATGTTACATATATTGCTCCAATCAAAGCTGAGAGCTCAATACATAAAATACGCTGTGCAGCTTATTGTCGAGTATCATCGAGCAGTGAGGACCAACTGCACTCTTATGCAGCACAGGTCAAGTATTATAGTGAAAAGTTCATAGGTTCCGAGACGGAGGAACTTGTTGATATATATGCAGACGAGGGAATCTCTGGTACAGGTACTGCCAAGCGAACTGAATTCCAAAGACTGATACGAGACTGTAAGCGTGGAAAGATAGACCGAATATATGCAAAGTCTCTCAGCCGATTCGCCAGAAATACAAAGGACTGTCTTAATACCGTAAGGCTTTTGAGAGAGCTTGGAATATCGATATATTTTGAAAAGGAAAATATCGATACTGCCAAGAGCAGTGATGAACTGATTATAACGGTAATGGGCGGTTTAGCTCAGGAAGAATCAAATTCCATATCGCAGAACCTTCGTTGGAGCGTGAAGAAGCGTATGGAGAATGGAACATATAATACAACCGGGATTCCCTATGGATACGTCAAAGAAAATGGAAAACTTATAATTGATCCTGCAAAAGCTGAAATAGTAAAGATGATTTATAATATGTTCCTAAATAATACAGGGGTTGAAAGAATAGCCAAAGAACTTGAAATAAAGGA
>JAFYGE010000051.1 GCA_017543335.1 Ruminococcus sp.
CTTCACCGATAGCAGCAGCAGCGTCAGCAGCCTTTGTGCAGCCCTTCTTGATAGCGATTGCACAGCCTACAGTGTAAGCCCACTTAGCGTTCTCGAAGCAGATAGGCTGAATGCCTTCTACAAGCTTGTATATATCAAGACCCTTAGCCTTACATACGTCAGCACACTCTTCGATAGAGTTGATGCCGTATTCCTTTATAACAGCAAGGATCTGCTTTTCACGTCTTTCATATGATTCAAATAAAGCCATTTTACAAGTCCTCCTTATTCTTTTCTTGGATCAACGATCTTAGCAGCGTCAGCAACTCTGCCGTACTGACCCTGAGCCTTCTCGAAAGCTGTGTTTGCGTCGTCGCCAGCCTTGATGAAGTCCATCATCTTACCAAAGTTTACGAACTTGTAACCAATGATCTCGTTATCTTCATTGAGAGCTATACCTGTGATATAACCGTCTGTGAGTTCGAGGTAACGTGGTCCCTTAGCGAGAGTACCGTATGTAGTACCAACCTGTGAACGGAGTCCCTTACCGAGGTCCTCAAGACCAGCACCAACAACGAGTCCGTCCTCAGAGAATGCAGACTGTGAACGTCCGTAAACGATCTGGAGGAAGAGCTCTCTCATAGCTGTATTGATAGCATCACAAACGAGGTCTGTATTAAGAGCCTCAAGAATAGTTCTGCCTGGAAGGATCTCAGCAGCCATAGCAGCGGAGTGTGTCATACCTGAACATCCAATAGTCTCAACGAGAGCCTCCTGAATAATGCCTTCCTTAACATTGAGTGTGAGCTTACAAGTACCCTGCTGTGGAGCACACCAGCCGATACCATGTGTAAATCCGGAAATATCCTTTATTTCTTTAGCTTTAACCCATTTTGCTTCCTCCGGGATCGGAGCAGCGCCGTGAGCAACGCCCTGTGCGATAGGGCACATTGTTTCAACTTCGTGCGAATAAATCATTATAAATACTCCTTTCGGTTTTTGGCAGCCGGATCACTGTCCTTGCATACCCTAATATTATACAACATTTTTCTTATTGAATCAAGATTAAATGACAAAACTTTAGCAATATATCGTTAGAACAAACTAACAATTTAAGTTATCTCACAGGATTGATTTTTATTATTTACTGTTATATAATATAGATATATTTGGGTAAAGGAGTTATTTTAATGAAATTCGATCATGCTGAAAAAGCCTGTCAGCTTTTCACTGAGGGATATAACTGTGCTCAGGCAGTACTTTTAGCTTTCTCTGACGTTACAGGTCTTGATACTGAACTTGCTCTTCGTATGTCATCATCTTTCGGCGGCGGTATGGGACGTATGCGTGAAGTATGCGGAACCTGCTCTGCTATGTTCATGGTCGCAGGAATACTCTACGGTACAGGAAGCAATTCCGACGACGAAAAAAAAACTGAACACTACAAAAGAATACAGTACCTCGCATCACAGTTCAAAGAAGAGCACGAAACTATCATATGCCTTGACCTCCTGAAAGGACTTAAAGTAAACAAGTCCCCTGTTCCTGAAAAAAGAACTGAACAGTATTACAAGGCACGTCCGTGTGTGAGATTCGTAAAAACTGCCGCAGAGATACTCGACAGGTATATATCTGAACATCCGTCAGAATTTATCGTGGAAAAGTAAATGTGTAAAGCTGTCGAAATTTTCCGCTTTATATTGATTTTATGCTGAATTTATTGTATAATTGATATTGGACACGCTGTATCGTGTTGCCAAAATCTATCTTTCACGGAGGTGTTCTGCTATGAACAGAATAACAGAAGTATTAAAGACTGTCGGCGTTTTCTATATCGCTACTACAGATGCTAACGGTGATCCGCACGTAAGACCTTTTGGTGCAGTTGCTGAATTCAACGGCAAGACCTACATATGCACAAACAATACTAAAAAATGCTATGCTGAGATGCTCGCACATCCAAGAACTGAAATAAGCGGAATGGCTCAGGACGGAACATGGATAAGACTGGTCGCTGACGTTGTACGTGACGACAACGATGAAGCTCGTGCAGCTATGCTTGAAGCTAATCCTCAGATAAAGAATATGTACAGCATTGGTGACGGCATATTTGAAGTACTCTACCTCGACAATATCTCATGCACTAAGTGCTCATTTACTGCTGCACCTGAGGTTATAGAGTGATTTAATAACCGAATATATAAACAAAATCAGCTTCTCCGATTTGGAAGAAGCTGATTTTTATATTTATTGGAGTATATACAATGTAATGAACTTTTTGGCTTACTTTATTGCCTGAAATGCCTTATCGAGTGCTGCAATAAGGTCATCAATGTGCTCTGTACCTATTGAAAGACGGATAGTTGTCGGCTTTATGCCCTGCTCTGCAAGCTCTGCCTCTGTGAGCTGAGAATGAGTTGTTGAAGCCGGATGTATAACAAGTGACTTAACATCTGCTACGTTTGCAAGAAGTGAGAATATATCAAGGTTATCAATGAACTTCTTAGCATCGTCCTCAGTACCTTTTACATCAAATGTGAAAATGCTGCCGCCGCCGTTAGGGAAGTACTTCTTGTATACTTCATGGCTTGATTCTGAGCTGAGTGAAGGATGATGAACTGCTTCTACCTGTGGATGATTTGCAAGATATTCAACTATCTTCTTAGCATTCTCTGTATGACGCTCTACACGAAGTGAGAGTGTTTCAAGTCCCTGAAGGAAGATGAATGCGTGGAATGGTGAAAGAGTTGCACCTGTATCACGAAGAAGTATTGCTCTTATATATGTTACAAATGCTGCCGGACCAACTGCTGCTGAGAAACTTACGCCGTGGTAGCTTGGGTTTGGCTCTGATACCCATGGATATTTTCCGGACTCAGCCCAGTCATAGTTGCCGCTGTCAACGATAACACCGCCTATTGCTGTTCCGTGACCGCCTATGAACTTTGTTGCTGAATGTACAACAATGTCAGCACCGTACTCTATCGGACGTACAAGATATGGAGTTGCAAATGTATTATCAACTACGAGCGGAATGTTGTGTGCGTGAGCTATCTTTGCTATCTTTTCGATATCAATAGCATTTGAATTAGGATTTCCTAATGTCTCGATATAAAGAGCTTTTGTATTCTCATCAATAGCAGCTTCAAAATCGCCCTCAACGTCAGGGTCGACGAATTTTGTGTTTATGCCGTAGAGTGGGAGTGTATGTGCGAGAAGATTGTAGGTGCCGCCATAGATAGTCTTTGATGCAACAATGTTCTCGCCTGCTTTAGCGAGTGCCTGTATCGTATATGTTATAGCAGCAGCTCCGGATGCTGTAGCAAGTGCAGCAACTCCGCCTTCAAGTGCAGCAATACGCTTCTCGAAAACATCCTGAGTTGAGTTTGTAAGTCTTCCGTAGATATTGCCTGCATCCTTTAATCCGAAGCGGTCAGCAGCGTGCTGAGAATCGTGGAAAACATATGAAGTTGTTGCATATATCGGTACTGCTCTTGCATCTGTAGCAGGGTCAGCCTGCTCCTGTCCGACGTGAAGCTGAAGTGTCTCAAAATGTAATTTATTATTAGCCATTATAATTTCCTCCTGATAATCAAATATATATTAAAAATCGATCTCTATTCCTGAACTTTATACTTTTTCAACATCGCTGAAATTTACACATTCGATCAGTTCCATTCACAACAGAGCGGAGCTTATCAAGCGTATTCTTTATCATTTTATCACCGCTCCTTTCAGCAGTTTTCGTTTGGTATGTTTATATTATACATCGACTTAGTAGGTTTGTCCAATCTTTATTTTATATGGCTTGTTATAGATTTGTCCTATAGCTCTATGCCATGCTGCAATTCCAGCTTCAGATCACAATATCCAAGTTTTCTCACATAAAAAAAGTCTGAAAACAGCTAAAAACTGCTTTCAGACTTTTTTATCATCATGCCACACTATAGTCCTTGAAACTTATATTAAGGTCAACTTCACCGTTGATGCCGGGAACTGTTCCGGTAGATGAATACTGCCACATCTGATAGTCATAGTAATATGTAGGCTTTTTATCGTATTCGGCAAGCCAGAAGTCATAGTCTTTAAGTCGGGGAAGGTCGAGCTTGAACATAGCGGTACTCTTATTCTGATAAATCATAGGCTTATATCCTGCCGACTTTACCCTCTCGCAAAAAGCTATACAGCTGTCTGCAAGCTCTTCAACAGTTATCTTGTCAGTACGTGCATTATCACCGTAAATAAGCTCCCAGTCGTATACAACAGGATATGTTATATTGTAGCCGGCTATAGCATCGATCACCTTATCAGCTTCTTCAATAGCTTCTTTTTCATTAAGTGCCTGTGAGAAGAAATAAACTCCCACCTTTAAACCAGCTTCGTCTGCTGCTTTTATATTCTTCTGAAAATTTTCATCAAGAGTTATATCTCCGCCGCCGTAGGTCCTGTAGCCTATTCTTATCATAGCAAAGTCTATACCGGACTCTTTGACTTTTTTCCAATCTATCTCACCCTGATAGTCAGATACGTCGACACCTGCGATAGACGTCACCTTTCCGCCCTCACGGTAAAACGAATAGCCGTTTCGTGTAACTATCGACTCCATATCGAGCTTACAAGCCGGAACATCTGAGAATACAGGCCAGAATATCTCGCCGTATGTACTGTCGTTCATAAGTATCTTTTTTCCGTCAAGCTGATATATACTCTCTTCTTTTTCTATGACTGCACGAGTTCTTACCTGCGGTTCATCAGAAACTTCTGCACTTGTTGTCACTGCTTCAGGATCTTTTCCGAATCTGTCCTTCAGAAAGACCTGCCATGAAAGCTCTCCTGAAAGTGCCATGATTATCAGTGCCTCCACAACTGCGAGTCCCTTAAATTTATTTTTAGCCATTTTTACCTCCGCTAATCATCTTTCAAACGGTCTGTCGAAGGAGCCTATCTCTATTAAATTTCCCTCCGGATCAGCAATATAACAAGTTCTCTGTCCCCACGGCTCTGTAGTCGGCGGCATCACAGAAACTGCACCTTCCTGCAATACTCTCTCATATTCCTCATCCACCTCTTCAAAAGTGTCGACATATAGGGCTATCTCGAAATGTCCGTTTATTCGCTTTGTATATTCAAATTTATTTGATGTCAATGTTTCAAGGTCTTTACGTCCATAAAGAAGGAACAATGTACCGTCCTTAACAAGATAGACGTTATTGGTATCCTCAGCTTCTTTTATCTCGAATCCAAGTACGTCCCTGTAGAATCTTATCATTTTTCCCATATCATTTACCATTAATCCAAATCCATCTAATCTCATATTAATCATCTCCTGTTTTATTGCATTAAGCTCCTTATTATAATAACATATTTTATCATCTATGTAAACACATACTCCATAAAATTTGCAGTTAATTTACATAATCGCTTTATAATATCCATTTTCTCTGCCGTGTTATAAGCACATTTTTCTATTGACAATCACATACATATATGATATAATTAATTGGAAGAAAAGTTTATGATTGTATCAGGAGCTTTTGAAATGGCACTAACTATATTGTAATTTATTTCGTAAATCATAGACGGTTATCTCCCGGGAAACTAAAGTTTTCGGGGAGTTTTTGTTTTGTCAGAATAAAAAGACAAACTTTAAATGAACAGGAGTAATTTTATGGCAAATAATGCAAAAGACCTGACGCAGGGACCTCTTCTGAAAAACATAATCTTCTATACAATACCTATAATTCTTACCGGTATTTTACAGCTCTTATTCAATACTGCTGACCTTGTTGTTGTCGGAAGATACTGCGGAAGCGTTTCAGTGGCAGCCGTCGGAGCTACGGGAGCTATAATCAATCTCATAATAAATCTTTTTATAGGACTTTCTGTCGGTGCCGGAGTTACCGTCGCTCACGGACTTGGTGCGGGAAAAAGTGAGGATGTACGCAGGACTGTACATACTGCCATACCGGCTGCACTCATCAGCGGAGCTATCCTGACTGTTGTCGGTGTATTTGGTGCAAGAACTTTTTTGTCTCTCATGGGAACTCCGGACGATGTAATAGGGCTTTCAACCAAATACATGAGGATATATTTCTGTGGTATAACCGCAAGTATGCTGTACAATTTCGGTGCCGCTATTCTCCGTGCTGCCGGAGACACAAAAAGTCCGCTTTATTTTCTTACATCAGCCGGAATTATCAATGTTATACTCAACCTTATATTCGTTATCGTATTTAAAATGAATGTTGCCGGAGTTGCTCTTGCAACAACTATCTCACAGGTAGTATCAGCAATCCTTGTTATACGTGCTCTTATACTCAGGGACGATGCCTGCAAATTAGAGCTTCGCAAAATGCGTATTTACAGCCGTCAGCTGAAAAGAATATTCCAGATAGGTTTCCCTGCCGGAGTTCAGGGTTCGTTATTCGCAATATCAAATGTAATAATACAATCATCGGTAAACTCATTTGGCTCTGTAGTTATGTCAGGAAACGCAGCCGCCGGAAGTATCGAGGGATTTGTATATATGTCAATGAACGCATACAGTCAGACTTCTATCAACTTCACAGGTCAGAATTACGGTGCAGGCAAGCTCGACAGAATAAAGAAAACAATGGTCATATGCCTTTCATCTGTTTTTATTACCGGAGCTGTACTCGGCGGAATTGCAAGACTTGCAGGTCATCCGCTTTTGTCGATATATATCCCCGGTGACGATGAGGCTATCGCTGTAGGCATTACAAGACTTACCTATATCTGCCTCCCGTATTTCCTTTGCGGACTTATGGACGTTACTACCGGACTTATACGTGGACTCGGCTACTCAGTACTGCCTATGATAATTACTATCGCAGGTGTTTGCGGACTAAGAATAGTATGGATATATACGATATTCCAGATACCTGAATACCATACATTGAAATGTCTTTATCTTTCTTATGCTATATCGTGGTCTACTACATTTCTTATCGAGCTGGCAGTATTCCTAATCCTGCTGAAAAAAATAAAACAAAAGCCGCATATAGTAAAATAATATATTCTATATTGTAATAGTCCAGCATAGTTTGATTTGCTGGACTTTTTTCTGCTTTGCCATTTTATTCACATTGTTTTCTCCTATGAATATTATATATCAGGAGGTGTATGAAATGGATAAAGATATTATCATCACATCAGCTATCATGCTGACTATAACCGGCATCGAACTCTTCTGCATATTCTGCTGTTCCAAACTCAGACCAGCTCCCCCTATCGTTACGGCAGTCATACCAATATCCGCTAACGACCCGGATATACTACAGAAACTGGACGATCTCTCCCACTTTTTCAGCAGCTCAACTTCTGCCATAGACCGTGTTTTGCTCGTAAATATCGACGCCGGAGAGCAGTACATAAATTTCTGCAATAAGTTCTGCGATAATTTTAGTTACGCAGAATTTATTTCCATTGAGGAAATGCCAAAAAAATTGTCTGAAATATTTGCAATTCAGATAAAAACATAGTATAATATAAGATGTGTATTTATGCGGTCATCGCTCAGGAGGTGAAGATATTGGAAGAAAAACTGCTTCACATAGAAGGTACTGTGGAGAACGTTCTGTTCAAGAATACTGATAACGGCTATGCCGTTGTTGACCTTGATGCAGGCGGAGAGCTTATTACTGCCGTTGGCGAGCTCGGCGATGTCGAGGAGGGCGAAGGTCTTATCCTTGAAGGCAACTATACCACCCACCAGAGATTCGGCACTCAGTTCAGGGCTGTCTACTGCGAAAGAAAGCTTCCCGACACAGTTGCTAATATTGAAAAATATCTTGCTTCCGGTGCAATAAAGGGTATCGGACCGGGGCTTGCAAAAAAGATAATCTCCGTTTTCGGTGAAAAAACTCTCGACATTATGGAGAACGAACCTTTCAGACTGTGCGAAATAAAAGGCATTTCAAAAGCAAAATGTGAGGAGATAGCTGTTGAGGCTCAGAAACTTTTCTCACTCAGATGCATAATGTCTTTTCTGTCTCAGTACGATATCAGGTCGTACTACGCAATGAATACATACAAAAAATTCGGCACGGATTCTATGGAGCTGCTCAAAAACAATCCATACATCCTGTGCGGAGAAAACATCGAACTTGATTTTGAAAAGGCTGATTCTATCGCAGTCGATATGCATTTTGAAAAGAATTCCGAAAAAAGAATAATCGCCGGAACTCAGTACATCCTCAAAGCAAATGCATCAGCAGGACACAGCTGTCTTCCGCTTTCTATCCTATGCGAAAAAGCTCAGAAATTCCTCGATATTTCCGAATCAGACTTCTATTCCGCCTACAACGAGGCTCTCGACGATAACGAGCTGTTTGAATACTGGAAGAAAAATCGTGAGTACGTTTATCTGCCGGACTATTTCTACGCTGAAAGCTTTATTGCTGACAGAATAAATATACTCCGTGCATTTACTTCTCCGGAAGATTTCAATTATGACACTCTCATCTCTATCGAGGAAGAAGAACATAATATAAAATATGAATCACTTCAGAAAAAAGCTATAACTATGGCGGTCTCACGAGGACTGATGATACTCACCGGAGGTCCGGGTACCGGTAAGACCACTACACTTAATGCCATAATTTCCATTTTTGAGAAAAAAGGCAGCCGTGTAATGCTCGCCGCTCCTACGGGAAGAGCCGCAAAACGAATGTCTGACCTCACCGGCAATGAGGCTAAAACTATTCATCGCCTTCTTGAAGTAGTCTACGACAGCGGCGGTAAGCTCACATTCGCACATAACGAAAACAATCCTCTGGACTGCGATGTGCTTGTGATAGATGAGATGTCAATGGTCGACGTGATACTCTTTGAGAAATTACTGCGTGCAGTAAGACTTGGATGCAAACTCATAATGGTGGGCGACAGCGACCAGCTTCCCTCAGTAGGTGCAGGAAATCTGCTCGCTGACCTCATATCCTGCGGAAAAATACCTGTTATCGCTCTTAAAGAGATATTCCGTCAGGCTCAGAAAAGTTGCATCGTTACCAACGCTCACCTCATTGTTTCGGGTGAATACCCCGACCTCTCCAGAAAAGACAGCGACTTCTTTTTCTTCAAAAGAAGTGACCCTTATATGGCTGCCGGTCTTGTGTCTGACCTTTCAGTCACACGCCTGCCAAATGCCTATAAGATCGACCCTGTAAATGATATACAGATACTCTGTCCCTCCAAAAAAGGTACATTGGGTACGGTAGAGCTTAACAGACTGCTTCAGGAGAAGCTGAATCCTCCGGCAAAAAATAAAAGCGAGCACAAAGGTTACCTCTATATCTTCCGTGAGGGCGACAAGGTCATGCAGACCAAAAATAATTACGACATTATCTGGCGTAAAAATGACGAACAGGGTACCGGCGTTTTCAACGGTGATATAGGCCGTATTCTTTCCGTGAATAACCTCGACAGAATAGCAACTGTTGATTTTGACGGACGTGTTTCTGCTTACACCTTCGATCAGCTTACTCAGCTTGAACTTGCTTATGCAGTTACAGTACATAAAAGTCAGGGATGTGAATTCGATTACGTCATTATGCCGCTTATGGGCGGATTCAATAAACTCGCATACAGAAGTCTGCTGTATACTGCCGTTACGAGAGCTAAACAAATGCTCATCATCATCGGCAAAGAAGACGAAATATATAAAATGGTGGACAACAACCGAGGCTCAAAAAGATATACCTGCCTGAAAGAAATGATAGACAACTCTGAAAATACTGATTCATCAGACAGCGAAGAACTGCCTTTTGATATGAGCGAATGCGAAAACAGCGGCGAGTCTATTCTTGAAGTGCTGGAAACTATCAGCTCGGGAAAGCAACAAGAACAATTATAAAGGAAGGATAATAAAATGGCTAATACAGACATCGGTATCGATTTAGGTACCTCTAATATCGTTATGACTATGGGAAACAAAGGAGTCGTACTTAGCGAGCCTTCTGTTATCGCATATAATACAAGAACTGAAAGAGTCCTTGCTGTAGGTAAAGAAGCCTATGAAATGATAGGACGCAATCCGGATTATATCGCCGTAGCCCGTCCGATAAGCTCGGGAGTTATTTCCGATGACGACCTCGCTCATAGTATGATACGTGAGTTCATACTCAAAATAACAGGTCATCAGCTTATAAAGCCACGTATAATCATATGCGTACCTTCATTCATAACAGACATTGAAAGCCGTGCTGTAGTTGACGCTGCAAAGAGTGCCGGTTCAAGACAGGTCTACCTCATACAGGAGCCTATCGCTGCTATGATAGGTGCAGGTGTAAACATCACTAAAGCTAAGGGACACCTTATTGTTGATATCGGCGGCGGTACTACCGACGTTGCTATAGTCTCAATGAACGGCGTTGTAACTTCTCACACCATAAAGACTGCCGGAAACTCTATCGACCGTTCTATCATAAAGTATATGCAGAATAAGTACAAGCTCCTTATCGGCGAACGTACTGCTGAAAATGTAAAAATGGAGCTCTGCAATCTCTATGACCCTAACGACGAGATAACATATATCGTTAAGGGAAGAAGCCTGCTGAAAGGACTTCCTGCACAGGTGCTTCTCAGCGAAACCGAACTCTTCGAGGCTATAGAGGATGATACATTCGCTATAATGGAAGCTATAAGAAAAGTCCTTGAAGATGCTCCGCCGGAGCTTGTAGGTGATATTTACGACAATGGTCTTTTAATGACCGGAGGAGGAGCTCTGCTCGGCGGACTTCCTCAGCTCATAAAGAGAACTCTTGGTATCAACTGCAATATCGCTAAAGACTCGATAAACTGCGTAGCTAAGGGTACCGGTATGGCTTTCGGCAAGATGACTACTCTGCTCGACGGCTTTGAGGCTGCAACTGTTTACAAGTACAGATAAGCCTGAGGTGACTGTATGAATATTGTGTCTAAAGAAACAGTACAAAAGCTGTACAATGAAAAAGAGCAAAAAGCGGTAAAGGTATCAAAATTTGTCAAAGCAATATTTTATTCAACTCTTTTCCTAACTATCATCTCTATCATAGCTATTTTTGCAATCGATATTCCATTTTTTCCGACTTTCTTCTTAATATTGATAATTGATTTTCTTCTCATGAGTTCAATGCCGTACATAGCTGCTTTTATAGCGTCTAAAAAAGACTATGGCATTAAAAAGGCTCTGAAAATAGGCAGATTTATAAATAAATATGCACATTTGCACGGCATTAAGTCAAGAGAGATATGCTCTGATGCATTTCTTTCTCAAATCAATATGTGTATGACTACTGAACGAAAACACTTCAACAGATTCTCTCTGCTGCTGTCACGATTTTACACCTATATTTTAAGAAACGACGCTCAGATGACGTACAATGATCTTGCTGAAGCTGAAAAAATGTTCAATCCCAAAGAGAATATTCTCACGGATATGCTTTACATGAGATTCAATTTTGTTATTCATTTCGGCAGCACTACAGACTTCTACAAATTGCTTGACGAAAATCCCGATATCTATGAAATTTCAAACAAAAACTATCAGAGTATGATCGCTTATATTTCCTTAGTCATTTACGACAGGTATGTTTCAGGTGACCTTGAAGGTGCTCTGGAGCAACTGGAAGTATGGATATATTTTGTAGAAAAAGACCTCGGCGGCAAAGCTCAGTCACCTAACCTGAATATCAACTTTTATCAGCACTCTTCCCTGTATTTGGATAAAGCAAGGTACCTTTATGAGCTTGGAAGGATAGATGAGGCTAAAGAGGCTATGGATACATCCGATAAGATAATAACTAAACTGACCTGTGATGTCCCGCCTTATTATACATCCGAACACAAGGAAATAATGAATAAGCTCTACCCGATCGAACAAAATTCCGCTGAGCTTGACTAAATCCTCTAATTGAGGTATAATATAAAGAGTATTACATTTAAGGAGTGTTATTAATGAGTGAATGCACACATGACTGCTCTACTTGCGGCAGCGACTGTTCAAGCAGAACTGAACCTCAGAGCTTTATCGAAAAGCCTAATCAGATGAGTAATATCGGTAAGGTTATCGGTGTTGTCAGCGGTAAGGGCGGAGTTGGTAAGACCATGGTTTCTTCCCTTCTCTCTGTTTCTATGCAGAGACTCGGCAAAAATGTCGGAGTCATGGACGCTGATATTACCGGTCCTTCTGTTCCTAAAGCATTCGGAATACACGAAAAGGCAGAAGCCTGCGAATTCGGTATTATCCCTGCTAAGTCCAAAATGGGACTGGATATAATGTCCATTAATCTTCTTCTCGAAAACGAAAGTGACCCTGTTGTATGGAGAGGTCCTGTTATAGCCGGTGTTGTAAAACAGTTCTGGACCGATGTTATCTGGAAAGATATTGATTATCTCTTTGTTGATATGCCTCCGGGAACAGGCGATGTTCCGCTTACTGTTTTCCAGTCACTTCCAGTCGACGGTATCGTTATTGTTACTTCACCTCAGGAACTTGTTTCAATGATAGTTGAAAAAGCTGTAAAAATGGCTCAGCTTATGAATATTCCGATCCTCGGTATCATTGAGAATATGAGCTATTATGAATGTCCTGACTGCGGCAAGCGTCACAGTATTTACGGTGAAAGTCATATTGACGAGATCGCTGCACAGTACAATATCCCTGTACTTGCTAAGCTCCCTGTTGATACTCAGCTCGCAAAGATGTGCGATCAGGGTACTATAGAGCTTTTCGAGGGCGATTGGCTCAATGATGCTGTTGAAAAGATAGCTGATATGAAGTAATTTTAAAGGTCACAGGATATATTTTCCTGTGACCTTTTTAGGCTCTATTATATAAATTTTTATACACAATTCAATAATTATCTATTGAAATTATATCATATGTATGATATAATATATACATGAAATTCATTAGAAATTATTTCAATTAAGGCAATACCGCACAAAGATTGTGCTGAAGATGCACCGTGAGATTTTTCGTCAGATTGTATAGAAATTCCGCAGGCATACTGACGTATGTCAAGGGATTTCTGTGCAAGATGGCGGAAAATATCCAAGCAGATTCAGTAC
>JAFYGE010000052.1 GCA_017543335.1 Ruminococcus sp.
ATTTTGAAGTCCCAAAAAGTTTACTTTATGGGACACCTGAAAAATAGCGAAAAAAGCGTCCTAAAAAGTGGCGTTTTGACTTTTGAGACGTTCCGAAAGTTGCCACCACTTTTGGGGACAGATTGGAGGTATTATGGACAATCGAACCTATGGCTACGCCCGTGTATCCAGCCGTGAGCAAAACGAAGATAGACAGCTTGAAGCTCTGATTAAGTTTGGAGTACAAGAGCAGAACATTATCATCGATAAAGCCTCAGGTAAAGATACCGAACGTGAAGGATATCAATATCTCAAACGGCAGATACTTCGTAAGGGAGACACCTTGGTTATTAAGGAACTGGACAGGCTTAGCAGAAACAAGGCAGATATAAAGCGAGAGCTTGGTATATCTCGGTCGTGCTACTACAGGCTTTACTCTACTTATTCAAGGAGCTGAGCAAATGGAGATAGACGATAATCGAGACAAGGGCTATATAGCGGTCTGGCTGACCAATGAGGAGCAAAAGCTTTATGACCAAAGCAAGCTTACCTCTCTTCTGCTGAGTAAAGCCGAATCGCCTAAGTGTAAGGTCGTGTTCTTTCTCTCAGGAAGTGAAGACCTGTGCAGAAATACAGAGGGGCTTTTGCTTGCTAATCTGAAAAATGCTTAATACGAAAGCGCAGTTGACTTATTTGAGTTGGCTGTGCTTTTTTTATAGTCCGCAGATTTATATAAAAGAATTGTATAAACAGTCTTGATATTTCTGATAATTAATGATATAATGAGTACAATGAATACTCAAGAAAGGAGCAGTAACTATGGGAATATATGTAAATCCCGGAAATAGTGCATTTCAGAGGATATACAACTCCGAATATGTGGATAAGACTAAACTTATCGACTTGATAAATGCAAGAATCGGTACTAATAACAATCTCGTCTGCATAAGCAGACCGCGACGCTTCGGAAAATCCTTCGCTGCACAAACTTTGTCAGCGTATTATGACTGCTCTTGTGATTCCCACGTCCTCTTTGATGATAAAAAAATCGCCAAGTGTAAGTCATATACAAAGCATCTGAACCAATATAACGTAATTTGCTTTGATGTAACAAGCTTTGTCTCCGTTGCAAGAAGAACTCAGCGTCCGCTTTCTGATGTACCTAATATGATAACAGAAGCACTTCAAAAGGAACTGATCGAAACTCATTCGCACCTCAGACCTGATATGCCCCTGACAGAGTGTATTCTACGGTGCGTTGAAGGAACTAAAGATGAACCGGGACGAAAGTTTGTATTTATAATCGACGAATGGGATGCAGTAATAAGAGAAGCAAAGGACGAACCTGCTACTCAGAATCAATACCTTGACCTGCTGCGTGAATGGTTCAAAAACATAGCTTTCACGCCAAAAGTTGTAGCTGCTGCTTATATGACAGGTATTCTTCCCATAAAGAAGGACGGCTCTCAGTCAGCAATATCTGATTTTGAGGAATTCACAATGATCAATCCCCGTGATTTCGGCGGATATGTCGGGTTTACCGAAGATGAAGTGCGTGAGCTTTGCAAGAAGAATAATGCTGATTTTGAAATGATGAAGCAATGGTACGACGGATACTCGTTCA
>JAFYGE010000053.1 GCA_017543335.1 Ruminococcus sp.
AAAGAGTGACTCCCCACTGTGTGGGGAGATGTCACGAAGTGACAAAGGGGACGTGGCGGTTAGCCTATTATCCCTTTGGTCAGGTCAAGGGCTGACAGCCCTTGTGGGGTGTGGGGCAAAGCCCCACATATAGCCGCAAAACGCTCCGCAAGGGGTGAATTCAAAAACAGTCCGGTGGACTGTTTTTGAAGAGGCGGACGCCCTGCACGAGAGGGCGTCCCCTAAAGAATCAATACTTTTTCAACAGACTGAAATGAATGCTTTGCATTTATTATATCATTAAGCGAAGTGATATGATATAATTGCCCGATTTGCAGGGAGTGCTGTGTCACAGCACGTATCTGCAAAGGGGTTTTAATCAATTATAATGAATGCTTTGCATTCATTATATCATATTACGGAGCATAAGGTCAAGGAAAAAGATATATATACTGGAAATGAAGAAAAAAATGTGGTATAATGGTAGTGAAGGTGAGAATAATGGAAAATATAAGATATATTCATGAACCCACTGACTTACAGTGCGGACAGGCAGTGCTTGCGATGATACTCGGAAAGACTGCGGAGGAAATAGTCGATTTCCTTGATAATGACCGTGAAACCACTCTTAAAGAGATGAAATATGTGCTCAGACATTTCGGATGCAGGGTGTCAGATGAAAGAATACAGGTAAGTAAGAAAGATGAGCTTCCGGAGCTTTGTGTGCTTAGTCTGGAAACTCCGAGATGCTGGCATTGGTCACTTTATGCCTATGGGACTTTTTTTGACCCTGAACATGGAGTAATGGACGATTTTCCGGAGTCCGGCAGACGGTACTACTGGAAAGTAGAAAGAGGGTGATGTTCTGGATAAAAAAAGCAAAGAGCTTCTCATAAAGTTGGAGAATGCCGGATATGAGGCTTACTATGTCGGCGGATGCGTAAGGGACTCTATCATGGGCCGCAGTATGCATGACATCGACATCACAACATCAGCAAGACCAGAGCAGACTATCGCTGTTTTCGGTGAAAAAAATATAATCCCTACAGGACTTAAACATGGGACTGTTACGGTGTGGAAGGAATATGAAGTAACTACTTATCGCATTGACGGTGATTACAGTGACAGCCGCCGTCCGGATGAGGTGCACTTCACGGGTGATATAAATGAAGACCTCGCTCGCCGTGACTTCACTATGAATGCTATAGCTATGGATGTGCGAGGAAATATGGTCGACCCATTCGGGGGCAGGGACGATATTTCAGCCGGAGTAATACGTTGTGTGGGGATTCCGGAAAAACGTTTTGGTGAGGACGCTCTTCGTATACTTCGTGCGGTAAGATTTGCCTCTCAGCTCGGATTTTCCATAGACCCTGCGACGAGCATGGCGATACACAGTATGTGCGGAGAACTGAAAAAAATCTCCGCAGAGCGTGTGCGTGAGGAGCTGGATAAACTGATTTGCGGCAAGGGAGCTGTTGAAGTACTGCTGGAATATAGTGATGTGATACTTTCTGTGATACCGGAATTTGCTCCGAGTATTGGCTTTGACCAGCGTTCACCATATCATAAGTACACGGTATGGGAGCATATCCTGCGTGCAATGGAGACAGCTCCGGCAGAAAATATGATGCTCCGACGAGCGTTGTTTTTCCACGATATTGCCAAGCCTGCGTGTGCGACTTTCGATGAAACAGGAAGAGGACATTTCAAAGGACACGATAGTGTAGGTGCTGATATGACAAAAGAGATAATGAAAAGACTTCGTTACGACAGCAAGTCCATAGATACAACGGTCAAACTAATTGTAAATCACAGTGCAAAGCTTCGCACGAAAGCTGATGTCAAACGGATGATGAACAGTATAGGCGATGAACTGTTTTTTGTACTTATGGAAATGAAAAAGTGTGATAATCTGGGAAAAAATGAATTCGTAGCTGAGGAAAATATCTTTTTCGATGAACTGATCTCTATAGGACATGAGATAGTCGATAATGACAAGTGCAGGACAGTTTCCGGACTTGCTGTGAATGGAAGTGACCTTATTACCGCCGGATTCAGAGGATGTGTGATAGGGGAGATACTGGATGAACTGCTCGAAAAGGTGATAACAGAAGAACTGCCTAATGACAGGTCAGCTCTGCTTGAATATATAAGGAGGAATAAAAATGATTAAAGGACGGATACATTCTACAGAGAGTTTCGGAACAGTAGATGGTCCGGGAGTACGTTTTGTTGTGTTTTTTCAGGGATGTCCGCTGAGGTGCAAATACTGTCACAACCCCGATACATGGGCTTTCGACGGCGGCAGAGAAGTGACCGCAGAGGAGCTCCTGAAAGAGTATGATTCGTATAAAGAATTCTTGAAATCAGGCGGAATAACTGCTACAGGCGGCGAGCCGCTCGCTCAGCCGGAGTTCCTTGCCGAGCTTTTCCGCATGGCTAAAGAAAAAAAAATACACACCTGTCTTGATACTTCCGCAGGATGTTTCGATCCTAATAATACTGCAAAAGTTGACGAGGTGCTTGAATATACCGATCTCGTTATGCTGGATATAAAACATATCGACGATGAGGAGCATAAGAAGCTCACAGGACATACAAACCGCAATATACTTGCGTTTGCTGAACATCTGAGAGATAAGGGCATACCTGTCTGGATAAGACACGTAGTAGTGCCGGGGATAACTGACGATGAGGGAGAACTTTTTCGCCTTGGGGAGTTTCTTGCGACACTGAAGAATCTTAAAGCTCTGGATGTACTGCCATATCATGATATGGCGAAGCCGAAATATGAGAATTTAGGTATAGAGTACCCACTCGGAGACACTCCGCCGCTGACGAAAGATGAAGCGATAAAGGCGAGAGAGATAATAATAAAAGGGATAAAATCAGGACTAAAAAAATAAGATAAAAAACGCCGAAGGTGGACATAATGAGAGTCCAGAGAGATGGTCTCTCTCTGGCGGTAGGGTGTACGAGGGGAGGCAGAGCCTCCCCTTAGAAGTAGTAAAAACAGCGTAGCGAGTTTTTACGGACCGTCCGCATCGCTCCCCTCGGCTTGACCGACAAAAAGGGCGAACCTGAAATATGGTTCGCCCTTATTTATTATGCCAGTCAAGCTGGGGGAAGTACTACGAGCCGTCCGTCCAGCGTTGCTTTGCTCGCTGGACTGCTTTTTAGGAAGGGCTCTGCCCTTCCTCGTACACCTTCCCGCCAGAGAGAGAACCTCTCTCTGGACTCTCATTATGTCCGCCTTCGGCGTTTAAATTTTTCTTTTTTATTTAACTACAACTTTCTTGAAAGCCTTCTTGCCCTTGCGGACTATTGTTTCGCCTTCAAGCTTTATTTGTGCTTTAGCATCAGTCATCTTCTCATCATTTACTGTGATTCCACCCTGCTGTACAAGTCTTCTTGCCTCTGATACAGAAGGTGCAAGTCCGGACTTTACAAGCAGATTGAGAAGACCAATGCATCCGTCAGTAAGGTCAGCTGAGTCTATCTCTGCTACAGGCATATTTGCGTCATTACCGCTTCCGCCAAAGAGTGCCTTTGCTGCTGCCTTAGCCTTTTCAGCTTCCTCTTCGCCGTGAACAAGCTTTGTGAGCTCGTAAGCAAGAAGCTCCTTAGCTGCATTGAACTGAGCTCCTTCCATAGTCTTTTCCATTTCCTCAATCTGCTCTACAGGTACGAATGTGAGCATTTTAAGGCACTTGATAACGTCAGCATCAGCAACATTTCTCCAGTACTGGAAGAATTCGTATGGAGAAGTTTTTTCTGGGTCGAGCCATACTGCTCCCTTTTCGGTCTTGCCCATTTTCTTGCCCTCAGAATTGAGGAGAAGTGTGATAGTCATTGCGTAAGCATCCTTGCCAAGCTTTCTTCTTATGAGCTCTGTACCGCCGAGCATATTTGCCCACTGGTCATCTCCGCCGAACTGCATATTGCATCCGTACTTCTGGAAGAGTTCGAGGAAGTCGTAGCTCTGCATTATCATGTAGTTGAATTCGAGGAAAGTGAGTCCTCTTTCCATTCTCTGCTTGTAGCACTCGTGTGAGAGCATACGGTTAACGCTGAAATGAGCTCCGACATCACGGAGAAGCTCGATATAATTGAGCTTCATGAGCCAGTCTGCATTGTTTACGATTATAGCCTTGTCATCAGCAAAGTCGATGAAACGGCTCATCTGCTTCTTGAAGCAGTCAACGTTGTGCTGAATAGTCTCAGGAGTCATCATTTTACGCATATCAGTTTTTCCGGAAGGGTCACCGATCATTGCAGTACCGCCGCCAATGAGTACGATAGGCTTGTTTCCTGCCATCTGGAGTCTCTTCATAAGGCAGAGTGCCATGAAGTGACCTACGTGGAGTGAGTCTGCTGTTGGGTCAAAGCCAATGTAGAATGTAGCTTTTCCGGCATTAACAAGCTCCTCTATCTCTTTTTCGTCTGTGAGCTGTGCAAGCAGCCCTCTGCGTTTGAGTTCTTCAAAAGTAGTCATAATCAAATTCTCCTTGTTTTTATTTTATTATTAATGTATTTTCATTTGATTTGATGCAATAAGCCATGAGCTCGTTTTCCGACCTCATTTTTATCACGACCTTCCATTTATGATACCATTAATTAAAAAATCCCCGTACAGAATTACTGTACGAGGACGAATTTACTCGTGGTACCACCCCGGTTCGCCGGACTTCCGCCCGACCTCTTTAAGCTGTAACGGGCTTACCCGTCCGCACCTACTTCAAGTTCAGCACGACTGCTCCGGGATGTAGCTCCTGTGACTGCATTGTTTCCTCCCACCGACCGGAAACTCTCTGAAAATGCTCCTTGCCACGGTTTATTCCCTTCATCGCCTTTATTTCTTCTATAATATCACACTTCTCACCGGTCTGTCAAGCATAATTATTGTTAACATATAAAAATATTAGTCCCCCTATTGACTTTCTACACGCTTTGTTGTATAATATTATTCGTTGAGTTGGTGCTGATGTGGCACAGTCGGTAGCGCAACGCCTTGGTAAGGCGTAGGTCGTCGGTTCAAGTCCGATCATCAGCTCCAGACCGCAGTTTAGGAAACTAAGCTGCGGTTTTGTTTTATAAGTAAGAAAGAGTGGACTTTCCGGAACGGGAAGTCCATTTTTATTGCTCTCCTAATTAAACTTTGCCTTTCTGGCAAGGTTTAGTTGGGGGAGCAATATATTAAGTATAAAACAAGGAATACTTGTACCTTCTTGTGAATAAGATATAACAAAGCAAAAATCAAGGAGGTCACCCATGGAATTTAAGATAAACCGAGAGACAGTACCTGCGGCAGAGTGCATATATGACGGCATACAGGAGCAGAGTGTAGAACTGGACTACATACTTCCCGACTATTATCCTGATATATTCAGACTTATCCGTTGTCGGATAGAGCCGGTGATAACGAACAGCTCAATAAATGGAGATAAGCTGAATTACGAGCTTCGCTGTGACATAAAGGTGCTTTACTGCGGAGAAGAAGATACAGTGATACGCTGTGTAAGTCAGACGCAGAGTTTTTCAAAGACGGTCGACATAGGCAGGGACTGTGATAATGCAGCGATAGAACTTATTCCAAAGACCGGCTTTGTGAATTACAGGGCAGTAAACAAACGACGTCTGGATATAAGGGGAGCGGTATCGGTCAAGATAAAAGTGACCGGTGAAAAGGAGCAGGAGGTCATAACGGATGCAGAGGGAATGAATATCCAGCTGAGGAAAATGCCCGTACGTTTTGCAGCGAAGACCATGACTATAGAAAAGGTGATGCGGATAAGTGAAGAGACAGAGCTTTCGCCTGCCCAGCCTTCTATAATGAGCATAATAGGAGTACGCTGTACTGCAAATGATATTGAGAACAAGCTTATATCCGGAAAGCTGCTTGTTAAAGGAGAACTTGAAGCAAAAGTGCTTTATGCCTGTGAAAGTGACGGAGAGGGTGCAGCGGAGCTTATGGTATTTTCGCTGCCATTCAGTCAGATAATGGATATAGATGAAATAGACGAAAGTTTTGATTGCAGTATAACGACAGAGGTAGTCAGCTGTGATGTAACACCGGCATCCGGAAAAAATGGAGATAACAGGATGCTGAGATGTGAAGCTGAACTCAGGATAAAATGCAGTGCAGTAAAGACGGGTTCAGCAATGTTGGTAACGGACGCATATTCCACGGTATATCCATGTGAATTATCAATATCAGAGATAAAGACCGAGCAGATACCGGTCATATACAGCGAAAGTTTCAGAAGCAATGTTCGCATAGCGGAGGGCGAACAGGTACCTGAGAAAGTGTATGCGATGTGGTGTGTACCGAAGAATATAAATACACGCATTGCCGACGACGGTCACAGTGTGGTAATAACAGGTATGCTTACATACTCAATGGCAGCAAAGGATGCATCAGGTATGATGATAATGCCTGACAAGGACGAAGCATTCGAGGAAACTATTGAACTCGGAGATGATATATCAGGAAGCAGTTTAACATCAGATATAAAGGTGCGGGAGGTATCGTATAACATCACATCAGAGGGAATATTGTCGGCAAAGGCAGATATATCGGCAGAAATATCGGTTTCAGGCAGTTCAGTAGTAAATGCTGTAACGGATATATCTATCGATGATACTGCGAAGAAAGAACGTGACGGCGACTATTCGATGAAGCTGTACTATGGTGCTGAAAATGAGGATATATGGGACATCGCAAAGCGTTACAGCACGAGTGTTGACGCTGTAAGAGAGGAAAACGACATTGACGGAGACAAAATAGAAAACGGCGGTATGCTTCTCATACCCATTATAAATTGAAAAAATTGAAAAGGAGCATAACATGGTAAAAGATATATACAGCAATATCGCCGAACGTACAGGCGGTGACATTTACATAGGCGTAGTTGGACCCGTAAGAACAGGAAAGTCCACCTTTATAAAAAGGTTTATGGAAACTCTGGTCATACCGAATATATCCGGAGGTTATAAGCGTGAAAGAGCTATAGATGAACTTCCGCAGTCGGCAGCAGGAAAAACTATCATGACCACAGAACCTAAATTCATACCGGAGGAAGCGGTTACAGTTGATTTAGGTGACGGAGCGGAATTTCGTGTCCGGCTGATAGACTGCGTGGGGTATATAGTTCCAAGCTCACTGGGATACATAGAAAACGAGCAGCCAAGAATGGTCATGACTTCGTGGTTCGATGAGGAGATACCGTTCAATATGGCTGCCGAGATAGGTACTCAGAAGGTAATAACAGACCATTCAACAATTGGTCTTGTAGTGACTACAGACGGTTCTATATCAGATATTCCAAGAGAGGAATATCAGGAGTGCGAAGAGAGAGTTATCCGTGAACTTAAAGAGCTCGGCAAGCCGTTTGTGGTGATACTGAATTCTCTTACGCCGGATTCACCCGAAACAAAAGCACTTGCTGATGAGCTTACAGACCGATATGATGCAAAAGTTTTGCCGGTGAGCTGCCTTGAACTCGACGAGGACAATATCCGTGATATAATGCGTGAGATACTTTTTTCTTTCCCGATAAAAGAGATAAATATCCGCACAGCAAGGTGGATAAACACTCTTGAAAAAGGTCACTGGCTTAAAGACGAGATACAGAATTGCATCCGCAATGCAGCAAAGGACATTAAGATAGTCAGAGAGGCAGCAAGTGCCGCAGAAGCTATGAGTGACTGTCCGCATATCATTAAAGCGGAGGTTGCTTCAATAGACCTCGGAAAAGGCTCCGTGACCATAAATGCCGAGCTGGACAGCTCACTCTTTTATAAGATACTCGGAGAAACTACCGGTATAGAGATAGAAAGTGAAAGCGACCTCATGCCGCTGCTCACGGAGCTTAACGAGATAAGACGCAAGTATCAGAGGATAGAGCCTGCACTTGCAGAGGTAGAGGCTACCGGCTATGGCATAGTTATGCCGGAACTTGATGAGCTGACTCTTGAAGAGCCTAAGATAATCCGACAGGGCGGAAAATACGGAGTAAGACTGAAAGCTTCTGCACCGTCTATACATCTCATGAAGGCGAATATCAATACGACAGTAAGTCCGATAGTCGGGACAGAAAAGCAGTCGGAGGAGCTTGTGATGTATCTGCTTGACGGATTTGATGATGACCCGAAAAAAATATGGGAATCGAATATATTTGGAAAGTCACTGCATGAGCTGGTGAATGAGGGACTTCATAGTAAGCTCTACAAGATGCCGAATGATGCAAGAATGAAGATACAGGAGACACTTGAAAGGGTAATAAATGACGGCTGCAGCGGCTTGATATGTTTTATACTATAAAAGCAGGGATAACATCCCTGCACCCATATCACGCTTCGCTCGTAAACTCGCTTACTCTCTGCGAGACTTTTACTCTGCTTTCGCATACAAAATCACCGTCACGCATCACCGATGTATGCGAAAGCAGACTTTCCACCTCGCAGAGAGTAACGAGCGGAGCAAGTGAGAACGTGGCTGGGTGCAGCGTCACGCTGCCTTCGGCGTTTTCTTTTCTTTTTTTGCTTGAAATTTTTCTCCCCATGTAGTATAATATAACTTATCCACCAATCGAAGGGAGAACAACATGAATAAAAAAGAAACAGCAGAAATAAAAAAGAATTTCTCCGATAAAAGCGGATTTTTCATAATGGAGCGAGTTCTTACAGCTTTCATAGATGCAGAAAAAAACGTCCGCTATCACAATTCAAGCTCATGTCTCACTATGTCTGTCGAGGAACATGACGTTTATGACGAGACTCTGAAAAAGGTACTTAATACAAATGTGGGAAAATCATTTGTAGAATATGAATTCCCGAATGAAGCCTATGACGAGGGACAGCCTCAGCATATACTCTATACCCTGCTGACCTCTGAGCTTAAAGACGACCTCGCTTGTGAGGAATTCCTCAACCATATCGCAAATCACATTGCCTATGAAGGTCCATTTGCGGTCATTACTTCATACTGTACATATACGGTCCGCAGAAAGGACAAAAATGACGAATTTGCTGACGGTGAGGACGAAATATACCGCTATCTGCTTACAGCGATATGTCCGGTAAATACATCGAGCGACGGATTTGTTTTCGATTCTTTCAACAACGAGATAACTAAAAAGCTCAATACTGAACTGATAATCAGCAAAGCTCCGTCTGACGGATTCCTGTTCCCTGTTTTCAGCAACAGAAGCAGTGATGTGAACCACGTAATGTACTACACTAAATCTGCTAAAAAGCCTAATATCTCCATTATCGAGGAAGTCCTCGGATGTACTTTCGTAATGTCGGCGGAGAATGAAAAGTCCAGTTTCCAGAATATACTGAAATCCGTTGTCGGTGACGACCTCGACTATATGCTGATAAAAACTGTAAATGAGAAGATACAGGAAGTTGTCGACGACAGCAAGGATGAGACTGATAATGCCGTTATCGAGCCGTTACAGCTTAAAGAGATGCTGAGCGATATTGGTGTTCCGGAAGAAAGAGTGCAGATGGTAGAGCCTGTTTATGAAAAAGTCTGCGGTACAGCTCCGCTGACCGCCGCTAATCTTGTTGAGAGCAAAACAGTCCTTGCTTCGCCGGGCATAACCGTGAACATAAAGCCTTCTGCTGCTGATAAAGTCCGCACAAGTGTTGTTGACGGCAGAAGATGCCTGCTTATAGATATTGACGACCCGACCATTGAAATAAATGGACTTCCGGTAACTCTTAATTAAAACAAAAAACACAGTGAGTTCTGCTTGAATTATCAAAAGCAGAAAGCTCACTGTGTATTTTTTACTTCTTCTTATTCTTGCGGTAGATGATACCAAGACCTTTGATGAGCAGATTACTGTCGAGGATAATGTCACGCTTGCAAAGCGGCACAACAAGCTCTGCAAGTCCGCCTGTAGCAACAGCAGTGCACTTGTCGCCAAGCTCTTCTTCGATACGCTCAATTATGCCATCAAGAGCACAAGCGTTTGAGTAGAGGAAGCCACTCTTCATGCAGTCGATAGTGTTAGTACCGATTATATGCGACGGAGCTTCAAAATTGACCTTAGGCAGCTGTGCAGTTCTTGTTATCAGAGCATCAGCAGCAACAGCCATTCCGGTCATTATAAGACCGCCACGATAGCTCTTTTGTCTGTCAACTACTGAAACTGTAGTAGCTGTACCCATGTCGATTATGATAAGCGGAGCAGGGTACTGGTCAATAGCAGCTACCGCATCTACAGCCTGATCGCTTCCGAGCTGTGCAGGGTTGTCTATAAGGATCTTGAGTCCGTTTTTTACTCCCGGACCTGCTATCATTACTTCAACGTGGAAAAGCTTTCTGATAGCCTCTTTGACGGTTGCGGTTACGGATGGGACCACTGACGACATTATCGCATCATCAATATCACTGACATTGAAATTGTTCATTTCAAGGATATTCTTTATAAGAGATGCATATTCAGCGGAAGTTGCATTGTGGTTGGTGGATATTCTCTCGAAGAGCACTACCTCATCTTTTTCGTCAACACAGCCGAATACTACGTTTGTATTTCCTATATCTACAGCTAAAAGCATTATTTGTCCTCCTGATATTTATTAATATATATCTCATTATAACATATTTTTATTGAAAAAGCTATAGATTTTTTTGAAAAAGCATGGTATAATTATATCACATATTACAAATGTGGATTGTTAAAATAAATTATAGAAAGTATAGGGAAGTTATATCGTCGGTCAAGTCACGGACAGTAATACGGACGATTTCTAAAAACTCGCTTCGCTGTTTTTAACTATTATAATTTATAATCGATACATAATTCAAAAATCAAACGGAGGTAAACCATGCTAAAAGGAAAAACTGTATTGCTTGGAGTTTCAAGTTCTATCGCAGCATATAAGATATGTAATCTTGCAAGAATGCTCACAAAGCTCGGAGCGGAAGTCCATGTTGCTATGACTCCTAATTCCGTTAATTTCGTCCACCCACTGACTTTCGAGACTCTCACTCAGCATAAATGCCTTATAGATACTTTCGACAGAAATTTTGAATACAGCGTTGAGCACGTTTCTATTGCAAAAAAAGCCGATATAGCCGTAGTAGCTCCGGCATCGGCAAACGTTATCGGAAAGATAGCCAACGGCATTGCTGACGATATGCTCACTACCACTATTATGGCTTGCACCTGCAAAAAGCTTATAGCTCCGGCTATGAATCATAATATGTACCATAACCCGATAGTGCAGGAAAATCTTGCAAAACTGAAGAAGTACGGCTACGAGATAATCGAGCCTGTAAGAGGTATGCTCGCTAACCGTGACATCGGTGACGGAAAGCTTCCGGATGAGGAGACTCTCCTTGAACATATCGTCCGTGAGATAGCATTTGAAAAAGACCTTGCAGGAAAGCGTGTGCTCGTTACCGCAGGTGCTACCCGTGAAAGTATCGACCCTGTCCGCTTCATTTCAAATCATTCAAGCGGAAAAATGGGATTTGCCCTTGCAAGAGCTGCTATGCTCCGTGGAGCAGATGTAACAGTTGTAGCTGCTCATACAGATGTTGAGCCGCCTATGTTTGTGAATGTTGTTCCGGTGAAGTCTGCGGAGGATATGTTCAACGCTGTAAAAGAGCGTCTTGATGAAGTCGACTTTGTTATAAAGGCTGCCGCTGTTGCAGATTATACTCCGGTAACTTTTGTGGACACTAAGATCAAAAAGTCCGAAGGTGACATGAGCATCCCATTGAAGAGAACTACTGATATTCTTAAATATATAGGCGAAAACCGCCGTCCGGAGCAGATGATATGCGGATTCTCAATGGAGACTGATAATGTTCTGGAAAATTCAAGGAAAAAACTTGAATCCAAGAAGTGCGATATGATATGTGCAAATTCGCTCCGCAGTGCAGGTGCAGGATTTGGTACAGACACAAATATCATCACCATGATAACTCCGGAAAGCTGCGAAGAGCTTGAAATAATGAGTAAATTTGACGCTGCTAATGTAATTCTGAGCAAGCTGCTGGAAATGTCCGCAGAAAAGAAGTCTCACTGAGGCAATAGCTGCTAATATCGCTGCTTTATAAAGCGACAGCGGTTTGGATATAATTTTTATGAAAAGGAGGTGGAACTATGGCTAAGTATGTATGTGATGTTTGCGGTTGGGAGTACGATGAGGAGGCAGGTTCTCCTGAGAACGGTATTGCTCCGGGCACTAAATTCGAGGACCTTCCTGCTGACTTTGAATGTCCTCTCTGCGGAGTTGACAAGGGACAGTTCTCAGAAGGCTGATATTATTTTACTTTTGCATATTATTATCGGGGGCAAGCCTTTATTCAGAAAGGTCTGCCCCCGATGCTTTTTTATAAATTCAGATACTGTTTGAAGTTTTCAGCGAGCACTTTACGGTTTTCTTCCTCTGTAAGACCAAGCTTGAAAAATCTTTCGAGTTCTTCATCATGGCTCCACATAGGGAAATCTACCCCGAAGAAGCAATTCTCTACACCGTAAGCTCTTACCATGCGAGCTGCCCTTTCCGGACTTATAAATGCAAGTGAACTGCTTACATCATAGCGGACGTTGTCAAGTCCGGTAAGATACTGTTCAGCCTCATCCCAACGCTGATAGCCGCCGAGGTGAGCCGCAAGAAGCTGGAGCTTCGGGAAATTATCATGTATAGCTCTTATCCTTTTCGGAGCAGAATAGTCATACCTGTTATCGCCGCAATGTATAAGGAGCGGCAGTCTGCCTTCGATAAGCTCATATATCTTGAATGCTTCCGGAGAATCAGCATTGAACTCCTGAAAATCCGGGTGGAGCTTTACACCGTGAAGTCCGAGAGAGATTATCTGCTCAATATCAGCTTCAAGGTCTTCTGAATCCGGATGAGTAGTACCGAAACCGTAGAATTCAGGGTGCTTTTCGCATTCTGCTGCGATGAAGTTGTTTATGGAGCTTATCTGCTTAGGTGAAGTTGCTGTGGAGCACACAAGGTAGCGTGATACTCCTATTTTTTCGCCGCTTTTGATAAGTCTTTCGCTGATACCGCAGTCTGTCATAGGTATATCATAAAAGTGGCCGATATTAGTTGTAGCATTCTCGGCTATTTTGTCTGGAAAAATATGTGCATGGGCATCGATTATCTCGTAGTTTTCATAATTCTCAATATTCATTCTCATTCCTCCTATTCCTATTGCTCCCCCAATTAAACTTTGCCTTTTTGGCAAGGTTTAATTGGGGGAGCAATATATATTATAAACCTGTCCCCGTATTTTGTCAATTGTTGTTGTATAAATGTTGCGTAAATGCAATAATGTCATATAAAGAAATATTTTGTAATCAAAAATTAGTATCTTCCCTATGGACAAAATTCACAAAATATGATATAATATTTGTGATACTACATGGGACAGTTACGCCTTTTCTTTTATCAGCTGTCCTGAATTATGCCGGCTTTACGGCAAGAAAGGATTTTTTATGCTTCACGAGAAATCATGCGGAGCTATAGTTTACCGCAAATTTCACGGCAATACCGAGATACTCCTTATCAAGCATATCAACAGCGGACACTGGTCGTTTCCGAAGGGACACGTTGAAGCCGGTGAGACTGAGGTCGAGACTGCACGCCGTGAGATAATGGAAGAGACTTCTATAGATGTCATCATAGACCCGACCTTCCGTGAAACAGTGACCTATTCTCCGAAAAAAGATACTATCAAAGTAGTGGTATATTTCCTCGCAAAGGCTAAAAATGTGGACTTCGTTCCACAAGAAGATGAGATAGCCGAAATACGCTGGGTGGATATATCCTATGCAGCAAATATCCTCTCGTATGAGAATGATAAAACTATCGTAACAAAGGCTAAAACTGCCATTAAAGAAGCCTATTGACCCCCCAAGAATATCGGACTTTTCCACCGGAACAGGAGGAGTATTATGAATTCTTTCAGAAGGTTAGTACTTACCTTTATGAGCTGCTGCGTTCTTTTAGGAGGATGCGGCAGAACTGAGCAGAGCGATAACAGTATGCCGGACGGTATAGTCAATGTTCAGCCGTCCGAGACTTATGACCTCAATGAGGATAACTTTGAAGAGGAAGAGGATGAACCCGTTCAGACTACCACTTCATTTGTTTACGAATACGAAGAGACTACTACAGTTACTCGTGCAAGAGGCTATGTCGCCGACGGTAACCGCCGCAGACCTGAAACGACCACTCAGGTCAGGGACGATAATAGCATAACTCCAAGAACTACAGCCTCTAAGCCGAGAAAAATAGTGACCAGAGCTACAGCTCCGAAACCTAAGGTAGTGACTTCTATCGTGACCGTTACGAAGATAGTAACAGCTCCGGCAACTTCCGAAGCGAACGTTACAGCAGATACAGATGTATCGTCGCAGACAGGAACAGGCAAGGTCACGACAACAAAGTCAAAGACGACCACTACTGTCACGACTACTTTCAAGGGAAAGAGTCCGAAAAAGATCGTAAGTGAAATGACATTGAAACAGAAAGTCTGTCAGATGTTTATAGTAACTCCGGAACAGCTGAGCGGAGGTTCTAAGGTCACAGAGGCGAACACCTCTATTAAAAAGAAGCTTGCTTCATATCCGGTGGCAGGTGTGCTGCTTTCGGAAGATAATCTGAAATCCGAGACCCAGCTGAGTGCTCTTATGAAGAATATGCAGTATTATATCGGTAAAAATTCGGATGCAGAGCTTTTCTTTGCAGTATGCGAGCAGGGCGGAGATAATTCTCCGGTAGCTGAGAAGCTGGATATCAAAAAATTGTCTGCTCAGAAAGATTACGGTCTTGAAAATAAGCCGGATGAGCTTGAAAAAGCCGGAAAAGAAGTGGGTAAGGAGCTTGCAAAGCTTGGATTCCATATCAATTTCGCTCCGTCAGCTGCAACTGACAAAAACGGATACAGCAGCGATGCTGAAATTGCTGCCGAGCTCGTTAAAGCTATGGTCAAGGGACTTGATTCGGGCGGTATAGCTCCGGCTGTGTCAGCATTCCCCGGAAGCGAGGACTTCGATACACGTTTCAAGCTGAAAGCTTTCAATTATCTGCCTTTCAGAAAGGCTGTTGAAAACGGAGCTCAGTTCATTCAGATGAGTGACAAGACTTTCAAGGCTTTCGATGACGAACTGCCGGCAGTATTTTCGTCAACAGCTTACAAATCACTCAGAGTTGACCTTGATTTTGACGGTATAGCTGTTACCTGCCGACTTGATAAGAGTTCGATAACGAAGAAGTATGATTCAGGTGAAGCAGCGGTGCTTGCTGTAAAGGCGGGAGCTGATATTCTGCTTGCTCCGAAAGACCTTGATGAAGCTGTGGATGCTATATGCAAGGCTGTAGAGGACGGAGAGATAAAGGAATCAAAGATCGACGAGATCGTTGAAAAAATAATAATCAGGAAAAAGATAATGGAACTTTGCTGATAAAGCATCAGAGCCCACAGAATGATCTGTGGGCTCTGAGCTTTTTAGGGTGGTTTATATGAAAAGTGAAGATTGCATTATTTATCAGCGGAGTGGTTTGATGTTACGAGAAATTGATAGGCAATATGTTATTATTCATCTCCGTTGTGATTTATATTATAGAGTATGAATATGTTAATTATGTGATAATTCTGGGTGAGGTATGGCAAAGTTTGAAGATAGAATATGAGGTGCGATAGGAAAAATATTCAAGCAGATTCGATGCAAAATCGTAAAGCGTGATCTGTTAGATACTGATAAAACTCGATTTTTCTTGAATCGTCGGCATATATGTGGTATAATAGTATAGAGGTGGATAGTATGCCGGCAATTTTTGAAAAATTATTTAAAAAGAAACAGACTATAGTCATCAGCTATGCTTCATCCGCAGGCAGGGTCAGGGACGCAAATGAGGATAATTTCTATGTGGACAGTATCGGCACACGAACTGAACGTGAAGTCGGCGGATATAAGGAAGCCGAAGTTCCTGAAAGGTGCATAATTGCTGTGTGTGACGGCATGGGCGGAGAGAAATTCGGTGCGGAAGCGTCTGAAATAGCCGTGAAAACTCTTGAAGAGTTTGCCGACAGACTGAATACCACCGAGCCTGATAAACTCGCAGATGTGGCAGATGAGTATGTTGGTGAGGCTAATAACAGGATAGTCCGCATGACAAAAGAACGAAAGGCGGATGTCAGCGGAAGTACTCTGGTACTTCTGTGCACTGTGGGAACTTGTGCGTATACTTTCAGCGTCGGCGACAGCAGGATATACTATTATAATAAAAGCGAGGGACTGCGGCAGGTGTCGCAGGATCAGACGCTCGCAGCAAAGAAGCTGAAAGCCGGTATATATACTGAGACTGAGGCAAAACTCAGTGCTGACGCTCATAAGCTGACTTCGTTCCTCGGAGCTGATAAAAATTCTATCGGACTTAAAGCTCTCAGATATGAGCCGTTTGATATATCAGAGGGGACTGCGTTGCTTTGCAGCGACGGTCTGACCGACATGGTGGAAGAACCTGAAATAGCGGAATTCCTTAGAAAAAATGGTAAGGATACAGCCTCTCTGCTGAAAGACGAAGCTCTTGAAAATGGCGGTCTTGACAATATCACCTGTATCACTTTTTCTATAAAATAAACATATAACTGCTGCCTGTGCGGCAGTTATTTTGCTTATTGACCAAAAATTCGGGGCTTTTTCGTATGCAATGTCTATTGACAAAATATAGGTACAGGGGTATAATTATATTGAGTTATTATAACTCTATTCGGAATCAATATACTACTATACTTTATTGTATGTAAATTATATTTGATATAAAACGGAGGATATATGGATATTATTATTGTGGGCTGCGGTAAGGTCGGCAGTGCCCTTGCAGAGGTGCTCAGTGATGAGCATAACGTTACAGTCATAGATAAAAAAGAAGACCTGATAAATTCTGTGACAAATGATTTTGATGTAATGGGAATTGCCGGAAACTGTCTCCAGACAAGCGTTCTTGCAGAAGCAAATGTGGATAAGGCTAATATTTTCATAGCTGTAACAGCTTCCGACGAGGTAAACATTCTTTCTTGTATGATTGCAAAAAGAATGAATGCAAGACATTGTATAGCAAGAGTTCGCAGTCCCGAATTTGATAAACAGCTCGTATTCATGCGTGAAGAGCTTGGTATAAGCATGATGGTCAATCCGGATTATAATGCTGCTAACGAGATAGCTAAGGTACTGAGATACCCTGAGGCTATAAATATAGAGTCATTTGCAAAAGGCAGGGTAGACCTTGCCGAGATACGTATTACGAGCGGAAGTATTCTCGATAACGTCGCTCTTAGTCATCTTTCACGCCGCCTGAGACTGGATGTCCTCATTTGTGCGGTACAGAGAGGCGAGGAGCTTATAATACCTAACGGCAACTTCGTACTGAAAGCCGGCGATAAGATACATATGACTGCTTCACACAGTGCTATGGTCAAGTTCTTCAGGAGCATAAGTGCCGCTTATCGTGAAAAGAGAGTAAAAACTGCTGTTCTCATCGGAGGCGGAAGAGTAGCCTATCATCTTGCTCAGCAGCTCATTGAAATGGGCGTTAAAGTAAAGATAATCGAGATAGATGAGAAACGCTGCCTTGAACTCAGCGAGAGACTCAACAAAGTAAACATTTCCTGTGCCGATGGTACAGACCATGATATATTGGAAGAAGAACACGTCTACGATGCTGACGCTGTAGTTACTCTTACAGGCATCGATGAGGAAAATATACTCCTTTCGCTGCTTGCAAAGAATAACGGTGTTGAAAAGGTCGTAACAAAGGTCAACCGTATGTCGCTTATACAGCTCTCTGATACTCTTGACCTCGACAGCCTTGTTTCACCAAAGTCGATAACGGTGAATCAGATATTACAGTATGTACGTGCAAAACAGAATTCACTCGGAAATAACGTAACTACACTTTACCGTCTGGTAAATGACAGACTTGAAGCTATAGAGTTCGTTATACGTGATAAAAAGGATTATGTGGACGTTCCGCTGAAAAAGCTCAAGCTCAGAAGCGGCATACTTATCGCAAGTATAGTCCGTGGGAACGAACTTATCATTCCAAAGGGCGATGACTGCCTTAAAGTCAACGACAGCGTTGTGGTAGTCACAACAAGCAAGGGATTCCATGATCTCAGCAATATTTTTGATTAAGGGGAGCAATTTAATTTAATATGAATTACAGAATGATAACATATGTTATGGGACAGATATTCAAGGTAGTCGGACTGACTATGGCACTGCCGATGCTTGTAGGATTTATTTACGGCGAAGACCATGTATTGACGTCCTTTGGCATACCTATGCTTATTCTTTTGCTTCTCGGTATAATAACAACTGCTAAGAAACCAAAAAATAATTCTATTTTTTCCATGGAGGGGTTTGTAAGCGTTGCCGCTTCGTGGATAGGAGTTTCCATGATAGGAGCTCTTCCGTTTGTTATATCCGGAGAAATACCGGATTACCCAAGTGCTCTGTTTGAAACTGTATCAGGTTTCACTACTACAGGTGCAACTATATTAAGCGATATAGAGTCGATGTCGAGAGCTTCATTGTTCTGGAGAGCGTTCACTCACTGGCTGGGCGGTATGGGAATACTCATGTTCGTTCTTGCCATAATGTCCAGTAATGATGCAAGAACAATGCACATGATGCGAGCAGAGTGTGCAGGACCTAAAGTGGGCAGACTTGTTTCAAAATCAAGCTTTTCTGCAAGAATACTCTACGGTATATATATGTCGCTTACAGTCGCAGAGGTAATATTCCTGCTCTTTGGCGGAATGCCGCTGTATGATTCGATAATCCATGCCTGCTCTTCAGCCGGAACAGGAGGATTCTCGATATATGGTGACAGTATCGGTCACTACAACAGCCTTTACATCGAAATGGTTATAGCAGTATTCATACTGCTTTTCGGTGTTAATTTCAATCTGTACTACTATATAATCATACGCAAATACGCTTTAGCTTTCAAAAACGAAGAGGTGCATTGGTATTTCGGGATAATTGCCGCTGCTACCGCTATAATTACGATAAATATATCCCATTTGTACGACAGCGTCGGGGATGCTTTAAGACACGCATTCTTCATGACTGCCTCTACTATCACGTCTACCGGATTTGCTACGGCTGACACAGCACAGTGGCCGGTATTCTCGCAGACTCTCATGCTGCTGCTCATGTTCGTTGGTTCATGTGCAGGCTCTACCGGAGGCGGTATGAAAGTCTCAAGAATAATGATAATAGTAAAGACAGGTATCAAAGAGCTGAAGTACATCATTAACCCAAGAGCTGTTGCAACAGTAAAAATGGACGGCAAACCTGTTGAAAAAGGCGTTGTCAGAGGTGCTTTGTCCTATCTGGTGCTTTTTGTTATACTCATGTGTACATCTCTCCTGCTGATCTCATTGGATAAGTATTCCATTGAGGAGTCGCTGTCAGCAGTCGTGACTTGTATGAACAACATCGGCTTCGGTGTGGGACGCTTTGGACCGGCTGGTGGATTCGGAGAACTTAAAGCATTCTCAAAGATAGTACTATGCTTCGATATGCTCCTTGGAAGACTGGAGATCTATCCTGTTATACTGTTGTTTGCAGTTAGAAAAAAAACTATATGAAAAAAACAGGAGGGTATCAAAAATGAAAAAGAATATCCAACGACTGACGGCTCTTATGCTTAGCATTATGGCTATGATGTTGAGCCTCGTCACCCCCGCAACAATCGCAGCAGAACTAAGAAAAGCAAGCAAGATGACATGGTATGTTTCAGCAGCAACTGTGGCTCCTGGTTCTACTGCAAAGATCGATATAGTTGTTTACAACTGTGTCGCACTCAAAAGTGTTAAAAACCTCGGCTTGAAAGTCGACGGACCGATCGTCCCATCGGATATGTCAGCTACCTGCCCGACTTACAATGCTTCTATCACACATAAAATCAGCGGCAATACAATTATGTTTGATATGGTAGGGTCGAATCCGTCAACAGCAGCTAATAAGAGCGTACTGTTCTCGGTATACTTCAATGTTCCTGCCGGCTGTCCGGACGGAAAGTATAACATTACATGGCAGTCCGGAGATATGATGGCTTCCACAACAACAGGAGCTGCATATTTCCCACTTCTCAAAAATGGTTATATAAACGTTTCAGGCAGTGCTGTTAAGCAGACTACAACATCTAAGGCTGCGACAACTACAACAACTACAAAAACAACAACCATGACTACAACTGTAACAACAACAGAGACTCTCCCGAATGTTGTAAGCAAGGCAGCAGAGATAAAGATAAATAATCTGCCTGAAAAAGTTACATACGAAGTAGGCGAACCCCTTGACCTTAAAGGCGGTACTTACAGTGCTGAGGCAAAAGTGCTCTACAGCAACGGTGCACAGCCTTCAAACAAAAAGGATAATGTTTCAATGACAGCTAAAGACCAGTATGTGTATATTGACTACACCTACGCAATGGCTCATTGGGGACATATTTTCAATCTTGCAGTTGATACTTCAGCTGTAAATATGAACAAAGCCGGTACATATCCGGTATACGTAAAAGCTGTTGATAATGATGATGACAAGCTGGTATATGACTCCAAGTCATTCAATATCAACGTAAATGAAACAACAACTACAACAACTACCACCACAACAACCACTACAACAACTGCCACAACTACAACTACGATCGCTAAACTCGCAGATGCTGATCTTTCAATAAGAATTGATAAAGTACCTGATAATACTATCTATTATCAGTTAGGTGAGAAACTTGACCTTACCGGTCTTGAATTTACTTACATGATAACAGGAACTTATACAGACGGTGATGTAGTTACTTCCGAGAATAGAGTATTCTATGATGAAACAGCTTTCGGTGATGTTTTTGTCTATGGCGGTAAGCCTTATGCAGACCTTATGCCTATTACATTATCTTTAGATGACTCACAGGTCGATAATACAAAGTACGGAAGATATACTGTATATGTAAATCTTGAATGCTTAGGAAAGGTCGTTTCAGATCAATTTGATGTTTTATATTTTGATCCTGTAACAACAACTTCACATACTGTAACAGCAGACACAAGAACCACAACTACAAAAACACAAACACTTCCTGACGGATTTACTACAACTACAGTTCCTGAAGGAGGTACTACATCAACAACTGCTACTATGACTACCACATACATAGGTTCAAATGATGGTCTTAAACACGCTGATGTTTTTGTAAATACTGTTTCAGTGCCTTATAAAACAATATACAATGTTGGTGAGGATTATTCAGCTAACGGTTATAAGTACTATATAAAGATAGATGCTGAATACAGCAGCGGCAGAACAGGTGTTTTCGAGGGAGAATATGACAGCAGACTTCCTTATCTTGCTTATCCAAAAGATCCGAATGGTGTGTATAATGATTATCCACCACTTCTTGCTCAGTTTAATCTTGATTATTCTGCAATAGATAAGACAAAGGCAGGTCACTATCCTGTATACGCTGACATTACATTCGCACAGAAAAGTGCAGGCAGCTATCACGATGTTGCATTCTATATCGACTATGTGAATGTAACAACAACTATCACAACGACCCCAACTACAACAGCAACATCAATTGCCTCAACTACAACTACGGTCGCTAAACTCACAGATGCTGATCTTTCAATAAGAATTGATAAAGTACCTGATAAAACTATCTATTATCAGTTAGGTGAGAAACTTGACCTTACAGGTCTTGAATTTACTTACACTATAACAGGAACTTATACAGACGGTGATGTAGTTACTTCCGAGAATAAAGTAAACTATGATGAAACAGCATTCGGTGATGTTTTTGTCTATGGCGGTAAGCCTTATGCAGACCTTATGCCTATTACATTATCTTTAGATGACTCTCAGGTCGATAATACAAATGTCGGCAGATATACTGTATATGTAAAGCTCGAATCCTTAGGAAAGGCTGTTTCTGATTCATTTGATGTTATATATGTTGAGACAACAACATGGCATACTGTAACAGCAGACACAAGAACCACAACTACAAAAACACAAACACTTCCTGACGGATTTACTACAACTACAGTTCCTGACGGATTTACTACAACTACAGGTCCTGTCTTCTTTACAACTACTACCACATACAACGGTTTGAACGATGGTCTTAAACACGCTGATGTTTTTGTAAATACTGTTTCAAAGCCAAATAAGACCACATTCAATGTTGGAGAGGATTATATGACCACCGGTCATAAACTTCCTGTTGACGGTTATAAGTATTATATAAAGGTAGATGCTGAATATCATAGCGGCAGAACAGGTGTGTTTGAGGGAGAATATGGTTATAATGAACTCCATTATCTCTCTTATCCGACTGGTGCATACGACAGCTATCCTCCGCTTCTTATTTATGCTAATCTTGATTTCTCCGCAGTAGATAAGACTAAGGCTGGTCACTATCCTGTATACCTTGATATTACATTCACACAGAGAGATGCAGGCGGCTATCACGGTGTAGCATTCTATATCGACTATGTTGATCCTGTAACAAGCACTTCCGCAACATCAACTACAACAACTACTACTGCAACTACAACTGTTACTTATATAGATACAACAACCACAACTTATGATTACAGTGATTTCCCAGAGATCGTTACAAAGACAGCAGCAATAACGATTAACAAGCTTCCTGATAAGACTGTTTATGAGGTAGGCGATGAGCTTGACCTCACAGGCGGTACATACAGTGCAAGTGCAATGGTGACTTACAGCAACGGAGACACACCTTCAAGCGGCTTATCAAATGTATCTATGACTGACAACGATAAACAGTTTATTGTTTATTATAGTTGGGAAAGCAAAGGCGGCACTCCAGTAGCAGATTGGGGTCATGTTTTTAAACTGAAAGTTGATGCATCTTCTGTAGATATGAGCAAGGCTGGTGTATATCCGGTATCAATAATAGTATATGATTTGTATGATGAATCAATCGTATATGGTACAGAGTCATTCAACATAACAGTTAAAGAAAAAGAAGCTCCTACTATTGTAGCTGATGAACCAAGCGAAAAGCAGACTGTTGCAGGAAGAGATGTGAAGCTTACATTCAAGACCTCAGACGGCAAGCCGGTTGACGCTATAACTCAGATAAGCAGCAGTGATAACAGCATCGCAGAAGTAAACAATGACGGTACTGTAATATTCAATAAGCCGGGTATGGTCACTATCAGCTTCAAGGGAACAGTTGACGGTCAGTCTGCTGAAGGAAAGATCAACCTTAATGTTGGTCTGATGACAGGTGATGTAAACGGTGACGGCAGCGTTGATGGTACAGATGCCGGAATGGTACTCAGAGAGTACGCAGTGCTCCCAGAGGACAGAACATTCACAGAGGCTCAGATAAAAGCCGGAGATATCAACAACGACGGCTCTATCGATGCAAGCGATGCAGGTGACATCCTCAGATACTTCGCTGAAAAAGGTGCAGGCTATGAGGGTGACGATATGGCTGAATGGTATAAAAATCTGAAATTTTAGCCAATAACCTGCCCGTGACCAGTCTCTGGCATGGGAAAAATAACAAAATATGAAATAAGCGGCAGCTTTTTAAGGGGAAACCCTTGACAAGCTGCCGCTTTTTAGGTATAATATATCAGTGTGCTGATTGTATGCACATATAATATTTGTGAAAAGGAGGAAGATTATGCCTACATTTAACCAGCTCGTTCGTAAGGGAAGAAAGGATCTTGAGACAAAGTCCACAGCTCCTGCTCTCCAGAAAGGTTACAATGCTAAGAAGAAGACTCAGATCAACCAGAGCTCACCTCAGAAGAGAGGCGTTTGCACAGCTGTAAGAACAGCTACACCTAAGAAGCCTAACTCAGCTATGAGAAAGATCGCCAGAGTTAAGCTCACAAACGGCTACGAAGTTACTTCTTACATTCCAGGTATCGGCCACAACCTTCAGGAGCACAGCGTTGTTCTCATCAGAGGCGGACGTGTAAAGGATCTCCCTGGTGTGCGTTACCACATCATCAGAGGTACTCTCGATGCTCAGGGTGTTGCTAACCGTGGTCAGGCTCGTTCCAAGTACGGTGCAAAGAAACCTAAGCAGAAGTAAGATGCTTCATCAGCATGGCGGAAAGCTGAATAAATATACCGCAGATTATCAATAATATAGGCTGACTAACTACCGCAGGTTATGCGGAGATCATATAGATAGCCGTTTTTACGGCAATTGTTCTCCTCTGCTTAGCCTGACGTGCTGACCGGCGAAGGTTGCCGGTATTTTCCGGCAGTAACCGGTATAGTCCGAGTACCTATGAATTCATGAATCTATGTGAAGGAGGGAAGCGAAATGCCAAGAAGAGGTAATATCGCAAAGCGTGATGTATTACAGGATCCTGTATACAATTCAAAGCTCGTAACACGTCTTATCAACAACATTATGCTCGATGGTAAGAAGGGTGTTGCTCAGAAGATCGTTTATGGTGCATTCGAGATCGTTGCTGAGAAAACAGGCAAGGACGCTCTCGAGGTGTTTGAGCAGGCAATGGAGAATATCATGCCTGAACTCGAAGTAAAGGCTCGCCGTCTCGGCGGTGCAACATATCAGGTGCCTATGGAGGTTAGACCTGAAAGACGTCAGACTCTCGGTCTCCGTTGGATCACAAAGTACTCCAGAGAGAGAAACGAGAAGACAATGAAAGAAAGACTCGCAGGTGAGATCCTCGACGCTCTTAACGGCACAGGCGGTGCTTGCAAGAAGCGTGACGATACTCATAAGATGGCTGAGGCTAACAAGGCCTTTGCTCACTACCGTTGGTAATGGTCTAAGGAGGATATTATGGCAAGAGATTGTTCACTTGAAAATACCAGAAATATCGGCATCATGGCCCATATCGACGCAGGTAAGACCACTACCACAGAGCGTATCCTTTTCTACACCGGCGTAAACCACAAGATCGGTGAGACTCACGAAGGTTCCGCTACTATGGACTGGATGGAGCAGGAGCAGGAGAGAGGTATCACAATCACTTCTGCTGCTACAACTTGCTACTGGGCAGGCCACAGACTTAATATCATCGACACCCCAGGTCACGTTGACTTTACAGTTGAGGTTGAGCGTTCACTTCGTGTACTCGACGGTTCTGTAACTGTTCTCTGTGCTAAGGGAGGCGTTGAGCCACAGTCTGAAACAGTTTGGAGACAGGCTGATAACTATAAAGTACCACGTATGGCTTATGTAAATAAGATGGACATTATGGGTGCTAACTTCTATCGTGTTATCGATATGATGAAGGATAGACTTAAGTGTAATGCCGTTCCGATCCAGCTCCCTATCGGTGCTGAGGACGATTTCAGAGGTATCATCGACCTCGTTGAAATGAAGGCTTACATCTATTACGATGACCTCGGAAAGGATATCCGTGTTGAGGAGATCCCAGAGGATATGAAGGAACTCGCTCAGAAGTACCACGATGAGATGGTTGAGCACGTTGCTGAGCAGGATGAGGCTCTTATGGAGAAGTACTTTGAAGAAGGCGAACTCTCCCAGGAAGAGATCAAAACTTGCATCAGAAAGGCAACTATCGCTAACCACATGGTTCCTGTAACCTGCGGAACATCTTACAAGAACAAGGGCGTTCAGAAGCTCCTCGATGCTATCATCGACTATATGCCTTCACCGCTCGACGTTCCCGCTATCAAGGGTGTTAATCCTGATACTGGCGCTGAGGAAGAAAGACCTTCCTCTGACGATGAGCCGTTCTCTGCTCTCGCATTCAAGATCGCTACAGATCCTTTCGTTGGTAAGCTTGCATTCTTCCGTGTTTATTCCGGTGTTGTAAACCAGGGCGACTCCGTTCTCAATGCAACTAAGGATAACCGTGAGCGTTTCGGACGTATCGTTCAGATGCACGCTAACCACAGAAAAGACCTTACTACAGTTTACTCAGGTGATATCGCTGCTGCTGTTGGTCTCAAGAACACAACAACTGGTGATACACTCTGTGATGAAAAGCATCCTATCATCCTCGAGTCCATGGAATTCCCGGAGCCTGTTATCCAGCTCGCTATCGAGCCTAAGACAAAGGCCGGCCAGGAGAAGATGGGTATCGCTCTCGCAAAGCTTGCTGAAGAGGATCCTACTTTCAAGACATGGACTGACGAAGAGACAGGTCAGACTATCATCGCCGGAATGGGTGAGCTCCACCTCGATATCATCGTTGACCGTCTCCTCCGTGAGTTCAAGGTTGAGGCTAACGTTGGTGCACCTCAGGTTGCTTACAAGGAAACTATCAATGGCAGCGCAGATATCGACT
>JAFYGE010000054.1 GCA_017543335.1 Ruminococcus sp.
GGCGAGTCTAAGGAGAAAGAGATCTATACCATCGACGAGGTCAAGCAAATAATTCAGAAGATCGACAGCGAGCCGCTGAAATGGAAGCTGTACATTATGCTTGTAAAGTTACCTTCAAACTCAGAAGAATTGCTTTTTGAATTAAGGTCAACGTGTTTTATATCTTGTTGAAATATGCATTTTATCCCGAATCTTCGGCGTTTGTTTAGTTTTATCTTGCTGCTGGATTTTGTCCTTTATTGTACGTTTTTGTAGCTTGTAAAGGACAAATAAAAGACAACTTTTTTGGGCATACTCCTGTTATTCTTTTGTATTAATAACATATTTTCTGTTTTTCTTTTCACCAACATGATCGATTAGATCCTTATCTAACATACTGTTAAATATTTCCCTGACTCTCGATGATTTTAGGTTTAGCAATTCACAGGCTTGAGCGTTAGAGATAGCTCCGTTCTTTATGATATATTGGAGAATATCATGCTCTTGCGTGCTTATTCTTTCGCTTTTTGTTTTATCGCCACTTATCGCCGCTTTATCGCCACCGTTGATAAAACCTAATGGAATCTCAACTTTAAAAACGTCATCTTCAAACAGCAAAGGCTCGCTATCTGAATACATTTTGGTGTACTTGTAAAGGTTGCGGACACCAGAGCCAAGTTCGTCTGCTCTGCCGATATTGTTGAAGAATTTTGCGATTGTGGGGTTTTTAGGAAATGGAGTTGAAGTAGTGAGAACGCGTCCGTAATGACAGGTTTTATTGGCATTCTCCGTCATTATCTTATCTTTCTCAATTATGATTCTCGCAGGGTATGGACTCATATATTCGCGGTGCATAAGAATATTGCTGACTATCTCGCGGGCAATTATGCTCCGAACGCTTACGCGCTGAGTTCCTTCCAAACAGAACTTATCATCGATATGACGGCAAATGAAGTCCGTTAGTCTATCATAGCTGTCGATAAGATTGGTGCGAACATCGTCGCGATCGTCGTAGCGATCCATATTTGCCTCGCGGTATATGGCGTCAGTTCTGTATGCAGGGAGACAAGACTGAATAGTCTCGTTTTTTCCGAAAAGAAGTACCGCTGCCAAATTGAAGCCTTCCTGTCCTGTTTCAAAATCACGTTCGTATAAAACAGCACTTCGAAATATCCCCATATCGTCCATTTCTATCCAAGGATGATTGGGGTCTTTGCTTTTTGCGAGATTGCGCACGCGATTCATCAGTGACAGATCGAGGTCATCAATCGTAAGATAGGGAAAAATCTTCTTCTCAGTAAAGTCTTTTTGTTTGCGCAGATAAAGCGCAGACATCTGCGTGGTGTTCTTACTTATATTAATATCAGCATCACCAATACGGTCATAGGTCTGCTTTTTACAGGTGTGGACTTGCGAACTCGTAGGTACATAGACACAAAGAATTATCTTATCGTCAATCACGACTTCTTCTGCTGAAAGATAGAGGGAAGGGGTAATTATTTCTGGATTATTTAGTGTGTTTATGAAGTTCTTGCGCATATTCTTGATGCAGTTCGGATTCACACCAATTATTTCACCATTATCTGCTACACCCATAAGAATATGACCGCCGAAACGATTTGAGAAAGAGCATACCGTAGGGTACACCTCAGCTGATATTTCGTTTATGCATTCCTTGAACTCAATTGTTATGCCTTCGCCTTGCGATATAAGATCAAGTATTTCTTCATTGGTCATAGTCCCACTCCTCAATCGAACTTTAGATAATAGTGTTAATCATAGTATAACACAATTGAAGAAGAAAATCAACAGGATAATCTCAGTTTACTGATTTACTTATAATGCGTATAGAAATATAAGGTGGTTCTATGATGGGGGACAAATGGCAATACTGAGCACTCATTTCGGGGGCCGCTGTTTTATTATCCATTGACAGAAAGGACAGGATAGTCTATAATAAAGTTAAATTATAAAAATATATTTGAATGCTTAGAGTTTTTGCGTTTTAAGACGACTAATAAGCAGAAGGGAAACTTCGGGAAGGAGGTCACCATATGGATAACGGTGCAAGTAGCTACCGCCGTTTTCTTGAAGGTGATGATCAAGGGTTATATGAGATTATCTGTACATATCAGGACGGTCTGATACTGTATCTGAACAGTTATGTGCAAAATATCGTTCTTGCGGAAGACCTCGCTGAGGACACTTTTGCAGAGCTTGCTATAAAAAAACCGCGCTTTTCAGGCAGATGTACATTCAAAACGTGGCTCTATTCCATAGCAAGGCATATAGCGGTTGATCATTTTAGGCGGGAATCAAGGATAAAAACTGTCCCTTTGGAGAACAGCGGAAGTATCGCCGCTGAGGACGAGCTTGAGAGGGTATATCTCCGAAACGAGCAGAGAATTGCCCTTCACAGGGCTATCAGGGAGCTTAATCCCGAATATCAGCAGGTATTGTATCTGGTATTCTTTGAGGATTTCAGCAACGATGAGGCGGCTGAAATAATGAAAAAGAGCAGGCGGCAGATAGAAAACCTACTTTATAATTCAAAGAAAGCGCTGAAAAACACACTCGAAAGGGGTGACTTTGATTATGAAGAATTATGATGAAATGTTTCAGAAAGTCCTTGCTCGCAGGGAAGAATATGAAAAAAAGAAAAAGAAAAGGACAGTTATCATAAAAAGGACGGCTGCTGCCGTGTTCGGGACAGCCGCTGTACTCGGTATCGGGCTGACGACTTACGTGCTCAGACCTCCTAAGAAGCCGACACCTAACCAGTCGGGTATAATAGCCGAGACTGAGACGACCTCCGCGGAGACGACGACAGCCCCGACTTCTTCGAGCACTGCCGCTTCTCCGAGCACTACCGCTCTGCAGACGACCACCGCAACTACTACGGCGACGACCACTTCCGCTCGCTCGACCGCCTCAACAGTCCGCACGACTACAGCAGCAGCGCGCACGACCGCAGCTGCGGCTCGCACGACGAGGACTGTGGTCACAACGACTGCGGCAACATCTCCGATAACGACTGCCGCCGCTCAGACAACAGCAGCTGCTGTACAGACTACCGCGGCGGTAACAAGTGCCGCAGCTGCAACAACGGAGCTGCCTGCGACCGACATAGTGCAGCTACCATGGAAGCGGGTTGTCTACGGCGAGAAGAAGGTCTACCGTATGTGCTGCCGAGATAACGAGCAGATAACCGCCGCAGCCGAGGATATCGGTGAATACTACGGCGAGGCTGCCCTGATGATAGACGATGAGAAATCGCCCTGTCAGCTGTACGCCTATAAGAATTACTCTCCGA
>JAFYGE010000055.1 GCA_017543335.1 Ruminococcus sp.
AATTCCGAAATATAGATGTGTGGGCCCTGTGCAACAAGACCCCGTGAACCATGTCAGGCGGGAGACCGAGCAGCATTAAGCGGTGCGTGTTGTGTGCCGCAGCAAGCCTGCACATCTATGTTCCGGAATTTTTTATTTAGGAGGTTGAGACATATGACTTTATTATCATTGATCAATATGCGTGCTAAAAGAGCGTTTCTATGTCTTGCACGTACTCTCCCTAAAGCTATGGCTGTGCAGTCTGCTTTTCTCATGAGTGAGATAATATTCTACGCTGTTAGGTCACCCGACACCACTTTTTCCGTAAGTGATGCGGCTGTTACAATATTAACAGTGCTTCTTATATCATGGATAGCTTTTTTTGTGATAGAATTGACCAAGTACTCTTCGTCAAATTCGTATCACCGCTATGACTCTGACCTCATAGGAAGTGCATTTACAGGCATAAACCGTAAATCAGCCGTCTTTGAAAACGGACTCGAATTGTTCCATAAGGGGCATTTCCGGAGTGCTCTTGAAGTGTTTACAGACCTCGATAATTCCAACCTTAAAAGAACTGACGAGGAACAGCGGATACTCGATTTCTTCCGTGGACGCTGCTACCATATACTCGGTACTTACCCGAATGCCCTGATGTGTTACGATAAAGCTGATGAAAGAGGTATGGATGCTCCTATTCTTCCTCTTTTTATTGCAAGATGCTGTATCAGTAACGGCGATATTGAAAGAGCTAAGAAGATATATAACGAGCTTCTCGATACTGACTATGAGTTCAGAGATATGATACGTACAGAATACGGTAAAATGTACCTTAAACTAAACGACGGTCAGAATGCTCTTAAATGGTTTCAGGAAGCTATAGACAGACATGAAAATTATGCCGATGCTCTCGGCGGTGCAGCTATAGCTCAGAATATGCTCCACAACTTCAAAGAGGGAGAGGAGCTTTACAGAGCAGCTATGCTCAATAATATAGAAGACCCTAAAACTTACTCGAATTACTATAAAGAAATTCAGGCTGCTGTTCTGCTTGAAACACATACCGACGCATAAGCCTGAAATATTTATGAAATCACGCTGAAAAGGAGGTTTTTCCCTGTGTATAAGGCTCTGTACCGTAAATGGAGACCTATGACATTCGATGATGTCATTTCTCAGCAGCAGACTACAGATACCCTGAAAAATCAGATAATCAGCGGAAAGACCGCCCATGCATACCTGTTCACCGGCTCAAGAGGTACTGGTAAGACAACGTGTGCAAGAATACTCGCAAAGGCTGTAAATTGCCGCAATATGAAGGACGGCAACCCGTGTCTTGAATGTGATATATGCCGTGATGCCGACAGCGGTGCTCTGACTGATATAATCGAGATAGATGCTGCTTCAAACAACGGTGTCGATGATATACGTGACCTCCGTGACGGTGCTGTCTATATGCCGGAGCGTGGAAAGTATAAGATATATATTATCGATGAGGTGCATATGCTGTCCCAGAGTGCCTTCAATGCACTCCTTAAAATAATGGAAGAACCGCCGGATTACGTCAAGTTCATACTCGCTACTACCGAGATACACAAAGTTCCGGCAACTATAACTTCACGATGCCAGCGTTATGACTTCCGCAGAATAAAACAGGAGGACATAGCTGCAAGACTTAAATATATCGCTTCTCAGGAGGAATTAGACCTCACTGACGAGGGTGCTTCACTTATAGCAAGACTCGCTGACGGCGGTATGCGTGACGCTGTTTCTCTGCTCGACCAGTGCTCAGCCTGTGCAGAGCAGATAAATGCGGATACCGTTTCAACTACTGCCGGAGTCGCCGGCAGAGACTACCTGTTCAAGATGCTGAAAGCTATCGCTGCTAAAGACGTAACAGAGGCTCTTGCAATTACAAGCAGTCTGTACGATATGTCAAAAGACCTGACACGTCTTAGCGAAGAACTTGTGGCTCAGCTGAGGAACGTTATGCTGCTGAAAGCTACTCCCGATACCGCAGAAAGGCTTATAGTCTGCCTGCCGGATGAGCTTGAACAGCTTAAAGAACTCGCTGAGAATACAGAGCTCACTACAGTCCTTGACTATATCTCTGAACTTCAGGAGTGCCGTGAAAGACTGAAATGGGCTATGAATAAGCGTGTGGAGTTTGAGATGACTCTCATAAAACTTTGTGGAAACGTGAAGAATGCTCCCGTAACTATTGACAATTCTGAAATTTATGATAAAATAAAACAGTTGGAGAACAAACTCAATTCTGTACCAAGAGTTATGCCTGCATCCGGACAAGCTGCCGCTGCAAAGCCGGAAGTAATGGAGGCAAAGTCGCCTGCGGATGAGGAGGTACGTCCCAACATCGACCTTAAAAAACTCAAACCAGAGGATATACACCCTTGTGAACGCTGGGAGGAAGTCCTTGAGGAATTCCGTAAGGTCAACCCTGCTGTTGCCGGAAGTCTGGACGGCTCTTTTGCCGGTATTGCCGGAAACGTCATATTCATTACATCGAAAAACCGTTTCTTTATGACTCTCTTCAAGACTAAAGAAAACGCAGTTTCTCTCGGAGAAACTATCGACCGTGTGCTCGGACAGCATTTCCTTATACGTGCCCGCTGTGCGACAACTACCGATCAGCAGAAGAATATGGCTGAACAGCTCATTAAAAAAGCAATTGACAGCAGTATCGAAACAGCTGTTGATAATAACCAATAAAAATATTTTCCCATAAGGGAAACACAAATCATATCAAAGGAGAATTTAAAATGAAAGCAAGAATACCAAGAAATATGGGCGGCGGAGCTCAGAATATGAATCAGATGATAAAGCAGGCTCAGAAGATGCAGGATCAGATCACAGAGCTTCAGGAAGATATTGAAGAAAGAGAATTTTCCGCAACAGCCGGCGGCGGTGCTGTAGAAGTTACAGTTTCAGGTAAGAAGACTATCAAGTCTCTCACTATCAAGCCGGAAGTTGTTGACCCAGAGGATATCGATATGCTTCAGGACCTCATCATCAGTGCTGTAAACGAGGCTATCAACAACGTTGAAGCTACTACTGAAACTGAAATGAGCAAGATCACAGGAGGCGTTTCCCTCCCTGGTCTGTTTTAATAGATAATGGCTGACCATAACGCTCTTCCGCTGGTCATACTTGCGGAAAAGTTCGCATCTCTTCCGGGTATAGGTATGAAGTCCGCACAGAGGCTCGCTTACCATGTTATGTCAATGGACGAGAGTGCGGTAGAGGACTTCGCTCAGGCTCTTATAGACGCTAAAAAGAACGTCCACAGCTGTAAGTGCTGTCAGAATCTGACAGAAAAGGATATATGTCCGATATGCAGCGACGATGAGCGTGATAAAAGCGTCATATGTGTGGTGGAAAGTCCGAAGGACGTTACAGCTTTCGAGCGGACAAGAGAATATAACGGCGTTTATCATGTGCTTCACGGACTTCTGTCACCTATGGACGGGATAACTCCGGATAAGCTGAGAGTAAAAGAGCTTCTCGCACGTATCGCACAGGGCGGTGTAGAGGAAGTTATAATGGCTACAAACCCGACTGTTGAGGGCGATGCTACAGCGATGTACATTGCCGGTCTGCTGAAGCCAATGGGCATAAAAGTCTCAAGGCTTGCGTTCGGACTTCCGGTCGGAGGTATACTTGAGTACGCTGATGAAGTAACTCTGTTCAAGGCTCTTGAAAACAGAAACGATATGTAATATTAAAGCTCCCGAAGTTCTTTCGGGAGCTTTTTTTGTGGGGCAAAGGGATGAATATCCATTTGGAATCCCATTATTGTGTAAAAAAGAGGGAGAAAAAATTTTTTCATCTCCCTCTTTCTCTTTTAATATTTGAACTGGCTGTTTCCGATAAATTCGCATACAAGTGAATCGGACGGAATAAGTTTATTATCAAGAGCGTCTGTCTTCTCCAGTATCGCAAGAATCTCATTGATCTCCGGAACATCCGTCATATCACGGAGCTGGTCGATCAAAGCTCCACGGTAAGCACTTATCTCATAAGGCATGAATGTGTCGATGTCGTAGTCGGAGCGGTATTTGTACGGCATTATGTACTTGTTTTCACCGGCTTCAACGCTGTGGAACATATTCATAGTCTCACGAAGTGAACGCTTGCGGAACTTCTTATCTCTTATCATCCTGCGGAGCAGTCTGACTCTTGACGGATGCAGGACAGTCTCGCCGTCAGTAACACGGGTGCGGACGCTTACGTAAATTTTCCATATCTTTTCATCGGGAACAGTGATAACGTCAGGATTCAGAGCGTGGATGCCCTCGAATATTACCAGTTCGCCCTTGCTTCTGCGGAATGGCTTTCCAGCCTCTCTTGAAGAGCTTTTGAAATTATACCGTGGGAGTATAACTTCTTCACAGTTACTCATCGCTTCTATCTGAGAATTAAGCAGGTCTTTATCCATACGCAATGGAGATTCAAGGTCCATTTTTCCCTGTGAAGCGAGCTCTTTTTCTTCTTTTGAAAGCGGACAGAAATAGTTATCCATAGAGAGCGTATGTGTCTCGTGACCTTTTTCGTCCAGAAGTTTTTCTATCATCATTGCTGTAGTAGTCTTGCCCGAACCTGACGGCCCTGCAAGGAGGATGACTGGTTTTTCGTCACGATGAGCTATTATCTCATCAGCAATTTTATCAAGGCGATAGGTGTAGTCAGCGTTTGCGGCTTCGATAAACTCCTTTGGGGAATTATGCAAGCATTCGTTGATTCTGTTTACTTCAATGTTCATCTCAATAACTCCTTGGGTTCTTTTTTATAATTATATCACACAATCGAGTATTTTTCAATAGAAATTTTATTACATTATAGACAAAATTGAAAATATGTGATATAATTATAGTTGGAAAATTATATCCCTTGGAGGAATGACTATGAAAATGATGTTTATTGGAGCTACACATGAGGTCACAGGAAGCTGTACCTATGTTGAAGCTTGTGGAAAAAAATTTCTTGTAGATTTCGGTATGCAGCAGGGAGAGGATATATTTGAAAATGTTCAGATACCTGTTGCTCCGTCAGAAATTGATTTTGTACTTCTTACTCACGCTCATATAGACCACTCCGGATTGCTACCTCTGCTTTTTGCAGGAGGATTCAAGGGAGAGATACACGCTACTGAGGCAACTTCAAATCTTTGCAGCGTTATGCTCCGTGACAGTGCTCACATACAGGAGTTTGAAGCTGAATGGCGTAACCGTAAGGGCAGACGTAAAGGTGAGGCGGACTATGAGCCGCTCTATACTATGGACGATGCTCTCGGAGCTATAGCTCTGTTTGTACCGCATCACTATGAGACTGAATATGAGGTCAGTGAGGGTATAAATATCTTCTTCCGTGATGCAGGTCACCTTCTTGGCTCTTCAAGCATAATCCTTACACTTACTGAGGGAGATGTTACAAGAAAGATAGTTTTCTCAGGAGATATCGGCAATACCGAACAGCCGCTCATCCGTGACCCTCAGTATATAGATTCCGCTGATTACGTGGTAATGGAGTCTACCTACGGAAACAGAGTTCATGACCGTCCTACTGATTATGTTACGGCACTCTCAGAGGTGCTCCAGACTACTTTTGACCGTGGCGGAAGTGTTATAATACCTTCTTTTGCTGTCGGAAGAACTCAGGAAATGCTCTACTTCATCAGACACATCAAGGAAGAAGGACTTGTAAAGGGTCACGACGGATTCCCTGTATATGTCGACAGTCCGCTCGCAAACGAAGCTACCGACATTTTTATAAGCAACCGTGAGAGCTGCTATGATGAGGAGGCTCTTGCATTTGTCCGCAAGGGCATCAACCCTATTTCGTTTGAGGGACTTATCAGAACCGTCACAAGCGATGATTCCAGAGCTATAAACTCCGATACCAGACCTAAAGTTATAATCTCAGCAAGCGGTATGTGCGAAGCCGGACGTATCAAGCATCATCTTAAACATAATCTCTGGAAGAAAGAGAATACTATTCTATTTGTGGGTTATCAGGCTGGAAATACTCTCGGAAGAAGTCTCATTGAGGGAGCTAAAAAGGTTAAGCTTTTCGGTGAAACTGTGTATGTAGCTGCTGAGATAAAACAGCTCCCCGGAGTAAGCGGTCACGCTGATATGAACGGACTTCTTGCTTGGGCTGAAGCTATTTCGGGAGTCAAAAAGTTCTTTGTAAATCACGGAGAAGCTTCGTCCGCTGAGAATTTCAAGCAGCTTCTTATAGAAAAGCTCGGTGCTGACGCTTATGCTCCTTACAGCGGAGCTGAATTTGACCTTGTTGAGGGCGTTGTGACTGTTGATGCTCAGCCTATACCGATACCAAAGAAGAAAACAGGAAATGCTAATATGAGTGCAGCTTATGTCGAGCTGACTGCTGCTGCTGATCGTCTGGCAGAGCTTATAAAGCGTTCGGACGGCAGAGCAAATGCCGATATGAGGAAGCTCACAGAAGCTATCAACGCACTCTGCGATGATTGGCAGTTATAGCAGGGTGGAGCACCCTGCACCCATTTCGCATACGGAAGTAAGTCTGGTGCGGTAATAAAAGAAATTAAAGCCGGCGAAGCCGGTCAATAAAGGGATTCCAAAGGGTTCGCAACCCTTTGGCAGGATGGTGTACGAGGTTACCCCTACCAGCGGTAGGGGATGTCAGCTTGCTGACAGGGGTGGCTGGACCCGATTAGGGTGGGCAGAGTCCTTCCTGAGAAGCAGTAAAAACAGCGAAGCGAGTTTTTACGAACCGTCCGCATTATGTCCCTCGGCTTGACCGACGCAGCATATTATGCCAGTCAAACTGGGGCGAGTATTACTAGCCGTCCGTCCAGCGTTGCTACGCTCGCAGGACTACTCTTGAGGGGAGGCTCTGCCTCCCCTCGCACACCCTACCGCCAAAGGGATAATAATCCCTTTGGAATCCCTTAATGCCGCCTCCGGCGGTATTATATTCATTTTTATTGGAGGTCTGTCCATTGAACAGAGATAAAGTAATCGTCAGAACAAGTATTATCGGAATCATAGCCAATATCGCCCTTGCCGGATTCAAAGCCTTTGTAGGTATGCTTACCGGCTCTATCGCTATAATACTCGATGCAGTAAATAACCTGAGCGACGTACTTTCATCGGCTATAACTATCGTAGGTACTAAACTTGCCGGCAAAAAGCCCGATAAAAAACATCCCTACGGTCACGGCAGAGGTGAATATATGACCGCTATTGTCATCGCAGCTATCGTGCTGTATGCCGGTATCACAGCTTTGATAGAAGCTATAAAAAAGATAATTGCTCCACGAACTCCGGACTATCCTGTGACTTCATTCATCATTCTTGCTGCTGCTGTAGTAGTCAAACTGCTGCTCGGTACTTACGTAAAAAGGACAGGTGAAAAGGTCAACTCGGATTCACTTGTAGCTTCCGGAAAGGACGCTCTTCTCGACTCTGTTATTTCAACTTCGACTATTGTCGCTGCGGTCATATTCGTCACTACAGGAGTAAGTCTTGAAGCTTGGCTCGCTGCAATTATTGCTCTTGTTATCATAAAAGCCGGAATTGAGATGATGAATGAGAGCTTTTCTGAGATACTCGGTGAACGTGTCGACAAGGAGTACTCAAAGGAAATTAAAAATACTATCACTTCTTTTCCGCAGGTAAGCGGTGCTTATGACCTCGTTCTTCATAATTATGGTCCGGATACAATGATAGGTTCTGTTCACATTGAAGTTCCCGACACTATGACCGCTGCTGAGCTTGATGTGCTCGAAAGAGAAATATCCGGTAAAGTACTCACCGATCACGGAGTTATTCTCGCCGGAATAAGCGTTTATTCAGTCAATACCAAAGACGATAACGCTGCAAAGATACTGGAAGATGTGAGAAAAACAGTAATGTCGCATACCGGCATACTGCAAATACACGGCTTCTACTACAGCGAGGAGTTCCGCACTATCACTTTTGACATGATAATCGATTTTGCTTACCCGGACCGTGAGGGCCTTTACCGTACCATATTTGATGAGATACAAAGTAAATACCCTGAATTCGGTATATCTATTACACTCGATGTCGATGTAAGTGACTGATTTAAAGCCATAGCATTGTTGAAAATGCTATGGCTTTTTATTATTTTTATCTATAGATCCTGAACATTGACAACCCCTGCCAAAAATGCTATAATGTAAACTGAAAAAATACGCACATTGTGCAATAAAAGGAGATCATAATTATGAGCGGAAATACTAACAGCTACGAAAGCCCATTCTGTACACGATATGCAAGCGAGGAAATGCAGTACATTTTCTCTGCTGATAAAAAGTTTACTACATGGAGAAAGCTCTGGGTTGCACTTGCAAGAGCAGAAATGAAACTCGGACTTCCTATAACAGAAGCTCAGGTAAAACAGCTTGAAGAACATATCAACGATATTGACTATGAAGCTGCTGAAGCAAGAGAAAGAATAACTCGCCATGATGTTATGGCTCACGTTTTCACATACGGTCAGGCTTGTCCGGACGCTGCCGGTATCATCCACCTCGGAGCAACTTCATGCTATGTTGGCGATAACACTGACGTTATCATTATGCGTGATGCTCTTGAAGTAGTCCGCAGAAAGCTCATAAACGTAATGAACAACCTTGCAAGATTTGCAAATGAATATAAGGATATGCCTTGTCTGGCTTATACTCACCTTCAGCCTGCACAGCTCACTACTGTAGGCAAGAGAGCTACACTCTGGCTCAACGAGCTCCTTATGGACTTCAACGACCTTGAATACCGTATATCCACACTCAAGCTCCTCGGCTCAAAGGGCACAACAGGTACTCAGGCTTCTTTCATGGAGCTTTTCGAGGGCGATACAGACAAGATCAAGCAGCTTGAAAAAATGATAGCTGAGGAAATGGGATTCGATGCAGTTGTGCCTGTATCCGGTCAGACATATTCAAGAAAAGTGGATTCACAGGTACTTTCAGTACTCAGCGGTATAGCTCAGTCATGCAGCAAATTCTCAAATGATATGAGAATACTCCAGTCCTTCAAGGAAATGGAAGAACCTCGTGAGAAGAAGCAGATAGGCTCATCAGCTATGGCTTACAAGCGTAACCCTATGCGTTGCGAGAGAATCACTTCACTTGCAAGATATGTGATCATAGACAGTCTCAACCCTGCATTCACAGCAGGTACTCAGTGGTTCGAGAGAACTCTTGATGACTCAGCTAACAAGCGTATCAGCGTAGCAGAAGCATTCCTCGGAGTTGACGCTATCCTCAACATCATGATGAACGTTACTGACGGTCTTGTTGTATATCCTGAAATGATAAGAAGACGTGTTATGGCTGAACTTCCGTTCATGGCAAGCGAGAATATCATGATGGACGCTGTTAAGAAGGGCGGAAACCGTCAGGAGCTCCACGACCGTATCATGGACTACTCCATGGAAGCAGGCAAGCAGGTAAAGGTTTACGGTAAGGACAATAACCTCTGCGAGCTTATTGAAGCTGACCCGCTCTTTATGGTAACAAAAGAGGAGCTTGATGCAGTTCTCAAGCCTGAAAATTATACAGGAAGAAGCTCACAGCAGGTCGACGAATTCCTTGCTGAGTACATAAATCCTATACTTGAAGCTAACAAGGACATCCTCGGTGAAAACTTTGAGATGAAGAACTGATCGTAAGGGGCAAAAGAAATGGCATTTATTGTTCTATTAGCAGGATTATTGCTTATAGCTTTCAGGATATGGTGGTGCAAAGGAATAGTCATCAGGGGCAATCTTCTTTGTCAGGGAAAAATACTCACAGCCGACAGCGAGAAAAATCAGCTCACTGTTGAATACTATTACAAAAAGGAAAGAATGCTCCACGTTTTTGATTACGACAGCTTTCCGTTAAGAGCTAAAAGAAAAGGTGTAAAAGTACCGCTTTGGGTAGACAATAACGATCCTGAAAAGATAACAAATATCGTACAAAGCTATGCCGATTTCGGTGCATACAGCAGAATATCGCTCCTTTTAGGATGTATATTCACACTTTGCAGTCTTTTGGTTATTATATGTAAATAAACCTACGCTATTAAGGTGATAATATGAAAAAACAGTACCTCGAAGCAGGAAAGATAGTCACTACCCACGGAATACGTGGGGAAGTGAAAATAATGCCGTATACCGATTATCCGGAGCTCCTGTGCGACTTTGACCGCCTTTTCATCGGCAAAGATCACAGAGAGATAGGTGTTGAACGCTCACGAGTGTTCAAAAATACGGTAATTGCCAAACTTGAAGGCATAGATACTCCGGAAGCAGCTGAAAAACTACGCAATAAGATACTCTATATGCATCGTGACGACCTTGAACTCGATGAGGATACCTACTTCATTCAGGACCTCATCGGCATGGAGGTCAGGGACGCTGATTCCGGCATCGTTTACGGAAATATTGCCGATGTTATGCAGACCGGTGCAAACGATGTTTACGTGATTCAGGGCGGAGACAGAGAATATCTCGTTCCTGCTATAGCAGACGTTGTTATCTCAACAGATATGGATAACGATGTTATGACTATACGTCCTCTCGACGGACTATTCGACTAAAGGAGAAATATATTATGAGAAAAAATAAGATTATCAGCATCGCACTTGCAATGGGACTTGCCGTAACTTTCACATCCTGCGGAAGCAAGGACTCCAGCTCTTCTGTATCAGATTCAGCAAGCTCATCATATACAACAGAAGAACTTGCAGGAAAGATTTCTCTGTGCGGAAAACAGCTGAAATATCCGCTCACACTTGCAGACCTCGGAGAAGGCTTCACTTTCGATTCATACAAGCAGCAAAGCAGCAACGGCACTATGGTAAATCTTTTATATGATAACCAACTTGTGTGTGCTCTTGAATACTATTGCGGTCAGGAAGAAGTAAACGAGAATACTCCTATCGACAATATCCAGTTCACTGCAAATGATTTCAACAGAGATAAAATTTCTATTGACGGCTTTACTGCAAATGATACTCCGGAAGTGCTTGAAGAAAAGCTCGGAGCTCCAACATCTACAAAAAAGGGAATTCGTACCTATGATACCAGTAATAACGGCAAGCTTGAAGTAGTCGACATCGGCGGTAAGATATTCTCTGTTGCTTTCTTCATGAAACTTCCTGAGAATAACAAATAACTTTCTTACAGGAGAAAATAATGAATATTGTTATTGCGACTTTATTTCCTGAAATGTGCGAAGCCGTACTCGGCGAGAGCATAGTCGGCAGAGCAAGAAAAGCCGGCAAGCTTGAAGTGAGCTGCCGGCAGATACGTGAATATACCCATGACAAACACCGCCGTGTGGACGATACTCCATACGGCGGCGGTATGGGAATGGTGATGCAGTGTCAGCCCATATACGACTGCTGGAAGGCAGTATGTGACGAACTTGGCACTAAACCGCATACAATATATATGTCTCCAAAAGGAACGGTTCTCACTCAACAGAGAGCCGTTGAACTTTCTCAGATGGAGAATATCATGATAATATGCGGGCACTATGAGGGAGTCGACCAGCGAGTTATAGATAAAATAGTGGATGAGGAAATTTCTATCGGAGACTATGTACTCACAGGCGGTGAGCTGCCGGCAATGGTGCTTACTGATGCTGTTGCAAGAATGTGTCCGGGAGTTCTCTCCGATGAGGTCTGCTTCACCGAGGAGAGCATCTACAGCGGACTCCTTGAGTACCCTCATTATACCCGTCCGGAAGTGTGGGAGGGCGATGCTGTACCGCCGGTACTTCTGACCGGTCACCATAAAAATATTGAAAATTGGAGGCACGAACAGAGCCTTGCAATTACTAAAGAACGCCGTCCCGATCTTCTCGAAAAATACGATCAGATTAAATAATGCTATTATTTAACTTAAATGATAAAATGTGAACAAATCTTTACTATTCTTCATATAAAAACAATATATGCTTATATAAAATAACTATAAACAGGCGGTATAATAGCAAAAATACTTTCCGTTTAGAAGATATTAACATAATCTAACGTTGAAAATTATTCAAGATTAACAAAGGTAAAAGTCGATTTTTGTAGTGATAATTAACAAGCAAAGCGATTTTTTATCATCGTGATTTAATCTAAATGTAGAATTTAATGAAATCTCAGCTAATATCCGAAAAAATCCGTTGACTATGTGAAAAAATAAAGGTATAATTATAACAGCAAATGAAATAAATTGCACCCCCACATTTTCAGCTGAACAAAAATAACTATAAAGCTGAGACTACAGAGAATAGGAGAGTTGTATATGTTTGTAAGAGAAGTAATGGTTAAGAATCAGGTTGGACTTCACGCAAGACCTGCAACCTTCTTTATTCAGAAGGCTAATGAATTCAAATCATCAATCTGGATCGAAAAAGAAGAGCGTAGAGTAAATGCAAAGAGCTTGCTTGGAATCCTTTCACTCGGAATCGTAGGCGGCACAACTGTTAAGGTTATTGCTGACGGTGCTGACGAAAAGGCTGCTGTAGACGCACTTATCGAACTCGTTGACAGCGGTTTCAGTGAAGAAAACAGATAATTTTACTTAAAGAAATTTGGGGCGTTACAGCTGTAACGCCCGATTTTATTTTTTCAGCGTATCAGCTTTCAAGATATTCCGCCATGTTTTCGGCGAATATAGCATATCCCCTCGTCGGGTCTGAGACAAATACGTGAGTTACCGCTCCGACTATCTTGCCGTCCTGTATGACCGGACTGCCGCTCATACCCTGTATTATACCGCCCGTCAGGTCAAGAAGCCGGTCATCAGTTATGCGGATGACCATGTTTTTTGTAGAATCTCCGCTGTTAAGGTCTACCCTTTCTATTTCTATGGAATATTTTTCGGGTTTATGACCGGAAACAGAGGTAAATATCTCTGCACTTCCTGTGCTTACCTCCTGACGATATCCTAATGGAAATTCCTCAGAATCTTTGCACAGTTCTTCAAGTGCATCGTCAGTCAGTCTGCCGAAAATACCGCATCCGCTGTTTTTGTAGAGTACTCCGTAGGTCTTATCTTTGCTGAATACTCCACGAAGTTCTCCGGGAATGCCTTTTTCACCACGTTTAGCGTCCGATAACTCGACCGGTACTGCTTCTCCGCTGTGGAGCGGGACAAGTTCTCCGGTATCAGAATCACATATAGGATGTCCGAGACCGGCAAACTCACCGGTCTGCTTGTTTATAAAGGTCATAGTGCCGATGCCGGCTATGCTGTCACGCACCCACATCCCTCCACGCCATTGACCTGTTGCTCTGGAGAAAACCGGTTTTAGTGAGACGGTGAATTCGCTGCCGTCACGTTCGGCGGTTATCTTTATTTCTTCGCCGCTGCTGGCTGATATTATAGACTGAAGTCCCTTGTTTGAGGTGACTTTTTTACCGTCTGCAAGGCGGATTATGTCACCGACCTTTATTCCGGCTTCTTCCGCAGGGCAGACCGTCCTTCCGGACTTGTCACATATGCTGCCAAGCTCCGTGACCATTACGCCCTCCATGAGCAGCTTTATGCCAAATGGAGTGCCGCCTGCCGCAAGTACTATCGGAGACTGCTCCCTGACTTGTACAGTTTTTACAGGTACTGCTCCAAAAAGCGAAAAAGTCACCTGCTTCTGCTCAGGAAAAGTCAGCATATCCGCTGATACAGACTCCCTTGTGTCAGTGCAGCTCAGCTCAGGATATTCCGCAACGTATATTTCCGAGGACGACACCGCTTTCATAGTAGAAGGCAGCTTCGATGAATAATAACCTGCCATCCCGAATAATCCTGCTGTTGCCGCAGATAATACCGCAGCAGCTATTTTTATTATTTTTACTCTTTTTTGCATTTTTCTTCCTTTCTGCGGAGCTTATGCTCCTTATACAATTATCTGCTGAAAAGGGAGCTTTATTATTGCTCCACAAAATTAAATCTTGCCAACCAATGCTCGTCATAAAGAAAAATTCTCAGCGTCAGAAAAACTTGAAATACGTAAGTATTCCCAGTCTGTTGAAAAAGTATTGATTCCTTTAGGGGACGCCCTCTCGTGCAGGGCGTCTCCCTCTTCAAAAACAGTCCACCGGACTGTTTTTGAATTCACCCCTTGCGGAGCGTTTTGCGGCTATATGTGGGGCTTTGCCCCA
>JAFYGE010000056.1 GCA_017543335.1 Ruminococcus sp.
AAAAGGAGCTTCAGCGACAAGCGGTGTTGTTTGAGGAAGAGTGCAAGAAAGGCAAGATAACAGCCTCAATAAAGTTCCAGACGTTTGCGGAGCAGTGGTTTGAGGAATACGCCAAGATCAATCTTCGTCCTACTTCATACGAAAGAATGCGGCAGACTACTCAGCGAGTCTATCCGGCACTCGGTCATATGAAGCTTGATAAAATAACTGCAAGGCACATACAGGCTTTCATCTCGGACTTGTATGTCAATGGAAAGAACCAGCGTAACGGCAAGCCGCTGTCAAGAAAAACAGTAGTCCATCACCTGAACTTTATCTCAGACATATTTGCATACGCAATAAAAATGGATATGCTCAGTGACAATCCCTGTCGCCGAGTGACTGTCCCCAAAGGCGAGTCCAAGGAGAAAGAAATATATACCATTGATGAGGTCAAGCAGATATTTCAAAAGCTCGACAGCGAACCGCTGAAATGGAAGCTGTACATTATGCTCGCAATATACAGCGGCTTCCGTAGGAGCGAGATGCTGGGACTTGAGTGGAAGGATATAGACTTTGAACACAGTACAATATCTGTCCGCAGAACGTCACAGTACACAAAGGAGAAAGGCATATACACAGATACTACCAAGACGAAGCGCTCAAAGCGTATGAGCAAGTTTCCGCCCGTGATAATGAATATGCTGAAACAGTTCAAGGCGGAACAGGACGCAGAAGCCACACAGCTCGGAACAAAGTGGGAGGATCATGACAGGCTGTTCACAAAGTGGAACGGCGAGCCTATGAATCCGCAGACTCCATATGGCTGGTTCAGAGAATTCTGCAAGCACAACGGCTTCCGCTTCTGCGACATACATTCACTGCGACACCTTCACGCATCGCTCCTGATATTTGAAGGAGTGGACGTAGTTGCAGTGTCAGCAGATATGGGACATAGCATCGTAGGAACAACTCTGAACTTGTATTCTCATATGTTTCAGGAGGCAAGAACGAGGAATTGTGATGCAATTACTAACGCCCTGTCCTTCAACAATGAACCGACAGGGGAAAGTCAGGACACAGCCGAAAGCGAGGAAGCAGTCGATATTGATGAAGCCGATGACGAGGCGGAGGAAGAAACAAGAGCCTATCAATGTGAGTAAAATGCAGCCGCAGGGAGAATACTCCCTGCGGTTATACAAACAGCAAGTCGACGTCCAAGCCGCTGATTTTGAAAATAAGTGGCTGACAAGGGGCTGAGGGCATTTTTGAGAAAAAAGAAAACCCACAAACGGCTATTTTAAGCCGTCTGTGGGACTGATAAATGGTGACCCGTACGGGAATTGAACCCATGATTCCGCCGTGAAAGGGCGATGTCTTAACCTCTTGACCAACGGGCCATAAATGGTAGCGGCAGTAGGATTTGAACCAACGACCAATCGGGTATGAACCGAGTACTCTAGCCAACTGAGCTATGCCGCCATACTTTATTGAAAATCGTAGGTTACGCCTGCGACTTAATTATTATACAACGATTGTCAGAAAAAGTCAATAGGGGAAAAATAAAAACGTGATTTTTCACAAAACTAACGAGTTGCATATGTATAAAAGTGTTACTAACGTATATTCCAGAGTTGGCGCTGGATGAATAAGCGAGAAAATAACAGATAGTATATTATTCTTAATGATAACAATCAGTTTTGGAGAGTGTGCTAAAAGTGCATAAAATAGCTAAATAGGGACATGGGAATTATGCAATGGGACGAAAAAAGAGTTAAAACAAAAAATGTGTTAATAAAGTCTTGACAAATACGAATGTGTGTAATATACTAAAGGTAAATAAAAATATGGGAGTGATTGGGAATGAAAAGAAGAAAGGGCTTTACGCTTATAGAGATAATCGTAGTAATAGCGATAATAGGGGTGCTTGCAGCGATCTTGGTACCTATGCTTTTAGGTTACATAAGAAAAGCTGATAAAAAGGCTGATATAGAGGCAGGCGGCACTATTGGAAAAGCTGTTATGACTATGATTGAAGAAAACAAAGCTGCAAGGGAGTCTTTTTATGATGACCCAAGCACAAAGTTTTCAGTTTCAGCTGTTGGAAGTGGCGGAACAGAAAATTATGATCTGATAGTGGTTTGCAAGACAAACGGAGCCTGCAACAAGTGGCTCAAAGTGGCTAATAACAGCGATGATTTTTGCGATAAATTAAATAGTACCGGATATCTGCCGGAGATGGCAAAGGTCAAGTATAAGCATTCAGCTAATGGAAATATATGGATACTTGGCTATCGTGACGGTGATACAGAGCAGATAGAGGTCTGGACAGCTCACAGCAATGGAGCTAACGGATGCGAGCCGGCATACAGATTGTGGCCCAATCCGGACGGCGAGTTCAAAGGATGATAATAAAACTAAAGAGTGCTGCACATTATATGTGTGCGGCACTTTTGTTTTGAATAAGCGTCTTGAAAAAAAGAAGTATATATAGTATAATGATAGTGAACGGAGGCGATGATATGCCAAGATTTTTTACAAATGAACTTGATGAAAATAATATATGCCTTACAGGAGGAGATGCACATCATATTGGTTTCTCGTTGAGGATGAAAGTCGGAGAAGCAGTTACAGTCTGCTGTAATGGCATTGACTATAACTGTACTATAAGAAGTATAACAGGAGATACTGTGTATCTTGATCTTGTTGACAAGCATAGGTGTGCGGCTGAACCGAATGTTGAGGTAACGCTGTTTCAGGCTGTTCCGAAGCTTGATAAACTTGAATATATAATTCAAAAGAGCGTTGAGCTCGGAGTATCGAGGATAGTGCCGGTGCTTACAAGACGATGTATATCACGTCCTGACAGTAAGGACTTTGCAAAAAAGCTTACGAGACTGAACAAGATAGCGGCAGAAGCAGCCAAGCAGTCCGGACGAGGAATGATACCGGAGATCGCTCCGATAGTTGGTTATAAAGAAGCACTGGAAATGATGAGCAAGCTTGATCGTACAATTATATTGTACGAGGAACAGGGGGGATGCTCATTTGGCGAGGTCGATTTTTCTGACGTTAAAACGGTCGGACTTCTGATAGGAAGTGAGGGCGGTTTTGACCGGGAGGAAGCAGTGGCTGCTGTAGAAAACGGTGCGGTACAGGTGTGGCTGGGCAAAAGAATACTCCGTTGTGAAACTGCACCAATAACGGCACTATCAATTTTGATGTTTTTAACAAATAATATGTAAGTAGTTGAAATTTTAAAAATAGTGTGGTATAATATTTTATAGTTTATCGTGATCCGGTCGCAAGGGGTTCGGTAAAAAAATAATTCTTGCGGAGAAAAGAGGAATTTATAATGAATAAGCTTTTAGTTGCAGTATTAGCAGCAGGTGCGGCAGCAGCTGCAGGTTACGTTGCTTCCAAGGTTCTCAATGGTAATGATTCTGATTCAGATTACGATGATGATATCTACGATGATTATGAGTTCAGTGGGGACGATAGCATCGATTTCGAGATAAATGATGACAACGCAATAGGCGTTAATGAAGAAGCAGCAGAAGAAGTGAAGGAAACTGTTGAGGATGCAGTTGACACTGTTAAGGAAGCTGTTGAAGAGGTCGTTGACTAATTCAGATTTGACATGATTATTTTAGAGGGAGTAAAACTCCCTCTATTTTACTGTTTTAGCACATATCACAACAAATTGCGTTTAATATTGTGCAAGTGTACAAAGTGGTGAAATAACGCTTGACATTTTGCTTTCTCTTTGCTATAATATAAAAGCTGTCTGATACGGAAGCAAAACACAAAAAAATCGAGGCGTAACTCAGTTTGGTAGAGTGCTTGGTTTGGGACCAAGATGCCGCAGGTTCGAGTCCTGTCGCCTCGACCACAAAAAACTTTTTTCAAAAAATTTGAAAAAAGTACTTGACAAATCAAAAAAAATGTGATATAATAATTAAGCGTTAAACGCTGGTGTAGCTCAGTTGGTAGAGCAGCTGATTTGTAATCAGCAGGTCGGGGGTTCGAGTCCGTCCACCAGCTCCATTATTACCGGAATCACTCCGGTATATTTTTTGAATCATGGGAGAGTTCCCGAGTGGCCAAAGGGGGCAGACTGTAAATCTGTTGCTTTTCAGCTTCGATGGTCCGAATCCATCCTCTCCCACCAGAAACGCCCCGAAAAATTTCGGGGCTGTTTTTGTATCATTCATTATTCGTTGTGACATCAGACCTTGCAATCCCTGCAAGGACTTTTTTATGTCCGGAAAAAAAGAGGATTTGCACTAATTATCGCCGCATTGTTTAATAATTGTATAAGAGGTATATATATGATAACTGTAAGCAGAACGCCATATACGGAAGAACTTAAAAAAAGATTTATAAAGAAATATGCTAATGCTAAAGTAAAATTTATCATTCTTATGATATTACTGCTTTTCATTGGATTGGTATGCTGGGGATTTGCTGCACTTGATGACAGCCGTACCGCCAAGATCTTGTCAGCATTATTCTTTAGCGGAGGTATAGCTTCTTTTATAGGACTGATACATAATTTTATTGTTAGAAGCAGAGATTTTCAAGCATTCACGCTTGATGAAACTCAAATTATATACTACGATTGTGCTTCAGCATTTATTGATGATACACAGTTTGGAAAAGATGTAAATATAAAATATAGAGGAACTATTGCTAATACTGCAAAGGCTTCAAGGAATCTTGATTCAATTAATTCTGCTGATGATTATGATGATTTTATCAAATCATTATTTTTTACTAAGCACAGCGTGATAGTAAAGGAAGTTATCAGTATTAAAGAAGGAAAAAAATATATAAAGCTCAGATTTAAGCGTCAGACTTGGGGAGAACCTAAAGACAGCTTATATGATATAATGCCAAAGACTGTACATATTCCGGTTGATTATACCAATCTCGATGAATTACTAATGAGACTTCGAGATATATCATCAACCTGATAAATGAATATATAAATTTCCGGAAATTATTTTTCCGGCTGAAAGAATAAATAGGAGAGATAAATATGATAAGAGAAGATTTGAGAAACATCGCTATCATCGCCCACGTTGACCACGGTAAGACTACCCTCGTTGACGAGATGCTCAAGCAGGGCGGCGTGTTCCGTGAGAACCAGAATGTTGCTGAGAGAGTTATGGACTCCAACGACATCGAGCGTGAAAGAGGTATCACAATCCTCGCTAAGAATACTTCCGTTATGTATAACGGTACAAAAATAAACATCATCGACACTCCCGGACACGCTGACTTCGGCGGAGAGGTTGAGCGTGTACTTGAAATGGTAGACGGAGTTCTCCTCCTTGTTGACGCTGCTGAGGGTCCTATGCCTCAGACTCGTTTCGTGCTCTCCAAGGCACTTGAAATGGGTCACAAGATAATCGTAGTAGTTAACAAAATAGACCGTCCTGACGCACGTCTTGATGAGATAGGCGATGAAGTTCTCGAACTTCTCCTTGACCTCGACGCTAATGAGGAACAGCTTGAATCTCCGCTTCTCTTCTGCTCAGGCAGAAGCGGTACAGCTTCACTCAGCCAGTATGAAGCAGGTACAGACCTCAAGCCGCTGTTCGACACTATAATAAATTACATCGAACCACCAAAGGGTGACGAGAATGGTCCGCTCCAGATGCTCATTTCTTCTATCGACTACAATGAGTACGTTGGACGTATCGGTATCGGACGTATCGTAAGAGGTAATATAAAGGTAAATCAGCAGGTAACTGTCTGTGATTATACAGGCTCTAAGAAGAACTACAACGCTAAGATAGTTTCACTTCTCCAGATAGAGGGTCTTAACCGTGTTCCTGTACAGGAAGCTCAGATGGGCGATATCGTGTGGATATCAGGTATCGAGGGCGTTACTATAGGTGATACTATCTGTGCTACAGATACTCCGGAGCCGCTCCCATTCGTTAAGATAAGCGAGCCTACAGTCGAGATGACTTTCTCCGTTAACGACAGTCCGTTTGCCGGCAAAGAGGGTAAGTTCGTTACTTCCCGTCAGCTCCGTGAGAGACTTTTCCGTGAGCTCTTAAAGGACGTTTCACTCCGTGTTGAAGAAACTGACAATACTGATTCATTCCGTGTTGCAGGCAGAGGCGAAATGCACCTCTCTATCCTCATCGAGAATATGCGTCGTGAAGGCTATGAGCTCGGCGTATCAACTCCAAGAGTTCTCTTCAAGACTGACGAAAACGGTCAGAAGCTTGAGCCTATGGAGCGTCTTGTTATCGATGTACCAGAGGACTGCGTAGGTTCTGTTATGGAGAAAATAGGTGTACGTAAGGGCGAGATGCTCGATATGCATCCTCAGGGAAGCCGTATGCGTATCGAATTCCTTATTCCTGCAAGAGGACTTTTCGGCTATAAGAGCGAGTTCCTCACAGATACTAAGGGTGAGGGTATCATGAGCCACGTATTTGAGGGCTATCAGCCTTATAAGGGCGATATTGAGCGTAGAAACACAGGTTCACTCGTATCATTCGAGACAGGTGAGGCTGTTACTTACGGTCTTTATAACGCTCAGGAGCGTGGACAGCTCTTCATCACATCAGGTACACCTGTATACGAGGGTATGATAGTTGGTGCATCACCTAAGACTGAGGACCTCGTTGTTAACGTCTGCAAGAAGAAGCACCTTACAAATACCCGTGCAAGCGGAAGTGACGATGCACTTCGTCTTATCCCGCCAAGAACACTCAGCCTTGAAGACTGCCTTGAATTCCTCGCTGATGACGAGCTTCTTGAAGTAACTCCTGAGTCTCTCCGTATCAGAAAGAGAGTTCTCAGCAATACTCAGAGAGCTAAGATAAGAGGAAACGCAGCAAAGGCTTCTGTATAATAAGTCCTGACTATGGGCGGAGCTTTCCGCCCTGAATATTTTCATCCTATAAACACATATCGTTCATTTTTTTCGCATACCGGAGGTTTAATATGAAGAAAATAATTGCCGTATCTCTCATGCTTTCCTTGTCAGCAGCGATATTTGCAGGCTGCGGTAAAATAGAAGACTCCAGCTCAGATTCTGACTCTGAGATAAAAGGTCAGGAGGAAACTACAGCAGAAGTTACAGAACTTGAATCATGGGCACCTCTTGTAACGGTAAGAGAGCGTGATATAGTATCTACCAATGACGAATTTAACTACGAAATATTTGAAGGTCATGCAATTATCACAAGCTATAAGGGCGATGCAGAAGATGTTGTGATACCGGACGAGATAGGCGGAGCTCCTGTCGGAGAGATAGGATTCTATGCGTTTGAAGCCAAGACGAATCTCAAAACAGTCGTAATGCCGGAAACTGTTACTAAAATATGTGAGTGTGCGTTCTGCGGATGTACTTCGCTGTATGCGATAAATATTCCGCAGAATCTTAAAGAGATACAAAGGGGAGCTTTCGTTGACTGTGCTGCCCTTACCGATATGACTCTCCCTGCTTCCGTGACTAAAGTCTGCGAGGAAGCCTTCACAGGATGTACAGGACTTACTTCCCTGACTATCGAAAATCCTGACCTTGCATATGAAGCATGGGGACTTGAAGAACTTCCGAATTTAACTGTCAATACTCCGGAGGGCTCTGCTGCTGAAAAGTGGGCAAGCGAACTCCATAGCGGCGATAATGTGGAGGATTATGATGAATAAACTGAAAATTACAGCTCTTGCTCTTGCAGCAGTTATGAGTATGAGCGTTGTTACTGCCTGCGGTTCTAAGAAAAGCAGTTCAGCAGAAAGCAGCTCGGCAGAGGAACAGCAGGAGAAAAAAGTAAATGATTGGGAACTTGAAAGTCCGTCAGAGGGAGCTAAAGATTACGATCTCGGCGATTACCGCACTGACCCTGAGACCGGAATAAAGCTCTATTACGAAGAAGAACAGTTCCCAAGAGAGCTCGTTTTAGCTTTAGAGCACTATTTCCTGACTTTCGAGAAAAATGACCTTGAAGCTTATAAGGCTGCAAATCTTCCGCTGTACAATGAGGAATGGGAGAAGTATCTGCAAAAGGAGTATAAATATGGCATCGAATCCTCGTTCAAGACACGCTGCGACAGTCTGAAGGATGCAATGGAAGGCACATACAAGATAACACGTATCAAGGTTGAAAAAAGTGAACAATTCCCGACCGAGGAGGAGGGTGTTGACGACTACCTCAAGTGGCTCGGAGATATAATCAGCAATGATAAGTTCCCGGAGCAGGTAAAAGCTAACTGCGATTCCCTAAGGTATATGAGCTTCTACGTCATGGCTGAGAACAGTAAGGGCGAAGAAAATATGCTCGTAAGCGAATACAATATAATTTTTGCAGAAAAAGACGGTAAATACTATACCTTTGGTTAATGGAGGACTTTGGTATGAAGATAAGATCAAAAAAAGCAGCTATATTTGCATCTGCAATAATGTTGACATTTTCACTCGTTTCATGCGGCAGCAAGAGCTCCTCATCATCAGAAAGCAAGGTTGAAAGCAATCTTGTGGGAGAGGTGTCAGACGATGTAAATGTGTCATCCGATGATATGCCTTACGGTGCTACATACAAACAGCTTGATCCCCAGTTTGATAAAGTTCCAATAGTTGTTGAGTATGACGTTCGTTTTGTACAGGATGAGGAAGGCAGACTGGTATCTGATTACTTTTCAGCTATAAGTACTAAGGACGGCGAGAAGCTGAAGTCTGTCAGCTATGAAAAGCTTATAGATACAAGAGTCAAGGACAATAATTGCAGTGATATTCAGAAGCTTGCTGAACTTATGCACGACAGTTTCGCAACTGAGAATAATATAGGCTCTGATTTTACGATCGATTACCTATCAATGCAGGACTATAAAAAAGAGGACAGCGGTTTCGATTTTTCAGCTTATGACAACGCTGTGCTTGCGGCTGACCCGAATGCCAAGATAAATTCAAAGGCAGCGGTACCGGTTTATATTATGTACAGCGACAGCGAGGCTAAGGGCCGTGAACTTAAAGGTTCGTATGCATCCAATGGTGTTCAGATAGGTGACCAAGGTTACGTTTGGATCTGCATATATAATATTGACGGAAAGTATTATGTGATCTATTGATAAGTCTGAAAAAGGCGTACCGGATAAGGTACGCCTTCAGTCTGTCGAAAAACTATAAAATAAAAGAACAACCACAATAATGGGATTCCAAAGAGTGACTCCTGACAGGAGCGATGACCCTCTGTCCTTACGGACATCTCCCTGTACTACAGGGAGTAACCCCACTGTGTGGGGAGATGTCACGAAGTGACAAAGGGGACGTGGCGGTTAGCCTAT
>JAFYGE010000057.1 GCA_017543335.1 Ruminococcus sp.
TCCCAACTGCTATGTCCCGAAAGGCATACAGATATTGATGACATAATATTAAATACGAGCGGTGTTATGATTGGGGCGTGTGTCATATTTGCTATACGAAAAGCCACAAATTCTGATTTATTTTAGTAAATTGCCGTTTGCGAAAGCAGACTGACCGTCTTGCAGAGAGTGAACGAGCTTGCGAGTGAGAGCGTGAAAGCGGTCGAGCTGGCTCAGCTCGAAATTCTGATTTATCTTAGCAACATAAATAAACACAATGCCCCGAAGCGTATTGAAACGCTTCGGGGCAAAACTTCTATATTGGTATCCGCATTATTGAGCGGCCTTTTTCAATGTTGAGCGATGATATAAAAACAGAAGTGCCGCCTTGAAGGTGACACATATAAATCATAAACCAACAATGTCATTTATTGAAAAAAGTACAGCTTTTCCAGAGACTATGATCTCATCTCCGACACTTTCGCAGTACAGAATACCGGTACGTGAAGAAGCTTGAAAAGCAGTTATGTTTGTTTTGTTCAGACGTTTGCACCAGTATGGAGCAATCATGCAGTGTGTTGAACCAGTCACAGGATCCTCGGTTATACCGAACTTTGGAGCGAATACTCTGGAAACGCAGTCGTATTCAGTACCTTTGGCAGTGACGGCAATACAAGCTCCGTCAAGTTTTGAGATAAGCTCCATATCGGGCTGCAAGTTCCGAACTTCGTCCTCATCTCTGAGAACGAACAGAATATCACGGTCTTTATAGGCGGCAAGAGGAATAGTACCTAATGCTTCTATCATCATATCAGTTATCTCGATATGCTCAATATCATAGGCAGGAAAGTTCATTCTGATAAGTTCTCCTGACCTTTGTACAGTAAACTCACCGATCTGTCCGGCGAATTCCAGTTCAGCTGCCTCATTCTCGTAAAAATTGAAGAGAACGAACGCAGCCGCCAGAGTAGCGTGACCGCAGAAATCGATCTCACTCTTTGGAGTAAACCAGCGGATATGATAGCGTCCATTCTCATTTACAACAAACGCAGTCTCAGACAGATTATTCTCAGCAGCAATACTCTGCATAATATCATTGCCGGGAAAGTGGTCAAGAACACATACAGCAGCAGGGTTTCCTGAGAATATCTTGTCTGTGAATGCGTCTATAATGTATTGTTTCATTTAAGCCTCCTGTTTCCTTGCACCGGCAGTCATACGCTTTATCAGCAGGCTGCCATTATCTTTGAGCCATTTATTCCATTTGTCATAGTCAGGAAATACACGATATATCTCAGCATAAAAAGCTTTTGAATGGTTCATGTGTATACGGTGACAAAGCTCGTGGACTACCACTGAGTCGAGGACCTCTGGTGGAGCAGCCATAAGCAGACAGTTGAAATTCAGGTTGCCATTTGAAGTACAGCTGCCCCATTTAGTCCTTTGATTGCGTATAGTTATCCTGCCGTATGTTACACCAAGCTTGTAAGCGTAATACTTTACACGTTCGGGAATCACAGTAAGAGCTTTCTCAGCCATATCACGTATATCCTGCTCCGAGAATGGTTTTAACACTTCAAGCTCACGGTTACACTGCTGAACTTTGGCAATGTGCGTCTGTATCCATTTCTCGCTCTTTTCAATGAAAACGATAATATCTTTATTGGAGCAACGCAGAGGTGCTCTGACCACGAGATGTCCGTCTTCAGCGATCTGCAATGCAAGTGTTTTACGCTTACTGCGGATTATCTCTGCTCATTTTAATGTACTATTATCCATTTTGGCTCCTATTAATTTGTTGTACAGCCTAAGCATGATGCGTGTTTTTGAGGTGCTTTGGATTTTCAACAGGCGACGGGGAGTTTATTTATTCTGGAGTTTTAGTTATTTCGATCATGATAAAATAATTGCATCTTGCATATTTATTATGCCGTCATAATTTACATCAAGCACATTAACATCATCAATACCAAATGTGCTGTTATCTATATAAATCACACCATTCACAACTTTGTACATCTTTAATAGATATTTTTGAATCAGTTTTGCATCTAAAGCTGATTGAACACCGTTTCCGTCTACATCACCTATAAAATATGGGCAAGCAGGTGTTGTAGCCGGAATATCATATGTAATTCTTGAATGATATGGGATAACAATATTCCATTTGAAATGTGAATCATCTTCTGTTTCAGTTAACTTAATAGATGTATCTGAGTGCATTTTCATAGGTATTTTTAAACCATCATTTTCTGTGACATCTAAATGATAAAAATGTTTTCCCAATTTAACCATACACCATGCATGACCGCCGCTGCTTAAAAAGTAAGTCTCAATACCAGCTTCACGAAGAAGAAGTGTTAAACCTCTTGCATAGCCGTCGCAAACAGTACGATCATTCATAAACACAGATGAATCAACATGATGTTTCATAGATGGATCAGGTTCACCATTTAAATATGCATAGTCAACTTTATTGCAGATCCAGTCATGTAATGCTTTGATTTTTTGTCCGTCAGTCATATTTTGTGTTGTATTAGTTTTTACAACATATTTTATCTCTGCTTGCAGGTACTCTTCAAAAAATGGAAGTCGGTCACGATCAACCACTTCAAAATAATTTTGTATCTGCTGATAATACTCATCCTTGATTACAGGTTGAGAAACAGGACTGTATCTTTGATTTTTATACGTAACTATGGACTCACCGTTGACTTTGGATACGTTGGTTCCTTTTAAAACATGGTTAGCAAGTAATTGTCCAAATACTTCAGCATTTGGAACATTTACATTTTCAAGAGAGATACAGTTATCCAAATTGGTGCCTGCAAAATATTCTGGGACATTAGAAAAAGTGATACTTTTTAAGTTAGTGCAGTTATTAAAAATTGAACCGCCGAACCAATTAACTGATTCTGGTATAGCAATTGATTTAAGACTTGTACAATTAGTAAATGCACCATATTGAAGCGAAGTCAAAGTATTTGGCAGGTTGACTGAAACTAAATTCTTACAATTGTAAAATGCAGAACTACCTATTTTTGTTACAGAAGGCATTTGAATAGAATTAAGTCCGGAATTATAAAAAGCTTGATACTCTATTGTATTTACTGTAGGCAAAGAAATAGACTGTAAATTTGAAGTTCCACAAAAAGCACTGCTGCCTATTCTATTTATGCCATTTGGAATCGTTACCGATTTTAAGCCGACTGCTTTATAGAAACACGACGCAGGAATTTCTTTAATTTGTGTATTTTTCTGTATTATTACCTCTGTTATAGTATTGTTATTCTGAAATAAACCATATCCTAATTCAGTTACAGTTTTATTATTAATTTTAAGAGGAATCGTAACTTTAGTTTTTGTTCCGTTATATTTTGTGATCTTAACTGTATTACTTTCAGTAAGCTCATATTCCCAATCTCCGGATGTATATGCCGCTTCAGCAGAAATAGTATTTATTGGAACTATCTTGCTGAAAGTACTTGTTTCTGAAGCGATAACACCTGTGGTTACAAGTGAAAGAGCCATAGCTGATGCTATAATCTTGTTAGAATTAATTTTTAGGTTCATATTTAGATCTCCTTAGTAAAATTTAATGCTGCAGCATAATTAGTTTAACATAACTTAACAATTTTGTCAATTAAATATTAGATTTTCCTGGAATTTTGACATTTTCTTGACCATTCTGTAATAGGAGTGAGGGAGGATTTTATTGCTTTCTTGACAATTCTCGATTTATAATATATAATATAAAAAACAATGATATAAAGGGGAGATATAGCATTGAGATTCAATTTAGAAGATATAGTAAATGTCGACGGCGATAAATACCGCATTGTCGGCAAGATAAAATATAAAAACAACAGCGACGGTATGTGCTGGGACGAATATCGTATGTTTCCTCTCAGCGGATTTTCGGAAGCATGGCTAAGCATCGATGATGTATATAAAGAATATTCTATCAGCAGAAGAGCAGCATTATCCACAAGCACTGCTGATTATCACCTTGTAGATAAAGGCACAGAGATCGTTGTGAGCCGTGAAGGTAATGTTGACGTCGATGTGGGCGACAGAGCCATTTTTGAAGAATATGAGGATGTTACCGAGGAAAAGATAATCTCACGTGAAGTATGGGACGACGAAACAGAGATATGTACAGGATATTATCTTGATGAAGATGAAATATCTTTACTGAGCAGCAATACACAATATGGTATGCGTAGTAATATTCCGGCAAGTTATGGCAGCTCAGCAACTATTAGAAGATCGGGAAAAAATAAAGCCGTAGTAATTATGGTTATAGCAATTGCTTTATTTATGTTCTTGCCGCATATTTTGAAAATGTTTCGTTCGACTCAAACTATTCAGAAGTATCTGGATAAAAGCAATAAGTATTCCTATGTTACTTCAATAACCGGTGAGAGTGGTCAAAAAGCAAAAGTGTACAAAGCAAGTCAGGGGTATACTGTCGGAGATGCAGCACGAGGTATCATAGATGCTATTGAAGGTGAAACCGAGAAGGTCCAGCAGGACACGACGGAAGATAACGGTTCAATAGGCATACTGACTAAGGATGAATATTGTCTCATATATCTTTCTGAGGACGGAGATGTGCTCGTACAGGTCTCTAACCGTAAATACGCATATACTACAGATTCTCAGCCGTATCACAGTTCTAAGCGTGTACATTCATATTACAGGCGTTTTTATTATTCGGGCGGATATAGTCACGATCAGCGTGAATACAAAGATTCGTCACCTTACAGTTCTTACGACGGAGATATGATGACTTTTTCTTCAGATGATTATTACAGCAGCTACTCAAAAAGCGTTCGTCAGGACAGTGTTCACTCCAGAAGCTCGTCAGGCGGCGGACTAAGCAGCGGAAAATAACAGGAGGTTTTTATGGATTTTTACAAAGATGTACTCGAAATAGCAATTTATTCATGTCTTGGAGTAATACTTATGGTCGCAGCCAATTTTCTGGTAGACCTTATCATACCATGCTCTTTCCCGGAGGAGATAAAAAAAGGAAACACTGCAATAGGATTTGTTTCAGCAGGAATAAATATCGGTGTAGGAATATTGCTTCGTGCAGCAATATACTCGCCAACAGAAAGCGAACATGATTCTGATCTGTTAGTCGGTCTTGGCAGCAGTATTTTATATTTTATTGTTGGAATCGTATTCTTTATGCTTGGTTATCTTGCTATAAAGCTCATCAACCGCAAGTATGAGCTGAATGAAGAGATCGGCAAAGGCAATACCGCAGCCGGTATCATGGTCTCAGGTATATTCATTGGAATTGCCGTACTTATCAGTGGTGTGATAATGTGAGGGGGACTTCAATGAAGAATTATCGAATTCTTATGCTGACAACACTTATTATTTCAGGCTGTTCAATGGTCTATGAGCTGATAATAAGTGCTGTCAGCTCTTATCTTGTCGGCGATTCCACATTGGAGTATTCCGTAACTATCGGACTTTATATGTTTGCATTAGGAATTGGCTCATTCCTTTCAAAATTTGTCAAAAAGAATCTTTTCAGCAGTTTTGCTCTTGTCGAGATATGTATAGGATTGATAGGCGGTACAAGTTCACTGGTACTGTTCCTTGCTAACCTGTATATAGAGTCATATGCCTGTGTAATGTACATTGAGATACTTCTCATAGGTACACTTGCGGGACTTGAGATACCTCTTCTGACACGTATAATAGAAGAAGACAGAAAAGAACTTAGACTGACTATTTCATCTGTTTTCTCCTTTGACTATATCGGAGGTCTGGTAGGTGCGATAGCTTTCCCGATACTACTGCTGCCTCATCTCGGTTACTTTGCAACTGCCTTTTTGACAGGCTCGTTCAATCTTATTTGTGCTGCCGTAATTATTTTTTCATTCAAGGACAGACTTAAAAAAAGTTTTATATTTCGCAGTGTATCAGTAGTTCTGCTTGCTGCTATGGCAACAGGGATCGTTTTCTCAGAGAACATAAGCCGCACAATTGAAGGCGGTCTTTATCGTGATGACATTATCCTTATTGAGCAGACTCAGTACCAAAAGATAGTAGTTACACGTCATAAAGATGATATCCGCCTTTATATCGACGGAAATTGTCAGTTCTCCTCAGTTGACGAATATCGTTATCATGAGGGACTTGTGCATATCCCGATGCTTTATGCGGATAAGCACGACAATGTACTCATACTCGGCGGAGGCGACGGACTTGCGGTACGTGAATTGCTTAAATATCCCGACGTTCAACATATAACCATGATCGATCTCGATAAGGGTATGACTGACCTTTGCAGTTCAAATGAGCATATATCAAAGCTGAATGAAGGCTCGCTGACAAGCGATAAGCTCACTATAAAAAATATGGATGCCTATGAATATCTGAAAACTTCAGAAGAGCTTTTCGATGTTATAATAGTTGATCTCCCAGACCCTAACAATGAAGCTCTGAATAAGCTGTATAGCAATATATTCTATCGTTTATGCAGTCACCATCTCAGCGATACAGGAATAATGAATGTTCAGTCCACAAGTCCATACTATGCTACTAAAGCTTTCTGGTGTATCAACAAGACAATAGAAAGTGAAGGGATGAATGTTATACCGTATCACCTGCAAGTTCCTGCTTTCGGCGACTGGGGATTCAATATGGCAAGCCGCTCGGACCTTGAAAGAAAGCACGAGCTGCTGTCAGATACACGCTTCCTGACAAGCGATAATATCGACTCGCTGTTCCTCTTTGGCAAGGACGAAGTTGATACAAGTATCGATATCAATCGACTTACCAAACCTATCCTCATACAGTATTACAATGATGCTGTCAGAAATTGGGAATAAATTGATCCCACTGAAACTCATTCGTTTTGCCAAGAGACAGAATTAATAAATTATAGTAACCCGGAGCAATTGCCTCGGGTTACTTTTATTTTCACATTTTGAGTATTCATTATATCATCATCGAAAATGAAAACTGTTTCTGAGACAAGTTTTTCAGTAGTACCAATTTGTCTGCAAACCATACACCCTCATTTGTTTCGGGACATACAACTTCTCCTTTCCGCATACACTTCAAATGGAGGAGGGAGAGGAATGAAAGACATAATACATATAAAGAACACCTTCAAATCGGCTGATCCGGAATGTTTACGCAAAGCTGTTACCGCAAAGGTAGAGAAGCTCGTAAACAACAAGCTGAAAAGTGCTGGCTGAGTATAGAAATACAAAGCAAAGGAGGTGAGGTCGATGCCGAAAGTGGCTATATACTGCCGCCTGTCCATAGAGGACAGGGACAAAACAAGCGGAGATAACAGTGCAAGTATACAGAACCAAAAGTCTATGCTCAGGGATTACTGCCATGAGCGTGACTGGGAGATATACGACATATACATTGATGACGGCTACAGCGGTATTGACCGCAGCCGTCCGGAATTCAACCGTATGCTAAGAGACTGCGAGATAAGGAATGTCGACATAGTCCTCTGTAAGGATCAGTCACGTTTTTCCCGTGATACAGTGGTCATCGAGCAATTCATAAATGACAAGTTCCTTGAATGGGGAATACGTTTCATAGGAGTGGCTGACAATGCTGATACTGACAGTGAAAGCTACTCCACCATGAGGTTGTTCACCAGTGCGTATAACGAGATGTACGTCAAGGACATTTCTGCTAAGATACGGCGTACACTCGCATACAAACGTGAGCAGGGACAGTTCATAGGTTCGTTTGCACCATATGGCTATCTTATTGACCCCAACGACAAGCACCGCCTCATAGTTGATGAGAAAACAGCTCCTGTTGTCAGACTGATATTTGATATGTACATCAGCGGTGAAGGCTACCGGAAGATAGTCCGGAAGCTCAACAGTGAGGGTATAGTAAGTCCATCTGAGTACAAACGCAGAAACGGCTCAAAGTACGTCAACTTTAACGCTGATTCAAGCAGCTCCAAGGGACTGTGGACGCAGTCCACCATTGCGAGGATGCTTGCCAATGAGGTGTACACCGGTACACTTGTACAAGGAAAATCCCACCATATAAGCTATAAAAACAAGAAGCGGAAAAAGGTTGAACAGGCTGATTGGGTACGAATACCGGATGCACATGAGGCTATTATAGATATGGAAACATGGAGACGTTCACAGGAGCGTTTTAACAGTCACACAAGAGTCGGCAAACGATCTTACGAGCTTTCTCCGCTGTCGGGCAAGGTCAGGTGTGCCTGCTGCGGACGTCCCATGAAACGCAGCGTCTACTACAACAAGGCTAAGACGATACGTTACTATGGACTGCAATGTGCTGCATACAAGAGCGGTGCTATGAACTGTTCCAACACTAAGACTATCAGCGGTATGGTCCTCGAAAAGCATATCCTTGACGAGCTGAACACTATTATTGAACAGTACTGCCGGTCAGATGAGATAAGTATTGCGGATATTCACTCTGAGCATATGAAGGAGCTTCAGCGACGCTTTTTCGCATTGGAAGAAAAGTGTAAAACTGCCAGAGATAGGCTTTTAAGGATGTACAAGGATAAACTTGACGGAATTGTTTCAGATGAAGACTATTCTATTTTTCGTCAGAGCCTCAGTGATGAAGAGAACAATGTTTCGGAGCAGTTAGCTAAGGTAGCAAGTCAGATAGAGGACTGCCGAAAGAGATGCGATAACATTGAAGAGCAGAAGGCTCTCATTGAGAAATACACCCATTTTGATAAGCTCGACCGTTCCGTTGCAGATGAGTTCATCGACTTCGTTGAGATCGGTATGACCGGCGAAAACGGCGAGCGTGAGATACATATACATTGGAAAATATAGGCAATACAACACAAAGATCGTACTGAACGGTATTGCCTATAATCGAATGCCCCGTAGTAATTCGTTATTACTACGGGGCATTTATATGTATTCGTTGTTAGATGATGCCGAGTTTTACAGTTCTAAGACCATAAAAACGTCTGAATAGATACTTGAATTGTATTTTTCGGTGTCGACAAATCCGACTCTGCGGTACAATGCAACTGCCTTAGTACTTGTTGACAAGGAATCCAGATACATTTTCTTATATCCATGCTCCCTTGCTTTGCTTATCGCATACATGAGCAGCTTCTTTCCGTACCCATTACCGTGATATTTTTCTGACAGATAAAGCGATTTCAGCTCACAGCTTTTACAGTCTAATTCAGCAAAAGCAACAGTACCGATCATGCTGTCTGTATCAAACATACACCAGAATCCCTAGAAGTATTCTTCTATATCAAGATAATAGCTATGCCTGCCATTTATATCCAGACACCTGTGAGATTCAGGCAGACATTTCTCCAAGAATGAGATAAGAAGCGGTTCATATTCCTTGCGGTACTCAACCGGCTCAAAAGGCATCAGATCTTCATCTGGAGTAAATAACTTATTCAACGATTCCATATTTTTCTCCTTTTACTGATCTGACCAGTATGACTCCCGCTTATTTTCACGGTACAGAATATTGAATGCGAAAACCACCATTGGTATCATGCTTATCAGACCTATATCAACAGGACCGAATATTGAACGCTCACCATGTTCACCGTTGCTGAACATAAGTGGATTAAATGAGGAGTTTATAGTGCCGTGGAAAAGTGCCGGCAGCCAGATACACTCGGATTTTTCATAAAGAAAGTCAGCTATGATGCCCATAGCAGTTGTGTAAATGCAGAACGCAATCAGTCCGAGGAAAGGTGCACCGATATAGTCCTTTCCGTATTCATAGCCAATTAGCAGCATTAACGGAAAGTGCCATGAACCGTGGATTATTCCGCCGAGCACCAGTCCCTTAGTTCGTCCGAAATTTTCTTTCAGTCTTGGGAAAAGGAAGCCTCTCCAGCCAATCTCCTCACCAAGTCCCAGTATAACTGCGATCACGAGATGAGGCGAAGTAAAAGAAAGTACGATCTCATTGATAACGTATGATAAGTATGAACCGCTGCTTTCCTTTAGCTTTTCATAAGTAGTCGGATCTGTCTCTTTTAAAAAGGTACCGGAAAAGTCTAATTCGTCATTAAACACTATATAAAACAGTATCGCTCCCAGCAGTTGCGAGACAGTAGGTAACAGCCACGCAATAAGTATCAGTTTCTTATTGTTGGTAATATCAGGCTTCCAACCAAAATTTTTTATATCTGCTCCTGCGATAAAAGCTCCGATAGTCGGCATAAACATACATAAAGCTATCAGCCCACCAGAAGTATTAGAGCTTTGGGCTGCACTCAGCTGAAGAAAATACGCACTTATAAATGTAAAAAGAAGGTATTTCAAAGTTTTGGACATAAGACACCTCTTTCGCATAAATCATTATACTGTATATTATACCATAAGACACTGAAAATTCCAACTGCTTCGGAAAGTTTTTCGGCAGCATAATGCCAGAGCAAAATAATGCTTTTATCCGGAAATGCGACTCGGTTTAATATGATTCATCCCACGGCGGAATAGACGGAGGCTGCTCTACAGCGGACGGAGTACCGGAAAAGGGGATAAATCTCAATATACTTTTAAAGTTGAGAGACATTCTGGAAGTAAACGGATACGATGTAATAGTCACCCGAGATGAAGACAGGTCGATACACGACGACGGAGTTGAAGGAATAGCGAATCAGAAGAGCAGTGACATGGACAACAGACTGGATATTTTTAACAGCCGACAGAATGCGGTGTGCATATCCATACACCAGAATCAATTCAACGACCCGAAATATCATGGAGCTCAGATGTTTTATTCATCGTCGAATAAGCACAGCGAGGAGTTGGCAAGAGGGATACAAAAACGTTTTGTAGAATTTGTTCAGCCGGACAACAGCCGTGAGATAAAGCAATGTGGTAAAGAGTTGTTTTTGTGTTATTACTGCAATAATCCTACTGTTATGGTTGAGTGCGGATTTTTATCGAATCCGGAAGAGGCTGAGCTCCTTAAAAGTGAGGACTATCAGGGGAAGGTCGCATTTACAATTTTTTCAGGAATCAACGATTTTGTGAATTCAAAATAAAGTAATTTGAGCCGGCTTCGCTTTTGTGCGGAGCCATTTTTTATATCGTACCAAAAATTTTTTGAGGATAAAGAAAAATTATACAACGGAAATACATTGAAAAAGACTCGTTTTTTGCCCTCTTATGAGGCCACATTTTTTTAAGGAGTTGATTTAATGTTCAACAGCAAAAAGTTTATAAGGTACGAAAATGGCAAAGCCGTGATACGTGCAGAGCTGATATTCGATACTCCGTCAGAGCTTCCTGCGTCGGTAGAATACGAAGGCTATATACTCTCACAGGGGTCAGTAGCGTGGACTGTAAAGACCAAGGAAGTATATGCACTTGCTTCTGACGGAAACTGGGTAAAACAGTAAGGAGGAGATGTATGAATAATATTGTCGATTCTATAATTGCTGCAAAGATAGCCGGTGATACTTATTCGACCGGAGAGATCGACAGCAAACTTGCGGCAAAAGCTGATGAAGCCGATCTTGAGGAGCTTACAAGTGAGTTCAACACACTTAATACGAGAACTTTCGGATTAGGTGAGCTTATGAAGAATGCTGATGACCTTAACAATTATAATGTTGCAGGAGCATACAGATGTTCTACACAAGCTATGGCTATGACACTCGTAAACTGTCCGACTACCGACGGATTCAGACTTGAAGTAAAATACACTGTCGGAGATACAAGATGTATCCAGATACTTTATCCGAACAGAGCAAATGGTATCTTTTTCATGAGAGCATACGGAACTTCAGGCTGGGGTTCGTGGTTCAAATATGCCGGAGAAGAAATAATATGACTGGTGGGCTGCAATGCAGCCCATTTTTTATGAACAAAATATGTCAAATGATACAAAATTATAGTTTGAAAAATTAAATATATTGGTTTATTAAAATAAAGGTTGATTTATTTTATATACTGTGATATAATAATAATTAGTATAAAAATTAGGGTGTTTTTATTGGCTTGATAATAATTTTATTTAATTTGTACCGGAGGTAAAATAATGAAAGGTATTATATTGGCTGGCGGAGCTGGTACCAGACTTTATCCTATTACTATCTCAGTAAGTAAGCAGCTTTTGCCTATATATGATAAGCCGCTGGTTTATTACCCTTTATCGATGCTTATGCTCGCAAGGATCCGTGAAGTTCTTCTCATTTCTACCCCTGATGATATCGATGATTATAAGAAACTTCTCGGAGACGGATCCAGGATAGGGATGCGTATAGAGTATAAGATACAGGAAAAACCAAGAGGACTTGCTGACGCTTTTATACTTGGAGAGGAGTTTATCGGCGATGACAGCGTTTGCCTCGTTCTTGGTGACAACGTGTTCTATGGTGCAGCTATGAGTGCCATATTGAGACAGGCTATGGACTCTATCAAGGACGGCGGTGCTTCTATTTTCGGATGCTTTATGAAAGATCCGAGAGAGTTCGGAGTAGTTGAGTTCGATGAGAATAAAAAGGTTATTTCAATAGAGGAAAAACCTCAGAAACCAAAGTCGAATTACGCTATACCTGGACTTTATTTCTATGATAATAACGTAGTTGAGATAGCTAAGAACGTAGTACCTTCCGCAAGAGGAGAAATAGAGATATCCTCTATAAACAATGCTTATCTTGAAAAAGGACAGCTGAATGTAACTCTTATGGGAAGAGGTGTCTCATGGTTCGATACAGGTTCGCCGAAGGGTATGCACAAGGCAAGCGGATTTGTTAAGACAATACAGGAAATGCAGGGATTCTATATTTCATGTATAGAAGAGATAGCTTGGAGAAAAAAATTCATCGATGATGCTCAGCTGAAAAAATGCGGCGAAGAATTGAAAATGACAGAATACGGAAGATATCTGTTATCCCTTCCTGCACAGGAAGAAGATCAGTGATCGCTGATGTTGTCCGGCATATATTTTAATAAGTATAAATGAAATCAGAGGTATAATGTAATGAACGGAAAACTTATCGTTATAGAAGGTCTTGACGGAAGCGGTAAGGCTACACAGGCAAAGGCTCTTTATGAAGAGATACAGAAAAGAGAAAAAAACGTTATGAAAGTATCTTTTCCGGATTATGAAAGTCAGTCTTCAGCACTTGTAAAAATGTATCTTGCCGGTGAATTCGGTACAGATCCGGATTCAGTTAATCCATATGCGGCTTCAAGCTTCTATGCTGTGGACAGATTTGCAAGTTACGCTAAAAACTGGAAAAAATTCTATCTTGAAGGCGGAGTTGTCATAGCTGACAGATATACAACTTCAAATGCTATTCATCAGTGTGCTAAACTTCCGGAGGATAAGTGGGAAGACTTCATTAAGTGGCTCTTTGAATACGAGTATAAGCTTATCGGCATACCTGAACCATATAAGACCATATACCTCAGAGTTGACCCTGATGTAAGTCAGGAACTCATGACAAAGCGTTATGAGGGTAACGAGAATAAAAAGGATATCCATGAAGCTAATCTTGATTATCTTAAACGCTCACGCCGTGCTGCCGATTTTTGTGCAAAGACTCTCGGCTGGAGCGTCGTTGAGTGCATCAAGGACGGTGCGATGAGAAGCATAGAAGATATCCATGACGAAATAATGGCAATAATATACTAAATATATTTAGCAATATGATATTAAAGCGGAGATCATTTACTTATAATGCTCCGCTTTATCGTTGCTTTTACAAAAACAATATTTTTTTAATATATGAAAAATATGCCGTCCTTTGTTTAAAGTCACGAAAAGTCCATGCAAATAATGTATGTTGGCTTTTATTGCTTGACTTTTCTATTGCCATATGCTATAATTACTTTGTAAAATTAGCCTTGTTGGTGGGAAATGCCTTGAAATACGGTCTTTTCAGCCACTTGGTTGGATCAGGAGAAAGAGAAATGAAATATAGCTTGATCGACATCAAAAGTACACATTATGATGATAAAACAGCCGGTGGGTTGTCTTTCTTTGAAGGAGAAAGAGACGTACCATTTAAAATAAGAAGAATATATTGGATCTATGAAGCTGAAAAAGGTACGCATCGTGGTTTTCACGCTCATACCTTAAACTGGCAGCTTCTTTTTTGTCCTTATGGCAGTATCGATATCATACTCGATGACGGTCATGAGCGTGAAAAGGTCACACTTGACAGCCCTTCAAAAGGGCTTGTTCTTAGTCCGGGATTGTGGAGAGAGATGATCTGGAATAAGACGGGTTCGGTTCTTTGCGTTGCAGCTTCGGAATATTACGATCCTGATGAATACATAAGAGATTATGATAAGTTTATCGAATACGTAAAAAATAAAGAGTCTGAACAATAATAAAGAACTTTTTACAGGGGGACTGTGACAATGGCTGAACAGGCTAAAGGAAATTATAATCTCATCTCATCTGAGGAAGGCGAGATAGCAAAATATTTAAAAGAAAAAAACCTCAGACATACTAATGAAATATCACAAGAAGTACATCCGGTAGATAGTTTTTATACAAGGTACGTGAAACGTATCCTTGATATACTTATTTCCCTTCCGGTTTTTTTGCTGACTTTCCCATTTAATCTTATATTTGGTATATGTACATATTTCGACGTTGGAAGTCCTATATTCTATCATCAGACAAGAGCCGGAAAAGACCTTAAAGAGATAGATATGATAAAATTCAGAAATATGACAAATGCGACCGATGAGAACGGAAATCTCCTTCCGGCTAAGGACCGTGTTACCAAATTCGGCAGATTTATGAGAAAAACTTCGCTGGATGAGCTTCTTAACTTCTGGAGCGTACTTAAAGGCGATATGTCAATTATCGGACCAAGACCGCTCCCTTTGTTTTTTACAGAGAGAATGAGCGAAAGACATAAAGCAAGATACGCTGTTCGTCCGGGACTTGAATGTCCGAGAATGGTACCGCAGGATAATCCCGATAAATCAATATATCACTATCACTTTGAAAGCGATATATGGTATGTAGAACACGTAAGCTTCAAAACAGATGTCATGCTCGTGTTCAAACTTATAAAGATGACGCTTTCTTTCCGCAAGCGTGCTAAAAATGCTAATGTTGCAAGCTATTTCGTAGGATACGACGACGAGGGATACGCAACAAGCACTACTCATGCAAAGAAAGTATACGGCGAGGATTTCTGGAAAAAAAGCACAGTCACTCAGGACTGATGGCTTTATATAAAGTAAAGGTGGTTAGAGAATGGGTAATGACAGAGAGGTAGTTCTTGTTACGGCTATCGGAACTATGACTGCAACAACTGTAGTTGAAGAATTGAAAAAAATGGGTAAGTATTACATAATAGGCGGAGATATCTATGAAAAAAATATGGTCGCTACAACAAAGGATGTAGATGAATTCCATGTTTTTCCACCTGCTATCTATGAACTGGATAAGTATATAGAGTTCGTTCTGAAATTCTGCAAAGAGCACGAAGTTAAGTACTACTTCGCTGTTATCGATGAGGAGATAGTTAATCTTTCAAATAACAGAGAAAAATTTGAGGAAATAGGCGTGAAGCTCTGTATTCCTAACAAAAAGCTTGTCGAGACCTGCCATTTCAAGAATAAATTCTCTGAATGGCTGGAAAAAGAAATGCCTGAGATCTCAATAAAGACTTTTTGCAGTGCTGATGAGATAAAAGATGAAGATTTCCCGATCTTTGTAAAGCCTGTAGAGGGCAGAGCAAGTACAGGATGCCGCAAGATAGATACAAGAGCTCAGCTTGATGAGTTCGTTGATACTGCGGAAATAGGTAAGACTATTATTGCTCAGCAGTTCGCAGAGGGAGAGATCGCTACAGTTGATATTATCAGCAATAACAAGACCGGTCAGGTAATACTGGCTCCTCGAAAGGAATTGCTCAGAAATTCAAACGGATGCGGTATAGCTGTAAAGACTTTCCATTCAGAAAAGCTTGAAGATATATGCCGCAGACTCGTACAGAAACTTGAACTTAACGGCATCGTTAATGCAGAATTTTTCTGCAAGGACGGCGAGTATAAGATCATAGAAATAAATCCTCGTTTTTCTGCCGGTACAGGATATTCATGTATGGCAGGTGCAAAAATGGTCTTGAATGCTATGGAGATCGCTGACGGTAAATCGTGTACTGTCGGTGAACTGACACTTGGGAAACATTATGCTAAACGATATGAAACTTATGAAATGTGAGGAATAATTCAATGGATGTTAAATTTACTGTGCTTCAGAGAGGCTTTGAACTGCATAAGGATGAGTACGAGGAAGCTGCTTTAAGAGCTCTTCGTTCAGGCTGGTACGTCCTCGGAAATGAGCTTGAAAGCTTTGAGAAGGAATTCTCTTCATATATCGGCATGAATTACGGTATAGGCGTAAATTCAGGTCAGGACGCTCTCATCCTTGCGGTCAGAGCACTTGGCATAGGAGCAGGGGATGAGGTGATAACTCAGTCCAATGCTTATATTGCATCAGTTTTGGGAATAACAGAAAATGGAGCAACACCGGTTTTTGTTGAGCCTGATAAGTATTTCGGTATGGATCCGGAAAAGCTTGAAGCTGCTATAACGCCTAAGACAAAGGCTATACTACCGGTGCATCTTTATGGACATATATGCGATATGAGCCGTATAAAGGCTATCGCTGACAAGCACGGTATACCTGTGATAGAGGACTGTGCACAGTGCCACGGTTCAAATCAGAACGGAAAGAAAGCCGGCTCTTTCAGCACTATCTCATGCTTTAGCTTCTATCCTACAAAGCCGCTCGGAGCATTTGGCGATGCAGGCATATGTCTTACAAATGACCCTGAGCTCAACGAGAAGCTCCGTATGCTTCGTTTCTACGGAAGCCGAAAGAAGTACGTCAGCGAGATCACAGGAATCAATACTCGTATGGACGAGATGCAGGCTGCACTCCTCAGCGTCGGACTTAAATATATCGACGAAGAAAAGAAGATACGTCAGCATATAGCTGAAAAGTACCTTAAAGGCATAACTAATCCGCTTATAAAGCTCCCTGAGACAAGAGAGGATACAGAGCACGTTTACCATATTTTCGGTATCCTTTGCGAAAAGAGAGACGAGCTTATAAGCTTCCTTGCTGATAAGGGAGTACAGGTAGGTATCCACTATCCTATACCTCCTCACCTTTCACCATGTTATGATTACCTCGGTCTGAACAAGGGGGACTTCCCTGTTGCTGAGTATTATGCAGATCATGAGGTTAGTCTGCCTATATATGCAGGTATGCCTGATGAAGAGGTAGATGCTGTGATTGAGGCAATTAATTCTTTTGAGTAATATCAGCTGAGGTTTATTATATAATGGGGTGTCGACATGAATAAAACAAAGTTAAAAGAAAAAATTAGAACACTGGTCCCTGATATACGCTTTGTAAGAAAAAGCATTGCCAAAATGAGGTATCGTTCTATCAGTAAACGCTTTATTGATGAGAATGAGATCAGAGCAGCTGAAGAAAATAGTGAACTGAAAAAAGATTTTGTAAAGAAATACACCGAGAAATGGCCTGATATATACAAAAGGACATTAAAGGAGTATGATAAGCTCTTAAATTGGACAGTTGATCCTCAGAAGCGTAAAGATTTAGAAAGACTTAAAACTGATATACATTTCTGTAAGTATGCTTACGGATTTGTTCCTTATGAATATGTCAGCTTAGAGCTCGAAAATAAGGACATGGATACAAGAAAGACTTATGTTTCAAATCGTGACACTCATGTATATCAGTGCATGATAAATGACCTTACTGAAACAGCTGTAACTTCTGATAAGGTAAAGACATATGAAACATATAAAAAGTATTTTCATCGTGATGCCATAGAGGTAGTCTCTGAAAAGGACTATGATAAATTCAAGAAATTTATTTCTGCTCATCCGGTTTTTGTAAAAAAACCGGTATACGAGTGCGGCGGCAGAGGCATTGAGCGTGTTGATGTACGTGAAAAAGGCTCTGAACCGAAAAAAGTATTCGATGAAATGGTGGCTGCCGGAAAGCATATCTGTGAAGAGGTAGTCAAGCAAAGTGAGAAAATAGCTGTATTTAATTCATCAAGCGTCAATACAGTAAGAATAGTTACACTTACAACTAAAAATGGTGTAGAGCCGTTCTTTTCTGTAATGCGTTTCGGCAGAGGCGGAACTTTTGTTGATAACGCAAGCAGCGGCGGTGTTTTCGCTGGTGTGGATATAAATACAGGTACTGTAAATACAGACGCATATGACAAGGGCAATGATGTCTATGCTGCTCATCCTGACACCGGAGTTACTTTTAAAGGCTTCAAAATACCAAAATGGGATGAACTTGTTGAGACCTGCAAGGAAATGTCAGGTATGAATAAAAAGCTGAAGGCCTATACATGGGATATGGCATTGGCTGAATTGCCTGATGGGTCTGAAAAATGGGTCGTTATAGAGTGTAATGCAATGGGAGAATTCCTCATACAGATAGTTTCCAAAAAAGGCATTAAAGCTGATTTTGAGGCTAAGATGAGAAATATGGACCTTATGGTCGATTTTAAATGACCTGAGTATTGCGTTTACTTGGCGATCTGTATATTAAAAATCAATTTGGGAGAACATCATGTACGAAGATTTAAAAGGTAAAAAACTTCTTATAGTTGGTTCATACAATGAGTCTGATATGGTCGAAGTTGCCCATGAAATGGGACTTTATGTTATAGTAGTGGACAACGTGCTTGACCGTAAGGTAGCTCATGCTAAAAATGTTGCAGACGAAGCTTGGGATATAAGCTATACAGACATTGAAGCTGTTGCTGCAAAGTGCAGAGAAGCCGGAGTTGACGGCGTTATGGCCGGATACAGCGAATACAGGATAATGGCTGCTGCACAGATTTCAAAAGCTATCGGCAAGCCTTTCTATGCAACAGAAGAACAGGTCGATTTCACAAGAAATAAGAGACTTTTTCAGGAGGCTTGTGCTAAGTACGGAATAAAGACTCCGCACGGATACTGCACTAACGGTCTTATCAGCGAAGAGGCAAAGGACAAGGTCGAGTATCCTGTTATCGTAAAGCCTGCTGACTGCAACGGACGTGTCGGTATTTCAGTTTGCCACGACCGCAAACAGCTCGATGAAGCTATCGAGCTTGCACTTGAAAAGTCAAGAACACATACCTATATGATAGAGGATTTCCTCGACGGTACCGAGTTTTCAGCCGTTTATACGATCAAAAACGGCGAAATGAGCCTTTCATGCCTCAATGCAAAGTATATAACCAAAGATCAGCGTAAGGAAAATTTCCTTTGCGACTGCTCTATAATACCTGCTGCATTCGTAGATGATTTCAAGGTACAGATAGATGCTAAGATAAAGGAATTCCTCAAAGGAATGAATGCGATCAACGGAGTTGCTAATTTTCAGGGAATGTATACCAATCACGGTATATACCTCTTTGAAATGGGATTCCGTGTAAACGGAAATAATGATTACAGGGCAATTGAGCGTGAAAACGGGATAAGCTTCCTTAAAATGCTCATTTCGTATTCACTTTGCGGCGATATGCGTGATGACCTTAAAAAGGATAACCCTAAGTTCAGCAAGTACTACTGCACACTGCCTTTCTATGGCCATGCAGGTACTATAGCTAAGCTTGACATAGATAAGGTCCTGAAAATGGAAGATGTATACCTTTCTGCAATGAAAGCTGAAATAGGCAATACTATGACAGAAAGCGGTACAAGCGGTCAGAAGCTGTTTTCATTTATGGTGGTTGCAGAGAATATGACCCAGCTCAAAGAGCGTATAAAGAAAATTCAGGAAAGCATTACAGTTGAAGACGAAAACGGAAACAATCTTGTATTCGATTTCTTTGATCCTTCAGTGCTCGAAGAAAGTATATGATCCAAAGGAAGTAGAGGAGAAGTAATGAGCGGAAAAATACTAACGGTATCAGTTGCTGCGTATAATGTTGAGCAGTATATAAAACAGAATCTTGATTCAATGACAGTGCCTGAGCTTGTCGATAAGCTTGAGATATTCGTTGTTGATGACGGCGGAAAAGACGGTACTTTAGAAATTGCTAAGGAGTATGAAGCAAAATATCCGGGTACAGTATATGCTGTCCACAAGGAAAATGGCGGATATGGCTCGACTGTAAACTATAGCATCGCCCATGCTACCGGAAAGTATTTTAAACTTCTTGACGGTGATGACTGGTTCAATACAGCTAACCTTATAAAGTTTGTCGAACTGCTCGAAAACGGCAATGAGGACCTTATTATCACGGACTATTTCAAAGGTCCTGAAGAGGGAAGCATGAAGACTGTCAATACAGGTTCAGTGAATCATAATGTAACCAAAACCGAAAATATACACGATATTATCGGACATTGGTCTATTGCATATAAGACTGAGATACTGAAAGCTTCAGGTCTTGAACTCCCTGAGCATCAGTTCTATACCGATAAGATATTCTCCACTATACCAATGGCACTTGTAAAAAGCGTCAAAGCTTATGCACTTCCGGTCTACTCCTACAGAATAGGCAGAGACGGTCAGAGCGTAAGCCGTGAATCAAGAATAAAAAATGTTAAGAATTATCTTAATATCTGTAATATAATATGCGATTACTGCGGCAAGATAAATGCGTCACCTGAGAAAAACAAGTATGTTTTCCGCAGAGCTGTAAGCGACTACAGACTTGGTATTAAAACTGCACTTCTTTGTCCTAACAAGAAGGAAAATCTTGCTATGATAAAAGAGTATGAGAACAGAAATAAGCAAAAGAATAATAAGGTATTTACAGCGGCAGGTAAAACTACAAGCAAAACAGGTAAATTGATCTGCTTTATGAGAAAAACAAAGTACCTCGGCTATTGGGGACTTGCACTCATACCTAAATCAAAACTCGATTTCTGAGCGGAAAAAAATAACTGATATTACACGATATCCATAAGAATGATTAGGAGGCATCATATGAATAAAACTGAGCAATTCCTCGCCTGTATAGATGAACTTGCAGGAAAACCAATACCTGAAAAAGTTATGAAAAGGGCTAAAGAGTCACTTCTGGATTATCTGGCAGTATCAGCAGCAGGTGCTGTATATTTGAGCGATAAGCTGGAAAAATATATGGAGTTCGCATCGCCTGAAAGCGGTGATTTCATGGCAGTTGGTACCGGAAATAAGCTTGTTCTTAAAGAAGCTGTTTTTCTCAATGGACTTTGCGGTCACGCTCTGGACTTTGACGACGGTACCAATGCCGGTATAATCCATCTCGGTTCACCGATATTCTCGTTATTGCTCCCACTTGCGGAAAAATATGATATTAAAGTGGACGACCTTCTGAGGGCAGCTGTTATCGGATATGAGACATCATTTACTATGGCTATTTCGATACAGCCCGGACATAAAGCTATGGGATATCATGCTACAGGTACCTGCGGTATCCTTGGAGCAGTTATCGCAGCTTCATATATGCTCGGATTTACCGAAGAAGAACGAAGAAATGCGATGGCTTCAGCTTGTGTAGCTGCATCTGGTATGCTTCTTGTACTTGATGACGGTTCTGAACTGAAGCCTTATAATGTTGCTAAAACAGCACTTCTTGCTCTTACAGCATTGCAGCTCGGAAAGTCCGGATTCAAGGGACATCCCGATCCGCTGTACAGCAGCAGAGGTTATCTCAAAATGATGACCGGAAGAAATGACATAGAATTGAAACCATTACAATATAACGGCACATATGCGATAGAAAAAACCTACACTAAGCCTTATGCAGCTTGCAGATATTGTCATCCGGCTATCGAAGCTGCGATAAGTATGAGGAATGAGTACGGAATAAAGCCGGAAGATGTTGAGAAAATAAATGTAAGTACATACTCACTGGCTGTTAAGGGCCACGATCATATTGAAATACCTGTATCAGCCTCGGCTAAAATGAGTATACCATACGGCGTTGCTGTCGGAGTCATTTACGGTAAAGCCGGACTTAATGAGTATAAGGACGAAACTCTTGCTTTGTCTGAAGTAAAAGAGCTTACAAGAAAGGTATCTGTATCTGAAGATCAGGGGATGAGCGACAGATTCCCCGGAACTCAGGAAGCCTGCGTTCAGATAAATGCCGGCGGAAAACAGTACTCCAAAACAGTTGATTTCCCTAAGGGCGAACCTGAAAATCCTATGGGAACTCAGGAATTCAGCGAAAGATACACCGACCTTATGTTATATGGATGCAGAAGCCGTGAGCAGGCTGACCGCATCTATGATTCGGTAATGAATAAAGATATCTCTGTATCAGAGCTTACAGGTATGATAGGAAAGGAAATATGATTATGAGTAAAGTTAAACTTGTTCTTGGCACTATGACCTTTGGCGAATCTGTTTTTGGTAAGGATGCAGAGGATATAGTAAAAAAATATATTGAATACGGCTATGACGAGCTTGATACTGCCTATGTCTATAATGACGGACAGTGCGAGAAGATACTCGGTGATATACTTGGTACTATTGGTAAGGATAAGGTCAAGGTCTCAACTAAGGTCAATCCGAGAATAACAGGAAAACTCGACGGACAAGCTGCATACGATCAGCTCAGTGAGTCGCTGGAGCGTATGGGACTTGAAAGCGTTGATACTTTTTACCTGCATTTTCCTGACCCGAATACACCTGTTGACTCTGTACTTGAAGCCTGCGGTGAGCTTCACAAGCAGGGCAAGTTCAAGGAGCTTGGACTGAGCAATTTCCCTGCATGGCTGGTGGCTGATGTTTATCATCGCTGCAAGAGCAATGGCTGGGTGCTCCCGACAGTCTATGAGGGAATTTATAATCCGCTTACAAGAAGAGCTGAGGCAGAGCTTAACGATGCACTTGATTATTTCGGTATGCGTTTTTATGCCTATAATCCTATGGCTGGCGGACTTCTTACAGGTAGATATAAGAATTTCGAGGACGCTCCTACAGACGGACGTTTTACTCACAGACCGAATTATCAGAAACGCTACTGGAAGGAGTCATGCTTCAAGGCTGTAGAGCTCCTTTCTGAGGCTTGTGAAGCTGAGGGTATCACAATTATCAATGCTGTTTACCGCTGGCTTGCTGAGCATTCGATGCTCAACGGCGACAGGGGCGACGCTATCATAATCGGAGCTTCAAAAATAGGTCACCTTATTCAGAATATGGATTCTGTCAATGAAGGTCCGCTTTCAGATAAACTACTTGCTGCGTTTGATAAAGCGTGGGAGATCTGCAAGAGCGACAGCTCTGAATATTTCAGATTTTACGGTTCTGCTATGAATTGAGGAGGATGTAATGTTAGATCAGAATATTGTATGTGAAGAACTTAAAAAGAACGGTGTCACCTTTTTTACAGGTGTTCCGGACTCTTATCTCAATGGATTCTGCAATCATATATTGAAAAATTACCCTGAGCGTAATATAATCGCTGCTAACGAGGGAAATGCTGTGGGAATTGCAGCAGGTCACTATATAGCATCAAAGGAGATACCTCTGGTTTATATGCAGAACTCCGGACTTGGAAATACCGTTAATCCGCTGGTATCACTTGCTGATGAACACGTATACTCCATACCGATGATACTTCTTATCGGCTGGAGAGGTCAGCCCGGTACAGGCGACTGGCCTCAGCATGAACTTCAGGGAGAAATAACAACTAAGCTCCTTGATGTTATGAATATCCCATATACTATTCTTGAAGATGATAACAGCAAGATAGGTGAAGTTATCGAAAAGGCAGTTTCTTATGCAAAAGAAACAAGACGTTCATATGCACTTATAGCTCCGAAGGGAGTAATGGCTGGCGAAAAAGCTAATAATAAGGACGATCTCTATCCGCTTTCAAGAGAGGAAGCGATCGAAACAGTCCTTGATAATATGCCGGAGGATACTGTATATTCAGCTACTACAGGCAGAGCTACAAGAGAGCTCTTCTTCCTCAGAGAAAGAAGAAATGAAAGCCGCAAAAACGACTTCCTCAACGTTGGCTCAATGGGACACGCTTCATCTGTTGCACTTGGTATAGCTCTTGAAAAGAAGAACAGACAGGTGGTTTGCTTTGACGGTGACTCAGCTGCTATTCTTCATCTTGGTGCACTTACAATGGTAAGCAAGCTTGATTGTCCGAACTTCCTTCATATAGTTCTCAATAACGGTGCTCATGAATCTGTTGGCGGACAGCCTTCCGCAGGCTATCTTGTCGACTTTACAAAGATCGCAGAGAGCTGCGGATATGAGACTGTCGGAAAGGCTGCTGAAAATAAAGAGGAGCTTATCAGTGCTGTAAAACAGCTCAGTTCACGCAAAAAAGCCGGCTTTATCGAAGTAAAGATACATAAGGGATTAAGCGGAAAACTGCCGCCTCTTGATTTCTCACACAGAGAGGCGATAGATGATTTAATATCAGAATTGAATAAAGATTGATAGAAAGGAATTAAGATCATGAACAGTATGGAAAAAACAAGAGAATTTCTCAGATCTATAGGTCTTCCCGGCGGAGATGCTTACGATCTTCCTACATCTGAAAAAAGATTTGCTGACGGAGGTCAGTATAGATTTGAAGTTCCCGGAATACAGGGACCTGCTGTAATGGAAGCACTTCTCGAAGAAATAGATAAGTACGGTCTCTATCTCCACCGTGTTACTCAGACTAAGGGCATAATGATGCTCACTGATAACGAGATAAGCCGTATGGTCGAACTTGCTAAGACAGCTCAGACTGACCTTATCCTCGCTATCGGACCAAGAGCAACTACAGATACATCAGCTTCTGTAAATACTCCTGAGGGCGTTCGTATGGGCTACAGACTCAGAGGTCAGGAGCAGGTAGTAAGAGCTATTGAGGATGTTAAGAGAGCTGCTTCACTTGGCTGTACAGGATTCCTCGTATATGACGAGGGCTGTCTCTGGGTACTCAATGAAGCAAGAAAAGCCGGTGAGATACCAGCAAACTGCCATTTCAAGCTCTCTGCACACTCCGGTCACGGAAATCCTTGCTCAGCAAAGCTCCTTGAGAGCATAGGTGCAGACTCACTCAATCCGGTACGTGATATACAGCTTCAGATGCTCGCTGCAATGAGACAGGCTATCGATATTCCTATAGACATCCATACAGAGAATCCAAAGTCAACAGGCGGATTTATCCGTCATTACGAGGTTCCTGAGATGATAAGAGTTGCTGCACCTCTCTATCTCAAGACAGGCGGTTCAGTAGCTCAGACTCATAGTTGGGACAGCACTGTTTCAGATGCAAAGGCAAGAGCTAAACAGGTAACTCTCGTAAAGAGAATGATAGATTCATATTATCCAGACGCAATTCAGTCACCGAAAGGGGAACTTAAATAATGAGACATCATCTTTATAATCCGGATTTCAAATTTGTGGTAGAACCTGAAAATTTTGATAAATATACAGATAGGGAACTCCTCCAGTACTGCCTTGGTGCTACTATGTATATGCCCGGAACAAAAGATTTTGCTCCGAAAATACTGTCCGGTGCAATGCCGGGACTTACAACCATAGTTCTTTGCTTTGAGGATGCCTGCCCTGAGGACAAAGTGCCGGAGGCTGAGGAAAATGTCCACAGACTTCTTGACACTGTAACAAATGCAGTTGACAGCGGTCAGCTCGCACCGGAAAAAGTGCCGCTCATCTTTGTAAGAATACGAAATCTTGAGCAGTTCAAGCATTTTGGCGAAGCTCTTACAAAGAATCAGGTGCGTTCACTTGCAGGTATAAACTTCCCTAAGTTCAACGCAGAGAACGGTTATGAATATTACGCTTACCTTCGTGACCTCAATGACAGATTCGGCGAGATACTCTACGGTATGCCGATAATCGAGGACCCGGAAGTTGCTTACAAAGAGTGCAGACTCACTCAGCTTGTCGGCATAAAGAAAATACTCGACAAGTACCATGACCTCGTACTTCAGGTGCGTGTGGGCGGTACAGATTTCTCATCTGTATTCGGCGTAAGAAGAGGCGTTGACTATTCTATATATGACATTATGACAGTTCGTGAGTGTCTTTCAGACATCATGAATGTGTGCGGAAGAAATAATGATTATGTAATTTCCGGCCCTGTATGGGAGTACTTCCGTGCTCCTAAGGAGCTTATGTTTGAAGAGCTTCCAAAGCACAGCCTTGAAGATTACCTTATGAAGCGTATTCCTATCGTAAATAATGAAATAGACGGACTTCTCAGAGAAGTTATACTCGATAAGGCAAACGGCTTTATCGGAAGAACAGTCATCCACCCGACTCATGTTAAGTTTGTAAATGCATTAATGGCTGTAACTAAGGAAGAATACGACGATGCCTGCATGATACTCGGTCATAAGGAAGGCGGAGTGCTCAAGGGCACAGGTGCAAATAAGATGAACGAGGTCAAGCCGCATACAAACTGGGCAATGAAGATATGTATGAGAGCAAGAGCATTCGGCGTTATAGAGAATGAACATTCATACATCAAGCTTTTTGCCGTTAATGAGTAATATATAGTTGGTGATGATATGAGCATTGATATAAAAACCCCTATTTCAAAAGAGGATATAGCCGGACTTAAAGTCGGTGATACTATATCCATATCAGGCTATATTTTTTGCGGAAGAGATGCAGTCCTTCCGAAGATAGTCGCACTTGCCAAAGAGGGAAAACTCGCTGAACATGGTATTGACCTTGAAGGAAGTGTTATATTCCATACTGCTGTAAGTCCGGCTGGTGTCGGACCTACATCCAGTAATAAACTGGAGATAGAAAGCAGTATCGCACCGCTTTCTGAGTACGGTGTAAGACTCCACCTCGGAAAAGGTGAGATACACAAGGAAACTATCGCTGCACTTGATAAATTCGGTTCTGTGTATGCGGTCATCCCACCGGTAACCGCTCTGCTGGAAGCTAAGACAACAGAAAAGAAACTCGTTGCCTTTCCGGAACTTGGTATGGAAGCTTTCTATGCACTTAAAGTTGAAGGTTATCCGGCTATTATAGCCGCTGCACACGGAAGGAGTATTTATGAGTGATATAAATTACGATCAGATCATCGAAAAAGTAAAAAATACTCTCGTAACAGCCGGCTCAACATTCCGTCCGGATAAGAAAGAAGCCTATAAGAAGGCTATTGAGTCAGAGAGTAATGAAAAAGCAAAATGGGTGCTTCAGACTATACTCGATAACGCAGAGGCTGCTGAAGAAAACCGCAGTCCGCTTTGTGACGACTCAGGTATTCCGCATATGGTACTGGAGGTTGGTCCGGACGCTGTTGTTACAGGAAGAACTCTCGATGCTATACGTGAAGGCATCGCTCAGGGACTCAGAGCACTTCCCGGACGTCCTATGGGTATCATGGGAAATGACTCTCAGCGTATCGATCAGTCAGGCGGACTTGACCCTGATTCAGCCGGAGTTAAACCGGCTCCTATACTTATAAGAAATACTGAGGATAACGTTCTCAGACTTCATATCATGATGTTTGGAGGAGGTCCTGCGATACGTGCAAAGACTTATCGTGTGTTCCATAAGCATAACACTCAGACTGTTATAGATGAGATAGTAAACTGGGCAACAGAATCTACTGCTCAGCTTGGATGTACTCCGTGTACTCTCGGAGTTGGTGTTGGCAGATCACATTTTGAAGCCGCTTCTATGATGCTTCAGGCTCTCGTTGACGGCAACCATAATGTCCAGAGCGAAATGGAGCAGGAGATAACAAGAAGAGTAAACGAAGCAAATATAGGTCCTCTCGGACTTAAAGGCGATACCACTGTTATTTCAACATTTATGAAGGTCGGACCTCAGAGAGCAAGCGGCGTAAGAGTTGTATGTATGAGACCATGCTGCTGCTTTGAACCGAGAATTGCTACAGTTGAACTGTAAGCCCGGAGGTAGACCGTGGTAATATGTAAAAATAAATTCAGATTACACATAAATGAAGAATTCATTTACATTCTGGCATTCGGACTGTATTTTTTTGCTGAGTACTACCGCTCGACCATGTTCTTCCATACTTTTCCTACATTTTTTTTAGGTCCTATGAAAGCTATGGCTACGGGATTGCTTATACTGAAATGTGTTATACACGATCAGTATAAGATGAAAAGATTCCTTACCATAGCATCGTCAATATTACTGTCGCTGCTTATAACGTTTAAATCGGAATATGCCCATGTGTTTTCAACGATGCTGTTTATAATATCGGCACAGGGAGTAAATTTCGATAATATGCTGAAATGTACGCTGTACATAGGCTTGACTTTAACAGTTATATCAGTAGCAGCTTCACAAGTCGGAATAATACCTGATCTTGTTTATTACAGAGATAACGGAAGTATACGTCATTCATTCGGTACGATATATCCGACGGACTTTGCTGCTCATATTTTCTATCTTGCACTTACGTTCTTCTATCTGCAAAGAGGAAAATTATGCTTCAAGCACATATGTATTATACTGTTTCTCATAGTGTTCCTTGATGTGTTATGCGATACAAGACTTACTGAACTGCAATTGACCTTTTTATTGTTAGCTGCATTATTATACAAAAGAGCATATGTAAAGGAAAAGATAAGCTTGTTCTACAAAATAGCTATTCCTGCGGCAATGCCTGTATGTGCCTTTATTTCTATAATGATATGTAAACTGTATGATAAAAAAGACCCGACTTGGAAGATGCTGAACTCGATCGTTTCAAGAAGACTTGAATACGGTAATAACTCGCTGAACGATAATAAGGTCAATCTCTTCGGAAGATTTATCGAGCAGAACGGAAGCGGAGGAACTGTTGATAATATGTATCAGAGAAATCTCGAATATACATTTATCGATATCTCTTATATGAGAGTTCTTCTTATGTACGGACTTGTAATGTTCGTGATAGTTCTTACAGTCTATCCGGCACTTTGTGTCATAAGAATGAAAAAAGGCGACCTGCTTCTTCCAATGTGTTTCTTTGTAATAGCTGTTTCAAGTATGATAGATCATCATCTGATAGATTTTGCTTATAACACGTTTATACTTTGTCTGTTTATGAATAAATATAATCCTGTTGCTGATAGGATGATAGAAAAAGCAGTTCCGAAAAAAAGAAGATTCAGGATACGTTTAAAAGCGTAAGTTTAACACCGCACAAAGACCATATATAGCCTTTGTGCGGTATTGCCTAAAAAGAAATTGAAAAGAGAGAAATAAAAATAATGGCGAAACAAAAGTCAGTAAAATTTAATTTTATAATGGAGTCGATATTAACTATGTCGACTTTCATTTTTCCTCTTATAACTTTTCCTTATGTAACGAGGATACTTGGTGCAAATGGTACCGGAAAAGTTGCGTTTGCAACTTCGATAATATCCTATTTTAATATCATTGCTCAGCTTGGTATACCAAAGTATGGAATCAGAGCCTGTGCTAAGGTGAGGGATGACAAAGAGAAGCTTACACGAACAGCTCACGAGCTTCTTATCATCAATATAGTTATGAGCCTTATTTCGTATCTGCTTCTCGCATCAGCAATAATACTGATACCGAAATTAAGACACGAGAAATTACTGTATATTATAATCAGCTTCACGATATTATTCAATACAATAGGAATGGAGTGGCTGTATAAAGCTCTTGAGCAGTATGCTTATATCACTGTAAGATCGATAATCTTCAAGTTCATAGCGTTGCTTTCTATGTTTATGTTTGTAAGACATGAAGGCGATTATCAGATATACGGAGCAGTATCCATACTTGCAGCATCAGCTTCAAATATATTCAACTTTATCCATGTTCATAAGTATATAAGCATGAAGCCTGTGGGGAATTATAATTATCGTCAGCACCTTAAAGCAGTAGCAGTATTTTTCGCAATGGCTTGTGCGACGACTATATATACTCACCTTGATACTGTAATGCTCGGCTTTATGAAAACAGACGATGATGTAGGTTACTACAATGCGGCTGTAAAGATAAAAGTCATACTGGTAAGCATTGTTACTTCGCTTGGAACAGTTCTTCTTCCGAGAGTATCTTATTATATACAGCAGGGAAAGACAGAGGAGTTCAGAAAGATAACAAGAAAAGCTCTGAATTTTGTTATGCTCATTGCAACTCCGCTCACTGTATACTTTATCATGTTTGCAAAAGCAGGAATACTCTTCCTTTCGGGTAAGAATTTTTACGATTCTATAGTGCCTATGCAGCTTATAATGCCGACGCTTATACTGATAGGTCTTTCAAATATCACCGGAATACAGGTGCTTGTACCGCTTGGAAAGGAAAAAGTAGTTCTATACTCCGAGATCGCCGGAGCTGTAGTTGATCTGGCACTTAATGCGATACTGATACCGTTTATGGCATCATCCGGTGCAGCAATAGGCACTCTTGTAGCTGAATTTGTAGTCCTTGCTTATCAGTATAACGCACTTAAAGATCAGCTTTCGGAAGATCTGAAAAAAATACACTATTTCAAGATATTAGCGGCGATAGCAGCCGGCTCGCTTGGTTCAGTTTGGGTACTCTGGCTGGGACTCGGCAGCTTCCTTACACTTCTTATATCTTCAGTTATTTTCTTCGGATTATACGGAGTGACACTTCTCATATTAAAAGAAAAGCTTGTTAATGAGATCTTTGAACAGGTAATTGGAAAGATCAAAAAACGTTTTTAAAGGAGCGATGAAAATGAAATATGATTATCTTATAGTCGGAGCAGGACTTTATGGTGCTGTATTTGCCCGTGAAGCAGTAAATGCAGGAAAGAAAGTGCTTGTAGTTGAAAAGCGTCCGCATATTGCAGGAAACGTTTACACAGAGGACGTTGAGGGAATAAATGTCCACAAGTACGGAGCTCATATCTTCCACACCAATAATAAGAAGGTCTGGGAGTATATAACTAAGTTTGCAGAGTTCAACCGCTTCACAAACTCTCCTGTAGCAAATTATAAGGGCGAGCTCTATTCGCTTCCTTTCAATATGTACACCTTCAATAAGATGTGGGGAGTTGTTACTCCTGAGGAGGCTGCTGCTAAGATAGAGGAGCAGCGTAAGGAAATAAAAGGTGAGCCGAAGAATCTTGAAGAGCAGGCTATCAGTCTGGTAGGACGTGACATCTACGAAAAGCTCATAAAGGGTTACACTGAGAAACAGTGGGGACGTGACTGCAAGGAGCTTCCTTCATTTATTATAAAGAGACTCCCTGTTCGTCTTACATTTGATAATAACTATTTCAATGCACTCTATCAGGGAATACCGGTTGGCGGATACACCAAAATGGTAGAAAATCTGCTTGATGGCATTGAAGTTAGACTTGATACCGATTACCTTAAAAACAAGCAGGAGCTTGATGAAATTGCTGATAAGGTAGTGTATACAGGTCCTATCGATGCTTACTTTGATTTCAGTCTTGGTACACTCGAATACCGTTCAGTACGTTTTGAGAACGAGCTTCTTGATATTCCTAATTATCAGGGAAATGCTGCTGTGAACTATACTGACCGTGAAACTCCGTGGACTCGTATAATCGAGCATAAATGGTTTGAATTCGGTAAGGACAAGGACGGAAATGATATTCCAAAGACCGTTATAAGCCGTGAGTACAGCTCTGAGTGGAAGCCGGGCGATGAACCATACTATCCGGTCAATGACGAGAAAAATGGTGCCCTTTATGCTGAGTACAAAAAGCTTGCTGATAAAGAGCAGAATATGATATTCGGCGGAAGACTCGGTGAATATAAGTATTACGATATGGATGCTGTTATTGCTTCTGCACTTGACATGGCTGAGAGAGAATTATAATGACTATGAGCATATTCCAACAGGGGTATGCTCATTTTGTTATGTCCGCTTGACAAAGTACCCGTATTGAATTATAATATTATCATAGGTATTGTGCTTTGAAAAAAGCAGATTGTGAGGTTACTATGAAAAAAATATTGCTTGCAGGCGGAGCAGGATATATCGGCTCCCATACAGCGGTAGAACTTCTGAATTCAGGCTATGAAGTCGTTATCGCAGATAATTATTCAAACAGCTGTCCGGAAGCTGTTAAACGAGTTGAGGAAATAACCGGAAAATCCGTGAAAACTTACGAGGTCGACATTAAGGACAAAGATAAGCTGGAAGCAGTATTCAGCGAAAATGACATTGACGCTGTTATACATTTTGCCGGACTTAAAGCTGTTGGTGAATCCGTAGCAAAGCCGGTGCTTTATTATAGAAATAATATCGATACAACTCTCTCTCTCCTTGAATGTATGGAGAAGTACGGAGTAAAGAATATCATATTCTCGTCAAGTGCGACTGTATATGGTGAGGAAAATCCTGTACCATATACTGAGGAAATGAAAAGAGGCACCTGCACTAACCCTTACGGCTGGACTAAGGTAATGATGGAGCAGATACTCGAAGATGCTGCTAAAGCTGACAGCGAGCTTTCTGTTGTACTTCTCAGATATTTCAATCCTATCGGTGCACATGAGTCCGGTAAGATAGGTGAGGACCCTCAGGGTATCCCTAATAACCTTATGCCGTATGTTGCTCAGGTAGCAGTTGGCAGACGTGAAAAACTCACTATATTCGGCAAGGATTATGATACTCCGGACGGTACTTGCCGCCGTGACTATATCCATGTAGTGGACCTCGCAAAAGGTCACGTTAAGGCTATAGATTACATCCTCGGACATGACGGTGTTGAGGTATTCAACCTCGGTACAGGCACTCCTTACAGCGTTACTGAAATAGTCGAGACTTTTGAGAAAGTCAATGACATAAAGATAAACCACGTTTACGGCGACAGAAGACCCGGAGATCTTCCTGAAAGTTATGCAAATGCAGATAAGGCTCTGAAGATACTCGGTTGGAAGACTGAAAAGACTCTTGCTGATATGTGCCGTGATACATGGAACTGGCAGAAGAATAATCCTAATGGATATAAAGCTTGAAAATACGACATAATGAAAGGGAAAAATATGATCAATATTGCTGTAGCACAGTCAGGCGGTCCGACTTGTGCAATTAATGCTTCACTTGTAGGTGTTTTTAAGGAATCACTCAAAGTTCCGAAAATTGATGCTATATTCGGTTCGATAAACGGAATAGAGGGTATCATCGACAATCATCTTGTTGATATGAAATCAATGATACTTACAAATGCAGATATAGAGCTTCTCAGACAGACTCCTTCAACAGTTCTTGGTTCTTGCAGATATAAGCTTCCGGACTGGAGAGAAGATGAAGAAGTATACAAGAAGATAGTTGATACTTTCAAGCAGAGAAATATAGGAGCTTTCTTCTATATCGGCGGAAACGACTCTATGGATACTGTTAACAAGCTCTCTGAGTACGTCTATGAGCAGGGACTTGACGTAAAGATAATCGGTATCCCTAAGACTATCGACAATGACCTTTGCATAACAGACCATACCCCCGGATTTGGCTCAGCTGCAAAGTACGTTGCAACTACTATGCATGAGATAACCCGTGACAGTATCGTATACAGCATCCCGTCTGTTACTATCGTTGAGATAATGGGACGTCACGCAGGTTGGCTCACAGCTTCAAGTGCGGTTCTTCACGCTATGGGTGAGACTGCTCCGCATCTTGTATATGTGCCGGAGATAAAATTCTCGCTTGAAAGATTCCTTGCTGATGTAAGACAGGAAATGTCCAAGCATAAGGCAGTTATCGTGGCAGTGTCAGAAGGTATTGAAGTTCCTGAGGGAGTTCAGTCCGGAGTTGTGGATAACTTTGGTCACAAGTATCTGTCTGGTATAGGCAAATATCTTGAAGAAATAGTCAGAAACGAGATAGGCTGCAAGGTTCGTTCAGTCGAGCTCAATGTTATGCAGCGTTGTTCATCTCATGTTGGCTCAAAGACTGATATTGACGAGGCTGAAGCTATAGGTGCAGCCGGAGTTCGTTGTGCACTTGAAGGAAATACCGGAAAAGTAATGGTATTCAAGAGAGTTTCTGATACTCCTTATACAGTAGTTATAGATACTGCTGCTGCAAATGAGATAGCAAACAACGAAAAGCCGCTGCCAAGAAAATACATAAATTCAGCAGGAAATAATATAAGGGATTTCGCAATAGACTACTTCATGCCGCTTATACAGGGCGACCTCCAGTTAGTGACAGAGCACGGTATACCGAAACATTTCGCTATACACGAGTCGGTTTTGAAATAAAATCACAAAGCACAGCCTTTATGACTGTGCTTTTTTGTGAGGAGTTATTAATATTATTGTGAATATTATATCAGTACTGGACTTTTTATTTGGAATATGGTATAATAAAAATGTATGAAAAATTTTCAATATATTTTTTGAGAGAATCATTATAAAAGATGGGAGATATAATATGAACGTTTTTGTAACAGGCGGTGCAGGTTTTATCGGTGCAAATTTTGTATTCCATATGCTCAATACTTATCCTGATTACAGGATAGTATGCCTTGATAAGCTGACTTATGCCGGTAACCTTTCTACCCTTGAACCCGTTATGAATAACCCTAATTTCAGATTTGTGAAAATAGATATATGTGACAGAGAAGCGATTTACAAGCTTTTTGAGGAGGAAAAACCGGATATTGTGGTCAACTTTGCAGCTGAGTCCCATGTTGACCGCTCTATCGAGAATCCTGAGATATTCCTTCAGACCAATATCCTCGGAACACAGGTGCTTATGGATGCCTGCCGCAAGTACGGTATACAGCGTTATCATCAGGTAAGTACAGATGAGGTTTACGGCGACCTTCCGCTTGACCGTCCTGACCTTTTCTTTACTGAGACAACACCTATCCATACAAGCAGTCCTTACAGCTCATCAAAAGCCGGAGCTGACCTGCTCGTGCTCGCTTACCACAGAACTTACGGACTCCCTGTGACTATCTCAAGATGTTCAAATAACTACGGACCATATCACTTCCCTGAAAAACTCATACCTCTTATGATAGCAAATGCACTCAACGATAAGCCGCTGCCTGTATACGGTGAGGGACTAAATGTCCGTGACTGGCTCTATGTTGAGGATCACTGCCGTGCTATCGACCTTATCATTCACAAGGGCAAAGTCGGCGAGGTATACAATGTCGGCGGACATAACGAAATGAAGAACATCGATATTGTTAAGCTTATTTGTAAGGAACTTGGCAAGCCGGAGTCGTTTATAACTCACGTTGAGGACAGAAAGGGTCATGATATGCGTTATGCTATCGACCCTACAAAGATCCACAACGAGCTCGGCTGGCTGCCTGAGACAAAGTTTGAGGACGGTATCAAAAAGACTATCAAGTGGTATCTGGAGAATAAGGAATGGTGGGAGACTATCATTTCAGGCGAATACCAGAATTACTATGAAAAAATGTACGGAAACAGAGCAGAAGTCTGATTAAGTACAATAAAGACCCTTTCCGGATCAAAGGAAAGGGTCTGTTTTTATTTTATGATAATTTCAAGTCCCTGAGCACTTCTTGCAGTGAAAGGCTTGTCAGTACCGGAAACAGTGAGGTATATTTTGCTGCCTGATCTCTCGGCTTTTATATCAGCAGCAAGCTCAGCATCTTTGCTGTAGACCTTTGTTTCTGCGGAATTGCCGTCGTCAAGACCGTATATGACTATCTCCATATTGTTTGCATAGTCGTATTCTGCGTGACCTTTATAGTCGCCGAAGACAATAATTGAATTCGGCTTGGCATACAGCGGCAGACCAAAGTAGTTGTATTTATGTGAGTACCAGCTTCCGCCGCTCAGCTCTTCTCCGGACTGTATATCAGTCCATATACCGCCTGTAGGGAGGTAGAATTCACAGCAGCCGTCCTCACGCAGTACCGGAGCAACCAACAGTGCATCACCGAGCATATACTGAGTATCAACAGTAAGTGCGGAGCGGTCATATCCGAAGTCTACCACCATTGCACGCATCATCGGGATACCGGTGATGTGAGTATTTACGGCATTTGAGAAAAGGTACGGCATAAGTCTGCCTTTAAGTTTCACGAAATGGCGTGCTACATCGCAGCTTTCCTCATCGAAGTTCCAAGGTACTCTGTAGGAGCTGCTGCCATGATAGCGTGAGTGTGTGGAAAGCAGACCAAAAGCGGTCCAGCGTTTATAGAGGTCTGGAGTTCCCTTTGCTTCAAATCCGGATATATCGTGGGAGAAAAATCCGAATCCTGACAGACACAGAGAAAGACCGCCACGTAATGTTTCCCACATTGAGCTGTAGTCCGAGAAGCAGTCACCGCCCCAGTGTACAGGGAACTGCTGACAGCCGGCAGTTGCTGCACGAGCGAAAAGGCAGGCATTATTAATACCCTGAGTATCTTTAAGAGCGTCAAAAACAGTTTTGTTATACAGGTATGAATAGTAGTTATGCATTTTGTACGGGTCGGAGTTGTCATAGTATACAACATCAGTCGGGATACGTTCACCGAAGTCAGTTTTTATTGCATCAACGCCGATTTTAGTGAGCTCTTTTATTTTAGAAGCGTACCAGTTTTTGGCATCGGGATTAGTGAAGTCGATAATAGCCATACCCGGCTGCCACATATCGCTTTGGTAAACCGAGCCGTCCTTGTTTTTCAAGAAATATCCTTTATCACATAATTCCCTGAATACACGAGCTTTTTGTCCGATATACGGGTTTATCCAGACGCATATCCTGAGCCCTTTTTCTTTAAGACGGGCTATCATTTTCTGTGGTTCAGGGAACATTCTCTTGTCCCATTCAAAGCTGCACCACTCAAATTCTTTCATCCAGAAGCAGTCGAAGTGGAAGACATCGAGCGGAATATCTCTGTGTTCCATTTCGTCTATGAAAGAATTGACAGTTTTTTCATCGTAGTTTGTGATAAATGAGGTCGAGAGCCAAAGTCCGAATGAATAGGCAGGGGGCAGTGCAGGCTTACCGGTGAGGTCGGTATATCTTTCGAGCACGTCAGCAACTGAGCCGCCGCCGAAAATGAAGTATTCAAGACGCTGTCCCTGAACAGAAAAAGCTGTTTTAGAAACATTTTCGCTTGCAACTTCAAAAGTTACTTTCTCCGGATGATTGACAAACACTCCGTAGTTACGTGAAGAAACGAAAAAAGGTATAGATTTGTAGCTTTGTTCAGAGCAGGTACCGCCGTCATTATTCCATATGTCAACAGTCTGACCGTTTTTCACAAAAGCGGAGAATTTTTCACCGAATCCGTAGATATACTCTCCAACCGAGATGTTCAGCATCTCACGCACATAGTTTTTTTCAAATGTATCAGACCTTGAAAATGTGCGGACTCCTGTTTCGTATTCAAGACGTTTACTGTTCAGCCATGCATCTTCTTCGATATACGAGGTAGTACGCCAGCCGTTTTGGGTCAGCAATTTGCCGTCATACCAGAATGAATTTTCCCATTCACAGCCTAATTTTCCTATTTTTACGGAAGTTTTTCCAGAGATGAGTTCATAGTGACCGTCACTGGTTATTTTTATAACAGGCTTGAAATCAGTCTCCTCGTGAAGTTCAAATGAAGGGGATTTATTCAAAGTACCTGAGAAATGCTCGATAGAAACTTTTATGCTGTTTTCGAGTGTGGAAGTAAACCTTACGGTCAGCATAGGCCCGCCAAGTGTCATTCCTCTGTTTTCTATCCAATGTTGAGTGACATAAGCAGTAACCGAAGTTCCGTCAGCTTCTATGTCGTATATCTGCGTAGCATAGCTTACATTATATCCCGGTTTACTGAGCCAGTAACCGTCTGAAACTTTCATTTCAATAACTCCTTTCGTAAAAATTCAACTTTTTGCCATGTTGACTGTTGAAAAACTCTTTATATTATTGACGTATTTTTATACTTATGATATAATGATAACATTAATTGTGGAAATATTCTATCAGAATACAAGCGAGTATTATAACAAAAATGCCAGCGAGGTGAAATTTTGAACGATTTTGTACCGTCAGGAAAAGGGAATATCAGACCAGAAAAATACAGAGAAGCTGTTTTGCATGGTACTCCGCAGTTTCCTATGAGGATATATGAAAATAATTTTTCGTGGTATGTTAACAACATCATTGACTGGCATTGGCATCCGGAATTTGAATTTGCAGTGGTATTTTCCGGAGCTGTTAAATGTCATATGAACGATATTGCGATAGAGGTCAACGCAGGTGAGGGATTTTTTATTAATTCCAATACAATGCACATGGAGCGTCCGATAAACGGCTGTAATCCTCATATGGCTACTATATGCTTTATGCCGGAATTTATCGGCGACTGCGGTTCTGATCTGATCTACAATAAATACATAGCTCCGTTTTTGTCTGACAAAGCTCTCAGAGGGATGAAGCTTGTTCCGGATATTCCGTGGCAGGGGAGGATACTTGCGTATATCCGCAGGCTTTTTGAGGATTCTCAGGACCGTGAATGGGGATATGAACTAAGGTCGAGAAATACTGTTGCAGATATATGGTACGAATTATCCTCAAATGTGAAGGTAACCGAAAATGACAAAGAAGATGATAATAATTCCACACTTGCTGAGAACAGGCTTAAAAAAATGCTCTCGTATATACATGAGAATTTTCAGAGTGAACTCACTGTCGAGGACATTGCCCGTTCAGCTAATATAAGCAAAAGCGAGTGTTTCCGGTGCTTCCGGAATATAATAGGGAAAAAGCCGATAAATTACCTTAACGAGTACAGGCTCATAAATGCCGCTGAGCTTTTGCTGACTACCGATATGCAGATAACTGAGGTCTGCATCACGAGCGGTTTCAATCACATAAGTTATTTCGGAAAGGTATTCAGAAAGTACTATGGAGTAAGTCCGAAAAGATTCAGGAGCATAGAAAAAGTTCATGAATAATGTTCACAGAAAATTTACAATTTGCATCCGCACTTTTTTCAATTTTTTTCGTTATAGTTTATGAAGGGAGGTTCATAACGTGTCAGCTGACTTACAAGACAAATATAAAAAAATATATCGTTATTGCTATCTGCGTGTGAAGAATCGTGAAACAGCGGAGGACATCACGCAGGAAACCTTCCTAAGATTTATTGAACATCCCGAATATAAGGGACTTGACAAGGAACTTCAGCTTTTATATACCATTGCCGGAAATCTTTGTCTTGACCATTTCAGAAGTCAGTCTCCGGATGAACTGCCGGAAGATATTCCGGACAGAAATGCAGACGGTGATAAGCTTGTCGATGATATTTCCCTTCACGACGCATTGAACAAGCTGCCGGCTGAAGACAGAGAGCTGATTCTGCTCAGATACATAAATAATGAGCCGCTGAGCGTTATATCCGCAATATACGGCATTTCAAGATTTGCACTCAGCCGAAAGCTCAAACGAATACTCTCTGCTCTGCGAAATGAACTTGGAAAGGAGGGTACGGTATGAATAATAAAGAAAGAGAGGCTCTGGAGCGTGCATTTGATATTCCCGAGCCGGAAAAATGCAACGAATTTATCGAAGAATTATTAAAGAAAGAGAATACGAAAAAACGCCGTGGTATCGTACTTTTCCAGAGAATGCCTGCCGTTTTGAGATACAGTCTGGCAGCTTGCCTTGTAATAGCTGTTATAGGTATCATAGGCAATATAGGTAATCTTACAGATACAGATAAATACCGTGATAAAGAACCTGCATCAGTTAATTCTGAAACGACAACATATACACCTGAGGAGGAGTCAACCACAGAAACTACCTCCGCTCCTTCTCAGGACTCCTATATAACTACCATTAGCACGGTAAGCGGAGGTAATGCTAACACAACGCTGACTACAGTAAAAGGCAGTGACATCAAAAACACAGTTACTTCTACAGCAAAAGTTACAGGCAGGAGCGTAAGGACTTCAACAGTCCACGGAAGAACTTCTCATCCGGTAAGAACAACTGCTGCAAAGACAACAAAAAAGCCCTCCGGAATTGTTACAACAGCGAAAGCGGCACGTACTTCTCCGGCAAGAACTACGATAGTTACTACAATTGCCCGAAATAACGTAACTACAGATACTCCAAGTATACCAACTATCCCTACATCTCCAAGTGGTATCGAGCCAGCCGGAACAAGCGGTGATCATACAGTTGAACCGCCTGTAAGATATGATATAAAAGGACGAATTTATACTGAAGACCAGCTTTCAAATAACAAGGGAACAGAGGGACCTCCTGTAACAGACGGCGATGTTCCGCCAAGTCTGGATAATATGATAAGACATTCTGATCTTATCCTTCTTGCGGAGGTTGACGAAGTTATATTTACGAAGATAAACGGAAAGCTCACCACTCAGGAGAATGTTACAATAATGGAGCCGTATTACGGTGATATGAACTATTATGAGCGTATATCTGTATATGCTGACGGAGGTTATATGCCAATGTCTGAATACAGACCCGACGTAGATCCTAACGGTACTTATTACGAGCCCGGCGGAAATACTACTATAGCTAAAGAAGGTGATTATTATATCTATTTCCTTGTAAAGGATAAAAATTCAGAAGCCTACAGATTATTTGACGGAACTGATAACAGCAAATTTGTTTACCGGAACGGTATGTATTATTGCGTAGGCCGTGGAAGAGATAGCGTATCTCTACAGGAACTGCGTGACAGGATAAACGATTTAAAGTGAAAGGAGCATTTATTATGAACATTTTGAAAAAAGCAGCAGCTATTATCACAGCAGTCGCCGCTATAGGAGCTTATATCCCTGTGACACCATATCTGCATGAACAGTCTGCGTATGCGTATGAAGTACAGACTGTTGAAGCTGATATTGATTTCAGTCAATATGACCTCACCGACTTTGATACAGTGTGTCAGCTTTCAGTAGATTACGGCGATTGCATAAGATCGGGAGATCAGATACTTATAATCAATCTTGTAGAAGACTATGGCTTTCAAGAGACTTATATTGATGACATGGCTGTAGTACTTGCACCGGATGAAGGCGAATATTCACTTTCAAAATTGAATGGTGTTTCGTATCGGGAGATACACACCTCCCGTGGACATCTTATGGACATTGAGCGGATAAGAGAAAGCGATATTATATGTATAGCTGATAACAGAGAGTGCTTTTATAATTGCTGTCTCATAACAGCCGACGCTCAGACAGAGGGCGAGCTGAATGTTACTTATTATAAGAATGAAACGAGCAGTACATACAACTTCAAATTTGAGAAGGCAGAGTCAAGATACAAAATAACTGATGTAGTTGATGTAGAAGACTACGATCAGCTATCATATATCCTCAATTCACAGTGGCACATGGGAGCTTGTTTTTGCTATGGAAATGAATGTATCTTGGTAAGTCCGAGCTATATTGAACCTGAACCTATGGTAGAAGCCGGACCTGATTATGACTATAATTCATATTACGAAAGCTTGTATAGTCAGGGGATAAATGTGACCGGATTCAAGATAGACGGCAATGCAGAATATAATGTGCTTAAATCCGGAAAATGCTATGATAAGAACAATAAGGATAACTATATAGTTTATTCTATAATAGAATTCACTTCTGCGGGTGAGGCGATTCCATATATATATGGTGACAATACTGAAAGAACGCTCGTAATGGATAATCTTAAAGTTAATGAAAACGGAAAAGTATTCGGCAGTAATAATTTGGAATTTCCGGGTAATTTAGTCCTTGAACCAAAGAACATCTATCAGAGAAATGCAATGATAGAAGCTTATCCGGAGGGATTCAAGTACGAAAAATATTTTGACAGAAAAAATATCTACTTCCTGAATTATATTGACCCTATAGGCTGTGTAGATAAGATAATAGTAAGCTCTGAGTCAAGATATAGCCTTGTTAATAAAGGAGATGCAAGTGTTTTCACTCCTTGGGATGAAGGTGTTTACGTTTTAACTATCGTAACATTTACTGAAGAAATAATAGGGTGCGGAGATACTCACTGTCACTATTTTTATCCGGTATACAGAAATTACTATGTAAAGAAGAGCAGCTCTCCATATCTGACTGTAAATTATATCGGAGAAACAAGATACCGTGATAAGGATATTGCTGAAAATCTTGCTTCTCATAAGGACGATCCGGCTTGTTTCAGCTACAGAGAGCCGATCAATGAAATGGAAAATGCTGATTACCTGAAGCTTGTATACAATTGTCTTGACCCTAACAGAATTATGGTGGACTGGACTTATATATGCAATCAGCATATAATAAACAGAGATATGGTAGTTTCAAATATTTGTGCTGTAATGCCGGAGAATGCCAAAATAAAAGACGGTGACTACCTAAAAGTAAGCGGAGTAGGCGATATAGCTTCTATAACTAAAGTTGAAGCTCCGGAGTATCTGTTGGACGGCGACAGTGATTCGTTAGATGCCAGCAAAATAGAAAAGTACAAACAGTTCTGCTTCATTTCTCTTACTGAGGATGACGGTTTTGTTGAAGTTGCTTCAAATTCTTTTAAAGAGAGTTATTACGAGCGTATATTCAAAGTAACAGACGGTAAGGTTGAGCTTTTTGCATCAAGTTTAAGCGACTGTATAGACTCAGGGGACGTTAATTTCGATTCTGAAAAAAATATCGCAGACCTTGTATTGATAAATAAGCAGATGCTCAGAAGAACAAGATTCTGCAATACACAGCTCAGATTTGCTGATATGAATATGGACGGTATAGTTGACGGATTTGATATGGTGCTTATGCGTCGTATGCTGATAAAACAGGCTGTTCCAAAATCTATGGACTGATATAAAAAAGGTTGCAGAGCGATCTCTCTGCAACCTTTTCTTATTCTTCTTTACTTAGCAGTTTATAGAGTATCCTGTAAAGCTCCATTGCTTCTTCCGGTTCAAGCCTGACGCAGCTGCCGATTTTAGCTGGAATATCAGCAGCTTTTTCCTTTAGCAGTTCACCGGCTTCGGTTATCTCGACAAGCAGTACACGTTCGTCCTCGGAGCTTCTGTAGCGTTTAACAAGTCCTTTTGCTTCAAGACTTTTAAGTACCGGTGTAAGAGTACCCGAATCAAGGAAAAGTTTAGAGCCAAGTTCTTTAACGCTTATCTTTTTTTCGTCCCAGAAAACCAGCATAGCTATATACTGAGTGTACGTCAGATCAATAGCTGACAGGTAAGGGTGGTACTTTTTTATTACAGCTCTTGAGCAGGCGTAAAGCGGAAAGCATATCTGGTTTTCAAGCTTTAATCCGTCATATTTATCAGCCATATCAGTTACTGTTCTGAACTTCATTGTAAGCAGCACGTACCGCTAAAGCAAGCTGATCTGCACATGAAGTTGGTCTTCTGCCGCAAATATTTCCCTTGAGTTTTTCCTCTATCTGCTCGACTGTCCAGCCGTCAATGAGCTTAGATATAGCTTTAAGGTTACCGTTGCATCCTCCTAAGAATGAAACATTGGTTATAACATTTCCCTCAATGTGAAAACTGATCTGCTGAGCACATACGTTTTTTGTGTTATAAGTATAGTCCATAATGATACCTCCTGAAATTAAAGCAAGTTATTTATTTTTTCATCGAGTTTTTCCGGCTTTACTGTCGGAGCAAAGCGTTCGATGATATTTCCGTCTTTGTCAACGAGGAACTTTGTGAAATTCCATTTTATATTATCTCCGAGCAGTCCGCCTTTCTGTTTTTTCAAAAAAGTGTACAGCGGAGCTTCGTTTTTACCGTTTACTTCTATTTTAGCGAACTGTCTGAATGTCACACCGTATCTTGACTGGCAGAAGTCGACTATTTCTTCTTCTGTTCCGGGAGCTTGTCCGGCGAATTGGTTGCATGGAAAATCCAGAATCTCGAAGCCTTTTTCCTTATATTTTTCATACAGATCCTGAAGTCCCTCATACTGAGGAGTAAATCCGCAGCCAGTGGCAGTATTTACTATAAGAAGAACTTTTCCTCTGTACTCTGAAAGATAGACCATATTGCCCTTAGCATCTTTTACACTGAAATCATAAATATTCATATGTTTGACCTCCTTAGTATTATGAAGCTCAATTCGATTGAGTTCAATTAAATTATACACTATGAAATTGAGTTTGTCAAGAGGTTTTTAAAAATTTTTTTGAGTCCGTCAAAGCAAAATCACCAAAAAACACTTTTGTTAACGATAGTATTTCGTTGCCGTGATTTTAATAATGTCTTGAAATAGTTATGGGAAATATGTTAGAATAAAAGTGTTGTTATAATACTGCTCTTCCTGTACGACTTTTGTATTTACGGAGGGTCAGTGTAACTTATTAAAAAGGAGTATTTTTTATGAAAAAGCTTATAAGTTTATCAGCAGCTCTTATGCTTGGTATATGTGCATTTGCAAGCTGCGGCAAGGACGACAGCAGCAGTGAATGCAGTGAGAGCAGCAAGGGAAGTAATTTAACAGGTAAGTGGGAAGTTACTAAGTATGTTATGGATGATAAGGAAGAAACTACATTATCTAAAGATGTACCGATAGCTGTAGGTCTTCAGTTTGAGCTTAAAGAAGACGGAAAAGCTATAGGCTGGAACCCTGTTGATAACGTTGAAGAGGAAATGGTTGCTAAGTGGACTGTTGACGGCGATAAGCTTACATTAAGTGAGTATGTTGAAGAAGATGAAGACAAGGATAGTGATTCTGAGTCTGAAGACAAGGAAGACAACACTGAGGCTGCAACTGAAGAAGATGAGAACAAGGAAGACAGCACTGAGGCTACAACCGGAGAAGATGCTGACATGGTATTAGAGATAAAAGACGGAAAGCTTTGCTATAATGAAGAGGCTGATGGACATAAACTCTATTTTGAGCTTTCAAAGGTAGATTCATATACAGTTGTTGATTTTGAAAAGCTCTATGGTTCTGATTCAGAGGATGAAGAGGACGAAGATGCTGAAATAACAACAGAAGCAGAATCAACAGAAGCAGAATAATTAAGGCAATACCGCACAAAGCACGACCTTTGTGCGGTATCACTATAAAAACAGCACCTTTGACGTTGAGTCAGAGGTGCTGTTTGTTTTATGTAGTTATTGTATCGCTCTTTTGATAACCGGTTCTTTTATAGTCACTTCCGAAGATAGTTCCGAATATTCCCTGACAGACTATAAACATCAGTGTAGCTGCGGTCACATCAAGAACTGAATGCTGTTTAAGGAACATAGTTGCAAGGATTATAGATGCTGAAAGAATCAGACATGGGATCTTTACAGCCGGCATAGCTGCTATCTTTCCTTTTGAGCGAAGGAGACTTGCCATTATTGCAAGTGTATTATATACGTGGATGCTTGGCATAACATTGGTCGGAGTATCGGTTGCGTAAAGCTTTTCGACCATTCTGCTGAATATATTGTCACGAGGAAGTGTGTCAGGACGAAGATGAAGGATGTTCGGAAATATAGTTGAAATTATAAGGAATATGGTCATGCCGGATATGAGAACCATACATAGTTCAGCGAATCGTCTTTCGTCGGCGAAGAGCTGATATATGATCCCTGCTGCAACGAAGATGAACCACAGCAGATAGGGAACTATAAAGAACTCGCAGAATGGTATCATATCATCGAATACACAGTGTATCTCAGTGCAGCGGGAGTAGTCGGTTTTTTCGACCGCACCAAACCATACAAGGTATACCACCATGTAGATAAGCATGGGAGCTACGATAAAGAGCTTATGCAAGAAAAATTTTTTATTCATCCATATATCTCCATTCATCATCAGTTGAATTTCCAAATATTCCGGAATATGCTGTAAACTCCGGATGCGATAGAGCGTCCCCATTTTCCGGGGAGGTTAAGTCCTATACCAAGCACCGATATACGAAGCTTTCTGTATATTCTTCTGTCACGTTCTTTCATGTACTGCCATAGCTCGTCTTTTTTAGCTATATGGTCTTTAGTACCTGAACGTATCAGCATTATAGAGGATACAGCCGTTATTATTTCAAGATAATTCAGCATATACCTTGCTCTTTTACGGGAAGCTGTTATCCTGTCATAATTTTCAGAGAAAAAGCGGTACATTTCCTTATTAACTCTAATCTGCTGATCTATACGTGAGATCATAACGTCTTCTCTTACGGACTGGTCATCTCTGCCGATGATATAGTCATAGAAGTCCATATCGAGGTAATACATAGTCCTTACGTAAGGCATAGGTTTGAAGACGAAAAGATTGTCCACATAAAAAGTATTTTCGGGAAGCACAAGTCTGCATTTACGCAGAAGCTGAGTTCTGTATACTACAGAATGCATCAGTATGTAGCTTCCTTTTAGTGGGATACCGATATCATTCCAGCCGAAAATGCGGTTTTTAGGGAGAAAACTTCTGTATCGCATTGTAGTTTTTGTGTTTTCATCCTTGTTGTCATAAAAAAAATTGCTTATAAGCAGATCGAGAGTTTTTCCGGAATATGCATATTTTTTCAGAATTTTCAAAATTTTCAGATATGCAGGTTTTTCAAGTCTGTCATCGCTGTCGACAACTTTGAAGTACAGTCCTTTTGCAGCAGCGAGTCCGCTGTTTACAGCTGAACCGTGTCCGCCGTTTGACTTGTGGATAACCCTTATGATTTCCGGATATTTTTTTTGATATTCCTCTGCTATTTCATAAGTTGAGTCGGTAGAACCGTCGTCAACTATAATGATCTCGATGTCATTTCCGCCGGGCAGAAGCGAATCGATGCACCTTCTCATGTAGTCCTGAGAGTTGTAGCAGGGAACTGCAAAACTGATCAATTTCATTTATATTTGTTCCTTTTGCCGGCTATTCCGGCTGTTTATTCTATACATGACATATTATAACACATTGTATAGCAAAGGTCAAGTGTGAAAATGACCATATAAAGGCGATAGGTTGGTACAGGTCGATTGTTTATATTTAACAGAACGGTGATGTATGCAGGTATCTGGAGCACTCTCCGGTGCAGTTTTCTCTTTCTGCTCAGCCTCGGACTTCTTGCCCTTGTCTTTCTCATCTTCGGGAGTCTTGTTCTCGTTGTCCATGTTCATTCCTCACTTTCATCGGGATATAAAAATAGCACTTGCGAGGGACATTTGTGTCCTTAGCAAATGCTTTTATTCTTTAAACAGGCTTTCACCTGATTCAGAAACTATATTCAAAAAGTCTTGAAGCATATTCTTGACTTCAATGCCTTCTTCGTCAGCTCCATTGTAAATCACTTCATATTCCATTCTCCTCACCTCCTTCAAATGGGTATAAGAAAACCGCTCCGATTACTCGAAGCGGTAGTCGAAAGAGTGGCTATCAGGCAGGCGTCCCATTCTCCTGCATCTCTCAGGTATAAACCTTGTCAAGCCAGCGGCGTGTGGACGGGGACGAAATCTTCCACCTCTGATACCCACTCTTATCTTACCTATATTATATCACAATTATTCGGATTTGTAAAGTATTTTTTTATTTTTTATAAGACGTTCCCATTCTTTTTCATTTATTTTCATAAACGTTATTATAGAGTTTTTAAAATCAGCATTATCCGATGAAGTAACAAGTCTTAAAATAGTTTTAAATGGTATTCCTTTTTCTTCAAACGATTTTAGAATTAATGCTGTATTTGGCTTATTCGCTTCAATAATAAACTCGGGAGCTTCGACTATTTCTTTCATATACTTGAAGTATTTTTCATAATCATTAGGATGTCGTTCCTTTATGTGCTGAATTCGTTCATCTGTAATAATTACTTCATCTGTCAATATATCATCAGTAACGCATTTATAAACATCAATATCTATCTTTCCTACTTTATGCACATCTGTTTCCGCCGTTTCTTCTGTTTTTTCTTCAATTATACCACTTTTTTCTGAAATGTCAACATTTTCAGCCTGCGGAACAGGCTTTTCGACCTCGCCCTCATACACAGCAGTTCTGCCGTAGTCAGGTTTCAGAACAGTCTCGCCGTACTCTGTATTGACCTTGTCAACGAAGTCTTCGAGCTCCTTCTGAGTCTGTCAAAAACTATTGCAATTTAGATAAAAACGTGATATAATTAAGAAAAAATTCAAGGAGGTCATTTTATGCCATTCATCGACATCAAAACAAACGTACCTGTTTCACCAGATAAGCAGGAAGCAATAAAAACTGCTATGGGACTTGCAATAACTGATATTCCAGGAAAGTCCGAGAGCTGGCTTATGGTAGGAATACAGCCGGAATACGCTCTTTGGTTCAAAGGGGACAAAGCACCTGCCGCAATGGTAGAGGTAAGCATATTCGGCAAAGCTTCTGACAATGCACTTGTAACTCTTACAAGCCACATAACAGGCACTCTTACAGATAAGCTTGGTATCTCATCAGACAGGATATACGTGAAGTATACAAGTACTGACCAGTGGGGCTGGAACGGTTCAAACTTCTGAGGTGTGTAAAATGAAACTAAAAAAAATATGCAGCATAATTGCTGCCGGAGCTGTTCTTGTATGCCAGCTCGTTCCGTTTTCATCAGCTGCATCTGATACAATAGCACATGATGCTTCAAGAAATGTTCAAGAGGAGGGAGTCGGAAATCCCTTCAATTATGGAGAGAGGAATACTCCGGCAGATGCGTCGGCAGCTGAAATACGTGCGATAAATCATAAAATGTCTGTTCAGGAAGTAAAGTACGCACTTTACAAGGAGATAGATGAACACTGGGACCTTATCTCTGTACGTCTTGGTCAGCCGGAAAGAGAGAAGGTTTATGCACTTTTCCTCGGCATCGGCACAAGGGAGTCCACACTTGGCGGAAACGGTGACGGAGCTGATATAGAGACCGCTTTTTCTGAGGGATTCGGAGTAAGCTCGGCACACGCTTACGGTACTCTCCAGACTGCTGTAACTGCCTTTGCTGACTGTAATCCTCTTTTTATGAAAGAGGACAATGTACCTGAAATGTTTCAGTACACATTCAATGAGTCTAATTTCTATGATGCAATAATCTCAAATCACATGGGAATAAGAAAGATACTTCATTTTATTGAGATAGGTATAAATCAGGAAGGACTTAAAGGTTATCAGGTAGTGCGTGGAGCTTTGAAGGGCTTCAATACCGGCTGGTGCGACTATACAGGCGATAATGACGGCTACTATAAGAATTATCCTGACGAGATAATTGCTCTTGCACACTGGTATTACGATGAGGGACACCTTTATGATAACGTTTTTACATGGACAAATGCTGAGGCTGCCAATAAGTACCGTGAAGGAAATGCATGGGACTGGTGGGGCGGAGTTGAGCCGAGTATGGCTGAAATAACTCAGACAGAGCCAAAGCCGGAAAAAATTAAAGGCGACATCAATCTCGATAAAAGTGTATCTATAGCGGATGTGGTAGCATTGCAGAGTTATCTGTTATGCAGATCGGAATTGACATCAGAACAGGCTGAAAATGCTGATCTTGATAGTGACGGAAGTGTTGACGGATTCGACATGAGTCTGCTAAGAAGGATAGTCATAAAACAGGGAAAATAATTATCTGAAACATATAAATAAAAGTCCGGAAGCTTTGAACTTCCGGACTTTTTTATCAATTACTGAAAACTATATCGATAATTCCTTTGTAAAGCTGAGCGGACTCGCTTGCAAAACTGAAATTGTGATCTTTAGGATTCTGTATCTGCATTACGATAACATATGAACCGCCGTTTGCTCTGTAGTCGCTGTAGTTGCTTGCGGTCGCACCGTTCTGACCGTTATCGTTATTGTTCTTTACACAGCCTGTTATGTAAAGGAAGTCGCCTGAACCGGTCTCAGCTGTACCGGTCTTAGCTAACAGATGATAGCCTTCGGGAACGTAAAGTCCGAGATTTCCGGCAACACCTGACATACCGTCGAGCAGTCCCTGACGGAGCTCCTCAGGTATCGAGCCGATGACCTCATTAGGTTTGCTTCCCTCTTCAATGACTTTGTTGAAATCGTTGGTATCGACTATATTTTTGATAACGAACGGCTTGACCATATCTCCGAAAGCGGCTTCACGTCCGAGAGCAGCAAGGTATATCGGACAGGTTCTGACATACGACTGACCGAAAGCACTTCGTCTGAGGTCGTCGTTGCAGTATATTTCGATATTATTTTCGAGTGAACCAAAATCGCAGTATATCTCATAACCAGGACCAAAATTGAAGATGTTTCCGAGGTCGCTGAGTACCTGTTCTTTACCTATCTGATTGAAAGCTTTTGCGAAGAAGATATTGCTTGAATTTACAAAAGCGGAGTACAGCGAGCGTTCTGCTATAGGATAGGACCAGTTTGTATCGTGATCCCAGTTGACGATAGTTGCACCGTCATCGACCCAAGTTCCGTCGTCGTAAAGGGAGGTTATACCGTGCTTTGCGGCTAAGACCTCTGACATTATTTTAAAGCATGAACCCGGTGTAGCGTTCTGGAAAGCCTTATTGCAGAAAGCTCCCCAGCTAAGGGTGTCACCATAATCCTGATCCTGCGAATATAGATCCGGATCATAAGAAGGATAGGAAACCTCTGACATTATTGAGCCGTCGTTTCGCATAACGACTACTGAACCGACTATATTCATATTTGCCATATATTGGTAAATAGCGTTCTGGACATTTGAATCAAGAGTGAGCTGTATAGAACGTCCTATCTTATCGTTTCCGTTTACGGGTTCCGGATTTTTGTCTCTGAGGATATCCTCGAAGGTCTCATCAAAACCTGAGGACAATTTATTGAGTATATTAGCGAATGACACTTTATTATTGTCGTTAGTGAATCTTTCCTCTGAGCCGTCAGGTTTCTGACCGCTGTACATCAGCAATTCTCCGTTGCAGTCGTAGAGATTTCCCTTGAGTACAGGAGTTGTGGTAGTTGTAGTAACAGTTGTAGTTGTCGCAGTGGTTGTTACTATAGTTGTCTGGATCTCTTCTTCACTATCCTGTTTTTCGGAGCTGGCATCTTCTGTTTGTTCCGAGCCTCCGAGCCATGCGGGCTTTTTAACTCCGGAGCTATCAGTGCGGCTTACCTCAGAGGCACAGGATGGCAGTGCTGTCATCAGCATTGCAGAAAGAAGCAGAGCAATGCCCTTTTTTCTTTTTGATTTCATCTCGTTTACCATCCTTATTGGCGGCATAGGCTGACATTTTCAACAGTGATACCGCCAGAAATATATGTTGTAATTTTATTATACTATTTTTTCCTTTTTACGTCAACATTTGACAGGTTATTTTTGCAGATATTTTGCAGATTGTAGCCACTTTGTAATCTGATTACAATTTTGTGTCAGAATGGATAAACTTTGCTGAAAGCATATATGTAAAAGCGGTGCAACTTGCTATTGAAATATACGATTTTATGTGATATAATGTAATTTAGTGTATTATCGAAAGGAAATAGGTCTATGGAACTTAAAAAAATGATAACAGTGCTTTCTGAAGCCTATGGAGCTTCCGGAAATGAAGAGCCGGCTGCAGAACTTGCACTTGGTATGTTAAGGGAATATTGTCCGGATGCTGAGATAAAGAACGGAAATGTTATCGGCAGATTTGGGGATTTTTCGGATGAAAAGAAGTCGCTTGTACTTGATGCACATATCGACCAGATAGGTATGATAGTTACATATATTACAGATGAGGGCTTTATAAAGGTGGGAAATCTTGGCGGTATCGACCGTCGGCTGCTGCCGGCACAGCCTGTCGTTGTTCACGGCAGAGAGGACATAAAGGGAGTTGTATGCTCTGTTCCTCCACACCTTACAAGCGGTGACAGTGAAGTGCTGAGCTTTGACGATACAGCGATAGACGTTGGTATGTCTAAGGAAGAGGCCGAAAAGATAGTGACTTACGGCGACTATATCACATTTGACGTGAAGTGCCGTGATTTAGCAGGCGAGCGTATTACCTGCGGAGCTCTCGACGACAGATGCGGAGTTGCAGCTCTGCTTCGTACTCTTGAAATGCTCAAAAACTGCGAAACAGCTTATAATGTGACCGTTATCTTCTCAACTCAGGAGGAGCTTGGAGAGCGTGGAGCAAAGATAGGTGCATTTGAAATAGACCCTGACATAGCCATAGCAGTTGATGTTAGCTTTGCCTATGCTATAGGTGAGGACGAAAATAAATGCGGTTATCTCGGAAAAGGTCCGATGATAGGTATATCTCCGTCGCTTTCAAGAGAGATAACCGACGGACTTATCGATACAGCAAAAAGCTCAGAGATACCTTATCAGCTCGAAGTTATGAGCGGCATGACTTCCACAAATGCCGACAGATATTCGGTTAACCGCTGCGGAGCTAAGACCTGTACAGTATCGATACCTCTTAGAAATATGCATACACCTGTTGAGGTCATAGATGTGAGAGATGTTGAGCTGACCGCAAAGCTTCTTGCTGATTATATAAGGAGGGACGTATAATGAAAGAACTTCTTAAAGAGCTGTGTGCTGTAAACGGCGTTTCAGGCGATGAACAGGATGTAAGAGATTTTATTATAGATAAAATAAAGGACGTTTGCGAGTACAGTATCGACCCGCTTGGAAGTCTTATATGCTTTAAAAAGGGCAAAAAGACACCTGAAAAGAAACTCATGATATGTGCTCACATGGATGAGGTAGGATTTATAATTACAGCTGTCCGCAGCGACGGTACTCTTTGCTTCGGAGCTGTCGGCGGTATCGACCCTGCTGTTATTATCGGCAGACAGGTAGTCGTAAAAAATCACTATACCGGCAAGAAGATATATGGCGTAGTAGGCTCTACAGCAGTTCATAATCTTACAAAGGAACAGCGTGAGAAAGCTCCGAAGATGTCCGGACTTTACATAGATATCGGTGCTGAGAATAAAGAAGATGCCGAGAAACTTGTAAATCTCGGTGACAACGCTTATTTCGTTTCAGAGTTTGCTGATCTTGGGGATAAGAGGATTAGGTCAAAGGCAATAGACGACCGTGCAGGCTGTGCAATGATGATAAGTCTGCTCCATGAAGAGCTTGAATATGATACCTATTTTGTTTTCAATGTTCAGGAGGAGATAGGACTTCGTGGCTCAACTGCGTCTGCTTTTGCAGTAGCTCCGGACTATGCGATAGTTCTTGAATCCACAACAGCTGCTGACATTGACGGTGCTTCCGGAGCTAAAAGAGTGTGTGAGCTCGGAAAGGGTCCTGTAGTGTCCTTCATGGACAGAAGCACTATGTATGACAAGGAATTGTACAGACTTGCTTTTGATATAGCTGCCGAGGAAAAGCTCCCATGCCAGACAAAGACAATGATAGCCGGCGGAAACGATGCCGGAGCTATTCACATAAGCGGCAGAGGTGTGCGTACTATTGCAGTCTCGCTGCCGTGCAGATACCTCCATTCAGCGTCAAGTGTCATAGAAACAGCTGACCTTGACAGCTCATATGCCCTTGTGAAAAAACTTGCACAGAGGATAATCGAATTATGATAAAACTTATCGAACATGAACACGAGCTTGACAGTGAACTGCTTAACAAAACACTGTGCGGCAAGAAGATGCTTTCATATATGAGAGCGTATGGTCCGAATTATGAGTTCTGCCGTTTTTATAAAATAACCGATAATTACGGCGGTGTGGGATATATGTTCATAATAAATGCCACACTTATTATATGTGCTGACGAGTACCTTGAGGCTGATGAGGAACTTGACCTTTTTGTAAGTATGAACGTTCCTTTCCGTATCGAGGGTGACCAGCGTATCCTTAAAAATATCCGCATACCGGAAAGATATCAGGTGCTCAACCGTACTATTTTTGAGCTTATACCGGATGAAACTCCGCTTGAAGCTATTGAGGAGCACGTTGACTTCAATCCTAAGCTTACGGACGTATACAAGATACTCAGCGAGGGATTCCCGAATATAGCAGATTTTTCACTGTGGTACACCGATACCTCACATCGCTGCCGTCACGGGATAAGCCGTGTGTTCACATATCGTGAGTCCACAACGGCATCTGCTGTGTTTGACATAGGCAGTACCGTACTTATCGGACAGGTCGCTACAAACATAGCTGCAAGAGGCAGGGGATACGCAAGAGAGTTCCTGAAATGGCTTGCGAAGTTCTTCAACGGACTCGGAAAACGTGCCTATCTGCTTGCACTTGATGTGCGTGTGAGCTTCTATGAAGAGATAGGATTCAAGGTAGTCGGAAAAGAGATAGTCCTTGAAAGAATAGATATTGTTAAGGATAGTATTGCGAAAGGAAAACTTGAAGATGAACAGTAAGATAAATGATATTTACAACTTCTCACCAAAGCTTATGGAGCTTGCTGAAAAGGCTGAAAAGAACTGTGCCGGAGCTTTTGAGAGGATCGCTTCAGTGGCAGAGTACAACGGAGCAAAAGTACTGAAAGCATTTTCTGATAATAAGGTCAGCGAGCCTTGCTTCTACGGCTCAACAGGCTATGGTTACGGAGATATGGGCAGAGAGGTGATAGACAAAGTTTTCGCTCAGGCTCTTGGTGCTGAGGATGCACTTGTCCGCTTCAACTTTGTTTCAGGTACACACGCTCTTTCTGTAGCTCTTTTCGGAGTCCTCAGAACAGGTGATAAAATGATATCTGTAACCGGTAAACCTTATGACACTCTTGAAGAGGTAATAGGCATAAGCGGAAAGCCGGGTAACGGCTCTCTTATCGACTACGGTGTAAAGTACGGACAAGTCGAGCTGAACGAGGACGGTTCACCAAAATATGACGAGATAACTGAAGCTGTAAAGGGTGCTAAAATAGCCTATATTCAGCGTTCAAGAGGCTATTCTCTCAGAGGAGCTTTCACAGTGAGCGAAATTGAGAAAATGATAAAAGCCGCTAAAAAAGGGAATCCGGACGTTATAATAATGGTCGATAACTGCTATGGCGAGTTTGTCGAGGAGTGCGAGCCTACAGCTGTCGGAGCTGATGTTATTATAGGTTCACTTATAAAGAATGCCGGAGGCGGGATTGCTCGCACAGGCGGATATATAGCCGGAAGAGCTGACCTCGTTGAGCTTTGTTCCTATCGTCTGACCTGTGTTGGCATGGGAAAAGAAGTCGGCTGCACACTCGGTATGAACAGAGAGATGCTCCTCGGACTTTTCTTCGCTCCGGACGTAGTTTCTAACGCTATAAAGACCTCAGCGTTTGCAAGTGAGCTTTTCACTATGCTTGGATTTGAGTGCTCTCCACGCAAAGACGATGCAAGAGGAGATATAATCACCGCTGTTAAACTTGGCAACGAGGAGAAACTTACCGCATTCTGCCGTGGAATACAGAAGGGAGCTCCGGTTGATTCATTTGTAACTCCGGAAGCTTGGGATATGCCGGGATATTCAAGTCAGGTAATTATGGCAGCAGGTGCTTTCACAAACGGTGCTTCTATCGAGCTTTCTGCCGATGCTCCTATCCGTGAGCCTTTTGCAGTCTGGATGCAGGGCGGTATCACCTATACAAGCGGTAAGCTCGGAGTTATGCTCGCTGCTCAGGAAATGATAGATGGCGGATTGATAAAGATATAATAGTAAAAGGAGCTGCAAAACAGCTCCTTACAGCTTGTCGAAAAAGTATTGATTCTTTAGGGGACGCCCTCTCGTGCAGGGCGTCCACCTCTTCAAAAACAGTCCACCGGACTGTTTTTGAATTCACCCATTGCGGAGCGTTTTTGCGGCTATATGTGGGGCTTTGCCCCA
>JAFYGE010000058.1 GCA_017543335.1 Ruminococcus sp.
CCCAATCTCTTGGGTCAAAAAGGAATCTCAAGGGTCGTTACTTTTTTCTTGCATTGTTTGGTTTTCAAGATGCTGTGTTTGCTCTCTCTTGTGAGACAGCTTTAATATTATATCACATCTTTTTGAATTTGTCAAGTACTTTTTTCAAGTTTTTTCAAATTCTTTTTTATGTGACCGCCGCTCCTTTTTGCTGAGCAGCTTTTCTATTATATCACATTTTCTTTTGTTTGTCAAGTGCTTTTTTAACTTTTTTCAAACAATTTTTTCTGTGATACCCGCTCCTCTCAGAGCAGCTTTAACATTATATCACTTATCTCAGGTTTTGTCAAGTACTTTTTTCCAAATTCTTTTTACTTTTCCCAAAGTCTCATCTGGTTCTCTTTACTCGACCTCTCCGTCGACAGCTTTTATATTATAGCACTTTTATGTGCTCTTGTCAACTACAAACTTTTCAACTTTCTATACATAAAACTGTTGAAAACTTCTTTGTATGATTTACTATATAAAAACAAAAGATAAAAAACAAAAGTCCCTGCCGAAGCAGGGACAGTAATTCAAATTTAGTTTTCAGCGTCAGAGAAATCGAAGTGTACAATATCACTATTACTTCTCTCATTCTGCTGCTTTGGATATGCACCGATGTTTCTATCGTTGGAATTCTTTGCACAAACAACAGAAACCACGTTGTAGTCCTTGATATGAAGTTTATACGCAACATTCTCAGGAGTCTCGATACCCTTTGTTATTGCATCAGCAAAAGCCTTATCAAGAGCTGGATCTCTATTCAATGTATTAAGATCCTCGTCACAGCTGATACCAGTTGATCCGTCCCAATAGAAATAGAAATCTTTAAAGACATCCTCATTAGTTACATCGTCTTTACCATTATAGTTTTTGAGATAATACTGACTTTTCGCATTAGCTATCTGATCAGGAAGATTTACAAGAGTTTCTTCCATTTTTCTTATATTATCCCAGTCATTGAATTCATTGATCTTATCTGTTGACCAAGTATCTTTCTTAGTCGGATCAGTAAGTGCATCATTAAATTCTGCATTTGTAGAACTATAATTCACACCATAATCAACTAAATACTGGCTTTTGTTCGTATTGATCTGGCTCTGCTTTGAAGCGAGCTGCTTTTCAAGCGACTCAATTTCAGCTTTCAGATTACGGATCTGGAATTTTTGTTTTATGCACTCCGTCTGAGCGGCATTAAAAATAACTCGTGAATTCTTATTCTGAGTGCTGATCTTGCTCTGTGTTATAAAATAATTCCAAGTAGGAATAAGTATCGTAAGAAGTACGCCCATTATAATGAGAACGATCATCATTTCGATGAGGGTAAAACCCTTTTTGCTCCTCTTCATAATATATCCACCTCCAAAATAATGTTCATATATATTATACCAAACAATTCATAATTTGTCAATAATAATCAAGATGTCATTTGCACCAAATTTCGCCGTTTTAATTGTGCATTCAGCCGAGTATCTCTAACGCTCTTTTGAGCTGAGTATCCCCAAAAGTTCCTATCAAAGATTTATCCATTTCAATAGTTTCATCCGGTTCGATACCTATGTCCTGATAGCACTCCCAGTCGCCGACTGTATAATAGCCATTAGTGTATCTGAGTGTTCCTCCGTTACTCAGAACTTTTTCATCCTGAAATATACCTTTTCCATATGTTTTCTCGCCAATAACAGTCAAGTTTTCATAGTTCTGCATCATAAGTGCAGTAAACTCCTCAGCTGCACTTGCAGTTCCGTCATTGACAAGCAAAACTACAGGTATGTCATATTCTTTACCGTTATCCGTCATTCTCGACTCCTCGGTTTCACCATTTTTGAGATGATCTGTACAATAACCTTTTTTCAGGAACTTATCTGCAATACTTTCTGCCGTACCGTCTGAGCCTCCGCCGTTATCTCTGAGATCCAAAATAAACCCTTTTGCTTTTTTTATATCAGAATCTACAAGATCGTTCCAGACAATTTCTGTATCAACGTCAAACATGTGCAAGCGAGTATAGAGAATATTTCCGTTCTTAAATTCTGTTGTCATATTGTCAACATACTTTACTTCTCCGTTTTCATCAGCAGCTTCCGTTACTAACTCAACATCTTCATCCTTATAATAATAAGTGTATTTATCATCATATAAAGATAAATACCCATTTACAACCGCTTTTTCAGTATCACTGCCGTCCGGAACATTTATCCCCTCGTCATCAAGGACTTTAATCACTTCTGGTAGGACTGAATATTCCTTTGCAAATTTTATATTTTTATGCTGTATGCCATACATAGCTCCGGCACCAATTACAGCTCCCGCCACTAATGAAACAGCACAAAAAGCCAATATTTTCTTGTTATTCATTATTTCCTCCAATAAAAAGCCTCTCTCCGAAGAGAGAGGCTTTATTATCAGTTTTTAATTCAGATCTTAAAATTAACTCAAATCTGATCAAGTATTGCCTTCGAGCTTATCGCAAACCCAGCTCTTAGCTGTTGTAGCGTTTGGCTTGTTACCATTACCGATCTTATAATCATCAGCTGTGATAAGTCCACCTGGGTATGTACCATAGTATGTACCATCAGTTGTAACATATGCACCAATGCAAGCACCGCCATCGAGGTAAACGCCTAAGTGCTTAGTCTTATTGATATCAGAGAAATAATTCTTTACATACTTCTTAAGATTTGAAGCCGACAAAAGAGCTGTCTGACCAGTGGCAACTGAGCTCTGTGAGAATGCTGAGTTAGTAACACCCTTGAGATTAGCGTCTTCAATCCAACCGAAACCAGAGATATCAACGTTATCCTTATTCTCAAGATCTGTAAGTGCAGAAGTCATACCCTTCTGGAGTGATGAAGCAGCAGCATCAGCTGACTGGATCTTGGACTTCTTTACATAACCGAGAAGCGCTGGAACGAGGATAGCTGCGAGAACACCGATGATAGCGATAACAACGATGAGCTCAATAAGTGTAAAACCTTTCTTTGTAGTTTTCATAAGAAAACCCTCCTTATAATAAATATTTGTGTGGCTCTTCGCCTACACACGTTATTTTGGTTCGGGGATGATATATACCCTTTGTAGATTTTAGTTTTCGTTCTCCGGACGCCTTGACCTTTGAACTCAACCGTTTTTTCTCTACTTGGTGTCTCCCTTTCCCTTCCCTGTGATTATAGTATATCACTTCATTCATAAAATGTCAACAGTTTTTTGAAAAAAAATAGGGCAAAAATGCTTTTTTTACATCCAAACGGTAAATAGGCAAGTTTTTTTTCATGTTTTCGTTAAATTGCACAATATTCTGTGAATAAGTAATTATGTTTAACTTATCTCAAACTTTTTAATATTTCGTTTGGTATATCGTCATATTTATATTACCTTTTGTATAGTCGTATTACTTCAATTCTTTAGTCAAATTTTGCTCTGGAACTAATATTTTTTTGCTTTATTTTCATTGTACTATTACTTTACATTTGTCCGTGGACAAAAAAATTGTCGTTCAACTCTTGATACAATATAAAAAAGAGACGGTTAAGCCATCGTCTCTTTAATATTAATATGTATTATCAGCCCTGTACATTCATACCACCTGTTGGGTTGCCACCGAGCTGGCTGAGGAATCGATAGAACTCCTGCTTATCCTGACACTTATCAAGAGCGTCAACTTCGCTGATAACTCCCTTTGCTACGAAACGAGCAAGCTCCATATCGAGGGACATCATGCCCTGCTGCTTACCGGTCTGGATCGCAGACTGGATGAGGTGGATCTTGTTATCACGGATCATAGCAGAGATAGCGTCTGTAACGTTAAGAATCTCCATTACAGCAACTCGTCCGGTGTTATCCTTCTTAGGGATAAGAGTCTGAGAGATAACGCCGACAAGGTTGTTAGCGAGCTGAGTTCTGATCTGCTGCTGCTGATGTTCCGGATAAACGTCGATAATACGGTTGATAGTATCAGCTGCGGAAGTTGTATGAAGTGTTGACATAACGAGGTGTCCGGTCTCGGCAGCGGTTACGGCAGCCTGAATGGTCTCGAAGTCACGCATTTCTCCAACGAGGATTACATCCGGGTCCTCACGAAGAGCAGCACGGAGTGCGAGAGCGAATGACGGAACGTCGTCGCCTATCTCACGCTGGTTTACCATACATCTTTTATGTTCATGAACGTACTCGATAGGGTCCTCAACAGTGATAACGTGAGCACTTCTGTTGAGGTTAACGAAGTCGATCATACCTGCGAGTGTTGTTGATTTACCTGAACCGGTAGGACCTGTTACGAGAACGAGTCCACGAGGACGCATTGAGAAATCTGCGAGTATCGGCGGAAGTCCGAGGTCTTCAAGAGTCGGGATATCGTTTCTGAGAAGACGGATAGCGATAGCAGGCTTTCCCTTCTGGAAGTATACGTTTACACGGTGACGGTAGCCGCTTCTTGTAGTAAAGGAGAAGTCGGTGTCTTTATGCTGGTTAACGCTTGTCTGCTGAGCATCATTTGTCATCTGATGAATGATATCGAGTATTTCCTCTTCGTCCATTTCAGGGTACTGTGAACGCATTGTTCTGAGAGTACCGTTAAGACGTACAACAGGAGCTATCCTGTCGGTGAAATGAAGGTCAGAGCAGCCAAGAAGTCTTACCTCGTCAAGAATTCTGTTTATTTCAATAATAGCCATAGTATTATCCTCCCTTAGCGTCGTATCAATTATACAGAGAATGTAGCTCTTACAAGTTCATCTATAGAAGTCTGTCCAGCCTGTACGAGCTCTGAAGCGTTGTCACGAAGGAGCTTTGTACCGTTAGCCTTAGCAGCAGCCTCTATTTCTTCCTTTGTACCGCCGGCAGCGATAATGGAAGATACCTTTGAATTACAGTGAATGATCTCATGGATAGCAGTTCTTCCTCTGTAGCCTGTGTTGTTGCATGAAGCACATCCACATGGTTCAAAAATCTGAATTGACTGTGGGATACCCATAAGTTCATTTTCTTCCTCTGTAGAAAGTCTTGGTTTCTTACACTCAGGACAAAGAACCTTGATAAGTCGCTGAGCGATAACGCCGATAAGTGAAGTAGCAACCATGTATGGAGCAACACCCATATCAACGAGACGGACAACTGTTGAAGCAGCGTCATTAGTATGGAGTGTGGAAAGAACCAAGTGTCCGGTGATAGCGGCACGGATACCGATATCGGCAGTCTCCGAGTCACGCATCTCTCCGACCATGACTATGTCAGGGTCCTGACGGAGGATAGAACGAAGGGCAGCGGCGAATGTCATACCTGCCTTAGCGTTAACCTGACACTGGTTGATACCGTCGATAGCTTTTTCGACTGGGTCCTCAACTGTTATAACGTTTACATTTGGCTTTGCGAGCTCACCGAGAGCAGCGTAAAGAGTTGTAGTTTTACCGGAACCGGTAGGTCCTGTAACGAGGATAACTCCGTGAGGAACTCTGAGCATATGCTCAAAGAGCTGGTAGTTATAGTCTGACATACCGAGGTCTGTGATCTTACGAAGAGCGATCTGACCGGTTGAAAGAATTCGGATAACTATTTTTTCACCGTGTACTGTTGGAAGTGAAGATACACGGACATCAAGAGTAGTTCCGTCAACGACCTGAGTGAAACGGCCGTCCTGTGGGATTCTCTTTTCAGCGATGTTCATACCGCTTATAAGTTTAAGACGTGTAGTAAGTGCACTATGTACAGCACTTGAAATATTCATAAGTTCAACAAGGTCGCCGTTAACACGGATACGTATTCTTGTATAGGTCTTGAACGGCTCTATATGAATATCGGTTGCGTCAGCTCTGTATGAGTTTTCGATGATAGTAGTAGCAAGCTTAACGATAGGAGCACTTTCAACTCTGTCTTTGGACTCTGCGTCCTCCTGATTCATTTCACCAAGATCGCCGCCCATTGCGTTAACGCTGTCGAGCACGCTGTCAACGTTCTGCATTGAGTAGCACTTACCTATCTGCTTGTTGATAGCAGATGTAGTAGCCAATACAGGAACAGTATCCATACCTGTAGAAACCTTGATGTCTTCGAGAACTATAAAGTTTACAGGGTCATTTGTAGCAACGGTTAGACGCTTACCCTGAACATTGATAGCGATTACCGTATGCTTTCTTGCCAGAGCTTCTGGTACTAACTGTACTGCCTCGGTATTGATCTCGATGCTGTCGAGGTCAACGTACTGTACTCTCAGGTTACCAGCAAGTGCCTTAGCGAAGTTGACTTCTGACATAAAGCCGAGTTCAACTACAACGTCACCGAACTTTTTGGTACCATTTGAATCCTTCTGTGCGGCAAGTACCTGCTGGAGCTGTTCTTGTGTAATAAGCCCCTGATTGACTAAGTAGTCACCAATTCTCTCATTTCTCATAACAAACCTCCGCTTAATAAAATTTACTTGTTAAAGTTACTTGAAATTTTTGGCATATATGGTATAATAACATTATACATAATATTCTTATTTTAAAGGAGGGTAATACTCATGCTGGATTTTAAAGATATGCTCCATAATGAATATACCACAATGTCCTTCAAACTCATTTTTCTCGGGATAGTCTTTTTGTTCGGAATTGCAATAGGCAGCTTCCTGAACGTAGTTATCCTGAGAGTACCTAAGGGGGAATCGCTCATCAAGCGATCATCTCACTGCATGACCTGTGGTGCAAAGATCAGACCTATTGATCTGATACCTGTTTTCAGCTGGCTCATGCTGAGGGGAAAATGTCACAACTGCGGAGAAAAGATATCCGCAAGGTACCCTATCGTAGAAAGTCTCAATGGATTTCTCTACATACTTTCATTCTGGGTACTTGACATCAATGCTAAAGCCATAATAACCTGTCTGCTCATGTCGCTTCTCATCGTAGTCGGATTCATGGACTGGGACACAATGGAGATAAATGAGATCGTTCTTGCGATGATACTCATTCTCGCTGTACCGCTCCACCTTGCCGGTGACTGTATCTCTATAAAGGAGCACATCATCGGAGCACTCGTGATAAGCGTACCGTTCTTCATCATAGGAGAGGTCAGCAGACCGATCATCAAGAAGAAGTACGGTGAGGACTTCCGTGCAATCGAACTCGGAGATACTCTCCTGATGATCGCAGCCGGAGCTGTCCTTGGAACTCGTGTTATTATCGTTTCAACATTGATAGGCATTGTAGCCGCTGCTATCGGCGGCATCATCAACAAGATGATAACTAAGGAATCAAAATTTGCTTTCGGACCTTTCCTTTCAATAGGCATCGCAATCGGAGCTTTATGGGGAGAAAGGATAGCCGATTGGTATCTCGGACTTCTCAAATTCTGAAAAATCGCTAAAATAATTACAGGCAGCAGCATTGAAACTGCTGCCTGTTTTTTTATTACTTCATATCCGGAAGTGTATAGATAAAGTAGATGCAATCGCCGTCTACAGCAGTGTGCTCGAAGTAACGGTTATTGATCTTGTAAGCCTGAAGGAGAGTAATTCTCTCATAAGTGAAATCATCTGTTTTATCCTCAGGTGAATGAGAAACCATAGTTCCTTCCTTTTTACCGGAGTATCTTACAAGTCCCCACTTATCGCCTTCTTTATCAGCACTGAAACTGGAGTTGATATTTACCAGTGACATATTGATATTAGAAAGTGCGAAAGGTGACTTGAATACAGGCTTTCCAGCATCTGTCTTACCGAAGTGTTTTCCGTCGTTCATATAAGTCATAACGCTTAAAGAGAACATTGACGGAGTGAAGCTTGCGTAAGTATGACCGTCCTGTGTTTCAACAGGCTCGATAGTTGTGTAATAATCCTCTGTCTGGTCATTGCTTGTATTGAAGACATTCTCATCAGGTTCACTTATCTTCTTAACAGCATTGATGACAGAATCATCATGTATATTGGACTTATCATTGAATCCCGGCTGGAAATAGAACGAATACTTATCCATATATACAGGGTTTATTACCTTATCGTTGATTATTGGTGAAGAAGACAACTCAGGAGCTTTTCTGCCATAATCTTTTTCTCCGCTTGGTTTCAGCAGGATATGACCGTCAGCGTCATACTTTTCCCAAGTATAACCTGCTTTGAAATCCCACTCATACTCTGTTATTTTTCCTTTGTCAGCATTGTCTATCTTTATCATTCTTACTTTACCAGAGAGCGGATCATAGGTTCCGGGATTAACTCTGTCAGTATAATGATTTTCGATAAAATTGCTAACCGCTGTTGCCTCGTCAGTAATGACAAGACCATCATTATTTGTAAGCTGTCCCTGACATATTTCTATGCAGTCAGCATATCTCAGAGATCCTTCGAGATATCTCTTGATATTGTCAACAGTAGCGGAGTTAGCCTCCTGAAGGTTGGCACTCTTCACTATCTTATTCAGAGGATTGAGCATTCTCATCGCACCAACGAGGAGTATTGAAAATACTGCCATAACGATGATAAGCTCAATAAGGGTGAAACCCTTTAAATTTTTCTTGCTTTTCATCCTAATACCTCCCTGCCATTACGGATTCGGTGCAGGAGAAGCTGCAACAGGTTTCTGGATATCAATGAATTTAAGGTTATCAGGATCATTATTTGGATCAGGAACAGTAGAACCGTTTTCGTCAACGGTGTATCTTTCTACGCTGTAGAGTTTACCCTTGACTTCAACACCGGAAGCTGCTCCCTCTGCCTTAACTTCAATCGTATAATCATCATTGAGCAGCAGAGCGTCATTTTTATTCTGAGCCTCTGCCACAGGTCCTTCAACTGCGACTTTGTCCGTTGTCTTTCTTGCTGCCCTCTGGTGGGCGTCGATAGCATTACCGACGCCTACGAGAACAACTCCGAGGAGTGCAAATACAAGGAGTGAGATCACGATTTCAACAAGAGTCATGCCACGAAGCTTTTTCTTCTTCTTTTTCATGTCTCAGACCTCCTTAATAATCGAGATAATCAACAGCAGCATAGAGATGCTCGCCGTTTGCATCTGTTACAGGTGCACTGCCGTCACTTGGCTTCTGATAGAGAAGCAGCCACGGCTCACCGCAGGTCATGCTCTTAACGTTAAGGCATCCTACAACAGCAGCAGCCCAGTCGCCATGTGTATTTTGAATGTCCTTGAGCTGAACGCCGTCATAATAGAGTCTGTTCTTTATCTGTCCGAAAACAGCTCTTGAAAGAGTTGATAATGTTACGTCAAGATACGGTGCACGGATAAATGCAGTAAACATAGCACCGTTAGTACCTGAAAGTGTTGATGGGATATATTTGCTTGAATAGATGTTTACATTGATCGGATCAATGTCCGGTATCGGACTATTTTCTGTCTTTCCGGAAGGAGGTGTCATACCAGCTTTTCCGTAAGTTGTATTTATTGACGCATCTGTAAGGTCGCTTCTGATCTGTCTTGTCTCTGTACCATCGATAAAGTTCCAGAATTTCTGAGTACAGATACCAGGACCGCCCCAATAGCCAATGGAATCAGATCCACCACAAGTAAGGTAAGTATCAATAAAGAAGTTTACAATACCAGTTCCTGCTGTATCATCAACGATGATCTTTGCACCATTCTGAAGAGTAACTTTATCGATGATTACCCAGTTTGACTGATTAGAAGGAATGATCTTTATTACCTTCTTATCGATCGTACCCTTGATAATTCCGATACCATTCTTACCATTAGCTGTCATTCTTGCATCTGTAAAATCAAGAACATTATTTTCTGGTTCAACAGCTTCTTCCTTCATTTTAATATATGCCTGCATTTGACTCTCATCACTGAGATCGAGATCACCAGGGGTCTTGATATTCTGCTCAATGCCCCAAGTGGTCATAACCTCCTGAACTGTACTGATGAGCTTTGTGCTGTCAAGCTCTGCCTGATTGAAGTAGTTAGTTTCAATTTCGCCTTCAAAAGCAAAGTAAACATGATAGTTCTCATATTCCTTGACAGTTATCTTTGGAAGTGTAGGATTTGTTTCATTTTTGAAATTTACATCTTTTAAAAGGACGTAAACATCGTGGTCGACAGCCTCTATTTTTACTTCCTTATCAACTACGCCTGTAATACAGCAGGTATCTGTAATTGTTCCAACGATAGGGCCGCCTCCATGATATGTATTGCTTACCATTTCTGAGTAGTGCTCAGTTTTTAAAGCATCTGTCATGAAATGGCCTTCTGTTCCCTTTATAGGACCTTTAATTCCAAGAAGAACTTCTTTTTCAGCAAATTTAGGGAATATACATCCGTCATGAGCTGTTCTGTACTCATTGATAGAAGGCAAACCGAAAGCTTCTGCTTCTTCGATCTTAACGCCATTACGATAGTATTCCTTATATTTCGGAGGTGCTTCATCACGATTTCCGTTCCATTTAACGATATACTTATTATTTCTTGTATCATCTACATTCTGTGTAATAAGTGTATAGTCATTAAGAGCTGGACCTGTACCTTCAAAATCGTAGTATTCTTTTCCATTTTCAGATTTCTTAGTACATGGAACAGCACTTATACAATCTTGCGTGATCCAAGCCCATTCCTGAGTCTGAATATTATTCTGATCTGGCTGCTGATAGTAGCGGATACGTCTTGCCAGCAAAGCATCCTTTTCCTGTACAGTTACATCAGAATTAATAGTTGAGCTTCTGAAAAGATTTGCACCGTCACCGGTAACGCTTCCTGCATAGATATTACCTTTTACCTCAACTTTTTTAAGGTCACAGTGAAGCTCGCCGCCGACAACAAGATCTCCGTCAATTACAAGTTTTTTATTTTTTGCCGTTTCGGTATCAAGAGCACCATTATCCATCCTTGATGTCAGTGTAACATTACCTTCAGCAATGACATTTCCTGCGATTTCCATATCATTACCATTTTGTAATGATATTTCGATATTTCCCTTTGAATATAGGCTTCCGCCCATTGTTTCATAGGCATTTCCACCTGATTTAATAGATCCTGCCCACTTATATAATGCACTTCCCTTTACGGAATATGTAGAAGTATCATTCTTATCAAGTGCATAGAAATCACAGTGGAAGTCAGGTGTACCAGATGTTTTTATTGTGAATTTATCACAGAAGAAATTGAGTGGGAATGAACCGTCACCGACGTGAAGATTCTGTGCGTTACTATAAAATTCACCGTCAACAAAAATATAAGGTGTTTCAATGAATGTCAGTGCTCTCTGTAACTCAGGAGCTGCATCCATAGCGAGTTTACACTGATCTCCGTCAAATTTAAGGTCGCCCCAAATATCAATACCCTTACCTTTTTTGGTAAAATAGTAATGTGACGGGTTGCTTATTGTAAAGTTTCCGTTAATAGCTACAGGAGCTTCATTTGACTGTTCATTCTGTGTGTGGAAATTATAGCCTGAACGATATTTCTTATCATCCAAAGTTACAAGTTCACCAGTATCACCAGGGTTAAATGGTGGTATCCAGTCAATATACTGATATGTCTGGTAGTTAGCACCTACGCCGCCGTCGGACCAGTTCATGCCAACGTATGAACCACCGAATACAGAGGAGTGGTTATCAACGTCTGCACCGCCCATTGTAAGGAATCCAGGACCGTCTTCATTCTTTGTGACTGGATCCTGAATGATATGGGAGGTAACTGTTGAAGTCTCACCGCCGAGTGTAACCTCAGCAGTGATCTTTAATATGTTTTTCTCGATCCATTTCTTAGAGACCGGATCGAATACAGCTTTTGTACCTGCATGAGAAATGGTCGCACTTTCGATACGTCCAAGTCTCGCATCGTTAATGCCTACTTCTACATTGAGAGTTCCGCCGGCAGACAGATTTGAAACTGCTGTAGCGAAATTGCCGTCTGTACCAACTGCTGCAAGGATACTGTCTATGGCAGCTCTTGCAGTATATGTAGTCTGAGAAGAAGCATACGATTTACGGGCTCTCTTATTAGCAGCTGACGCCAGAGCCAGAGCACTCGTCATAAAAACTATCATGAGTGCCAGCACTGAGACTACTGTAAACAGTACCGAGCCCTTCAGGGTTCTTTTTTTCTCAGTTTTCATTTCTTTTACCGCCTTTCTGTTATTTGACTTTCAATAACCTATACGGATAGTGCGGAATTAGTCAGTGATCGGCTTTGGCATTTTGTAGATCGAATAAACTTCTATTGTTATAGTACCTTTAACTGTTGAATCCTTTGAAACTACTTTCTTAAGTCTTTCATTCTCCTTGTCTGAGAGTGCCGGATTATCTGGCTTCTCCTCTTCAGAACCATCTTCATAGAGTTCCTCAGAGAATGCTGTTACTAAAACAGCACCGTCAATATCCTTGATATTTCTGAGGTATGCATAAACATCAGCTTCCTTACCAACAACTGTAAGACCATATCTTGTTGAAAGAACAGTTTCAGCAGTTCTGCCTGAGATTATTGCAGTTGACTCATTATTCTTATCATACTCTGCCTGAAGCTGATCATTTATATCAGATGACTGAAGAAGAGTTGTAGATACTTCTGAATATGGTTTGAAGTAATAGTTGAGTGTAGCTGTAGCAGTATCATCAACTTTAAGGTCAACAACCTGAACCTTGTTTTTGTTTGCATAGTCACACATGAACTTATCGAGAAGTACAGGAGTATCGACCAGTGACTTTTCTACAAAAAGCTTAGATTCCTTATCAGCATTTGCATAGCTTGTATCGATCTTCTTTATAAGACCGTCTGTAAGACCTATCTTCTGATTGATCTCTGCTTCCTTATCTTCAAGATCAGAAAGTTTTTCCTCATTGTCTTTTATAGCAGCTCTCTTTGGTTTTATAAGACTTAAGAATCCGGCTACCATTATAGCAAGAGCAAGTACGATAGCAAGTATAACTTTATCTCTGTAATTAAGTTTCATTTTCGCTCATCCTCCTTATTCCTGAGTTTCTGATTCTTCAGAATTTTCAGTTTCTTCCTCAGGTGTTTCATCTACAGCACTCTTATTGTGATTGAGTTCTATGGTAAATGAATATTTAAGGTTATCCTTCTCTTTTTTCTCAGGATGCTCCTTATCAACTGTAGCTTTATCAACAGTATATCCATTATACACTACTGTTCTGAAAACCTTCTGATCAGGATTTTCGAATTTGAGTGATGCTTCACGATCATTTACTTCTTTATTTGTTATACTAAGAATGATGTCAACGAATTCACGAGGCATTGACTGTGCATACTCAGTTTCACCTTCAGCAGCATCAACATCTATCTCAACGTTGAAAGTGCCCTCAGAATAAGGTTGATACTTGATAACGCCGGACTCGATGCCCTTCTTTTTTTGGAGTTCTCCAAATTTTGTAGTTATTACATCCCACTTCTCGCCGACGAATACAGGTCTTGACCAATAAGCTGTGCAGGCATTGTTTATACGTGTTTCGTATGCTTCTACCTGACCCTTCATAGCATCAAGTCTGTCAACTCTTTCGAGCTTAGCCTTTGTATCAGGGCTATCGATGAAGTCCTGAGTTTCTTTTATGTCCTTTTCAAGGCCTTTATTCTTCAAGTGGAAAAATCCGAACACACCGCCGGTGATAACGATAGCAGCAGCAAGTGCACCGAGAAGAACGATATTTCCGGCATCTTCGCCTTTAACCTTGCTCTTTACTATAGCACCGAGGTCTGTTTCAAGAAGGTTGATCTTCTCGAAGTCCTTATTTCTCTTGAACATAGCACCGATAGCGTTAGCATAGAGTGAGAATTCAAGATTTTCATGACCGTGGATCTGCGGAGGAACATTGATAAGGCTGGTCTTGAGGTCGAGCTTTTCAAGTTCGTCTGTAAGTCTTACATACTCATGAGTATCTCCATAGAAGATAACGTTTTCGATATTTTCACCTGTGTTACGGCTTCTGTGGAACTGTAACATACGGAAGATGTTCTCGTTAACTGCTTCAAATACGTAGTCATCGGAGTAACCGTAGTCAGCAGCGTCGATAGAAGCGAAACGTGAGAATGAAAGTGATCCCTGCTCATAGAGGTTGAGAGAGATGAAGTTGTTATCGATCTGTACAGCAAGGAGAGGCATCTTGGACTTGATCTTTGTATCAGCAAGAAGAACCTTTGTGATACAGTTGCATCCGATCATAACTGATCTGAGGGAGATGCCGAGGAGCTTGAACACTTCTCTGTAGCTGTTTACGATCTCATAAGGACAAGCGGTAGCGAGGATCCTGTAAGCAGGCTCTCCGCCCTCTGTATTTTCTGCGTCACCAACAATGATGTAAGATACGCTGTATGAATCGTCGAGGTTGAGCTCAGCCTGCATCTGCTGCTTAACAACTTTCTGCATATCCTGAGTTCTTACCTTTGCAACGTTCATTTCTTTGAATATTGTGAGGTTTGAAGAAATTGAAACGATAGCCTCTTTATCAGGCATCTTATTCTTCTTGAGAACGCCATTGATAAGTGTAGCCACATTGGGGACATCCTTTACATGACCGTTTACTATGAGGTTCTCTTCTACATTAAGAGTAGCAGCGGAGCTGATCTTGATCTTTCCGTTACTTTCTGTTCCCTTAACAACTCGTATATTTCTATCGGTAATATCAAATGAAAGCATTTATCTTTCCACCTTTCCGTTTTATTCGTTCTCGATACTCTCGAATGAGCCGTAGAGTGCCGGGTAGATTCCGACAACGACCATACCTATGATAAGACCCATGAAGATAAGCAGCACAGGTTCGATTATACCAACAAGTCGCTGAACAGCAGCTTCTGATTCATCTTCATAGTAGTCAGCAGTTTTCTCAAGGATAGAGTCAAGAGCACCGGCTTCCTCACCAACGTAGATAACTGAAGTAAACATAGGCTCAAAAAGCTCTGTTCTTGTGATAGCACCTGAAAGTGTTTCACCCTGTTTAACCTCGTCAACAACATCGATGAATCTTTCGTCAACGTATCTGTTACCGAGAATGGATGAAGCTTTTTCAAGACACTCTACCATTGGGATACCACTTGAGTAAAGTGAAGAGAGTGTACGAGCAAAACGACCGGTGTAGATCTTCATTATGAGCGGACCCCAGCCCGGACCCTTTACAAGAAGTCTGTCGAACTTATATCTGACATTCGGCATCTTGAGTGCATATCTGATGCCAAAGAAAAGGCCAACAACAATAATGACGAGAAGATACCATTTCGTTTTAAGGAAGTCACTGATAGCAGCCATACACTTTGTAAGGAATGGCATCGTTGAAGGGTCCTCGTACATACCGATGAACGTAGGCATGATGAACGTAAAGAGGAAGATTACGATAACAACACAAAGTACAAGAAGAATGATCGGGTAGATCATCGCACTCTTAACAGTGTTTTTCAGTTTATTTTCTTTTGTGTAGTGATCGGACATACGCTGCATGATGATATCCAATGAACCACTGCTTTCTCCAGCACCTACCATGGAGATCATGAATTCAGGGAATGATCCAGCGTGCATTTCGAGGGTGTTCGAGAAAGATTCACCTTTCTGAACGTTTTCGTAGATGTCCAACCAGATAGCTCTCTGCTTCTCACCTTCCTGCTCTTTACACAGGATGTCTATCGCTTTAACGAGCGTAAGACCGGATGTGAGCATCGCACTGAGCTGACGACAGCAGAATGCCAGTTCCTTGGTGTTGAACTTGTACAATGATTTTGACTCGGATGAATCGCTTTCCTTGTAATCTTTCAGAAACAAGCCTTTTTCCTTTATTTTCTTTAAGAAATCCTGCTCGTCTTCCGCATTGATCTTACCCTTGACCTGATTATTTCTTGCGTCCTGGGCTACATAGGAAAAACTCTTCATGAAACCACCTCCATAAATAATTCTTTGCAGTTCGTTCATACTGTCTTAATAATATCAATTATAACATTTTAACAGTTACATTTCAATCGTTTTTTTGACATAAATAATCACACGTTTTTTATCAATATTAACCAAGTTTTATACTAATTGTAATATCAACGAATATCCGCATATATTATTCTACAGAAGTCAAAATCAAGACAGCACAATAGCAGCATTGATGTCCCAATGCTACTCATTGTTAAACTTATACAAATATTATATCACACCAAACTGAAAATTGCAACATTTAAGTGCAAATTTCTCTGTTTTTTTGATATAATTGTTAAGTACTGCAAATCGGGTAATTTGATTTTAGGCATTTTGACATGAGTAACAAAAATGATGCATCTTATAAGTGCATATTTTTAGCATATGACCATATAGATTTTTACCAGATCAGAGCATTTTTTTACACATCCGCCAATAGGATAAAAAAATCAGCCGCTTTTTCAAACGGCTGATATAAATATACTCATCTGAACTCTGTTTTATGACTCGCAGCTTCTTCTTTTTAAATAGTATATTCTGAACACAACATTTTCTCCGCAATAAGCTTTCCGGACCTCTTTTTCATCAAAAAACAAGCTTTTTGCCAATTTTTCATGTATAAATAGCTTGCTATTTGTCACCTTTATCATTGCGGGCAAGTTGACGTTGAATGGATATCCGTTATTAAAACGTTCATCGCACCGCAAAAGTGCGTCAGGATAAGGGAGCGAAAAAAGCTCCGGAGCAACATCCGGAAGCATCTTTAAGGTAGGATAATTACCATTTTCCACCCTCATCATCATATCACAGAACGGCGAGCAGCTGCCGGTCTCATACTGCTCTGAAAGCTCAGGTATACACGGGTAACCACCGTTTCTGCCGACTATAATGAAGAAGCTCATTCTTCCCCACCTCCGCAGGTAAAGCCTATCGAACGCAGATATTCAGCATCCTTGCACTGAGCTGTTGTGAGTCCGTAAAGATTCGGCGTTACGTTTCTTGTGCTGGTCATCTCACTTCCTCCGAGCAGTTCTTTGTCATAAAAACAAGGCGTGAGCATCGTTCCGCTCCAATAAACCGACCTGAGTCCGGTAAAACCAACCGCCTCATAGCAGTTTACAAACTTCGACGAACGGTCTGAAATGTGGAAATGACGCACTCCGGCTAAAATATCAAGGAAATCAAGCGTACCGCATATCCACGTATCCTCAGCATCTGACTCATAGAACACAGCTCCCTGCTCCTGATCGATATTCGGCGAGCGATGAAGCCTCATATCGAGAAGCACTTGCGTTCTCCGCACCGTATCTCCCTTGAAAAAAGAGTACGGGTAGGAAAAATCGCACTTTAATGCAAACGAGCAAAGCTCAATATCCATTTGAATGCCCGAGCCGTGAAGCAAGCAGTTAAGGTCCGGGAGCAAAGTACCTCCGGCTGTCCTGTTTATCTCCGCAGAAAAAACGCAGTCATACAGCTTTATATCGCAGCTTTCTCCGGACTCTACAGCAAACAGGTTCACCGCCGTACCGGTCAGCATCACGTTGTAAAACAATACATTCTCCACACGCAGTGCCGCATTATTTTTGACCGTGAACATAACCGCAATATCGTTCACAGAAGTATGGTAAATATTTGATATACTGTGACCTGCTCCGTCAAAACCGGCACAATTCAGCGGTATAGGTTGAAAATGCTCCGCCCACTGAGTACCGTTCAGGTCTATGTCAGCACCAAGACGGAAGAAAACTCCGCTTCCGCCGACAGTCTCCATGCTGTAAAGCTCCGCCGCAGTTGTAATGATATACGGCGAAGCCTGTGTACCATTTCCTCTCATTCCTCATCCTCCTCCACGATAACGTAAAGTGCATTCTGCTTGTGTACTGAATGGTCGTATTCTGCCTGAGTTACCGGAATGACCTCCGGTCTTGCAAGATATATCGCAGTATCAGCCTCTATATTGTCCAGACGCTCTTCAACTGATTCAAGGTCAAAAGCCTCTATTTCGGACTGTATCTCCTGCAATCCCGCAGCCGCAGCTCCATTTATCTGACTTATAAGCTGCTCACCTGTTTCCGGCAGAGGCCCATTTCTGCCGTTGACCGTCGGGATGACCTCCACTGACGGCATATTGAATTTCAGAATACGCTCCACGCCGTTATATGTGCCGGACGCTCTTAGTTCAAGGTCGAGTTTTCCGCTATTCAGCGTAAAATCCGACGATACGTCCCAGTCAAGCACGATTTTGTCATTACGCACTATCACTACAAGAGCCTGAACAGCTTCCCAGCCTTCAGAGGTGATTCCGTGGACAGCAAAGCTGAATCCAGCCAAATCTACCCCTTCATAGATACGGTTGAGGTTGATTTTTACTGTGTCGCCGAACTTTTCTCCCTGAATGAAAAGCCTTCCTATCGGATGTGTAAGGATATTTTTTCCTTTAGCATATAGCTCCATGATTCCTCCTTTTCCGGAGAGCTCCGCAGTACTCTCCTGTAAGAGGGCAAAAAATATGGCTTATTCAACGCAAAACCATTGAATAAGCCGAAAAAATATCAAATAACACTAAAGAAGAAATTATATGAAAAAAACTATGGGGTTGGCAAAATTATTTAATAGTCCATACATCAGGCTCTTCCGGTCTTACATAGTCGGTCGAGTCGATGTAGTAATCAGTATGCGGAGGCTGGTTGTAGCCGTTATTCTGAGCTGCTACCTGCACTCTGTACTGTGGATTATGCATTAATGTATAATGATTATACTTTGAAGTATATGTAGTTGCGAACACTCTTATCTTATCTGTACCGCATGGGAAGAGCATTTCTTCTCTCCAGTCACCGATAAGGTCGCAGGTGATACAAGCGTTGGACTTTGTATAGTTGTTATAGCTTACGCCGTCACCGCTGAATACTCTGCCCTTGCCGTACTGGTCAGCCATAGTTCTGTCGAGGACTGCTCTTTCGCAGACATCTGTCCAGTAAACTACGGAATTCTGTCCCCACTTGGTTATATCGGACCAGTTGCAGACCTTAGCGTGATTTCCGGTTGCCGAGTAAACAACGCTGTTGTGTGAGCCGACCATTTCTCCGCCGCCGTTGCCGGTAACGAGGTTATCAGCTACACATCTTCCTGTATCGCCGCCGGCTTCTTCTCTGAAGAGGACCTTTCCGGTCTTGCCGTCACGGAGAACTGTGCCGAAGCCTATCCAGTGACCGTCACTCATAGGTGATTTTTCATCTTCAAGGCACTGGAATATCTCGATACCCGGATTAGCAGGGTCGAGGTCGCCGATATGTATAGCGTCACCGTGAGCCATTCCGGATGTATAGAGGAGTTTGCCGTTATCGTCGATAACTGCTGAACCGACAACGACCTCATCCTTGCCGTCCTGATCGACGTCAGCACCCATTATATGGTGGTTACCGTCGCCGTATCCGGCAGAAGCCTTGTTATTTCCTGTATCATAGAACCACTTTTCGTAGAGCTTGCCGTTAGCAACTCCGTAAGCTGCGACAGTGGAACGTGTATAGTATCCTCTTCCGAAGCAAGCGAACGGATTTACTCCGTCAAGGTAAGCAACGCAGGCTGTGAAACGGTCAACACGGTTGCCGTAGGTATCGCCCCAGTCGCCGACATTTCCTCTGCCCGGCTTATAGTTCTGAGTATCCAGAGCCTTTCCGGTAGCTCCGTCGAAGAGAGTGATATATTCGTTGCCTTTAAGTATATAGCCGTTTGAAGCACGGTAGTCCTTAGAGCCGTCGCCTATCACCTTTCCTGTACCGTCAACAGTACCGTCTGAGGTCTTGCAAATCATCTCGCACTTGCCGTCGCCGTCGAAGTCATAAACCATGAACTGAGTATAGTGAGCACCGGCACGGATATTCTTGCCGAGGTCAACACGCCATACGAACTTGCCGTCAAGGCGGTAGCAGTCGATATACACATTTCCGGTATATCCTGCCTTGGAGTTATCCTGCGAGTTTGAAGGGTCCCACTTAACGAATATCTCATACTGACCGTCGCCGTCAATATCTCCGACTGAGCAGTCATTAGGAGAATATGTGCAGGTCGAGCCGTCCGGCATAGTAAGTCCGGCAGGCTGTCTGAGCTGAATATCGAAGTATGCACCGCTCTGACCGCTGTTTGTATTCGGGAAGTTTACAGAACCCTGAGCAAATTCAGTGCTCTCGCCGTTTACAGACACATCGATAGTGTATGTATCAGTTGCAGTACCCTCGCTGTCGAAATAGTTAGCAGCGTCCTTAGTTGTGAAAGTGCCGAGCTTGACATTTCCGCTGCTTCTTATTCTCCAGAGGTCGAAGGTAGTGTTCTCGTTATCTGTAGCAAGTAGTCGCCAGCTTACGAGGTTTCCGTTCTTTGCATGAGCCATGGAAACGCCTCTGTTGAGAGCCTCGACACGCTTACCGTTAGTTGCCTTTTTATTCGGAGCGGACGCACCTGTCTGGGATACTTCTATGTACTCCATATTAGGTCCGCCGCTTGAAGTAGTTGCGTAAGCTTTAAGGGTATTCTTTCCGGCTTTAAGGTGAACAACAGCAGTATTGTTGCCCCATGTAGTCCACGAGCCTGTGCCCTTGAAGTCAACATACTGACCGTGAGTCTTATCGCCGTTGGTTATAAGTTTTACCTGACGGTTATCCTCAGTACCGTTTGCATAGCGGAAGTCCACGAGGTAATTGCCCTCTGCCGGAGCATTAACATTCCACTCAATAAAGCTTCCGATAGCGTTATCGTAATTCACATAAGGTTTCTCCTCAGAAGCCTGATTCGTGCTTTCCTCCCAGCCCTTGTGGATATTAGCGGAAACAGCGTAATAACGCTCTTTTTCAGCCGGCTTTACAGGTTCTTTGTCAGTCTTCTTCAGGTCGATATAATCGATATTAGGACCGCCGTTTTCTGTGGACGAAACAGCCTTTATAGTATTTTTTCCTGCTTTAAGCGGAAGAACTACGGTCTGATCTTTCCATGTAGTCCATGCGTCAGTGCCGTCGAAGCTTATGTAGTACTGGATATTCTCGCCGTTTACAAATATCTGCATAGAACGGTCGTCATTCTTGCCGTTGGAATAGCGGAAGTCCGCCTCATAATTACCTGTCTCCGGAACATTTACAGTCCACTCTATATAGCTTCCGACCTCGTTATTGAGGTTAGCATAGCCGTTCGGATATTCATATCCGGAGTTTACAGTTTCAGTGATACCGCCGGATATTTCAGCCTCAGCAGCATAATATTTGCTTGCTGTGGTAGTAGTTGTGGTGGTAGTTGTTGTGGAATCTGTAGTAGTTGTAACAGTTGTTGTGGTAGTAGTAGTCTCTGATTTCTCGATAGGAGTCATATCATCGCAGACTACGGATGTACGGTTCACAACAGAATCCTCAGAGATAATGTTCACAGCGGAACCTGCATCAAACTCTAATGATACAAGGCTGTGACCTGCCGGAAGCGGTACAACGACTACGCTTTCGCCATTACCGGACGGAAATTCAGCAGTAACATAGAACTCATCGTTAACAATAAACTTTGCAGTTGTATCGCTGCCTGAATTTTCGTATTTCAGACGGAATTTATAATCGCCTTTCTGCTCTGCTTCAACACTGAACAAATTATGAGTATAAGAGCCTGTGCCTCTGAGTATGACATTTTTAGTTCCGTCGATTCTCACATAGTCGCCGACATGAGAGGTCTTTTCAAAGTTTATCATCCAGAGCATGATATTTACAGCGTCATTCATCTTTATCTGACCGCTGAGGTCAGTATCCGCTGCAAGCGACTCGGTATCATTGAAGGTATGAGTCTTAATGAGATACTTCTGTATCTGAAGAGCGTCCATATTTGTGACGCCGTCGTTCATGTAGCAGTCGCCTACGAGGTAGTATTCGCTGCTCTCAGCAGCAACAGTATTCTGAGCTGCGGTAACGGAAAAAGATGACAGAGCCATTGCAGCACTTGCTGCAAATGCTGCTGCCCTGTGTTTTTTCGACTTCATTTTAATTTCCCCCTTAAAAATAAGTGAATTTAACGATCCATGTACATATGCCTATTATGTAACACTTCTTAACAAATAATATTATATCAAAAAAAAGTCCATGTGTCAAGCATTATCGGGAAAAAGTCGCAAAAAGCACGAATAGTCATATATAGCGTGTTATATATCAGTTTTTAATAAGTTATATATATTAATGATAGTCAGAGCTATCATCAGCAAAAAATTCCGAGCAATTTTATTCAACATTTTATCATCGTTCCAACTTCTTTTTTTCATTTTTTTGATAGACTTTTATTTATCATTATGTTATAATATTATGGTATATAAATAATAAAGGAGTAGTGCTTATGTATAAAACCATATTCTCCAAGGTGGGAGAGTATAAAAAACAAGCGATATTGGCTCCGCTATCGATAATCGGAGAAGTCGCAATGGAAGTCACGATACCTTTCGTGACGGCAAAAATGATAGATAACGGCATAAAAACAGGTGACCTGAGCTATGTAGCAAAAATGGGAGTCCTCATGGTGTTCATGGCTCTTTTTTCTCTCTTTTTCGGAGCAGTATCCGGAAGATTCGCTGCTGTGGCAGCAATGGGATTTGCAAAAAATCTAAGGAAATCCCTATTCCGCAAGGTTCAGGACTTCTCTTTCTCTAACGTGGATAAGTTCTCAACCGCTTCACTGACTACTCGTCTGACTACAGATGTAACAAATATCCAGAACGCATTTATGATGTTTATAAGAATGGCATTCCGTTCACCCATAATGCTCATAAGTGCGACCTGTATGGCAGTCTACGCCAGCCCCGGTCTTTCAAAAGTCTTTATCTTCTCTATCCCCGTACTCGGAATTTCGGTATTGATGATAATAATGAAGGCTCATCCGAGATTCGAGAAGATGCTCAAAAAGTATGACGAAATGAACGGAAGAATACAGGAAAACCTCATAGGCATCAGAGTTGTAAAAGCTTTCGCCCGTGAGGACTATGAGAAAAAACGCTTCAAGGAAAGTACTGACAGTGTAAGAAGAGCTCAGGTATTCGCTGAAAAAATAATCATAATGGGTATGCCTATAATGCAGCTCGTTATGTATGCAACTATTGTAATGATATTCTGGTTCGGCGGAAATATGGCTGCAAACGGTGATATACAAACAGGTCAGCTTTCAAGCTTCGTAATGTATGTTTCACAGATACTCATGTCACTCATGATGCTCTCGATGCTGTTCATCATGTTCGTTATTTCAAGAGCTTCCATGCAGCGTATATATGAAGTTCTCGTTGAAGAGCCTGCAATAAAAGGCAGCAGCACAGAGATTTCTGCTGAGGACGGTTCTATAAGCTTCCGCAATGTCAGCTTCAGCTATTTCAACGACATGAACAACCTCGCTCTTGAACATATCGACCTCGATATAAAGTCCGGAGAGACTATCGGAATAATCGGCGGTACAGGTTCTTCAAAGAGCTCGCTCGTACAGCTTATCCCCCGTCTTTATGACGCTACAGAGGGACAGGTCGTAGTCGGCGGACACGATGTAAAGGACTATGCACTCGATACTCTCAGAGATCAGGTAGCAATGGTGCTCCAGAAAAATGTGCTGTTTTCCGGTACTATAAAAGACAATCTCCGCTGGGGTGACGAAAATGCTTCAGATGAGGAAATTATAGAAGCCTGTAAGGCTGCTTGTGCTCACGATTTCATTATGGACTTCCCGAACGGCTATGATACCGACCTCGGACAGGGCGGTGTCAACGTATCAGGCGGTCAGAAGCAGAGAATATGTATAGCAAGAGCACTCCTCAAAAAGCCTAAGATCATAATTCTTGACGACTCCACAAGTGCTGTTGATACAGCTACAGACAGCAGCATCCGTAAGGCTTTCCGTGAGAATTTATCCGAAACCACAACTATCATTATCGCTCAGCGTATTTCTTCAGTTCAGGACGCTGACAGAATAATCGTTATGGACGCAGGTAAAATAACCGATATAGGAACTCACGAAGAGCTTCTTGCTTCAAGCAAGATATACCGTGAGGTATATGACTCACAGCAGAAAGGAGCTGATGAATAATGCCGCCAAGAAATAAAACCGCAGTCCCTGCAAAGCCGAAAAACACCTTTGCGACTATGAAGCGTATTTTTAGCTATATGCACGGATTCCGCCTACAGCTCGTATTTGTCGTAATCGGAATAATCGCCAGTTCATCAGCCGGCATCGTCGGAAACTCTCTTATAAAGCCGCTCATCGATAACCTCGAGGACGGTCTTAAAAAAGGCGACTGGGATAAATCAGGATTCATTAATATCCTGCTGTTTATGGGAATTGTCTATACGATCGGTGCTATTTCTTCATTCGTTTATTCAAGAATAATGATGAAAGTGTCGACCACAACTCTCATGAGAATAAGAAATGACCTCTTTGAAAAAATGGAGTCCCTGCCGATACGCTATTTCGATAAGCATACACACGGCGAACTCATGAGCCTCTATACAAACGATACCGACGCTATTCGTGAAATGCTCAGCAACAGCGTTGCTCAGTTTATAGGCTCGGCTATCACTATAGTCGGAGTGTTCACAGCTATGCTCATATACAGCTGGCAGCTAACGATCATTGTTATCGCAGTACTTGTAGTAGTGGTCATGATAATCGGTGCGATAGGCTCACGCAGCGGAAAGGGATTCATCGCTCAGCAGAAAGCTCTCGGAGCTGTCAACGGCTACATCGAGGAAATGATAGACGGACAGAAAGTAGTAAAGGTATTCACCCACGAGGACGAAGCCTGCGAGGAATTCGATAAGCTCAACGAACAGCTCTGCGAAGCCTCTACAAGAGCTCATACCTTTGCAAATATCCTCATGCCGATAATGAATAACCTCTCCTACCTCCACTACGCTATAACCGCTATCGCAGGCGGTATAATGGTAGCTAAGGGCATCGGCAGCATGACTGTAGGTACGGTAATATCATACCTCCAGTTTACAAGACAGTTCTCGCAGCCGATAACTCAGGTATCACAGCAGTTCAATTCCGTACTCACCGCACTCGCCGGTGCAGAAAGAATATTCCGTGTCATAGACGAAGAACCCGAAGAGGATAACGGATATGTTACCCTTGTAAATGCCGATATATCTGAGGACGGAACTATTACAGAGTCCACAAAGCGTACCGGCAGATGGGCTTGGAGACACCCTCATAAGGCTGACGGCACTGTTACCTATACCGAGGTAAGAGGAAATGTCGAGTTTGACGATGTTTACTTCGGCTATGAACCTGAAAAAACAGTCCTCAACGGCATAACGCTCTACGCAAAACCGGGACAGAAAATCGCTTTCGTTGGTTCTACAGGTGCAGGAAAAACTACGATAACTAACCTCATAAACCGATTCTACGACGTGCCGGACGGTAAGATACGCTACGACGGCATAAATATCAACAAGATAAAGAAGTCCGACCTACGCCGCTCGCAGTCCATTGTTCTTCAGGATACTCACCTGTTTACGGGTACTGTAATGGAGAATATCCGCTACGGAAAGCTCGACGCTACAGATGAGGAAGTCTACGCTGCTGCCGAGCTCGCTAATGCCGACGGCTTCATACGTCACCTTGAAAACGGCTATGATACTATGCTCACCGCTGACGGTGCTAATCTCTCTCAGGGACAGCGTCAGCTCCTCGCAATTGCAAGAGCCGCTGTTGCTGACCCTCCGGTACTGATACTCGATGAAGCTACAAGCTCCATAGATACCAGAACAGAGGCTATGATAGAAAAAGGTATGGACTCCCTCATGAAAGGACGTACCGTATTCGTTATCGCTCACAGACTTTCTACTGTCCGCAACTCCCATGCAATAATGGTGCTCGAACACGGAAAGATAATCGAGCGTGGCAACCATAACGACCTTATCTCCGCTCACGGCAAGTACTACCAGTTATATACAGGTATGTTTGAGTTGTCGTGATGAATATTATTCAGGCAATTAAATATCTATAAACTAAACCGGCGAAGCCGGGCAATAACGGGATTCCAAAGGGTTCCCAACCCTTTGGCGGAGAGGTGTACGAGGGGAGGCAGAGCCTCCCCTAAAAAGTAGTAAAAACAGCGTAGCGAGTTTTTACGGACCGTCTGCATTGCTTCCCTCGGCTTGACCGACAAAAAAAGGCGAACCTGTAATATGGTTCGCCTTTAATTATTATGCCAGTCAAGCTGGGGCAAGTGCTGCGAGCCGTCCGCCCAGCGTAGCTTTGCTCGCTGGACTGCTTCTCAGGAAGGGCTCTGCCCTTCCTCGCACACCTTCCCGCTCAAGGGTTGAAAACCCTTGAGAATCCCGTTATTGCCCGGCTTCGCCGGTTTTTTTATTATTTTATTATTACCGCAAATTGGTGCAGGGTGGTTTCACCCTGCTGCCGACTTCGTCGGTTTTTGTTCCATTATTGTCAATATTACCGATTATAATGCACCTGTTTTGTGCATATTTGCCTATCTTTTTGAAAAAATATAGACAAATAAATAAAAATCGGTTATAATTATTTTTATATACCGGAAGCTTTATATAGCTTCATACAGGAGTACATTTTAAATGAGAGTAATTACAGGCATTGCAAGAGGACGCAGACTCGTTGCTCCGGAAGGACTTGACGTGCGTCCAACTACAGATAAAGTTAAAGAAGGCATCTTTTCTGCCATCCAGTTCCAGATACAGGACGCTTATGTCCTCGACCTCTTTGCCGGCAGCGGTCAGATGGGTATCGAAGCCCTCAGCCGTGGTGCTAAAAGAGCCGTTTTCGTCGACAATTCCCAGCGTTCTATAAAATGCGTGAACGAGAATCTCCGCAATACTAAACTCGAACGTCAGGCAGAAGTTATAAACCGTGACAGCTATGATTTTATCAAGCTCACACGACTTGCATTCGATATAATAATCCTTGACCCACCTTACCGCCACGACCATATCGCTACACTGCTCCCTATCGCAGCTAAAAAGGTCAGCGAGGGAGGATGCATAATATGCGAATACGAGGCGGAAGCTCAGGAGCCAACTGCTCCGGAAGGTCTTACCCTCAGAAAAACTTACCGCTACGGAAAAATAAACGTCACCATTTTCGACAGACCCGAAAGTGAGGCTGAGGAATAATGAGAAGGATCGCTGTCTGCCCGGGAAGTTTCGATCCCGTGACCCTCGGGCATCTGGATATAATCACCAGAGCTTCTAAGCTCTTCGATAAAGTTATAGTTCTGATTTCACGAAATGCCGGCAAAAGTCAGCCGAGTTTCACCGCTACCGAGCGTATGCTCATGATCGAGACTGTTACCCGTGACCTCGATAACGTCGTGATCGATATACTCGACGGTCTTCTTGCAGACTACGTCCGCACTGTCGGTGCGATCGCCATTGTAAAGGGACTTCGTGCGGTTAGTGACTTTGAATATGAGTTCCAGATGGCTCTTGCTAATAAGAAACTTTATGCCGGTGCGGAAACTGTATTCCTGACTACCGCCGCTGAGAATATGTACCTCAGTTCAAGCGTGGTCAAGCAGATAGCATATTTTGGCGGAGATATAAGCCATTTTGTCCCCGAAGCGATACTTGATGATATAAAACAAAGATTAGTTAAAGAGAGGTAAAATGCTATGAGTATTGATGAGATCTTAGAAGAAATGGACGAGCTTCTTGATAAAGCGTCCTCTATGCCATTTGTTGCACATAAAAAGGTTATCGACGGAGAGCGTATGCGTGAACTTATCAACGACGTAAGACTCAATATGCCTCACGAGCTCAAAGAAGCTAAAAAGATCGAGTTCGACTGCCAGCGTATCCTCAATGAGGCTAAGCTCAACGCTGAGGGTATAATCCGCAAAGCTGAAGAAAGAGCTGCTCAGATAGTTTCCCGTGAAGCTATCGTTACAGAGGCTAAGAAAAAGGCTGTGGATATGCTCACAAAGGCTCAGGCTGCCGCAAAGAACCTCCAGCAGAACGCTACTGCTTCTGTTACAAAGATGCTCAACGATACAGAGAATTACTACGCTCGCAATCTCCAGAGCATAAAGGCTGTAAAGAGTAAGATAACTGCTCAGACAAGCGGTTCAACTCCTGCAAGCCGTGCTATGATGAGCAATAACAACCTTATGAATAATAAAAACAATATCGGTTGATAACAGCTGATAAAGAAACAGCCCGAAAGCATATGAGCGATGCTGATATAGAAGTTTTATGCCATAGTATTTCTGATATGTGGTCAGAAGTACTATGGCGTTTCTATTGACAACGCAGCGATGTTATGCTATAATTGTTGCTAACATAAATCGGAATTTATGGAGAGTCACCGTTATGATTAGAGAATTTCAAAGGGATGATATAAATAAAGTTGCAGATATATGGTTGGATACAAATATAAAGGCACATAATTTTATCCCCGCCGAATACTGGAAAAGCAATTTCAAATCAGTAAAAGACGCGTTGTTACTAGCAGAGGTTTATGTGTATGAGTATGATACAGAAATACAGGGTTTTATAGGGCTAAATGATGAATATGTTGAGGGCATTTTTGTTTCTGGTGAAATGCAATCGCAGGGTATAGGTAAAAAACTGCTGAATTATGTAAAGGATAAAAGGAATAAGTTGCACTTGAACGTATACCAAAAGAACGCACGGGCAATATCTTTTTATAAGAGAGAAGGATTTGAGATTCAGCATAGTGGCTTAGATGAGGCTACCGGAGAAAAAGATTATGTAATGACATGGCAACACAAATAGAAATTCTGATTTATCTTAGCAACATAAATAAACACAATGCCCCGAAGCGTATTGAAACGCTTCGGGGCAAAACTTCTATATTGGTATCCGCATTAAGCTTTCGGGCTTTTTTGTCAGAACTTAGAATCAAGCGATACACACATAAAGAGATATACCGCTGCGATGATCAGTGAACATACTGCACTTGCTGCAAATCCGGATGTAACCATTGATACTGTATAAATAACAAGGATTATTGATGCAAGTTTCTTACAAAGGGCGTAATCGCCTTTGAATCCGGAATATGCCATTACCAGTGAAAATAACGTACTAGCTATAGTGAAGAAAGCTCCTATACTAAAGCCATCTTTCAGTGAGCTAAGTATCGAAAGAACTGCAAATACAAGGATAAGAATGTTCCATACTTTGAATGCTGTTTTCATTTTTTTCTCCTATATCATAAATTTATTTTATCAGAGATCACTTCTGGAGAGTTCCGTGTGAAAGTGATTTCAGATAAGCGTTGATAAAGCCATCGATGTCGCCGTCCATAACAGCCTGAATGTTACCGTTTTCAAAGCCGGTGCGATGGTCTTTAGCGAGAGTGTAAGGCATAAATACATATGACCTGATCTGCGAACCCCATGCGATCTGGTTCTGTACGCCCTTTATGTCCTCTATCTTTTCGAGGTGCTCTCTCTCCTTTATCTCAATGAGTTTTGAGCGGAGCATCTTCATAGCGTAGTCCTTGTTCTGGTACTGGCTTCGCTGAGTCTGACAAGAAACAACGATTCCTGTAGGCTTATGGATAAGACGTACAGCAGAGCTGGTCTTGTTTACCTTCTGACCGCCTGCACCGCTTGAACGGTAAACTTCCATTTCAATATCCTCAGGACGGATATCAACTTCGATAGAATCATCGATTTCCGGCATAACTTCAAGAGCCGCAAAGGAAGTATGTCTTCTTCCGGAAGCGTCAAACGGAGATATACGCACAAGGCGGTGAACTCCGGATTCTGATTTCATATAGCCGTAAGCGTTATCGCCCTCGATGAGTATTGAAGCGGACTTCATACCTGCGTCGTCGCCGTCGAGGTAATCAAGGAGAGTGACCTTGTACTTATGACGCTCAGCCCAGTGATTGTACATTCTATAGAGCATTTCTGCCCAGTCCTGAGCCTCTGTACCGCCTGCACCGGCATGGAAAGTGAGGATAGCGTTAGAGCTGTCGTACTCACCGGTGAGGAGTGTAGAGAGCTTTTCGTCTTCAAGCTTTCTCTTGAAGCTCTCTGCTTCCTGAGTTATTTCGTCAACGGAGCTGTCGTCATCCTCCTCGATAGAGAGTTCTATGAGGGTGATGAGGTCTTCGAGGGACTCGTTGAGTTTATTGTATTTTTCGATTTTCTTTTCGAGAGTTTTCTGCTCTTTGAGGACTTTCTGAGAATTTTCGAGGTCGTCCCAGAAGCCTTCTTTAGCAGTTTCTTCTGCGAGTTCAGCAACTCTTTCTTTAGCAGCTTTTATATTCAGAACGTCGGCAAGCTCGGTCATTTCCTTGCGATAGCCGGTCATTTCGACTCTGAAGTCGTCTAAAATGATCATATGTCCATATCCTTTCATAGCGTTATACGAATATATTATAGCATATTTTTTCAGATACTGCAATAGAATGAGAAAAATTAAAATAAAAAACAAATAAAAAACCGGCGAAGCCGGACAGCAGGGTGAACCCACCCTGCACCCATTTCACGCTTCGCTCGTAAACTCGCTTACTCTCTGCGAGACTTTTACTCTGCTTTCGCATACATCAGTAATGCGTAAAGGTAATTACCGGATACGGACTTATCTTCGTATGCGAAAGCAGACTTCCCTACTCGTACAGAGTAACGAGCAAAGCGAGTGAGAGCGTGAGACGGGTGCAGCGTCACGCTGCCGGCTTGAATGGCATAATAATTAAAGGCGAACCATATTACAGGTTCGCCTTTTTTGTCGGTCAAGCCGAGGCAAGCAATGCGGACGGTTCGTAAAAACTCGCTACGCTGTTTTTACTGCTCTTTAGGGGAGGCTCTGCCTCCCCTCGTACACCTCTCCGCCAAAGGGTTGGGAACCCTTTGGAATCCCGTTATGCCCGCCTTCGGCGTTTTTATTTTTCTTTTATTTATTTTTCCGGACTTTCGTTAACTGTCTGAGTTATATCAGGAGCTTCACCCTGCTGCTCCGGAGCCGGAACTATCATCTTAGCATTCGGGTCATATTTCAGAATAAGCTCCTTGATCTTATCATCAAGTGTGAGATTATAAGTAAGTTTAAGAGCCTGAAGAGCATTAGGTATATCCTTACGAGCAAGGAACACAGAAGCAAGCTGTCCGGCTACGTTTACAACGTCATTATCAGGACCAAATGTAATATCGTACTTTTCCATAGTTTCCATTATCTTTTCCTTACCCGGATAAGATACAGGCTTGCCTGTAACGTCAGCGATATGCTGAAGCTCACGAGGAATAGCAGGATTAGGTGACATCATAGCACTTGCACTGTAGAAAGCGACAGCATCATCAAATTCATTGAAAGCTGTGAGGATATATCCCACATTTGCGTAGCATCTTGCGATAGCTATAGGAGATGAAGCTACCTTCATAGTCTCTCTTGTAATTTCCAGCAAGCGTGACTTGTTGTGGAGTATCTTATAGACTTCAGCAAGTTCAAATTTAGGTGAAACGTCGATCGGGTTGTACTCCTGAGCTTTTTCGAGTATCGGAATAGCGTCCAGAGGAGAGCCTGTCTCAGTGAGTATATAGGCGTAAACTGTAATAAATTTACAGAAATCGAAAGGAGTACGGTTCAGAGCTTTCTCCGGCTTATAGAGGAAGTGGTACATATTGTCCTCGAAAGGGTTGCGGAGCGAAACGAACTTTGATTTTTCAGTCTCCTTGAATTCCAGAATGATCTTTTTATAGAGCTTTTCAGCGAGAGGTTTAGCTTCTACAGCCTTGCTCTCGTTGAGAAGAGCGTCGATCTCGTCATAAATTTCGTCGAGTCTTTTGCCGTCGATATAGGTAAGACACTTAATTTCCTCACGCTGCTCCTCCGGCATATTCTCCATGAGAAGAGCACCGGCAGCATTCACACCTTCCTGATCGCCGTTTTTTATGAACTGCTCTACCTCTTTTTTCAGCATAGCCTCATTAGCAGCCTTATCGTCGGTCATTGCAGCTTTCAGTCTGTTATATATTTCATTATATGCCATGTAATTTTTCCTCGTTTCTCTAAGTTAATGCACTGACACCCCGGAGGCTGCCAGTGCATTTATTGATTTTCTGTTTATTAAAGGCCTCTCTTAGCCATATCCTTTCTGAATTTGGCATCGATCTTATCCTGCTTCTTCTTAGCTTTAAGTTCAGCTTTAGTCATGAAGCGGATGTCCTTTTCCTCCGGAGCAGAAGGCATACTGCTTCCGCCTGACGGACGGACAGGAGAGCTTGTTACAGGACCTTTATACTCTTTGAATCCTGAAACTGTTGTCTGAGCATTTTTCTGCTGTTCTCTGAGCTTCTTCTCCTTTGCGGAGTTATCGCCCATAGTAGAGAGAACGTCCTCAACAGATGTAAGGATAGGACTGTTAGCGTGAAGTCCCTGAGTTTCGATAAGGTTCTTATTAGCGTAGTCCTTAGAGCTTGCGATAGCATTGATAAAGGACTGTGATGTAGACTTTGAATGTGGATTTACTGCTATCTTTGAGATATTTGCAGTAGGAGTTGTATATGGAGCATTCGGGTCCTGAGGACCGAATTTCGGCTTCTTTGGAACAGGTGAATTTACAGGAGCTGCTTGTGGAGCTGCTGCCTGAGGTGCAGGAGCAGGGATTTTCTGTCCCGGAAGCGGAGCAAATATCGGCTGACCATTCTGGTCGAGGCCTGTCATCTGCATCTGAACGTAATTGTAAACAGGCTGACCGTTCTGGTCGTATCCTGCGAACTGCGGAACACTTATCACCTGTGGCTTTGGCATCTGAGGAGCAACATTCTGCTGCGGAGCCTGAGCTGGTCTTGCCTGTGCAGGAGCTGCCTGCTGCGGTGCCGGCTGAGCCTGAACAGGACGTGCCTGAGGCTGTACCGGAGCTGCCTGCTGCGGAACCGGCTGAGCCTGAACAGGACGTACCTGAGGCTGTACCGGAGCTGCCTGCTGTGGTACAGGCTGAGCCTGAGCCGGTCTTGCCTGTGCCTGTACAGCAGCTGATGCCGGAGCAAAAGTTTGCTGTCTTATCTCGTCTGCGAAAACTGGTGTACTATATCTATACTTATTCATATCATCTTCAACGCCCTCAACGGTAGATTCATTCAAAACTGTAGTTTCTTCGTAATCGTCATCCATAGACTCATCTGTGCCTATCAGAGAAGCTTCAGGAGATGAAATATCTTCAAGTACCGGAGCTGCCGGTGCTTCATTTACAGGAGCAATGTCCTCCAAGACTGGTGCTGCCTGATTCTCATATGCAGGAGCAATTTCCTCTAAGACTGGTGCTGCCTGATTTTCGTATGCAGGAGCAATATCCTCCAAGACTGGTGCTGCCTGATTTTCGTATGCAGGAGCAATATCCTCCAAGACTGGTGCTGCCTGATTCTCATATGCAGGAGCAATGTCCTCCAAGACCGGTGCTGCCTGATTTTCGTATGCAGGAGCAATGTCCTCTAAAACTGGTGGTACCGGTGCTATATCTTCTAAGACTGGAGCCGCCTGAACTCCCTGCTGTCCGAAGACCTGCGAAGCAACGTTTTCCCACTCGTTTTCATTCTGTGCATTTGGCTGTTCATAAACCGGCTGACCGTACTGTGGCTGTGCCGGCTGTTCATAAACCGGCTGACCATACTGCGGCTGTACCGGCTGTTCGTAAGCTGGCTGACCATACTGCGGCTGTACCGGCTGTTCGTAAGCTGGCTGACCATACTGCGGCTGTACCGGCTGTTCGTAAGCTGGCTGACCGTACTGTGGCTGTACCGGCTGTTCGTAAGCCGGCTGACCGTACTGCGGCTGTGCTGCCTGTTCATTGATATAAGGATTGTTAGCGGCATAGTATGGATTCTGTGCCGGAGCAAGCTCGTTTTCTTCAACGTCGATAACGCTTGTATCGTTAGCGTACTGACTTACAGGCTCTGTCTCATAGCCGCTGTATGCAGGCTCGGCAGGCTGATTGTTGAGAGAGAACATTTTGAGAAGATCTTCCTCTGTTCTTATATCCTGGACCGGTGGCTGCTCGTAGGTATTATTTGCGTAATTCTGCTCGTATGGAGCTGCCTGCTGCTGATTTCCGCCGAGTGAAATGTCAGCCATTTCCTCTGGTTCATCGTAAGCAGGCTGAGGAGTTTCAAAAATGTTCTGCTGTTCTGGTGAAGGAATAGCGAACTGAGCGAGGAAATCATCGCTCTGCGGAGCATTCTGCTTTACAGGTGCTTCTTCCTCAACAGTTTCTTCCGGCTTCTGCACAGCGAACTGAGCAAGGAAATCGTCCTGAGCTTCCGGCTCCGGTTCCGGTTCTTCCTTTGGAACATTTATAGCAAAAGCGGCAAGGCTGTCATCCATAGGAACGCCTGTTCCGGGAATAGTTCTCTGTGCAGGCACAGGTTCCGGGACAGGTGCCGGCTGAGAGAGCACTTCTGTTTCGGCAGTTTCCTGATTAGCAGCTTCAGCGGCTTTGCGTGCTTCCTCAGCCTCTCTTGCAGCTCTTTCAGCTTCTGCTCTTCTTCTCTCTTCAGCTTCCCTTGCAGCTTCTTCCTCACGTCTTTTTTCTTCAGGCGACTTCGTTATCTTAGCCTGAGTATTTCCAAGCGGAACGATACCCTCATCTTCAAGACCTCTTTTAGCTCTTGCTTTTTCCTCCTTGAGGATACGTGCCATTTCTTTTTTATCCGCCTTGATTATCATTTTAGCGAGCTTTTCTTTACATTTTTCGCAGGTGATCTCCTTCAAGTCGGTCATAGTGCTTCCACGGCGGTATTTAGTAACGTTTTCCGGTTTAAGGAGGTTTATGCCGCAGCCGGTCTTTCTATCGTCACTTGTACCATGGACTTCATCGTTGAACGAAGATGTTACGAGTGTAATATCCATAATGCTCTCCATCTCTCTCTCCGTATATCGGTGAGTGCCGCTTTACGGCAGCGGCAGCCGATTTCCCAAAGACCCGCACACAGAAATGAGAAGTCTGAAAGTGAGTATAAATTAAGGTCGCAGACTAAAAATGTACGGATCGTATCAATACACTTATATTATACCTTATGCGGAAGTAAAAATCAACACTTTATTTGAAATTTCCATGAAAAATTATACGATTTTCAATTTTTTTGGAGAAAATAACAAATCGTTATCTGGTTTTTTGTCCATATTTTTCACTGTTGACCCGGTATAAAATTATGCACTTTTTAGCTAAAAACACAAATCGTGACTATATATTGCTATATTATGGGCAATCGGTTGACAAAAATATGTGTAAATGTTATACTATGACTGATTATCGGTGAAAAAGACAGATACAGAAGGGGTCGCCGGTACATAAGATCACTGCAATTGGTCATAAATGGAGGTAATGATCATGAGAAAATTTTACAGATGCACTGCGGCCGGCATCATGAGCCTTGCACTCGCTCTGAACGCCGCAGGCTACACACCAGCACCAAAGGCAGATGCCGCAGGCAACGGCATCACTATTAACGAAGTATGCCCGAAAAATACCGTTACTCCGGCTCCGGACGGCGGTCTTTATGACTGGGTAGAGCTCTACAACAGTTCGTCTTCGTCAATGGACATCAGCGGCTGGGGTCTGACCGATAAAGCTTCTAAGCCTTATCGCTACACATTCCCGTCAGGCACAGTTATAGGTGCAGGTCAGAGATTAACTGTTTTCTGCGATGCTGATGCCGGAGCTGCTAATGCTTCTATAGTGCCTTTCGGACTTTCAACTTCCGGAGAGACCCTCACCCTCACAGATGCTTCCGGTACAGCAGTCAGCACCGTAACTTTTGAAGCTATGGCTTCCGATACTTCTTACGGACAATACCCTGACGGAAGCGGAGATTATTTCGTTTTAAGCTGCACTCCTAATAGTGCAAATACCGCTCCTGAAGGTTCAAACGCTGTTAAGACTCCTGAATTTTCAGCTGAAAGCGGATTCTACGATAACGAATTCCAGCTAAATATCTCAGCTCCTTCAGGTACTACTGTTTATTATACTATCGACGGAAGTGACCCGACTTCCGCTTCCGAACGCTATACAAGCGGTATCCGTATATACGACCGCACAAATGAACCTAATGTTTACAGTGCAAACACTGATATAAGTGCAAGCAAGGTCGCTGCACCTACAAAGCCTGTCGATAAAGCTATGGTAGTTCGTGCAGTAGCTGTTGACAGTCAGGGCAGAACAAGTGATATAGTCACAAAAACATATTTTGTCGGAACTACTAACGGCTCTTACTATAAAGATATGAAGGTGGTTTCTCTTGTTACTGACCCGGATAACCTCTTTGATTACGAAAAAGGTATCTACGTAAAAGGTAAGATTTTCGACGAAAAGAATCAGACTCAGCAGAATCCGGGCGGTCCCGGAGGTCAGGGCGGTCCCGGAGGCTGGGGCGGCATCGGCGGCTGGGGCGACTTCGGCGGCTTCGGCTGGGGAATGGTAAATCCTTGGGAAATGGAAGCAAACTATACTCAGCACGGCAAGGAATGGGAAAGACCTGCTTCATTCGAGCTCTTTGAAAACGGCAAGAGTATTCTTTCTCAGGGCGTAGGAATCCGCATAAAAGGTGCAGCTTCAAGGTCTTCCGCTCAGAAGAGTTTCAATGTATACGCTCGTGCAGATTACGGTAAGGCTGAGCTTGAATACGATTTCTTCGACGGCACTTCCACTAAGAAGAAAAACGGCAAGACCGTTAAGAAATACGAGGGCATCACTATCAGAAACGGCGGTAACGATTGCAGCTACGCTTTCTTCCGTGACTCAATAAACCAGAACCTCGTTGCTGACAGAAATATGGCTGTTGAAGCTACAAACCAGTGCATGGTATTCATCGACGGCGAATTCTGGGGTATCTATCAGATAATCGAACGTGTAAGCGATGACTACATAAGCAGTCACTACGATATAAAGAAGAGCGATGTCGCTATCATCAAAAACTTTGAACTTGAAGAAGGTTCGGATCAGGACCTCAATGACTGGAACAACCTCGTAAAGAGCTGCTATGAGACTGATATGACCAATGAGCAGAATTATCGTCAGCTCTGCGAAAAGCTCGATATACAGAGCTATATCGACTACTTTGCAGCTCAGATATACTGGAACAATACCGACTGGCCGCAGAATAACTTCGCTTCATGGAGATCAAATGCTATCGATGAATCCAACCCTTACGCTGACGGCAAATGGAGAATGTTCCTGTTCGATACAGAGTACTCAACAGGTCTTTACGGCAACGGCACTACTGCTGATGCAAACACCTTCCAGAGAGTACTTTCCTCTCAGGCTAATGAGGGAAAAATGTTCGCTGCTCTTATGAAAAATAACGAGTTCAAAGCTCAGTTCGAGCGTACTATGATGGACTTGTATAACTACAATTTCACTAAGGAAAAAACTGAAAAAGTAATAAAATACTACAGCGAGAATTTCCGTCAGCAGATACTCGATACATTCGAGAGATTCTACTCTGATTCATATTCAGGTCAGAAAGGCGTTCAGCAGCTCGAAAAGGAGTACAGGGCTGTTACCGACTTCTATCAGTCCCGTGGAAGCTATATACAGCGTCAGATGAAGAACGCTCTTTCTCTCACAGGCGAACTCAAAACTGTCAATATTTCTCAGGATACCAATAAGGGTAAGGTGCGTGTGAACACTATCACTCTTGGTAAAGATTATTCAACTTGGAGCGGTCAGTATTACAGCGACTACGATATAACCGTTTCTGCATTGCCTGAAAACGGCTATACATTTGACCACTGGGAAGTAAGCGGAGCTGATCTCTCCGGTCAGCAGCTAAAGAGCAAGGAACTGACTGTAAAGCTCAATTCCGATGTTACTCTCACTCCTGTATATACGGCTGAAAGCAGTACCGATAAGGGTGATTATAACAACGACGGCAGCATCAATATCGCTGACGCTGTTGTGCTCCAGCAGTATCTTTTAGGCAAGAAAGTCCAGATAAATTTTGCCGACATGAATAACGACGGCTGCTTGGATTCATATGATTTGGTACTGCTCAGAAGAGCTTTGATAAAGAATAAATAAAAAATAATAAAAACAGTCGAAGGCGGGTGCAGCGTGACGCTGCACCCGTCTCACGTTCTCACTTGCTTTGCTCGTTACTCTGTACGATCAGGGAAGTCTGCTTTCGCATACAAAGATAAGTACGTATCCAGTAATTACCTTTACGCATTACTGATGTATGCGAAAGCAGAGTAAAAGTCTCGCAGAGAGTAAGCGAGTTTACGAGCGAAGCGTGAAATGGGTGCAGGGTGGTTTCACCCTGCTATTTTTTCTTTTTAATATTTTACAATATTCCACACAACATTCAGTAATATTTTATGCAGCCATAAAAATTTCAAATATCTCTTGCATTATGTTCAGTTTTGTAGTATTATTAATAGTGTATTGGTAGTTTTATTTCTGCCAGATCATTACTTCTTAAAGGAGGCTTTTTGTGAAACTTCTTTCTATTGTCGTTCCCTGCTATAACGAGCAGGAGGTGCTTCCTATGTTCTACGACGAAATAACTAAGGTCACAGACAATATGGCTAAGACCTATCCAGAACTTGAATTCGAGTACCTCTTTATCAACGACGGCTCTAAAGATAATACACTCAATATTCTCCGTACCCTTTCGGAAAGAGATAAAAGAGTAAGATATATTTCATTTTCAAGAAACTTCGGCAAGGAATCCGGTATGTATGCCGGTCTTCAGAACGCTAAGGGCGATTTCATCGTCGTTATGGATGCCGACCTTCAGCATCCGCCGGCTTTCCTCCCCGAAATGTACAGCTATGTGCGTGACGGCGAGTACGATTGTGCTACCACAAGAAGAGTGAGCCGTAAGGGTGAATCCAAGATACGCTCTTGGTTCGCAAGAAAATTCTATAAAATAATGAACAAGATATCTCAGACCGAAATCGTCGACGGTGCTCAGGATTTCCGATTCATGTCAAGACAAATGGTGGACGCTATCCTCGATATGAGCGAGTATAACCGTTTCTCAAAGGGCATTTTCAGCTGGGTAGGCTTCAATACAAGATATATCGAATACGAAAATGTCGAGCGTCCTGCCGGTACAAGCTCATGGTCTTTCTGGGGACTTTTCAAATACTCCCTCGAAGGTATCATGGCATTCTCGACTGCTCCGCTCGCTATAAGCTCCCTGCTCGGTATCGTGAGCTGTATCATAGCTTTCATTCTTATGATAATAACCGTCATCAAAACTCTCGCTTTCGGAGAGGACGTTGCAGGATATCCGACCATTATCTGCGTTATATTCCTGCTCAGCGGTCTTCAGCTCTTCTGCACAGGTATCCTCGGACAGTATCTCTCTAAAACTTATCTCGAAACTAAGAACCGTCCGATATATATTACTAAAGAAACAGAAGAAATATACCGCAGCCGTAAAAATAATAAGGCTGAAAACAATAATTCAGAAACTGAAAAATAATTTGGGAGGTGCTGAGATTTGTCAAAACGTATGGGATTTGTAGTCTCAGTACTATTCATTGTTGTCATAGTGCTTGCTCTGGCTATAACAAGATTTCAGTCAAATACTTCTAAGTCTACCGGCTCAAAAAGTACAAGGACTGACATCGAAAGACGACTCGGCAGCGACAGCAGCGGAAATACTATTTTCGAGGACAAAAGCGGTCTTTACGGAATCGCCGACAGCTCCGACAGAATAATAATCGCTCCGGAATGGCTTGAACTGAACTTCGCCGGAAAAGACCACTGTATCGCCTCAAAACGTATAAGCGGCAAACTGCTCTCCGGCTGTCTGGACTATGAGGGAAATCTCGTAGTTCCGCTTATCTACAGAAATATAACTCCACATTCCTTCGGAAATTTCCTTTTCTTCTCAGCTGAACCGTATTCAGATGAATCATGTGTTCTCTATGATGAGGACATGAAACCTCTGTTCAACCGCTCATGGGAAAAAATGTCGATAAACGGTGACGAGCTCATCCTGCACAGCTCATCGGGAACTTATTTCTATCAGGTCAGCAATTCAGGCCTTGAACTAAGAAATGCTGTTATATCCGGAAATATCCTCGATTGCTCATATACTATGGATATGGACAGCAGACATCTGCTCGAAAACCTCGACCCTAATATGCTCGAAGAAATGTGCAGTATGGCTGAAAGATACATTTCCTTCGCCTTCACCGGCAGCGGTGAGTATCTCTCGGATATGAAGACCGTCAGCAAGCCTTCCTTTTCAACACTATTCCCGGATGAAAAAAACATCCTTTCAAAAAAAATTACGGATATATCAAATATATACCTTTACCCGATGCTCTCGGATAACGGTACTCCAAGATATGCGGCAGCTATAACCGTCAAAACCGAGCTCGTCTATACAGATGATGAGGACAAGCCGCTCACGCTCACAGATAACTATAAGGCTATTGTGGAGTTTTCAGGCGGTTCGGTAAACGACCTCGCTGCTGTATCAGGTTCATTCCTCAGCAAAGTCCCTGATTATCCTCAGCCGGAAGTAAAAGAAGAACCTACAACTCAACCTGAAACTTATGACGATACAAACTACGATAATTACGGTATCTTTGCCTGACTAATGACGGAGGGTACATAATGCAATATAAAAAATTCGCAATTATAGCAGCTGTCTCACTTATGCTGACAGGCTGCGGAAAAGATGACCCTGCTGATGATGTCAGCAAGTCAAGTGACGTTGTTGTTACTGCCGCTGAAGAAGTGACAGAAGCTTCCTCTGTTCCGGAGGAAACTGCTGAAACCGTAACAACTGAGGCTCTGACTACGGAAGAGGTCACTACTGAGATGTTAACGACTGAGCCGGTCACTGAGGCTGAAACTGCTGCGTCTGAAAGCAATAGCAATGTTATGACCGATAATTCCGGTGACGAAAATGAAGGCTCATCCCTGTGTTACCTCGACGGTCTTGAACTTGGTATGACTAAGGAGGAAGTCTTTAGCATACTCGGTGATGACTATGATAACATGGTTGAAAAATCCACCAGACCTTCGGTGGAATATGAATATAAAACCAAAACAGATACCGATTTCGGCACCGACCTTCCCGGTTACATCTTCGCTGAATTCGATACAGAAAATAAACTCATCTGCTTCGGATGTCACCTTGGTCTTACAGGTGATCTTAACGAGCCTGTTTATCCATACACTGAGGACGATCTTGAAAGAGCTTATAACAGGCTTTTGCAGGAAATAGAGCTTCGTTTCGGTGCCCCTTCCAGCTCCGAGAACCAGTATTCCGACAGCGGCGTGAAAGCTCAGAATATTTGGGATACCGATAAATGTCAGGTATGGGCGATATACGGTACAAATCTGTGGGCAGCATATGCTCCGGATAAATACGAAAAAGGTGTTAATGAGGTAGTAGTTTCATACTCTATCAAATAAAATAAATATATAGGAGAATAGAATAATGGCTAAGAAAGTTGCAGTTATCATGGGAAGCGACAGCGATTTCCCTGTTGTAAAGTCAGCTCTTACAGAGCTTAAAAAGTACGGCGTTGAATTTGAATGCCGTGTTATGAGTGCTCACCGCACTCCTGCTGAAGCCTGCGAATTTGCTTCAAATGCAAGAGCAAACGGCTTCGGTGCTATCATTTGTGCCGCAGGTATGGCTGCTCACCTCGCTGGTGTTGTTGCCGGTCATACCACACTTCCTGTTATCGGGATACCGATGAAATCCAAGGCTCTTGAGGGCGTTGACGCTCTCCTCGCTACTGTTATGATGCCTCCGGGAGTGCCTGTTGCTACTGTCGGTATCGACGGTGCTAAGAATGCTGCTGTACTCGCTGTACAGATGCTCTCTCTGGCTGACGACGAGCTCGCTGCTAAGCTTGCCGACGAAAAGAAGAAAATGGCTGAGGGCGTTATCGCTAAGGATAAGGCTCTACAGGAGCAGATAGCTGCTCTTTGATGAACAGCTGAAACTGCTTTAAATCTGACCTCGATGGCAGCTTTGCCGCTTGAATCAGCAGATATACTGCTGTCCAAAAAATATATACAGGAGAGAAATAATATGTTAAACAATATACCACAGCTTCCGCCTCGTTTTGACCTTCTGTCAGCACAGCGTATCTGTAATTCGACTTATATTACTCTGGTGGACAAAATAACCGGTGTAACATACGTCAGCGTCACACACAACGTGGATTCTTCTACTATCATGCAGCCACTCCTCGACAGGGACGGCAAACCATATGTTGATCCACGATATGTCAGAAACTAATTAAATCATACCTACAATTTCCGTAATGATGCGGAATTGCATATATAATCATTTACATAATTCTCAAGGAGGAATTTTAAAATGGCAAACATTGAAAAGAAGGAACAGCTCTATGAAGGAAAGGCTAAGAAGGTCTTCGCTACTAACGATCCGAACCTCGTTATCGTTGACTACAAGGATGACGCTACAGCTTTCAACGGCGAAAAGAAGGGAACTATCGCAGGTAAGGGCGTTATCAATAACAAGATGACAAACTTCATGTTCAAGATGCTCGAAAAGGAAGGCGTTCCTACTCATCTCGTAGAGGAGATCAGCGACCG
>JAFYGE010000059.1 GCA_017543335.1 Ruminococcus sp.
ATTGCGAAAATAATTATAAAGGAGATTATTATCATGGCTTCAGAGAAGATCACAAAGTTTATTGAAGATATCAAGACTCTTTCAGTTCTCGAGCTTTCAGAGCTCGTAGACGCTATCCAGGAAGAATTCGGCGTAACAGCTGCTATCGCTGCTGCTCCTGCTGCTGGCGGTGCTGCTGCTGGCGGAGCTGCTGCTAAGACAGAGTTCGACGTAATCCTCGCTTCCTTCGGTGACGCTAAGATGGCTGTTATCAAGGTTGCTAAGGAAGTTCTCGGTCTCGGCCTTAAGGAAGCTAAGGAAGTAGTTGAGTCTGCTCCTAAGGCTATCAAGGAAGGCGTTTCTGAGGCAGAGGCTAACGAGCTCAAGGCTAAGTTCGAAGAGGCTGGTGCTACAATCGAGATCAAGTAATTTCTGCGACGCATTCAGCGTCTCTGATATACTTATCAAGATAACTAAGTCCGTACCTTTTGGGTGCGGACTTTTTATTTTTATTGACCTATTGCATTATCAGGAATTATATGATAAAATATTATCTATATTACTGTTGAAAAAGAACTATACTATTATAATATATAAGGGAGATGTAATAAAGAAATATTATGGACAATTCGGATGGATTGAAAATTTTACTTGTAATATGTATGATGGTGTTCTCTGCACTGTTTTCGAGTACAGAGACAGCGTATTCCAGCGTAAATAAGCTGAGATTGAAAAACTATGAGGCTCAGGGAAATAAAAAGGCTAAAAAAGCTCTGAAGCTCGCAAATAAATTTGACGAGGTACTAACGGCAGTCCTTATAGGAAATAATATCGTAAATATAGCTACATCATCAGTCAGTACACTGGTTTTTATGAAATTTTTCGGAAGCAACGGTGCTGCTATTTCAACAATAGTCATAACGATACTTGTGCTTGTTTTCTGTGAGGTAATACCAAAGTCGTACGCAAAGAAAAATGCCGAAAAACTTGCACTTTCATTTGCAGCTCCGCTGTCGTTTCTTGTTACGGTGTTCAAACCGCTTGTGTGGCTGCTTAATAAGCTTTCCTCTTTAGTTGCAAAAGGAGGAGAAGAAGCTCCAAGTGTTACTGAGGACGAGCTTAAATATATGATCGACGAGATCGAAGAACAAGGCGTTATCGAGGAACAGGAAAGCGAACTCGTAAAAAGTGCCCTTGAATTCGACGAGATAACTATTAATGAGATACTTATCCCAAGAGTAAAAGTTGTAGGCGTTGAGATAGGTGACGATATAGAGGAGATAAAGAAAATCTTCTGCACAGAAATGTATTCACGACTCCCTGTATACGAAAAGAGTCTTGATGATATAGTCGGACTTATCACAAATAAAGCCTTCTTCAAGATGCTGATAGAGGGCGGAAATGATATAAGAAGCATAATACAGGAAGTTCCGCACATAGCTGATACGAAGCTGATAAGTGAGGCTATGAAGGAAATGCAGCGTTCTAAGGTGCATTTTGCCGTTGTTACAGACCAGTATGGCGGAACAAAGGGTATTGTTACTCTTGAAGATATAATCGAGGAGCTCGTTGGCGAGATATACGACGAGGACGACGAGATAATAAATCAGATCTATATGCTTGCCCCTGACAAATATGAAGTCAGCGGTGATATGAACATAAGCGATATGCTTGAACAGCTCGATCTCGATGAGGATATGATACAGACAGATTATACCTCAGTCGGAGGCTGGGTGACGGACGTTATGGAGCATATTCCTGAAGCAGGTGAAACTGCCGAGACAGGAGCGTTCAGAATAACAGTTGCTAAAATGGACGAGCAGACCGTTGAAAAGGTTATTATCGAGGTCATGTCTATAGAAAATGACGAAGCAGAGGATTAAAAAAGGCGGTCTTAGACCGTCTTTTTTATGCAAAAAATATTGGATAAATATTCATAAAAAATTGATATGCCTGTCCGGGAAATTTATTACCGGATTGTCATTTTTTATATACCAAATGAATAGTATTTTAGTGGGCGGAATCAATAAAAAATACCGTTTTCAGAGGTGCTCCGGAGCAATTTCAGTACAAAAATACCTATAACAGCTTGAAAAAGAGAAATATTATTATACAGATTGTTGTTTACTAAATGGTGCAGTTTGTAATATTTGTGTAACTTTTAGAAGTTAATTTATTTCTAACGTTAACAAATATTTAACATAGTCTACATATTTGAGACATAAAAATTGTGCTGTTTATCACTAAGAACGGTCTTTTTACCAATTATTTTTGGATGCAAAATGGAAAAATTCTCAAAACTATTGCTATTTTCCGTCAAATGTGGTATCATGTTACACGACCCCGAAAGGGGAGGCTCAATATGCTAAAAATTTGAAAGGATGAGTTGATGAGAGAAGCCAAATTTGCAGCAAGTGTCTTCGGCGTTGTTACTGCTTGCTTGATTGGCGGGGGAGTTGTTGCTTACAACGCAGCACCTCAGGTTAATACAAGTGATAATTTCGAGATCGTAAAACCCGCTGGCGACGATTTGACATTGGCTGCTGCTGAAACTTCTGTTAAGACCACAACCGCAAAAACTTCAGCAAAGAGATCATTTACAAGAGAAACTTTAGGAGTTAACTCCTCAAATAAGCAGCTTACATTCAATGTAAGAGAAAACACAGGCAAATCCACCTATATCGTTACTACAACAGCAGTTGTTACAGAGCCTGTGACAACAGTTGTTACTACAGTTGCTCCTCCAACAGAGCCAGTAACAGAAGCACCTACCGAAGCTGTAACAGAAGAAGAGGTAGAGGAATTCTATTACGAAGAGCCAATGTATATGGAAGAGTACGAAGAAGAAGAATATGTAGAGCCTGAAACAGAGGCTCCAGTAGAAGAAACAGTTACAGAACCTGAAACAGCAGCTCCAACAGAGCCTGTACAGGAGGTATCTTCAGAGACAACTGATAATGCACTCCCTATCTCAGATTCAGATTTCATACTTCTTTGCAACGTAGTCGGTCATGAAGCAGGATCTTACTGGATCAGCGAATTTGAAAAGGCTTGCGTCGTAGAAGTAGTTATGAACAGAGTAAAAAGTCCCCTCTATGCGAACAGCATATACGGTGTACTTACACAGCCAGGACAGTTCTCCGGCTGCTACTCTTACGTTAACCTCGGAAAATTCTCTGGATACGTAACAGAGAGTGTAAAAAATGCAGTAAAACTTTACTTCAATGATCCATCTAAGTTTACACAAGGATATTTAAGCTTCTACGGAGACGGCCGCAGAAACTACTTCAAATAATCATTGAAAGATAAAGTGGTCTTATATTAATAATAATCAAAGTCCGGAGTACATTCGGACTTTGTTGTTATAATAATTAAAATATTTTTAGAAAGGCGGTTTTTATTATGACCAAAACAAAAAGAATATCGGCAATTATTTCAAGCATACTCGCATTTTCAACGGTCAATGTTTTATCTGCTTCAGCTTCAACTACATGGAATTCTGTTATAGTAGATAATGATACCATTGCATCGGGATGCAGCAACAGCGGTTCAAGTAGTCTATACGCATACAAGACAGGAAGTAATCTATATAATAGTGATGCAAGATATGTATATACTTCTTCACAAAGTACCAGGTATAGATGGACATTTCCGCCTAAAAGAAATTGGAGTGCTCAATACTTTTCAGCGAGAGTGTATATGTATTTAAATGATTCTGTTTTTACAGATCCGTATGCATTATATGGTGTAGAACATGGAACTTATGGTAATACAGCAACTGTTGGTACAATTGACCAAGATAGTGCACCTTCAGGGTGGAACTCAGTATACAAAAGTAGTATTCATTCAGAATCATTAGGCGGTGGTTTTTATATTCAATCTGCTGTAATGAGTCCAAGTGGTGATTCCTCTAAAGGAACAGGTGCTGATGCAATACAAGTACAAATAATATATTGAGAGGTGATAAAAATGAAAAGAATCAAACACATGACAATGATTTTTGGCACAATAACAGTTTTATTAGTTCCGGTAGTTTTTAATGTAATGGAAAATAATAATAAAAAAGATAATAATCAAACCACTTTGTTATCAAATGAAAATGAAGTAATTATCGAACCAACAAAAAATGATAAACCTCAGAAGAAGCAAGTTGATACATTTGCAAGTGATAAAGATGAAATATGGCATAAGATGTTAAACACAGTAGATTACTATGATAGTATAGACGGAGAATTCTTTTATTCAATTTCAAGTATTGATGACGTATACGCTGTTTCATTCAATGCAGATATTGATTCTTCAAAAGCGTTTTCAAATGCTTCAAAATTAGAAATTAACGATATTAACAATCTGGTTACCTCGATTCAATTAAATGAATTTCCAGAATTTAAAAAAGCAGGTTCTTTTGATTTAAGCTTATATTCAGATGGCGAAAACTATTATAAAATCAATAATATTGATAATACATATACCACATATAAATATGCTGCTATTAAAAAAATTGATTCTATTGCAGAGGATGATAAAAGCAGATTTACTATAAGAGAAGACGGTATTCCATGCTATTCATATAGACCGGATTCTACAAATGCGTATTTAGCAAAAAGATGTATATTCCCACAGGAAATGGCATTTGGATATTTGGCTAATTTTGATTTATGGGAAATTAAAGGAACAGAAAAAATTTTTAACAGAGAGTGCTATGTAATAACAGGAAATACATCTGATGATTATGGAAAAAAGACAGGTGTTAATAGTTTTGAATTTTACATTGATAAAGAAACCGGTACATTGCTTAAATATTATGGATATGATCAATCAAACAATCTTTGTGATTTTTTGATCATATCTAAAATAAATTTCAACAGTCCACAAGAGATAATAGCCCCTGATTTTAATAAATATATTGAAAATTCTGATTTTTAAATAAAAGTTATATGATAATCTGCGTAAAGTAGTTTAATTACTATACTACATACGCAGATTATTTTTTCTCAGAACAGTCCCTTAACTTCTTCCAAGCTGAGCTGAGGATGAAGTGCGAGGTTAATGCCAAAGGCTATAAGCTGTGATGCACGCTCTGTAAGGCGGTCTATGTCTTTCGGAGTTACTATCATATTCGGCAGCTCACGGTCTATATCTTCTCCTGTCAGACTTCTCACTATAGTATGCATATCGACCACTGTAGGAACTCCGATAGCTATAACAGGTATACCAAGTACCTTGCGTGAAATTTCTCGCCGTGAATTTGCAATACCGCTCCCCGGAGATATACCGCTGTCAGTTATCTGTATAGTAGTACCAAGTCTGCTAACGTCCGAACAGGCAAGAGAATCCACTGCTATAACAGCAGACGGCTTTATAAGTCCCGTAACAGCTCTTATAAGCTCGGCAGTCTCTATGCCGGTCTGACCAAGAACTCCGCCTGCGAGAGCACTTACAGGTCTGAGTGAGGTGAGAAAAGAGTCCGACTCATCTTTAAGCTCATCACGAAGATGCCGTGTAGCAAGTACCTTTGATACAACATCAGGTCCGAGAGCGTCCGGAGTAATGTCGCTGTTGCCAAGACCTGCTATAAGCACCTCCCCTTCCGGTATAAGCTTTCTAAGCTCAGAGGCAAGCTCCGTGACCATATCAGAGTACTCGTCAGAAAAGCGGCTCAGACTTTCTCCTTCAAGCGTGATATAAGTCCCCCTGCCCTTTCCTATGGAGTTAACAAAACTGTCGCTGTCTATCACTATCTCCGTTATGTCAAAAGCCTTTCCCCTCTTATCCAGATGAACTCCTTCGGGGAGCGGATTTGCTGAAAAACTCTCTAAAGCAAGGTCTGTTCTTATGTTCATAATTTTCCTCCTGTGTATATTGTGCATTTTGACATAATTGTTGAAAAATAATATATATATAATTTCACTTTTGACTATTGCATTTCTTTGTGGAAAATGTTATAATTATATTTGTCTCAGTAGGATAAGTGTGCGTTGCACTTATCGGGAGTGCACTGACCCGTGTGTACTCTATTATCTGTAAATTGCGGAGATATATACAACCCGCAAAATTTCAAGGAGGTGTAACAAAATGCCAAACATTAAATCTGCTAAGAAGAGAGTTAAGGTTAATTCAACCAAGGCTGCTGCTAACAAGGCAAGAAAGTCAAATCTCAAGACAATTCTCAAGAAGGCTGACGCTGCTGTAGCTGCTGGTGCTGCTGATAAGGAAGAGGCTATCAAGGTAGCTATCAAGAGAGTGGATCAGGCTTGTGCTAAGGGTCTTATGCATAAGAATAAGGCTGCAAGAAAGAAGTCTCAGCTCGCTAAGAAGCTCAATTCTGCTGAATAATTCGTCTTGTTGAAATAAAACAGCAAAATACCCCTTGCGGACAACTCACGGTCTCGCAAGGGGTTGTTTTTTATTTATTAGAATTTAGGTAATATTTGATTATATAGTTTAGAGCACTTTCCACAAGCCCAATATATATTTTTATATTTGCTCAATTCTGAACTGTTTAAATATATGTCTGCATAGTTTTCATTGATAATTTTTTGTGCAGCTGAGCAATTTGGATTACAATGAATACAACCTGTTTCTTTGTTTAAAACAAAGTGAGTATCACCATTTTGCGGTGTCAATTTTTGTTTTGCCGCCTTTTCAGCAGCAGCTTTTCTTGCCGCTTCCTGAGCAGCTTTAGCAGCGGCAATATCTTCAGGAGTAGTCAGCTTGCTGCCAAGAGTAATACCGGCTTTGCTGCATTGACCTTTAAATTCATTGCTGAAAAGGAAGCCATTAGTTACAAATTCACGGGACTTACCGTTGTTGAGCTGACTTGTCCAGCTATTAAGACCGCTCTTGTCCGGAGTTCTGCCGAGAATAGTTTTATATAGCATAGAAGCAAAATCCGAATTTGAGTAATGTTTACCTTTGTATTCGTCGCTGAAAATGAATCCCTGAGCTATTTTAGTACCTGTAGTACCGTTTTTCAGGCTTTTGCACCAGTTTTCGAGTCCTGTCATGTCCGGAGTTCTTCCGAGGCAGTTAGCATATAAACGGTAAACGAAATAAGTGCGTTCAAAGTTTTCATCTCTTGCGTATTTCAGAGTGATATTACCGGGGTTGATTCCATATTGAGAGCAAAGATTCTTGAATTCGCTGCTTCCGACGAAACCTTTGCATATAGCCTGAGAGGTCATGCCGATATTCAATTTACTCAGCCAGTTATTTTTGCCTGTTGGGTCAGATGAACGGTCGAGCATAGCGATATAGCAGTCCTCTACGAGTTCAGAATTGGATATTTTTTTGTTAAGGTACTCTGGAGACATAAAAAATCCGTTTACTATATCAGAAGCGGAAGCTTGTTTTGAATTGAGCTTGTTTGTCCAGTTTTTCAGACCTGTTGGATCTGGGTTACGTCCGAGAACTATATTATACATTCTTGTAACGAAGCCGCTTGTGTTTTTCGAGTATTTGACAGGTTCAGGAGTAGTAGGTCTGACATAAGTTTTAGTAGTAGTAGTTTTAGGTGCAGTATATGTCTGAGTTACTGTTCCATAAGAAAAAGTGGTTACGTAATTTTCTGCGGCATAGGCTGTCGTTGGAGAGGCAGTCTGAGTTTCAGGAGCATTTCCGATACCGCCTATAAGAGCTATTGCAGAGGCGATAATGGATGCTATCAAAAGTTTTTTCATATAAAAGATACCTCCTATAAAGATTTATATTAATATTATATAATATATATTTCATATAATCAATATATTTTTTGTGAATAATATAAAACGCAGTATCGTATTTGATACTGCGTTGATTTTTATTTGTTTTTATTATTATCTCCGGCATCGTTAATAAATTCCGTACCGAGCTCATTGAGGAAATCCGCAACGATAAACCGTGGACGCTGTTTTACTTCCGCATATATTTTGCCGACGTACTCTCCGATGATACCGAGGCAGAAGAGCTGAAGACCGCCTATCAGCCATATGGAGCAGATAGTGCTCGACCAGCCTATTTCGGCGAATCCAGCGAATTTAGCGATAAATGCCCAGATAAACGCACAAATGCTGAGAATGGACATCAGAAATCCGAGTTCAGTAATAAGTTTGAGTGGTTTGGTGCTGAAAGAAGTTATACCGTTTATAGCGAAAGCGAGCATTTTTTTCAGAGGATATTTACTTTCTCCGGCGAAACGCTCATGTCTTTCGTAATATACCGAGCAGCTCTTGAAGCCTATCAGCGGCACCATACCTCTCAGGAAGAGGTTGACCTCTTTGAAATTAGCAAGTTCTTGGAGCACTCTTTTGCTCATCAGTCTGTAGTCGGCGTGATTATATACCACGTCCGCACCCATAGCTTTCATGAATTTATAGAAGCTTTCAGCCGTAAATTTTTTGAAGAAAGTATCAGTTTTTCTTGCACTTCTGACACCGTACACTACCTGATTGCCCTCATAGTACTTTTCGAGCATTTCGTCAATAGCATTTATATCGTCCTGAAGGTCTGCATCCATAGAAATGGAGATGTCGCATATATCCTTTACCGTCATAAGTCCGGCAAGGACAGCATTCTGGTGACCGCTGTTATGAGCAAGATCGATACCGGAGAAAAATTCCGGATGCTCTGAATGGAGCTTTTTTATGATATTCCAAGTATCATCCTTTGAACCATCATTTACGAACACGACCCTGCTTAATGGAGATATCAAGCTTCTTTCCTGCAAAGAAAGGAATTTTTCCTTTAAACGGGAGGCTGTTTCGTTAAGCACTTCCTGTTCGTTGTAGCATGGTATGACCATATATAAAATTTCAGGTTCAGACATTATATCACTTCTTCCGACTTATTCTTATCATATTGTTTAAAGTATATCACAGGTTGTCAAATATGTCAATATTCCGGCAAAATACAGCACCTAAAATTAATATCTGGTTACATTATCATACTACTTTATTGACATGGAGAGATTTTTGTTATATAATATATTCAGCGATACTTAAATAATGCTATTGTTCCACTAATTAACTATTGAAAGAGCAGTTCTCAGGACAAGCAATAAAATTCAAGAGTTAGTTTGGGAATCAATAAATACGGGAGGTTATGATATGTTTTGTACTAACTGCGGAAGCACTTTAGGCAATGACGCAAAGTTCTGTCCTAACTGCGGAACAAAGATAGATGCGGCAGAAGTACCGTTTCCATCTGCGTCCAGCAATTCTGTCAATGAAGAAAAGACGGTATACGACCCATTTGAGCACGAAACTGATGCATTCAACTCTGAAAATTCATCCAGTGATATCACAACAGCTGTAAATGATATTCTTAATGACTCAGGATCATATTTTGAGGACAGATACGATCCTCTTGACGCTCCTACAGAGCTTCTTTCAGATGATCCTTTTGTGAGCAGTCTTGATTCTTCTGTTTCTGAACCTTCAGAGGCAAATAAACCTGACGTTGCTCCTCCGTTTGAGGGATTCAAGGACGAGCCTTTATCAGAAACTCCTCCTCCGGTAGATGAAAGTATATTTGGTAATGCTATCAAGGCAGAAGATATAAAGGATGATTCAGCTCTTCCTCCACCGCCGGTGCTTGAGCCTATACGCAATAATAATACAAGCTTTGATGCAAGCAGTAATAAGGATAACTTAGATACAGTATATGTGCCTCAGGACCATACCTTTGGCAATAATCCATTTAATAATTCTGATTTTGCTCCTAATAACGGACAGCAGTTCGGCGACCCGGTGCAGCAGCCTTATCCGGCAGGCGGTATGGTACCTCCGCCGGCAGCAGAAGCACCTGTGCAGAAGAAAGTCGGAGGCGGCAAAATGTTCATCGCCTCTATCATAGCTTTCATAACTATACTTGTACTTCTCACATTCAGCCTTGCTGTCAGCGTAAAGTTTGGTGCATCAGGAAGTACATTAAAGGGACGTATAAAGAAGCTCAATAAGAATACACTTCTCAGTGCTGAATTTGATGACGATGAGGTGTCAAATAATATCTACAAGACCCTCGGATTCAGAAGCATCACTGACGGAGATGCTGATAAGGATGACTTCAAGGAGTACCTCATGGAGTCCGATATGCTCGAATATTTAGGTCAGAACGTAAAGAACTACGCTGACTATATCATCGAGGGCGAGGGCAAAGACCCTACAATTACTTCTGAGGACATAAGAAATGACTTCTTCAAGGAAAATAACGACGTTGCTGAAGATATTTTCGGAAAGAAGCTCAATAAGAAAGCTCTTAATAAGGTCCAGAGCCGTCTTGAAGCAAATGACGTTGATAAGTCACTCTCTATAAGTGAATGGAACAACAGTTCACTCTTCTCTATGAGCGACTATAATTACATATTCTCATATTTGACACTTGGCATCATGATCGCTATTGTGTTCCTGTTCCTCATATGGATAGCTTTGATAGTTGACAGAAAGGGTCGCCACGTTTGCGGATTCTTCGGAACTATCTTCTCTATCACCGGTCTGCTTATGTTCATCATCGGTGTAGGCGTTCTTGGAGTATGCTCTATACTGTTTGCAGTTACAAGCAATGTTATATTCTACCTCATTCCAAACGTTTTATTCTGGTTCGGTATCATCGCACTTTGTATCGGTGCAGGCGAACTCTTCTTAGGCGGTATCTTCCACAAGATAAGCAAGAGTAAAAAACGCAAGGAAAAGGCTGCAAAGGCTGCTCAGGCACAGAATCCTGTTCCAATGCCTGTACAGTAATCAATATCGTGTAATTAAAATGACCTCTTGTTCATTGTGAACAGGAGGTCATTTTGCATGGCAGTCAGTTTTTATTGACACGATAGAATAGCTATGCTATAATTGTAGCTAAGATAAACAGGAATATAGGTGATCCAATGATACATACTTGGTCAAAAATCAGAGATAAATTAGAAAACGACTATCTTGCTGATTCATTAAAAAAGCGTATAAAGTATTTTGCGACTTCATACAGTAAATGTCCTGATCACGAAGGAAGGGCAGCAATTCTGTTAGACGGGAAACAGGTTATCGCAGGGAGTTATTGTGAACAATGGAGTAAGGCATCGCTGTTACCCAAAGACGATACTCTTGAAATCAGATTGCATTATGAATTTCCTTTTATGGATAATACAGCTTTGAAATACAGTCAATTTGATCAGCGATGTTTTTATAAAGCATTTTATGAATTTGATAATCAAAGTATAGATAGAAGTCTTACAAGTTCAAATCTACTGGTTCGTATATTTGCAATACTTGATAGAAGAGTTGGAAAGAGGACGCTATACAAAATAAAGGAAAATATCGAAAGTGAACCTGAAATATTTCAGATTTTTTTTAATATACGCATAGAAGCTGAAGAAATATAATAATTTTTGCCCTGAAGTGAAAAGTTATCACTTCGGGGCAAAAATTTTATATTGGTACTTGTATGTTAAGTTTTCAACACTCCTCCGCTAAATGTTGAAAACTAATTAACAACATTTACACACCGAATTCAAACTAACACTATTGACAATGCAAGCACAAAAGTGTATAATTTATACAGAAACTTTTTTATAAGGGGGCATCAGTATGAATGTCAGAAAGATAGCTGCCGCAGCGGCAGCAGCATTATTGCTTGTAAGTAATATAGGGTACACAAGCAGCTCATATTCCAGCAACATACCGACCAGCTATGCTGCCGGCTCATTTACAGCATCCTCATACTCAAAAAACACAGAGGGATTTGTAACAAGAATGTATAACATAGTTCTTGGAAGAAATCCGGATAGTGCCGGACTTAAAAGCTGGACAACTAAGCTGAACACTAAAAAAGCTACAGCCTCGGACATAATATACGGCTTTTTCTGTTCGTCAGAGTATCAGAAGAAGAAAAAGACTAACGAGCAAATGGTAACGGACTGCTATAATGCTATGCTCGGAAGAAATCCTGATTCAAAAGGTATGACATCATGGACTCAGAGACTTAATGTAGGCATGACCGTAATGGCTGTATGCAAAGGTTTTGTAGGAAGCAACGAGTTCAAAGGACTGTGCTCAACTTACGGTATAAGTCCCGGAAATATAACATTGAAGTATGCAAGGGACGAGAATTATGAGCGTACATATTTTGTATATCGTCTTTATAAGAACTGTTTGTTAAGAGACCCGGATGTAAACGGTCTTGAAACATGGTGTCAGAGACTTAAAAGCGGATATACAGGTACTCAGACTGCCAAAGGATTCATTTTCAGTAAGGAGTATATGAACATAGTTACGTCTAATTCCGCTTTTGTAGAGATGCTTTACAAGACTATCCTCGGCAGAGAACCTGATAAAAATGGTCTTGCAAGCTGGACTTCAAAGCTTGAAAAAGGCTCATCGAGAGAGAATGTTACTAATGGATTCCTTTTCAGCAATGAATTCAAAGGACAGTGCAGTACAGCTGGAATACAGCTTGGTGCGAAGATAAGCACTCCTGAAGAGAATACACCGTATATGAATTTCAGGAATGAAATTTTGACTCGTGTTAACAATGAGCGTGCTGCAAACGGACTCAAACCGCTTTCAATGAACTTTGAGCTAAATAAAGCCGGAGATGTTCGTGCAAAGGAAATAGTAACAAGGTTCGCTCATACAAGACCTGACGGAACATTTTGTTTCACTGCTTTAGATGGTCTTAACTTACCATACTATTCTTACATGGGTGAGAATATAGCATCTGGTTTTCCTGATCCGTCTTCTGTAATGACCGGCTGGATGAACTCGCCAACTCACAGAGAAAACATACTCAGTACAAATTACAAGTATGTTGGCATAGGTGTGGTATATTCAGGAGGAAAATACCACTGGACTCAGATATTCATAGGATAAAAAAATAAAGCCATTTGTTCGTTTGAACAAATGGCTTTTTAATGTACTATCAGAGCTTTTTCTTTTCGTCCTCTATGAGCTTGATGAGGTCATCAACGGACATATTTGCAGTTGACTTCTTTTTCTTCTCTGCATCAGACTTCTTGATAATATCTGATATATCAGGTGAGCTGCTCTTCTTTGGTGCTGCCGCAGGCTGTGCGGACTGGCTTCTGAGAGGAGTTGTCTTTGGAACATCGTTTCTTGACATCTCAGCAAGCTGAGCCTTTGGAAGTATACCTGTTATATCGGAAGCGGATTCAACAGGTGTTGTAGGAGCACTTGTTGCCTTTGTGCTGAATGAACCGGTTCTTTCAGCCTCAGCAGTTTTTCTGAGCATCTCTTCTCTGAGAGCGTCTGCTGTAGGAGCTGTTGAAGAACTTCCGCTTACGTTTCTTGCAGCAAATGAGGATTCAGCACTACGCTGAGCCTTGAACTGCATTGTACGTTCTTTTTCCTTCTGATAAGGAGAATCCGGATTTACCTTTTTCTGGCTGAAATTCTCAGCGATAGACATCTTTTTGCGTTCGAGCTCATCGCTTGGAGGAAGTTCCTGATTAGCTTCAAAGAGCGGAGTTCCGTTCTTAACATGAGTTCTCTTCTGATCTTTATTCTTTTCGTTTTCGTCGTACTCATAGAAATCGAAGTTTTCGTCATCGAAATCATCGGATTTAGAAGAAGCTATCTTAGCGATGAGGAATATTACGAGTATAACGCAAGGGAGGATGAGCTCAAGGAGTATGCCGGGGATACCCTTTGTGAAGTTGATGAATTTTCCGAGCTCTTTTATCTCAGGATAACCGGAAGCAATAGCGACTATCTTATCCTTTTCGATATTTTCAGGGTCGATAACAGTTGAAGTTGAAGTTGAGTAAGTTTCAGAGCCGTCCTCAGCAGTAACGACTTCGTTTATTCTTCTTACGCAGAGCTTATCAGGTGAGCTTGAAGGGTAGCATATAACAATGTCACGTTCAAGCAGAGTATCGTTTGTTATTTCTTTTGCTATAAGAGCTGACCCCGGAGTTACCCAGTCAGCACCGTCTTCAACAATATAGATGTACCTTCCGAAGATGTGAGGTGTTTTTCCTCCTGAAAAAGCGACATTTATTGCCAGAGAAACAACTATGAACAAAATACATATTACGGCAATGAATACTTTCAGAATGGATAAACCTTTTTTCTTTTCCATAAATGATCACTTTCCTTTTCTTTACATTTTGATTATCATCTTTATTTTTTTGATTCTACACGTCAGACGGAATATATCCGTCACAAAACCATAAAATATGGCAGTAAGAATATTATACCACATATTTATATAGATTTCAAATGTTTTTATAGTTATATTATTAAAATATGTCAGAAAAATATTATTTTTTGCAAACTATATCAAATTTGCACAAAGTTTTATTGATTGTTATACGACTATAGTCAAAATGCACAATTGAAAAACGCTGTATTATTGCAGTCTACACTAAGTTTAAGGCTGAATACCGCAATATGTAAATTTAGTGGACAAATATTTGTTGAAATAAACAGTTGAAAAATCCGATAAAACATAGTATAATTGAAATATATACCGCTTGTAATTTATTCTCATGTATATGGCTATACCTCGTTTGTAATGGTCAGAGAATAATATACGGATAGTATTAATGCCGCTGAACGGCAGAATGGAGATTTGATATGGCAACTAAAAAAGCAAACCCTCTTATGACCAGCATAAAAGAAGAGTTTCCTAAGAAGCTCCAGCTTCTTTACAATGTTTCCCCTGAGGAGGCATCAGATAAACAAGTCTATCATGTGCTTTCTTCTATAATCGTTGAGATACTCGGTGCTAAAAGACAGAGCTTCATCAACCACACTCACTCTGTAGGCGGAAAACAGGTATACTATCTCTCAATGGAATTCCTTATGGGACGTTCCCTTAAAACCAGCATCTATAACCTCGAACTCGCTGAGGATATAAAAGCAATGCTGAAGCAGTATGATATAAATCTTGATAAAATATATGATTACGAGCCGGATGCAGGACTCGGAAACGGCGGTCTCGGTCGACTCGCTGCCTGCTATCTCGACGGACTTGCTACAGAGGGATTCCCTGCAATGGGCTACTCTATCTGCTATGAGTACGGTATCTTCCAGCAGAAGCTTGAAGACGGCTGGCAGACAGAGCTCCCTGATAACTGGCTTCCGGGCGGTTCAGTATGGCTCGTGCCAAAGCCTGAGCTTGCTATAGATATTCACTTCGAGGGCGACCTTCAGGAGTACTGGGATAATCAGTACCACTATATCTCTCATGTGAACTATAACACAGTTGTAGCTACTCCTTACGATATGTACGTTTCCGGCTACGGCGGAGAGGGAGTTTCTGTACTTCGTCTCTGGTCAGCTAAAGCTCCTAACTTCAATATGGAGATGTTCAACAAGGGTAACTACGAGAAGGCTCTTGCTCAGAACTCTATCGCAAACGCTATCTCAAAGGTACTCTATCCTAACGATAACCACCTTGAAGGAAAGAGCCTCCGTCTTCGTCAGCAGTATTTCCTCTGTGCAGCTTCTATCGGCGACATAGTAAATACTCACATGAACGTTTACGGAACTCTCGAAAACCTTGCTGACAAGGTCGCTATCCACATCAACGATACTCATCCTACACTTGCTATCCCTGAGCTTATGCGTATTCTTCTTGACGACTGCGGCTACAGCTGGGAGCAGTCATGGGACATCGTTACACGTACTTTTGCTTATACAAACCATACTGTTATGGCAGAAGCACTCGAAAAGTGGGATGTTAACCTCGTAAAGACAGTTATTCCGAGAATCTTCTCTATCATAGTTGAGATAAATAACCGTTACTGCCAGTCACTTATGGAAAAGAACGGCTACGACAGTGCTAAGACTACACGTATGTCCATAATCAAGGACAATCAGATACACATGGCTACACTCTGCGTTGTTGCTTCACACAGCGTAAACGGCGTATCCAAGCTCCATTCCGAGATAATCAAGGAGTCTGTATTCCATGATGAATATGAGAATACTCCTGAGAAGTTCAAGAATGTAACTAACGGTATCGCATACAGAAGATGGCTCTATCAGTCCAACCCTGACCTTACAGAGCTTCTTTCCAAGACTATCGGCAAGAAGTTCATCAAGGACGCTTCCGAGCTTGCAAAATTCAAGAAGTTTGAGAACGATGAGGAAGTCCTCACAAAGCTCATGGAAGTAAAGAAGGCTAACAAAGAGCGTTTTGCAAAGTATGTAAAGAACAGCAACGATATAATCCTGAATACAGACAGTATTTTCGATGTACAGGTAAAGCGTCTCCACGAATATAAGAGACAGCACCTCAACGTAATGAATATTCTTGCTGATTATGCTTATCTTCTCAATAATCCTGATGCTCCTTTCACTCCAAAGACATATATCTTTGCTGCAAAGGCTGCTCCGGGATACTATCTCGCAAAGCAGATAATCAAGATGATATGGGCTATATCAGAGGAGATAAGAAAGAATCCAAAGATAAATCAGAAGCTCTCTGTAGTGTTCCTTGAAAACTACTGCGTAACTCTCTCAGAGCTGCTCATGCCTGCTGCTGATGTTTCCGAGCAGATATCTCTCGCAGGAACAGAGGCTTCCGGTACAGGTAACATGAAGCTCATGCTCAATGGTGCTATCACTCTTGGTACTCTCGACGGAGCTAATATCGAGATCAAGGAAGCTTGCGGCGATGACAATATCGTTATCTTCGGTATGACTACTCCGGAAGTTAAGGCTATGCAGGCAAGAGGCTATAATCCTACAGATTATTTCAATAATGACGGTCGTATCCACGAGGCTATCCAGCGTATGTATAACGGTATCAACGGTTGTACATTCAATGACGTTGCTAACTCTTTGAAGGATAAAGACCCATATATGGTACTTGCTGATTTCGACAGCTACAGAAATGCACAGCAGTACATCACGGAATGCTACAACGATAAGATGAAGTGGGCTAAGATGTCACTTAACAATATCGCTGGTGCGGGAATATTCTCAGCAGACCGTGCAGTAACAGAGTATGCCGATAACATCTGGCACCTCAGATGATCCGGGAAAGATTCTGGATATAAGGGGACGTTCAGCGTCCCCTTTTTTACAATCAGCGGTGATACTCTATCTATCATTTTGTAAGGAGTGACTTTTTTATGAAACCTATATATGATTCATGGAACCTTGCGTATAAATCTATATTCGGAGCTTTAAGACAGTTCAGGACCTGCCGTTTCACTATAAGGCTTTCAAAGGATATACATCCTGATTTTGCTCCTGTCCTTGTGTTGTTCAGAACGGGATTCAAGGAAAGATTCATAAATATGAATATAGTTTCCGAAGAAGAGGACTGCATAGCTTATTCCGCTGAGTATACTGCACGATACAGTGATGTGCATTACTACTATTTTTCCTATACACAGGGCGGTATAAGACATTATATCAAAAAAGTGAATGTACACGAAGCCGCTGTTGACCACGGTGACCTGTTCCAGCTTACTGTTTATAAAGAGGACTATGAAACTCCGGATTTCCTTAAAGGCGGAGTTATGTACCAGATATTTCCGGATAGATTCTGCAATAGCGGAAAGCCTAAAGAGAATATCCCGTATGGACGTGTTATCCGTGAAAACTGGGGAGAAACTCCGTGGTATCGTCCTGATGAACGTGGTCACGTATGGAACAATGACTATTTCGGCGGAGATTTTGCCGGTATACAGTCAAAGCTCGGCTATCTCCATGACCTCGGAGTTACCTGCATATACCTGAACCCGATATTTGAATCCCATGAAAATCACAGATATAATACTGCCGATTACATGAAAGCTGACCCGTTGCTCGGTACTAATGAAGATTTTGAAAAGCTCTGCAAGGAAGCTAAAAAGTACGGTATATCGGTGATACTGGACGGTGTGTTCTCTCATACCGGTGCGGACAGCGTTTACTTCAATAAGTTCGGACGCTATCCGGATGTCGGTGCATATCAGTCAAAAGACAGTAAGTATTACGATTGGTATTCCTTCATCAATTATCCTAATGTGTACGAAGCATGGTGGGGAATCGATACACTGCCGAATGTCTGTGAAAATAATGAGGAGTATACAGAGTTTATTTGCGGAGATGAGGGAGTGCTCCGTTACTGGATGAAGAAAGGTGCAGCCGGATTCCGTCTTGATGTTGCCGACGAACTCCCCGACCGTTTTCTTGATAATCTGCATAAATGTGTAAAAGGCTATGATAAGAACAAAATAGTCATCGGAGAGGTCTGGGAGGACGCTTCAAATAAAGAGAGCTACGGCATCAAAAGACGCTATCTGCTCGGTGACCAGCTCGATTCTGTAATGAACTATCCGTTCCGTGAAGCTATAATCAACTTCGTCAAGGGCGGAGATACAAGAGCTTTTATCTACTCGATAATGACTATAGTTGAGAACTATCCAAAGCCTACTATAGACGTACTTATGAACTTTGTCTCTACTCACGACATCGAAAGAGCTATAAACCGTCTTGGCGGAGAAAGCTGCGAGGGCAAGAGCAAGGACTGGATGGCAGAAAGATACCTCACCGACTATGAGTACGACCTCGGTAAAAAAAGACTTAAAGCTGCTATGGCACTCCAGTTCTTCCTTCCGGGTGTTCCGAGTATATATTACGGTGATGAAGCCGGACTTCAGGGCTATAAAGACCCGTTCAACCGCAGATGCTACCCTTGGGGTCACGAGGATAAGGAACTTATTGAATATGTTTCCGAGCTTAGCCGTGTAAGAAAGTCCATACCTAACCTCAAAGACGGCAGAATTTATTTCGTCATGAACGATAATGAGCTGACCAACGGACGTGTTACTGCGTTCACACGTCAGGGTCAAAAGACTGACTATATATTCTTCGTGAACAGAAGTGCTGATGTCGTGGCTATTGACAGGATAAGCGTACACCTCTACCTCTTCGAGGACTTCGAGCCTTTCTATGGCAAATTTGAAAACGATACCGTTACTGTGGAACCTTATGGGTATACTATTATAAAAGCAAGATTTGCTGGGTATTAAATTTTTTAGAGCAATATTGCAAGAGTAAAAGACGAATAAAAAAATGGGAACTGCTTTAATACGGCAGTTCCCATTTTTATTTATTTATTATTTTGCGATTTCGAGGTATTTGTTATTGCTGTCCCACTTATAGATACCGGTATCGACCAGAGACTGCAAGTTATCCTTATCTACAGCATAAGGAGCGAGCAGATATGACTGGATATACTTAACACCATTATTATAAGAAGAAGTGTCATATTTTACATTTACATGGAGATTTTCGAGGAGACTTACGCTTGGAGTCTCATTTGAGAGAATAAGCTTACATATTTCAAGTGTGACTTTAGCCTCATCGTTAACATTTTTGAAAACGGTCATATCCTGAGAGCCGTCGACAATATTTTTAAGGTTTTCTACATCGCCGTCCTGACCGACTATTAAAGGATGATTTGAGCCGGAATAATTGGACTGTACAGCTTCTGTAACACCAAGAGCGGTAGAGTCATTAGCACAAATTACAGCATCGAGTGTTTTACCGTCGGAATAATTATCAGCCAGAACCTGTTTCATATTGTTACGGGCATTGTCTGTTGACCATTCTTCAGTTGCTACCTGTTCAAAGGTATTTTTACCGGAAACGATATTTAATTTTCCGGAATTTATGTAAGATGACAAGTAGTCATAAGCACCATTAAAGAAGAAGCGAGCGTTATTATCTAACTCATCACCGCCGACGAATTCTATATTATATGTATTATCTGTTTCGTTAAACTTCAATTTTTCTTCGATATATTGACCCTGAATCGTACCAACCATATAGTTATCGAAAGAAACATAGTAAGTAACAGCGTCTGTATTCATGATAAGACGGTCATATGCAACTACCGGAATACCAGCTTCTTTAGCATTATTCAGAGTATGGCTGAGATTATCCTTATCAACCGCAGCTATAAGAAGGAGCTGTACTCCCTCATCTATCATTGACTGAACGTCTTCGATCTGTTTATCCTTATCATTGTCGGCATATTTTAGGTCGACCTTACATCCTACAGCCTCAAACTGTTCTTTCAGAAAAGCTCCGTCACGATTCCAGCGTTCGAGATTCTGAGCTGGGAGAGCTATACCAACAGTTCTTCCACGACCATAAAACTCCTTATCCTGCTCGTTGGTGCTGCTGCTTGATTTACTTGAACATGAGACCATAGAAGCAGTCATTGTTAACGCAATTAAAAAAGTGCCTAATCTTTTCATTTTGCATTCCTCCTGAATTATCATATTTTAAATTCCCTGTAAGATAATTGTACACAGTAATAGTTTTTATGTCAATATATTTCACACTTTTTTGTTAATGATATATAAATTTTTCTGTGGGAAATAGGCGTATTTTACATTAAGTTTATATATCAAAAAATTTTCAGATAATGCGAAAAAAGACTCTTTTATATAGTTTGTCTATTATTCAAAACATATTGTATTAAATAATAAAAAATATATTGCCTGTTAAATCGAGACTTTTAACCGCCTGTATTTATCTGAACACGGATATAAATGCGGATGATATTGCTAAAAACTTGACAAAATAGAAAATCTTAATAATATAATTCAAAAAACACATATCTGGTTCAATGGACTGTATTAAGAATGTTTACAAAAAATTCATAAAATAGGTGTCCAAATATCAGTCCATTATACGTTATAATAAGTAAAATGGGAAAATTTTAAAGAAAGGAGCTGAAAATACATGGAAATCTGCATAGACTCACCGGCTGAAAAGTTGGAAGAAGTCACATTTGAAGAGATATATCTTAAAAATCGTAAGCTGATGATGTACACTGCTATGAAGATACTTAACAATCATGCGGATGCAGAGGACTGTGTGTCAGAGGCTTTCTTGAGAGTTGCAAAAATATTCAAAAAAATTTCTCATTTAGAGTGTCCAAAAATGACCTCTTTGCTCGTTATAATAGTCAGAAACGCAGCACTGGATAAGTACAGAGAGAATAAAAGAATATCACTTTCCGAAACTCCTGACGAGGATGCAGGTAAGGTGAGTATAGACAGTTATTCCTTTGATTCAGTTGTCTGTGCGATAAAGCAGCTCAAAGATGAGTACAGGGACATCCTTATGTTGAGATTCGTATATGGCTATTCTATTAACGAGATAACCCATTTGCTTGCAATTTCGTCAGAAAATGCATACAAACGTATCCAGCGAGCTAAAAATGCTCTCGAAAAAGTACTTGAAAAGGAGGGAAGCTTATGAACAAGGACGATATTCTAAGCAGAGCTCTTGAAGAAGTTTTCAACGAGTCCTGCGAGGAACTGACCGGTCTTGAAGTCCCGGATCATGAGTTTTCCGAAGATTTTGAGGAAAAAATGGAAAAGCTCATAGAGGAACTCAGCGAACCGGAAGAAAAAAAGCGTAAAGGTATAGTGTGGAAGATCGTGACCGCAGTTGTTGCTGTTGCAGCAATGTTGTGCTTGTGGACAGGGATCAGAAGCAATACCAGACTTATTCAGAAGGACGATCAGCCGAATAATATAATCACGGATGTAAATGTACCAGTCACAGAGCATCATGGGACTGCCGTAACGACAAATATCACCGAAGGAACAACGGTATATACGACCGCTGCGGAAACTCCTACAAGCGGAACAGCAGATGCTGCTATAGTCAGCAATCGTACTGTTTCATCATCTGGTAAAGCATCAGCAAATACCAGATCCACATCTACATTGTTAAAAAAGCCGGTTATAACAACTATCAGAACGAAAACAAATGATAATCAAATTATAACCACTGCGGTCGCATCCCCTGCGACCGAACATGAAAGGAGTATTATTATGAAAAAAGTTGCTGCATTTTTATCTGCTCTTGTTGCATCGTCATCATTGACTATGCCAGCAGGCAATGCGGAATATATTATCAACAGAAACAGTTACTACGATCCTCAATGGGACATTATATGTAAAATAGACAATGGTGAATTAGACCCCGATGTAACAAGAGACGGAAAATTTGATCTTGATGATTGCCGTGCTATAAATTATTATTATGAAAAAAATTATGGTGATTCTAAAAAAGATTTCAGACAAAGCAGCGGAGTATTCAGGATCACACCTGAAACAGAAGCATATATCGCTAAAAATTTCGATATTGACGGAAACGGTAAGATCACTGATACAGAAGAAGTCGCACTTTTCGCCTTTTTCATGGAACACAACGAACTGAAAAAAGAGTATTTTGAACCGTCCTATTATGATCCGAATTATGTTGAGGGAACAGAAACATATGAATGGTACTTTACTAAGGCATTCAAGGAAGAAACAAACAGACTTTTTAGTGCATATCCATTATTTGAGAAAATGGTCGATAATGGTGAAATTGTAATTGACGTTAATAATGACGGCAAATTTGACATTTATGATTTCTTTATAATCAACGCATACATTCATTTGCCAAGTTATAGTAATACTTTTGATTCGGATGAAACAGATGATTCCGAAATAGTTGAAAGTTATATCGATTATTCACAGCATTACTTCCATCATCCGGAAGAATTAGGCTTCAGCGAAAATGAGATCAACGTTTGCAGAGCACTTAGCAGCAACAGATATTTCGGAAATACAGACGGAGCTCTTTATTTACCGGTAGCTTTGCATTATTACATCGGATATTATCTTGTTTATCACTGCGAAATATTGCCTGAATATTATAACGATTCATTCTATGCTGATTTTCTGCCGAATGCCGATGTATCAAGATTCTATACAGGCGTTGACCTTAAAGATATTGTAGATAGTGCTAATGAAGAAATTGATAGCTCTGGTGATATGAGACTGAATGTCAAAACATTTGAAGACGTTTTCTATAACTATTATGTCAAGGCTGAAAACGGCACTGCTGCACTCCCTGACCTCAATAGGGACGGCAGTATGGATAGAACAGATTATGATTTGATGAATGAATTTGAGAAAGATAAATGGCAGAAAAAAACAGCATCAGAAAGCAGTATTCCTGCTGATATATGGAATCACATAAATAATGACTGCGATTTCAGCGGAAACGGTAAAAGCGGAGATATTTATGATATGTATATAGCTAAGATATACATTCTTTTGAATTTGCAGACAGACCTCCCGAAGCAGGAAACAGCTTCCGGCAGTATGACTTTCAAAGAACAGTTCGCTATGCTCAGCAATATGGACATAAAGCGTTCCGGAGATGCTTCCTGTGACGGTCAGCTCAGAATGAACGACGCTGTTACTATCCTCTGTCATTACAGCAATCCGGACGATTTCCAGCTCTCACCAAAGGCAGAATTCAACGCTGACATCAATAATACCGGTGACGGTATAACTCCTATGGACGCACTGAAAGTTCAGAGAATGCTTATAGGTGTTGAAACAAACTGACGATAGTTCGACCTACTCCTTATATACAACAAAGCCGTCTTTAAATGGACGGCTTTTGTTGTATGATCTGCTGAAATATGGTATAATTATATAGAAGATATTTTGTTCATAATTTGTTTACAATTTTTCATGCACATCAGGGCATCCTCGAACGTCAATCATTATGAAGGGAGGTTAATACGTGTCAGTCGATATAAAAGAACAGTACGATAAAATTTTCCGGTATTGCTTTTTCAAAGTTCGTGACCATGTGCTTGCTGAAGACATAACCCAGGAAACCTTTCTCCGTTTTCTTGAACGACAGCAGGTCTGCGATATTGAAAAGGAACTGCACTATCTGTACACGATAGCCGGCAATCTGTGTGCAGATCATTTTCGGAAAAAAGCTGTAGATGAACTGACCGATGACATTCCCGATGAAACCGACCATGAGGAGGATATACTTACCAATGTTGCTCTGAGTAGTGCTATGCAGAAACTATCAGATGAGGACAGAGAACTTGTAGTTCTAAGATATGTGAATGAAGTTCCGGTAGGTGTCTTGAGTAAAATGTACGGTATTTCAAGGTTCACAATGAGCCGAAAGCTGAGAAAAATACTGTCTCAGCTGAAAAATGAATTCAATGGATAGGAGGGAGAACAGTGATGAACAGAAAATTTAAAAAAGTGATAAAAGATTCTTTTGTATTTCCGGAATCTGAACACAGAGATGAATTTCTGAATAAGGCTGGTCTTCTTCCTGAAAATGAAGAAAAACGCCGGCTTTTCATACCGATACCATTCAGGATAACCGCCGCAGCTACAGCTTGTGTGCTCGCTATAGGATTGTGGAACACTGCTTTTAACAGATCATTGAAGAATGATCTTGATCCACATAATGATAATATTATTACCACAGATTCAACAGAAGGCATTGACAGCCGACCTTCTGATGATGATAATGATAATAATAACAAGATAACTACTGATAAAAACACTGTAATTACTACTGCAACTGCCAATAATACAAGTAATTTCACTTATACTACTACAGGATACAGCTATACTGTGACTGAATCCAAGGCAGGAAAAGTAAATACTGCGGTAACAACTGCGGCTGCTGTGCCGGAAGATAGAAGGTCAACAGTAAAAATAACTACAAAACCAAGTAAAGGCAGTGGAGGCAATATTCAGGTGACAACGGCAGTTACTCCTCCGAAAGGTCCCGAAACTACAAGGAAACCGGAAGAAACGGTGCCTATAATAGAGCGTGATGAAGATCTTGAAAGACAGATCTTTGAACACGAAAGGAGTATTGATATGAAAAAGTTTTTAGCAGCAATGGCAGCAGCAGCTTCACTGACAAACCTCGTGCCAGTATCAAGCTTTGCTGATTATCAGCCAGATATAGATTCAGAATTACAGGCTTATTTCGACGATATAGATGCTGGTACTATCGATGCAGATATGGACGGAAATGGCGTTATTGACCGTAACGACTGCTTTATCCTCACATCCTTTGCTTCATGCAAAGGACTCAGCGGATTAGTAAGTCCAGAGGATGAACTTACAAGTGAACAGATAGCCGCAGCAAAGGCAAAGGGCGATATCAACGGCGATGGCGAATTAAATGAAGATGACGCTGAATTGCTCGAAAATTATTACACCTATAAAAACGGATATATATTAGATGACTATGATATGAATAACTATAAAAATAAGGACGGCAAGACTTCTTTTATCAGTTATACAATAGCCAGCAATCTTATAGATTCCGCATCATCTACAGGTGCTATGTTCAAATATACAAATGATCTTATGAAGAAAGATCCTTCTCTGTTCGATGTAAATGAAGACGGAAAGACCGATATTTATGATATGTATGAATATTATCTGTATTGCTATATTCAGCGTGTAGATTATGATCATGCAACTCAGGATAGAACAATGCTTCCGGAGAAATCTTTCAATAATTCAAAGAATCTCAATGATAAGTACGGTTTCGATGCATACAGATATAATTCTGTACTTCTCAGCTACATCTGCAACAATGAATTTGACCTTGCATGGATAATCGAACAGAATTATTATGATTATTATAATGAGCTTATCAATAATGCAGACTGGCTTAACGGTGATTATGTTGATATAACGGCAGAATTTGAAAAAATAACAGCTGATCTTGATCCTGATGATGAAGAAGCTGCTAAATATTATACTGAATATCTCAGAGAATTGAACAAAAAGAATCTGGAATCAGCTTCTAAGCAGATGATATCTCAAAAATATACCGATGCACCAAGACTCTTTACCGCAAATGCAAAGGAATGCACTATCACAGCAGGTATGACAGTCGTAGAGGATAACTCATGGAAGATAAATAAGTATTTTGGTGACGGCGGCGAAGAATTTGATGATGATCTTTGTAACAGTCTGTTCGAGCAGTATGAACAGGATGTGATCAATGGCACTGTAGCACCTCCTGATATTAACGGCGACAGAGTTGTTAACAATGATGATAATGCTGCCCTTAACACTTATTTCAGTGATCTTTTGACATATAAAAATGCAAAAGAAAGCACTCTTGATGAGAAAACATGGAATTATATAGATAAACAGCTTGATATAAACAATAACGGCATATGCGGAGACCTTTATGATGTAATGGTTGCAAGTACTTGCATCCTCAAACATTTGGGAGCAGAAGAGCTCAATAATGCTGTAGATGCTTACTACGCTAAGCTCGATGAGCAGAACCAGATAGCTGAGATCGAACATATCAAGTATCTTGAGGGACTCAAGGGAATTACTGTTACACGTTCAGGCGATGCTAACAACAGCGGTTCAGTAAATATGGCAGATGCTGTAATTATCATGCAGACAAACTGCAATCCTGATGATTACCAGCTCAGCACTGTAGGCGAATTCAATGCTGACGTAAACAATACCGGTGACGGAGTTACACTCGGTGATGCTCTTACAATTCAGCGTAGACTCGTTGGACTTGAATGATCGATTACATCTCCCATAACATATAATGATATAAGCAGAGCCGTCCCGTAAAAAGGACGGCTTTGCTGCAATAAAAGGGCAGACCTCTTTCAAAAGGGCTGCCCTTTAAATTTATTTCTGTTTGATGCGGAAGCTGCTGTTGTGGAGTTTGTTTACGTCAAAGCCCTTCTGCTTCTTGTCCTCACGCTTTTTCTTAGGACGGCGGTCGGACTGCTGTTTCTTCTCCTCCTCGTCGTTAAGACGCATTGTAAGAGAGATACGGTTACGCTTTATATCAACATCAAGGACTCTCACCTTTACAACTTCTCCGACTTTTACTGCTTCAAGAGGATGCTTGATATATCTGCTGCATATCTGAGAAATATGTACAAGACCGTCCTCGTGAACGCCGATGTCAACGAATACACCAAAATCGATGATATTACGGACTGTTCCGACAAGTTCCATACCAGGTTTAAGGTCCTTTATCTCCATAATGTCGCCGCTTCTCATGAGCGGAGGCGGAAGCTCGTCACGGAGGTCACGGCCGGGTTTTTTAAGCTCTCCGATGATGTCTGTGAGAGTAGGAACACCGATACCGAGATTTTTGCTGATGTTATCTATGCCGATGCTTTCAGCCTTTTCAGAGATGCCCTCTGCACCGCCGTTTGATATATCAGCAAGAGTGAATCCGCATTCGCTGAGGAGTGATGAAGCTGCTGCGTAGCTTTCAGGGTGAACGGCAGTATTATCAAGAGGATTCTTTCCGTCACGTACTCTGAGGAAGCCTGCACACTGCTCGAAAGCCTTTTTACCGAGCTTTGCAACTTTCATAAGCTCTTTTCTGTCAGTGAACTTGCCGTTTTCTTCACGGTAAGCAACAATATTCTTAGCAACAGCTGAATTTATGCCTGATACATATGAGAGGAGCGAATAAGAAGCTGTGTTGAGGTCGACACCGACGGAGTTAACGCAGTCCTCAACGACACCGCCGAGAGCTTCGCTCATTCTTGCCTGAGGCATATCGTGCTGATACTGACCAACGCCTATAGCCTTTGGCTCTATTTTTACGAGTTCAGCGAGAGGGTCCTGAAGACGGCGGGCAATTGAGATAGCACCTCTTATAGAAACGTCGTACTCCGGGAATTCCTCAGCAGCGAGTTTAGAAGCGGAATAAACAGAAGCTCCTGCCTCGTTTACTATCATATAGCTTACATTTGCTGACATTTCCTTGATAATGTCGGCAGTGAAAGTTTCAGTCTCACGGGAAGCAGTACCGTTTCCGATAGAAATAGCAGTAACGCCGTATTTTTCGATGAACTGCTTTACCTTTTTCTTTGCAGCTTCAACAGCACCTGCTGAACCTGTAGGGTAGATTATAGCTGTATCGAGGACCTTGCCTGTGCCGTCGATAACAGCAGTCTTACAGCCGTGAGCATAACCCGGGTCAAGACCGAGGATAACGCTGTGTTTAAGAGGCGGCTGGAGAAGCATCTGGCGGAGATTAGCTGCAAATACCTTTATTGAGGACTCAGCAGCCTTAGAGCTCATATCTGAACGTATCTCACGCTCTATAGACGGGAAAATAAGTCTTTTATAGCTGTCAGCAGCAGCAGCTCTTACAAGTTCGCCGCAGGCATTGTTAGCCTTTATGTACTTTCCGAAGATAACGTCGGTAGCGAGAGTTTCGTCGAGAGTAACAGCGACTTTGAGGAAGCCTTCCTTTTCGCCTCTGTCGAGAGCGAGCACACGGTGGTCAGCGACCTTAGGGATAGCCTCAGAGTAGTCGTAGTAATTCATATAAACGCTTTCAGCCTCGGCGTCGGAAGCCTTAGAAGTGAGCTCGCCTTTTTCGCCTGCGAGAGCACGGAGCTTCTTTCTTATATCAGCGTCATCGGATATATCCTCAGCGATGATGTCCATAGCACCCTGTATAGCTGTCTGAGCGTTATTTATCTTCTTTTCCTCATTTATATAAGCCTCAGCTTCTTTTTCCGGCTCTGTAGAATTTTCCTGAGCCATGATAAGCTCTGCGAGAGGTTCAAGGCCGTTTTCTCTTGCGATGCTTGCTCTTGTTCTTCTCTTTGGCTTGAACGGACGGTAGATGTCTTCAACTTCAACGAGAGTCATAGCAGCACTGATAGCAGCCTCTATCTCAGGAGTCATTTTTTCCTGTTCAGTTATAGAATTTGTGACTTCCTGCTTACGTTTTTCAAGGTTTCTGAGGTACATAAGTCTGTCATAGAGTTCACGGAGGACCTGATCGTCCAGAGAACCTGTAAGCTCCTTACGGTAACGAGCGATAAACGGGATAGTCTGATCGTCGTCGATGAGCTGGACAGTATTATCAACCTGTTCCTGTTTAAGTCCGAATTCTTTTGCAAGGGTTTTGTTAATATCCATAATTTATCCTTTCTGTGCATTGTCACTGCTGGATGTCGGTACCGGTCTCAGGCTCTTCATCAGGGTCATTGAAGCGGTCTATCCATGAAAACAGTGATTTTGCTATATCTTTCCAGACATTGATGCTGTTCTTTTCATTGAGCAGATCATGACGCATACCCTCAAAAATACGGTGAGATATGCTCTCGTATCCGATATTTTCGAGCTTAGCGATATATTTGAAGAACTTCTTCTCTGAGATCATACAAGGGTCATCTTTGCCCGAGATGAGTCTTATAGGCAGAGAAGGATTGCTTATCTCCCAGTTTTTCGGGGAATCGGCATTCTTTATAAGTTTCAGCATTTCCTCATAGCCGTTCATAGTTATCTTGAAGTTGCAGAGCGGGTCGCTGTTGAAGCTTTCAACTGCGTCCGGATCGCTGCATCTCCATGAGTTATCCGGCTGTTCAAAGAATTTACCGAAACGGTCATCTATCATATCATAAAGTTTTTCACTGCGGAAGCGAGTTCCGAGTTTTTTTGAAATTTCTGATCTAATGCCTCTTACTACCGGCGAGAAGGAGCTGTAGCACGGAAGTCCGAGAAGTACGATACCATTGGCGGAATTGTCGTTCTTTTTCATGAAACCTACAACACCGGAAGCACCTGTGCCGTATCCTGTTATAAATACGGGGAGCTGCGGATAGGTCTCGTGGATGAATCTGTTTATCTGGGCAATGTCGCTGATAAAGCCTTCACTGCCGTTTCTGAACATAAAACCAAGATCGTCTTCTGAGCAGATGCTCTTTCCGTGACCTCTGTTGTCGTGTATAACTGTAATAAAGCCTTCCTCGGCAAGGTAATCCATGAACGGGTAATAACGCTCTTTGTGCTCCTGCATACCGTGGACTATCTGAACGATACCGTTCGGCTCTCCCATAGGGACAGCGATAGCTGCGGAAACGATGAGCTCATCAAATTCTGAGGCAAATTCAAATTCCTTCAGATCAGCATTAAGCATAACTATCCTCCTGTCGTAAAAGGTGTACAACGCACATTATACCACAAATTGCAGATTAAATCAAGTATTGCGGCAGGTATATCCCTTAATATGTAAAGAATAAGCAATTTTCAATGGCAATATTGTTGTTTTATGTTGGATTTTATTATTTTCGCTTCCGCAGCTGAAATGATAAAACACAAAAACAATATGATATTTCTGATATCTTTGTGTTATATCAAATAAAAAAATACCTTAACTTATTTTCCTCTTGCAATTTGTCATTTTTTATGTTATCATATAGGGTAAGAAATTATGCCATGCCATGTGGCAAATAATATTATCGTATACTTCATAGTGTACGGGTTGGGAGATAAATATGCCAAAAAGACAGGATATTAACAAGATCATGATCATCGGTTCAGGCCCTATCATTATCGGTCAGGCCTGTGAATTCGACTACTCAGGTACTCAGGCTTGTAAAGCTCTTCGTAAACTGGGTTACGAGATCGTTCTCGTGAATTCAAATCCAGCTACTATCATGACTGATCCCGATGTTGCTGATATTACTTACATCGAGCCGCTCAATCTTTCAAGACTTACTCAGATCATAGAAAAAGAACGTCCGGATGCTCTCCTTCCGAACCTCGGCGGACAGTCCGGACTTAACCTCTGCTCTGAACTTGATAAGGCTGGCGTGCTTAAAAAATATAACGTACAGGTCATCGGCGTTCAGGTAGATGCTATCGAGCGTGGTGAGGACCGTATTGAGTTCAAGAACGCTATGAAAGATCTCGGTATCGGTATGCCTAAGAGTCAGGTAGCTTACTCAGTTGACGAAGCTGTAAAGATCGCAGAACAGCTGAAATATCCTGTTGTTCTCCGTCCTGCTTATACAATGGGCGGTGCAGGCGGCGGTATGGTATATAACGTCGATGAGCTCAAAGTAGTCTGTGCAAGAGGACTTCAGGCTTCTCTCGTTGGTCAGGTACTCGTTGAGGAGTGCATCTTCGGCTGGGAAGAGCTTGAACTCGAAGTTGTACGTGACGCTGACAACAACAAGATCACTGTCTGCTTTATCGAAAACATCGATCCTATCGGCGTTCATACAGGTGACTCCTTCTGCTCTGCTCCTATGCTCACAATTCCGGAGGACGTTCAGAAAGAGCTTCAGGATATGTCATACCGTATAATCGAGTCTATCGAGGTTATCGGCGGATGTAACTGCCAGTTTGCCCGTGACCCTGAAACAGGACGTATCGTTGTTATCGAGATCAACCCAAGAACTTCACGTTCTTCTGCTCTCGCTTCAAAGGCTACAGGTTTCCCGATCGCCTTCGTTTCCGCACTTCTTGCCTGCGGTCTTACTCTCAAGGACATCCCTTGCGGCAAGTACGGCACTCTCGATAAGTACTATCCGGACGGAGATTATATCGTTATCAAGTTCGCTCGCTGGGCTTTCGAGAAGTTCAAGGGTGCAGAGGATAAGCTCGGTACTCAGATGAGAGCTGTCGGCGAAGTTATGAGCATCGGTAAGACCTATAAGGAAGCTTTCCAGAAGGCTATCCGTTCACTCGAAAAGGACAGATACGGTCTCGGATTCGCTAAGAATTTCCACGAAATGTCAAAGGATCAGCTTATGGCTGAGCTCAGATACCCTACAAGCGAGAGACAGTTCGTTATGTATGAAGCTCTCCGCAAGGGTGCAACTGTTGATGAGCTCCATGAGCTTACTAAGATAAAGAAGTATTTCATCGAGCAGATGAAGGAGCTCGTTGATGAAGAAGAAGCACTTCTTGCAAACAAGGGTGCTGTTCCTGCTGAAAATGTACTCAGACAGGCTAAACTCGATGGTTTCTCTGACCGTTACCTCAGCTCTCTCCTTGAAGTTACTGAGGAGGAGATAAGAAATGCCCGCATCGGCTTCGGTATCAAGGAAGCTTGGGAGGGCGTTCACGTTAGCGGTACTGAAAATGCTGCTTATTACTACTCAACATATCACCTTGACGAAGACAAGAGCCCTGTAAGCGACAAGCCAAAGATAATGATACTCGGCGGCGGTCCTAACAGAATCGGTCAGGGTATCGAGTTCGACTACTGCTGCGTTCACGCTGCACTCGCTCTTAAAAAGCTCGGTTTCGAGTCTATCATCGTAAACTGTAACCCAGAGACTGTTTCTACAGACTATGATACTTCAGATAAGCTCTATTTTGAGCCTCTTACACTGGAGGATGTTCTCTCTATCCACGAAAAGGAAAAGCCGGTAGGCGTTATCGCTCAGTTCGGCGGTCAGACTCCTCTTAACCTCGCTAACGACCTCAAAAAGTACGGCGTAAATATCCTCGGTACAACTCCTGAGACTATCGATCTCGCTGAGGACAGAGATCACTTCCGTGCTATGATGGACAAGCTCGGCATCCCGATGCCTGAGTCTGGTATGGCTGTTAACGTTGATGAAGCCATTGAAATAGCTAACCGCATCGGTTACCCTGTTATGGTTCGTCCTTCCTACGTTCTCGGCGGACGTGGTATGGAGATCGTTCATGATGACGAGATGATGAGAGTTTATATGTCCGCTGCTGTTGGTGTAACTCCTGACAGACCTATCCTCATCGACAGATTCCTCAATCACGCTACAGAGTGCGAGGCTGACGCTATTTCCGATGGTACTCACTGCTTCGTTCCTACTGTTATGGAGCATATCGAGCTCGCAGGTGTTCACTCAGGCGACTCCGCTTGTATCCTTCCTTCCATGAACCTCACAGATAAGCAGGTCGCTACTATCAAGGACTATACAAAGCGTATCGCTGTTGAAATGAATGTATGCGGTCTTATGAATATGCAGTACGCTATAGAGGGCGACACTGTTTACGTTCTTGAAGCTAATCCTCGTGCTTCACGTACTGTTCCGCTCGTATCAAAGGTATGCAACATCAACATGGTGCAGATAGCTACTCAGATAATCACTTCTTCACTTACAGGCAAGCCTTCTCCTGTTCCGGAGCTTAAAGATAAGGTCATCAACCACTACGGCGTTAAGGAAGCTGTTTTCCCATTCAATATGTTCCAGGAAGTTGACCCTGTCCTCGGACCTGAGATGCGTTCTACAGGTGAGGTTCTCGGTATAGCTCCTACATTCGGCGAAGCTTACTATAAGGCTCAGGAAGCTACAAAGACAAGTCTTCCGCTCGAAGGAACTGTTCTCCTCAGTATTTGTGACAGAGACAAGCCGGAGCTCGTTGACATCGCTAAGTCATTCAACGAGCTTGGATTCCGCATCATCGCTACAGGCAAGACCTACGAGATGATAAAGGAAGCTGGCATCCCTGCTGAGCGTATATATAAGATATATGAGGGCAGACCAAATATAGCTGACGAGATTGCTAACGGCGAGATACAGCTCATTATCAATACTCCTGCCGGCAAGACAAGTGCTCACGACGACAGCTATATCCGTAAAGCTGCTATCAAGCACCGTGTTCCTTATATCACCACTATGGCTGCTGCTAAGGCAAGTGCAGAGGGTATAAAGGCTCTTAAAGAGAATAAACACTTTGGTGTAAAGTCACTTCAGGCTCATCACGCTGACATTAAGTAAAACATTTAAAGGTCCTCGTCAAAATAGTACGAGGACCTTATTATCATTTATTGCGATTTTTGATATATAATTTTTATATGCCTATTTAATGGCTATATATCGACAAATGAACATTTGCTGCGAACACCTGCTTTTTTAAGAAAAGCAGGTGTTTTTTTGAGCCTAAATGTCATTATTTTACCATTTTTGTCATTAAAGTTATATACCTTTTAACTGCTTTATTGTATATTGTTATTGAGAACAATGAACCGGATGCCCATAAGGGTAAATTTTATGTGAAAGGTTCACAGATTGAGAGGGAAAGTTTATGAAAAAGCACTACTTCAAAAAATGTGCAGCAGCTCTTGCAGCTTGTTCGATAATGGCTTCAGCACTGCCAGTTATCCCAACAGCTGTTTCATTCGCTGCCGGCAACATCATCAAAAACTCAACTTTTGAGACTGGCACATCTGGTTGGGGCACTTACAAGGAGACAGGCGGCGTTTGTACTCTTACTACAGACAGCGGCAAGCTCGCACTGAATATTTCAAGTGTCGGACAGAAAAACTATTCAGTACAGATGTTCTATGATATTGTACCGCTCTACAAGAACGGCGTTTATCGTCTCAAATACGACATTTCATGCTCTACAAACCGTTACGTAGAAGCTATGATCCAGCAGAACGGCGGTACTTATCAGGCTTATACATGGAAGGGCCTCAACGTATCCCCTACACCTCAGACTGTTGATTATGAGTTCACTATGGAGTACGATACTGACATCATGTCCAAGCTCGTGTTCAACTGCGGTCTTCAGGAAAAGGACGGAACTCTTTCCAACCACACTATCTACCTCGATAACGTTTCACTCGAACTCGTTGATGACAGTAAGGTAGACTATTCCGCTAATAAGGCTTTTGAGCCGGATATAAATATAAATCAGGTAGGATATAAGCCGGATAGCAAGAAAACTGCTGTTTTCCGCAATGTTTCCGGTCAGAAAGAATTCTCTGTAGTAAACGCTGTTACTAAACAGACCGTTTATACTGGACCTCTTTCAAGTGCTATCAATAACTCATCAGCTAATGAGACTAACTATCAGGGCGACTTCTCCTCAGTAAAGGAGAATGGTACATATTACATCTCATGTGCTGGTCTTGAGGATTCCTATACATTCACTATCGGTGATAAAGTTTATGATAATCTTCTTGATGAGTCCGTAAGAATGCTCTATTTACAGAGATGCGGAACAAAAATCGAAGATTCCAAGTTCGGTCACCCTGCTTGCCATACAGATATGGCTACAGTTTACGGCACAAACAATAAGATCGATGTAAGCGGCGGCTGGCACGATGCCGGCGACTACGGAAGATATACTGTAGCTGCTGCTAAGGCTGTTGCAGACCTCCTCTACGCTTACGCTGCTGATCCTTCTGCATATAGCGATAATATCGGCATTCCGGAGAGCAATAACGGAACTCCTGACATACTCGATGAAGTTCGTTACGAGCTTGAATGGATGCTCAAGATGCAGGCTCCTAACGGCGGTGCATACCACAAGGTAAGCTGTGCAACATTCCCGGCTTACGTTATGCCTCAGGCTGAAACAGATGCTCTTATAGTTACACCTGTTTCTTCAACTGCTACTGCTGACTTCTGTGCTTCTATGGCTCTCGCTTACGAGTTCTATAAGAGCGTTGACAGCAATTTCGCTGATAAGTGTCTCACAGCTGCTAAGAAAGCTTGGGATTACTTACAGGCTAACCCTCAGTTTGATTTCAAGAACCCATCTGATATTGTTACAGGTGAGTACGGCGATAAGACCGATGTTGACGAGCGTTACTGGGCTGCTGCACAGATGTACAGAGCTACAGGCGACAGCAAGTACCTGAATTCTATCAGCTTTGCTTCATCCGGTATGGACTGGTCAACAGTTGGTGACTACGGCAATATCGCTATCCTCACAATGAAGGATATAGACAAGAATTCTACTGCATATCAGAATGCTAAAAAGAGCATTATCTATGATGCAGATAAATATCTGAAGAATACAAATAACTCAGCTTACGGCGTTTCTCAGACAAAGTATAACTGGGGCAGCAATATGACTATCGCTAACTCCGGTATCACAATGGCTCTTGCTTACCAGCTCACAGGCGACAGCAAGTACCTCGACGCTGCTGAGAGTCAGCTCAACTACCTCCTCGGAGTAAATCCGCTCGGAACCTGCTTCGTAACAGGCTTTGGTACAGTATCCCCTGAGAATCCTCACCACAGACCTTCAATGGCAGTAGGCGGAGCAATGAAGGGTATGCTCGTAGGCGGAGTAAACTCAAGCCTTGAGGACAGTGCTGCTAAGGCATATTGTGCTGATGCTCCTGCTGCTAAGTGCTATATCGATAACAGCGAGAGCTATTCAACTAACGAGATAACAATTTACTGGAACTCACCTCTCACATACCTCCTCTCTGCTACAAGCACAGGAGAAGGCAGCGTTGTAGAGCCTCCTGTTCCTCAGGGATTATGGGGCGATGCTAACGTAAGCGGTGAAGTAAAGATGAACGACGCTGTTCTCGTTATGCAGGCTATCGCAAACGCTGATACTTACGGTGTAGGCGGTTCAGACGTAAATGCTCTCACTAAGGACGGCGAATTTCTCGCTGACGTTTACGAGCACAATAACGGTGACCTTACTAATATGGATGCTCTTACTATCCAGAAGTACCTCATCCACAGTGTTACTGAACTTCCTGTATCCTATAAGCAGGGCACTACACCACCTCCTCCGACAACTACAACAGCTGTCATAACTACTACAGACACAACTACAGTAACAACTGTAGCTACAACAACTAAAAACAATGGTAACAGTATCCCTGACCGTGGAACTCCAATGAATTCAAACGCTACTCTTGTAGCTGACTTCAGAAACGGTCAACCCTCTACATTCATGGCTTCAGACGGATGGTCAAATGAATCTGTATTTGACTGCTTCTGGCACAAAGAAAACACTTCTTACAAGGACGGCGTACTTAATTTAACTATAGATCAGAAACGTTCCGATTCAAAATACCCTCAGTCAGCAAATTTCCCGTATTCAGCAGCTGAATACAGAACGACCAGTTTCTACCACTACGGCTACTATGAGACTTCTATGCAGGCTATAAAGAATGACGGTGTCGTATCTTCATTCTTCACCTACACAGGTCCTTCCGACAATAACCCTTGGGACGAGATCGATATTGAGGTTCTCGGTAAAGACACAACTAAGGTTCAGTTAAACTACTATACAAACGGTGTTGGCAATCACGAGTTTATGTATGACCTCGGATTCGATGCTTCTGAGGCATTCCATACATACGGCTTCGATTGGCAGCCTGACCACATCACATGGTATGTTGACGGCAAGGCAGTTTACACTGCTACACAGAATATCCCAAGCACAGCCGGTAAGATCATGATGAACGTATGGCCTGGTGTCAGCGATCCTAACAAGAATCCTAACACTATCGATTGGCTCAAGCCATTCAACGGCAAAACGCCTCTCACAGCCCGCTATCAGTGGGTAACATACAACAAGCAATAAGGATAGTCCTCCCAAACGTATCCTGAGTTCACTGGAAAAGTCTTCCCCTAAGACTTTTTCAGTGCGGTGCTTGTAATTTGAGAGCACTATTGCTCCCCCAACTAAACCTTGCCAACCAATACTCGTCATAAAGAAAATTTCTCAGCGTCAGAAAAACTTGAAATGCGTAAGCATTCCTGCGTTTTCCTTCCTTGATAAATTTCCTTTCTGACTTTGCCTTTTTGGCAAAGTTTAATTGGGGGAGCAATAAAAAAGCTATTTTCTTGACGATGTTTAACAGCATCGTCAAAAAAATATAAATCATCAATTCATTGGGCACTGCTTTATGGCAGTGCCGCTTTTTTTTATCTTATTTTTATTGATAAACTATTGCAAATATTATGGATTTGTAGTATAATGAAAAATAGTATTATAATCGGGTATTATGGCTGTTTAAAGCCAGACCGGTAAAGAAGGAGGAACAAACTTGGCTAATTCAAAAGGGGCAGCCGGCTCAAAAAAAGCTGTCCGCACCCGCAGACCAAACCAGTACAGCGGCAAGCCTGCCAGTACCGCACCAAATGCGTTAGCCGCTAACAGGACCAAGTCGAATTTATGGTTCTGTATACCGGCTTTCATCATCCCATTCCTGCTGACGTTCTTATCTTACATCGCTTTCGATGTATACCCATTCGGTGAACGTTCAGTACTCACACTTGACCTTAACGGTCAGTACATCTACTACTTTGAACATCTAAGAGACGCTTTCTGGGGCGACAGCAGTGCTCTTTACAGCTGGAGCCGAAATCTCTCCGGAGGTTTCATGGGAGTCATAGGTTATTACCTTGCCAGCCCATTTACCCTGATAGTCATGCTCCTGCCAAGGAAAATGATAGTCGAGAGCGTTATGATAATGCAGATGTGCAAAGTCGGTTCAGCCGGAGTTACTTTCTGTATTTACGCTCAGAAATCGAAACACGTAGCTCCCCTTCCGTCACTCATGTTCTCCACAATGTACTCTATGATGAGCTATGTTGTCATCCAGCTCATTGACCCTATGTGGATAGACGGACCTATCTTCCTTCCGCTCATAATCCTCGGCGTTGAATATCTCATTAATGACGGAAGAAAGATAAACTATATCATCCCGCTTGCAATTATGTTCGTAGCTAACTTCTATATCGGCTTCATGGTCGCTATATTCGTAGCTATATATTTCGTTTACTATCTATTCTTCGGAACAGACAGAAAATTCAATGATATTACTGAGTATGGCAAGACTATAGGTCTTATGGTAGTTTCAACTATCGTCGTGCTCCTTTGCAGTTTGTTTATGATACTGCCGGTATACAATGCTCTTGCACTCGGTAAATTCGACTTCTCAGAGCCTGATTACAGCATGAAGCATATGTTCAAGCCTCTGGAGCTCGTTCCATGTATGCTTCCTAACCAGTATTACTCTGTAAACGTTGACGAGGGAACTCGTTTCTACGGCAGACCTGAGATATACAGCGGTGTTATGACATTCATCATGCTCCCGCTCTACTTCATGAATAAGAAGATAAAGCTCAACAAGAAGATCGGTAATGGACTCATGCTCGTAATAATGTTCATGAGTATGTACATCAAGCCTATCAATATGCTCTGGCACGGTGGACAGGACCCTAACTGGCTCCCTTACAGATATTCTTTCATCGTTTCATTCATCGTTTTAGCTATGGCAGCTGAGCTGTTCTCTAAGCTTGACGGTTATGAGCTTTCATTTGCTGAAGCAGGTTCAAGCTTCGGTATCATAGCAATTCTCACATTCCTGTTCGTAACTACTATGCCTAAATACGATTATAACCAGAGCAAGTATAAGTACGTTGCTGTATGGCCGTATAAGGATACTATGGAACACGGTGCAGATAAGTGGGAAGAAGTATGGCTCGGTACAGTTGCTATAGGTATGGTACTCGCTTGTATCTATACTATATACCTCTTTGCTTACAGCCGTATAAAAAAGAAGAATATCAAAACTATCATGACCTGCTGTGTTGCCGCTGTTATCTTCTTTGAGGGCGGATATAACTGCTTCGACTCTTTCAGAAAGATATTCAAGGAAGTCGGCAACTCAGATAAGAGCACATATACTGAGATACTCTCCGGAAAAGGCGTTGTCGATGAACTTGAAGAATACGACGACGGTTTCTATCGTTCTGAAAAGACCTATGACCGTATGGTAAACGATAACCTCGCACTCGGTCTTAAAGGTATATCACATTCAAGCTCTGTAATGAATACAAGAGCTATCAACTTCATCGAGACTATGGGATACTTCACTCAGAGCTATGAGACAAAGTTTACCGGTACTAACCCTGTTGCAGATTCAATTCTCGGTATAAAGTACATTCTTGATGACCCTGAAAGACATGGCGGAGACTCAAAAATGCTTGACCACACCTATATCAAGCGTTTCTCTACAACCTATGAAAAGGATGACGATAAGACCGCCAATGTTGATATTTACGAGAATCCGAATGCACTTTCTATCGGATTCATGGCTGATAAGCAGATAGAACAGCTTCTGTTCCTCGGAAATGATAATCCGTTCAACAGCATGAACAATTTCCTCAGTGCTATGACCGGAAATACTACTTTCGACGCTTCAAACAATATCACAGACATCAAACAGTATTATAAGCCAATTGCTGCTGAGGTAACTTTCGACCCTGAGAAAGTCAGACACAGCGATTATATTACAAAAGACCCTAATGACCCTTCTAAACAATACGTTCACGATTGTTACGATGCAAATGCAAATGCAGGCGACGCTGTTGTAAACGTTCACCTTACTGTTCCTAAGACAGGCGATGTTTATATGCACGTATTCTCTAATATGAAGAAGCAGTGCAACCTCTGGGTATCTGACAAGAAGGACGCTAACGGTGCATTCTATGGTCATGAGGGATACGGTTCATACTTCAATTCAAATACCGCTCCTATTATTCGTATGGGTCCTTATGAGGAAGGCACAGAGATAGAAGTAAGATTCACAATTCTTGCTTCCGGTGCTAACGGAGAATATCTTGGTTCAAACGAGTACTTCATGGTAGATAAGAATAACGGTTTCCAGTTCTATTACCTTGATGAAGATGCATTCCAGCAGGATATAGATATACTCAAGCAGAATCAGTGGGTAATAGATACCGAAAAGTCCAACGACCGCTACCTTGAGGGTAAGGTAACAGCTAAGGACGGACAGGTATTCGTTACATCTATCCCTTACGAGCCGGGCTGGGAGATCAAAATAGACGGCAAAAAGGTAGATTCATTTATAACTGATGTTGATGATGCGAGATATAAGAACGTCCTTACAAACGAGGACTCAGACGATGAAGGAGAGATCATTATCCTCAATGCGATGATAGGTCTCAGACTGTCGCCGGGTGAGCATACTATCACTATGAAGTATACTCCGCCTGGATTCACTATCGGTATATTCACACTGATACTTGGCATAATTATCGTAATAATGTTCTATATCTACGACAGAAAGCATAACCCGATAATCAAGGCAAGACTTGAAGCAAAGAGAAGAAAGAAGCTCGGACTTCCGGAAGAAGAGCCGGAAGAAGCTCCTAAGAAAAAGAAGAACGTTCAGATAATCAAGTCTAAGGGCGATGTAACAAGCGATATATCTGACGAGGCTAAGAAAAAAGCAGAGAAAGCCCGTGAAGAAGCCGAAAAGATAGTAGCTCTGAATGAGGAGCTTCTCGAAAAGGGAAAGGCTTATCAGGAAGCTGCTGAAAAGGCAGGCGAAGCAGCTGACGAGGCAAAAAAGGTTGCCGAGGAAACTGCTAAGAAGGTCAATGCTGCTTCAAACAAAAACAAGGGCAAAAACAATAAGGGAAAGAAAAATAAGAAGTAATTCCTGATTAAAAAAGGCAGACGTGTAATGCGTCTGCCTTTTTAATATATCAGAATGTTTGCTATTACTTAATAAGTCCACGTCTCATGAGGACGAGGTCGAAAGAATCAAGTACGTTATCAGAGTTGAAGTCAGCTGCTTTCCAGTTTTTCAGTGCTGTATTCTTATCAGCGAGCAGCCATTTCTGTACAAGAACAAGGTCGGAGATATTGAAACTGCCGTCCATATTCACATCGCCCTTCACGTCCTCAACATGGCTTTCATCGAATATCATTTTTGCGTTCTGGAAGAACTGAGTGTTATTAGCTTTATCTATCTGTTCCCATTTATCCTTGCTGCCGTAGAAAGTTATGGTAGCGGAATTGGAGATGTCAGAGAAAGCGTAGTCCTCGATCTTGCTGAGCTTACCTGAGATCTTGAGGTCGCTGAGTCTGTTACAGTAAGCAAAAGCCATGCTCTCTATGGTTGTTATGCCTTTGAATTCGGCTGATGTGAGGTTCTCGCAGTAGAAGAATGTGTTGTCGCTGACTTTATCTATATTTGAATGGAATACTATGGAAGTAAGTTTATTGTTACGAGCAAATGCACTTGATGATACATATTTAACATTAGAAGGAACTTCAACCTTGCCCTCAGCAGTTTTACCGTCTATAAGAGCACCGTTTATTATTACAAGCGGATCTTTCTTACGCTGAGCGTCCATCCAAGGAGTTTCGTCGAAGCAATTTGAATGTATCTCTACAAAATGACTTGGGAAAGTTACGTTTTCGAGCTTTTTACACTGTTTAAAAGCGTTCATTTCCATTAATTCAAGGCTATCCGGAAGATTAACAGTAGTGAGGTCGTTACTCATTTCAAATGCATAATAACCTATAGTTTTAATAGATTCCGGAAGAGTGATGCTTTTGAGTGAGCTGCACTGGAATGCATATCTTGCAATAGCTGTTACAGGCAGATTTTCTATTGTTTCAGGAATTTCAACAGATGTAGCACCTGAAGCACATCCTAATATCTCGATATGGTCGGAATATTTTGCATAGTTAAGCTGACCGGTTGAGCCCTGAGTGTAGTTGGTATCAGTAGCTGAATAAGCCAGAGCTGTGAACTGATTTTTTGACGCTGCCCCTCTCTGCATTGTCAAAGGAACACCTGCTGTTATGACAGCAGCCGCTGCTAAAGCAGCCATTCTCGATAAATGTTTTTTTGTCATATTCATAACAAAGCCCTCCATTCTGAAATTTATATTTTCTTTACCTCATCCTGATATAGCTGCATTCCTCCCCGTTTTTACGCAATGTTGCAATATTCAGGACGTTGAGTTTATTATATCATAAACTTTTGGACAATACAATACTTTGATATAAAAATAAAAATCTCTGTACTAAATACAGAGATTTTTAGGAATTTATAATAACAATAAGAATCTGAGGTCATTAATCAGTCTGACCGACACTTATTTCCTCGGAAATTTCTTCAGCTTCCTCATCGTGAGCTTTTTTATTCAGCTTTGACCTTCTTTTTTCCAGAGAAGGCAGCAGATTTTCTTTGTAGAAATGGTCGAGGATAGCAGCAAACGGTATAGCGAAGAGAATTCCCCATACTCCGAATATACGTCCGCCGACGATGATAGAGAGAAGTATCAGCAGTCCGGGAACACCGAGAGTGCTGCCGAAAAGCTTTGGTTTTATCAGGTAGCCGTCGCAGAGCTGTAGTATAAGTGTGAAGATCAGGAATATAAGAGCACTCTTAGGGTCTACCATAAGGAGTATGAATCCGCCAATAGCACCGCCGACGATAGGTCCGAATGTAGGAGCAAGGTTGGTTATGCCGACTACAAATGATACAAGAGCAATATATTCCATACCGGCTATTGCCATAAATATCGCATTGACAGTTCCGACTATAAGAGCGTCGATTATGGTAAATACTATATATCTGTTGAGTACAGCGTCACAGTGGATAAGGAATGAGTTGAGCGACTCATATTTTTTCTCAGGCATTATAGCCTTCAGAAGTCTTGTAGAACCGGTTTTTATTCTCTCTTTGCCTGCAAGGAGGTAAACTGATAGTATGAACGAGACTATCCAGTTGAACATACCTTTTCCGGCGTTAGTAAAGAAATTGATTATCTGAGTTGAGTTATCAGAGATATACGATACCACTCTGTTGAGTGTCTTTTCAGAAGAATCAACAAAGCTCCGCATATTGACTTTTTTAGATACGTTAGGGTCGATATTATCGAGCAGCTTCTGTACAGAGGCTGCATATGAGCCGATATTATTTACGAAATTGGTGATACTGTCTACGAGCTGAGGCACAAGGGTAAGAAGCGTAAATACAACAAAGCAAATTACAGTTATTACAGCAAGAGTTATCGAAAATATCCATTGTGCTGTCTTAGAGGGGATCTTGCGGAATACCGTTCTCTGGTACATTTTTGCAAGAGGATTCATCATGTAAGCCATAATACAACCGCCGATAGCAGTTGAAAAATACCCTATAACTCTTGAAATGCTGTCCCATATAGTGCCGATATTTGAGATCAGCAGGAAGCATATAACAGTTATGCAGCCTGCCATAGTGTTCGCAAACCAGCGTTTATTAATGAGATCCTTGAATTTTTCCATTTTTATGACCTTCATTTCTTTAGATAAAAATATTATAACACATTAGATATATACTGTCAACGAAAAAACCAAGATATTACATATATATATAGGAACACCGCACACATCGGCTGAGAGATGTTAGCATAACGCAATTCAAGGGGATTAATGCACAAAATCGGGATATAGTTTTTGGTTATATCGCCTATGACATTTTTGACAAAAAAATGCTATAATTATTGTATATCAACGTGTAGCCGATTCCCGACGTAAATCCAGTTGTCAGGGAAGGGCTTATTTTTTTATCTTAGGAGGGACATTATGTATAGTATAGGTCAGGCAGTTGTTTATGCTTCATATGGAGTGTGTGTTATCTCAGCAATAGAAAAACATGATTTCAGCGGCGAGGATATAGAGTATTACGTTTTAAGACCAATAAACGATCATAAAAATACTTTCTATGTCCCGACCTCAAACAGTACACTTGTAAATAAAATGCGTCCGGTATTTTCACATGAGGAAGCAGAGAAACTCATAAAAGTCATGCCGGACGAAAATTCTATCTGGATAGACGACGAAGCTGCCCGAAAAGAGGCTTACAGCAGAATAATCGACAGCGGCGACCGACTTGAATTGGTGAAGCTTATCAAAACTCTGTATATCCATAAACAAAAACTCGCAGAACAACATAAACAGCTCCACTCAAATGATGAACGTTTTCTTAATAATGCCGAGAATATGCTGTTTGATGAGCTTGCATATGCCCTTGGTATCTCCCGTGAAGAGGTGATACCATACATCGAAGCACATATAAATATGTGTTATCTAATTTGCACATATATGTATATCGGCAAAAAAGAATTTTTTCTTGTATCCCCCTTGACAAATCGTCCGGGATATAGTATAATGTGTAAAGTGATTTTAGATTACACCCGTGCAGAAGGAGTGCTCTTATGGCTAAGGAACTTAAATATGTGATGCTCCTCGACTGCTACGGAGATCTCCTCACTGAACACCAGAGAAGTGTTATGGAACTTTATTACTGTGAGGACCTCTCCCTTGCTGAGATAGGAAATCCGCTCGGCATTACAAGACAGGCTGTTATGAGCCTTATAAAACGCACCGAAAATATTCTCCTCAACTATGAAGAAAAACTCGGATTTGCCGAAAGACTCGGTAAAATGAGAGATTGCTTCAGCAGGATAAGTTCGGCTGCTGATAATATAAACGACAAAAAAATCCGTGACTCTATCACCGCTGAGGTGCAGAAGGGTCTGGAGCTTCTATAAACAATACATCTGAATGGAGATGATAGCATGGCATTTGAGGGACTTTCCGAAAAACTTAATAACGTCTTTAAAAAGCTGAAGTCAAGAGGTAAACTTACTGAAAGTGACGTTAAGGAGGCTATGCGTGAAGTCCGCCTTGCTCTTCTTGAAGCGGATGTAAGCTATAAGGTAGTTAAGGATTTCGTTAAAAATGTCACCGAAAGAGCTGTCGGTGAGGATGTCCTCGCAAGCCTTACTCCTGCACAGCAGGTAATTAAAATAGTTAATGAGGAGCTCTGCTCCCTCATGGGCGACAGCAATGCCCGCATTAATTTTGCTTCAAAACCACCAACGGTCATCATGATGTGCGGACTTCAGGGTTCAGGTAAGACCACTCACTCTGCTAAACTCGCTAAGCTGCTCAAAAAAGAAGGACACCGTCCTCTGCTCGCAGCCTGCGATATTTACCGTCCTGCTGCTATCAATCAGCTTCAGGTAGTAGGTAAGAAAGCAGATGTCCCTGTTTTTGAAATGGGACAGATAGACCCTGTTATCATCGCTAAAAAAGCTCTTGCATACGCTAAGGACTACGGTCATGATGTGCTTATCATAGATACCGCCGGCCGTCTGCACGTTGATGAGGCTCTCATGCAGGAGCTTATCAACATTAAAGAGCTTACTCAGCCAAATGAGATTATGCTCGTTGTCGACGCTATGACCGGTCAGGACGCTGTTAACGTCGCTAAGGCTTTCGATGATGCAGTAGGCATCACAAGCGTTCTTATGTCAAAGCTTGATTCAGATACAAGAGGCGGTGCTGCACTTTCAGTACTCGCAGTTACAGGTAAACCGATCAAATTCGTTGGTATGGGCGAAAAGCTCGACGATTTTGAACAGTTCCACCCTGAGCGTATGGCTTCACGTATCCTCGGTATGGGCGATGTGCTCACACTCATCGAAAAAGCTGAGAACGTTATGTCTCAGAAGGAAGCTGAAAAGCTCACCAAAAAGCTCAAGGAGAATAAGTTCGATATGGACGATCTCCTCGACCAGATGAAACAGATAAAAAAGCTTGGCAATATGAAGTCTATTCTCGGTATGCTTCCGGGCGTAGGTGAGAAGATCAAGGATGTGGATGTTGATGAAAGACAGCTCGACCGTGTCGAGGCTATTATAACTTCCATGACCAAGGCTGAAAGAGCTAAGCCTTCTATAATAAATCCTTCACGTAAAAAGCGTATTGCTGCCGGTTCGGGCACAAAGGTCGAAGACGTGAACAGACTGCTCAGACAGTTTGAACAAATGCAGAAAATGATGAAGCAGTTCACAGGAAGCAAGGGAAAAATGTCCCTCAGAAAAGCAAGAAAGAACCTCGCCGGAATGAATTTCGATAAAATGGCTGGTAAGGGCGGCGGAAATCTGCCGATATAAAAGCTTTCAATGCGACGTCTCCCGCCGCATGGAATATATACTAAATTACGGAGGTGAATACAAATGGCAGTAAAGATCAGACTCAGAAGAATGGGTGCTAAGAAGGCTCCTTTCTATCGTATAGTTGTTGCTGATTCCAGATACCCAAGAGACGGTAGATTCGTTGAAGAGATCGGTTTCTATGATCCTACAAAGAATCCTTCTGTTGTAAAGGTTGACGCTGATAAGGCTAAGGACTGGATCGCAAAGGGTGCTCAGCCTACAGACACTGTTAAGGTAATCCTCAAGAATGAGGGAGTACTTTAATCATCGGACTCTGCGGAAGAGGTGAGACGTATCGTCTCTTCCTCTGTTCCCGTAGCTTTTGGAGGTTAATTCAATGAAAGATCTACTTTACGCTATCGCAGCAGGACTTGTTGAGGATAAAACAGCTATCAAGATAACCGAGGATGAACCGGATGCCGAGGGTGTTATCGTGTTCCATCTCTCAGTCGCTCCAGACGATATGGGAAGAGTTATCGGTAAGCAGGGCAGGATCGCTAAAGCTCTCCGTACTATCATGAGAGCCGGTGCTGCAAAAAAGGACCTCAAGGTTTCTGTTACTATCGAATAAAAAATTCCGCCGAGGTACGGCGGTTTTTTTGTATATACAGGAGGCAGTTATGCTTAAAGCTATTCTTAGCGGCGAAGCCTGTGCAAAGTGCAGACTTTGCTGTGTTTTTGACCGCTATGACGTTTGGGAAACTCCCGTGTTCACCGAGGAAATACGTGACCGCATACAGGCTGCTAAGCCTGAAACAAGATTTATCCCAAAAGACGGCGGATATATATTCCGTGTGGGAGAGCTTAAAGGCGATGAGCTTTTTTCATGTCCGGCTCTGACTGAAAACGGCTGTATGCTCGGCGACGATAAGCCTTTCGACTGCCGTATATGGCCTTACCGTATAATGGAGGTCGGCGGCAGACGTGCAATAACTTTCGCTTCTATCTGTGAGGAGCTTTATAATCGTCCGCTCTCACAGCTCGTGGAGCATCTAAAAAACGGTCTTGCAGACGTTATATTCTCATATGCCGACGAGCACCCTGAGATCGTCAAGCCGTATTACGAGGGCTATCCGGTGCTGATGTTCGAGCGTAGACCGCTTTGAGATATGCCGCTTTTCTTGACATAGTTTCGTCAGAATGGTATAATTTATTATAAATAAAAACATAAAGAAAGGATATAGACATGATAGAGACAAAAAATACCGAAATTGTATGCAGTGTGTGCGGAAACAAGTCCATTCAGACTGTTTTAGCCAAATCAAAGCCTGCAACGGGAGCTCCTGACCTCGATATCAGACCTGCCGGAGAACCTCGCCATTATCTGAAATACATGGTAATGGAATGTCCTCACTGCGGCTACTGTGCCCCCTCACTTGACCGACCTTTCGACGATACCCGTGAGTACCTCGAAAGCGAGGAGTACAAGACCTGCGGAGGTATAATTTCAGCAAATGAAGCTGCTGCAAAGCTCACAAAGAATGCTCTTGTGTTCATTAAGAATCATAACTACAAGGACGCTGTAAGAGGCTATCTTAGTGCAGCATGGGAGTTCGATGACGAGAACAATGACCGCCTTGCAAAAGAATGCAGAAAAAGAGCTGTTCAGATAATGGATGAGCACCCTGCCGCTTTCAAGGGGGATAATAACTATAAGCTCCTGAAAGCTGACCTTCTTCGCCGTTCAGGTGAGTTTGACCGTGTTATAAGAGAATACGAGGGTACAGCTTTTCCGTCGCAGATAATGACTGCTATCGCATTCTTTGAAGTCCACCTTGCAGCAAGCATGGACTCTGCTGCTCACAGAGCTGACGAAGTTCCGGGAGTTTCTGCTGCAAACTAAATGCATCACCGCACAATGCACAACTTACGTTTTGATGCGGTGATGTCTGAAGTCAACTTTATAAAATGGTATAGATCGGGGAATAATTATGAAAAAAATACTTGCAATTTTACTTTCAATAATAATGATGATGTGCGTTATTTCCGCTCCGACTGGGGTAAAAGCGGATTTCGGAGACTATGCCGGCGATAACGATTACGGCGGCGGAGATGACGGAGGAGGCTGGGATTCCGGCGGAAATGACGACAGCGACTGGTCCGGAAGCGGCAGCGGTGGCGGCGGCGATCTGTTTGATATTGTAATACTTATAGCTATAGTCATCTTTGTCATCTATAAAAGCAAAAACAGCAAAAGCACGTCCTCAAACCGACCAAATACCAGTGTACGCCGGACTAATTCCTTTACGTATAGGAATATCGAAGAATATCTGCATATAGATCCGGACTTCTCTGAAACACAATTCAAGGATAAGGTGTCTAACCTTTATATACAGTTTCAGGAGGCTTGGCAGGCAAAGGATCTTTCCTCGCTGAGACCGTATCTCACCGACTCTGCTTTTGCTAAATTCGACAGACAGCTCGATAACTACCGTCAGAATCATACCACAAATTATGTGGATCATCCTGCGGTACTTAACGTTCATGTCCGTGGCTGGTATAATGACGGCAATATGGACGTTATGGTCGTTGAATTGAGGACTCGTATAATCGATTACGTTAAGGACGATGCGAGCGGAGTTATTGTCAAGGGCAGCGACAGTATAGAGAAGTTCATGACCTATGAATGGAAGCTTGTAAGGACTCATGGAGTTACTACAAGGAATTCAACAGGTACTTCTGCTAAGGTATGCCCGTATTGCGGTGCTCATGTTGACATAAATCACTCAGCAGTTTGTGAATACTGCGATTCAGTCCTCACGACTGACGAATTTGACTGGGCTGTAAGCGAGATAAGTGGTATATCTCAAAGAAGCTACCGCATATAATAGGCTGACCAAATTTAAGACAATACCGCAAAGTGGACTTTGTGCGGTATTGCCTTAAAGCAGGAGGTAAAATGAGTAAAAAATACAGAATGCTTGCTGTCGGAGGTGGTGCAGGTATCGATCTTGCTGTTTCAAAATATATGAAAGAGGCAGACATTAAACCTGTGATACTCCCACTTGATACGGCAGCAGTAACAGCAGAACTTGATTCAGAAAAATGCGACGGAATATTGATATTTTCTGTAAAAGCCAGAAAAACTATAGAGTTAATCGGACTTATATCCCGAAAATACCCGGATATATGCATATTTGTAGGAGTTTATTCGTTTCACGGAAATGAGGAGGATGACTACCTTCAAGCCGGTGCAGACCTGTGTTTTTACCTCCCGACTTCAATGCGAAGAATAGTACGTATTGTGAAGAGCTACGCTATATTCAGCAAAAACAGCAATATTGAAACAAGTATCCCCTGCTTTCTCTGGGACAAAGGTCTGTGCTTTGATACAAAGGGCTTTCTCTATCTTTGCAAGGCAATCGAGATATGCCTCAGCGACTCATCGTGCCTGAGCCATATGTATGAGAAAGTTTATGGCGGAGTTGCAGAGGAATTCAATGTCTCAATGAAGTCGGTCGAAAGACTTGTCCGGCTGACAGTCGTGAATGCGGTCGAAAGCGGTCAAGTTTCAAGGATATTTAAACGAAATGTCGAAAAAATGACAGTGCGAAGCTTTATCAAAGAAATGTGCTACCTCTATTGCCGTAAGTACGTCGCCCCAAACGCCGATATAAATAATTTCAGGATATAACAAAATGCTCCCTTGCGTTTTTTGGGGACTTTTATAGTGATTTGTACGTCTTATTGAGGGAAACCCTTTTGAAAAAGGGTTCTCCCTCAAACTCCCTTCCTAAAACTTTCGGCTTCATTTTTCCCCAGATATAGTGCTCCAGTAGTAAATTAACTACTGGTTTTTTGTTTTCAGGAGCACTATATCTGGGGAAAAATCAGTCTGAAAGTCTTTGGAAAGGGGTTCGGGGAAGAACCTTTCCTCAGAAAGGTTTGCCCCGATAAAATGTACGTATCACTGCATAAGTCCCCAAAACGCAAGGGAGCATTTTGCTATATGAAGTTACTTCACGCCGTCGAACATATAGATGAATTTAACATTGCCGTCCATATCGGAAGAGATACCGGAGTAGCTGTTATACTCATCGGCAGCTTCTTTTGCGGCTTTGAAATTATTGATTATACCGGGGAGCTTATCGTTTACAGCACCGGCAATAGCGGTCACGCCCTCGTCATTGAACTTATTCATGCCGTCGTTGAGAGCTTTTGAGCCGTTTTCGAGCTTTTTAACGCCTGTAACAAGAGCACCTGTACCGGATTTGAGGGTATCGATACCGGTCCAGAGCTGGTCAGCACCGTCTGAAATGGACTTTGCACCGGTGCTGAGTTTAGTGAGTGACTGATATAATTTTACAGCACCGTCAGAGAGCTGCTTGCTGCCGGTATAGAGCTTAGAAAGACCGCTGTCGAGAGCATAAGCACCAGTGCTGAGTTCATCGATGCCGCTGTCGAGAGCGTCAGCACCGTCAGATACCTGAAGCAGACCATTATTGAGGTCGACAGCACCGTTTGAGAGCTTGTTAAGACCTTTATTCAGCTCTGTTGTACCGCCTGAGAGTTTATTAAGACCGCCTATAAGTGAATCAAGACCGCTTGTAAGCTGGTCGCTGCCTTTGTCGAGGGCTTGAATTCCGGAATTGAGAGAAGAAGCTCCCTGAGCGACCTGAGAAGCTCCCTGTGAGAGCTGAGCTGTAGAATCTGAAAGCTTCTTTGCACCGCCTGCGAGCTGTGCAGAGCCGTTCTTTAATGAAGCTGCACCCTGAGCAAGTTTGCCGTTATCATCCATAGAATCGGCTATTTTCTTCTGAGCATCAATGGTAGTCTGGAGTGTTCCGATAGCAGTTGCAAGCTCGGAGGAAGGAGCTGCTGCGTAAGCCTTTTTAAGTGCTGCGAGAGCTTTTTCGTTTGCAGCTATGGTAGTGTTGAGCGAGTCACCTGCGGAAGTTATGCCGTCAGATAGTGCATCTGCACCGGCTGAAAGCTTTTCTGCGGAGTCGCTGAGTGTTGCTGCACCGCTGTTTACAGCCTTTGCACCGCCTGCAACCTGAGCGGAGCCGCTTTTAAGTGTAGCTGAACCGTCAGCAAGAGCATCTGTACCGGATGCGAGTTTGTCAGCACCGGCTTTAAGAGCACTTGTGCCTTTGTTAACGTCTTTGAATCCGTTTACGAGAGCGTCAGAGCCGGTCTTAGCGTCAGCAAGACCGTTTTTCAGAGTACCTGAGCCCTCTGTAACCTTGTCTATGCCTGAAACCAAAGCGTCAGAGCCGGCATCGAGCTTATCTACGCCGTTAACGAGTGCAGCAGAGCCATCCTTAGCGGATTTCAGTCCGGCATTTAAAGTTGCTGTTGAATCTGAGAGAGTTTTTGAACCGTCAGCTACAGCTTTTGCACCGGAATTAAGTTCGTCAGCACCCTTTTTCAATTTAAGTGAACCGTCAGCCAGCTTATCTATGCCTGCGGTGAGGTCGCCGGACTTGTCTGAGAGCTGCTTTATACCGTCATATAGCTGAGCAGTTCCGTCACAGAGTTTATCAGCACCGTCGCTGAGTTCTTTTATCTGAGCTTTAAGCTCACCGAAGTCAGCCTTATTGTCGAGGTCGAGAGTTGAGAACAGTTCATCTGAAACAGCAGTCATAACAGAGCCTATCTCAAAGTCCTTAACGTCTGCGGATATTTCAAACGACTCAGGCAGTTTCACATTAAGACCTTCAAGCTCATCAAGACCAAGAGTATCATTGATGCCGGGGAATGCAAGACCGATTATGATGAGTCTGTTTCCGTCGGAGATAATCTTGCCGTTTGAAACTTCAACATTTACGAATTTCTCAGGGTCGAGGAAAGCAGCGGTAGCAGCTGTGAAAGGTACATATATGTCCTTATCCTTGCCGTTTATATTCTTTGTGACTTTCTGTTTGTTCTTGTAGGTCCAGCGGATAGTAACGTGACCGCTTTTGCCGGCTATCTCATTGGCAGAGACCTCTTTACCGTCGAGGAGGTAGGTCATAGTAACGTCAACAGGGAGCTCCTTGTCGGACTTGCCTTTATAGTATATATCATTGCCGTCAGCCGACCATTCCAAGCCGTTTCCGTTGGTTTTGAATTCCTCATCGCCCTTGACGTTGACTATATCGGAAAGTTCGGATATATCGTCAAGAGAGCTTAATGCAGGAGCATTTTTCAGCCAGTCGCTGACTATGATGTCCTTTACGGAAGAATCGTTATTGCACAGTACATAGACTGTCTCATCTTTAAAAGCCTTATCGTCAGAGGAAGGTCTGCTGCTTTCGGAAGCCGCTTTGACCTCTTTTTCTTTTTCAGCTGAGCTGTTCTTATCCGTATTTTTTGCGTAAGCTATAGTTCCGGTAGCACCGGCAGAAATTGCGACTGCGAGAACACCGGCGATCATTTTATTATACTTTTTCATATCCATTACTCCTTTTCATTCAAGCTGTTCTTATTTCTGATTTATGTGAGCGTCCGGATTTTTTATCCGGAAGAAAACCTGCACTTGTTCTGCAAATGATCTTATCAAATATCATGAACATTGAAGGCAGTACCGTTATGACTGTTACCATTGAGATGATAGCACCTCTTGCAAGCAGCATACAGAGTGAGGAGATAAGTCCTATATCGGAATAGAGAGCAACGCCGATAGTTGCAGCGAAGAATCCCATTGCCGATGTTACAACTGACTTTACTGAGGTACTCAGAGCTATGTGGATAGCCTCTTTTTTGTCCTTGCCGCTGTAACGCTCTGTTCTGTATCTTGTTGTCATGAGGATAGCGTAGTCAACAGTAGCACCGAGCTGTATAGTTCCGATAACGACGGAAGCTATGAACGGCAGCTCTGTTCCGGTATAGTAAGCTATACCGAGGTTTATCATGATAGCAAGTTCTATGACTGATACCAGTATTACCGGAAGTGTCACGGACTTGAATGTGAATGCGATTATGATGAATATAGCTGCGATAGAGAGGAAGCTTACAACTTTGAAGTCTTTGTCGGTTATATCGATAAGGTCTTTTGTAGCGGGAGCTTCACCTATCAGCATTGCTTCACTGTCGTATTTCTTTACGACATCATTTATCTCTCTTACCTGAGCATTTACTTCATCAGAAGCTACCATATAGTCTGAACCGATGAGTATGAGCTGCCAGTTTTCACTTTTCAGCTTGCTCTTTATGCTCTTAGGAATCGCCTCTTCCGGTATTGCCGGACCTACAAGAGAATTGAATCCCATAGCAAACTGAACACCGTCGATCTTTTCGATGTCGTTCATCATTTTTGAAGCGTCTTTAGCGGACATATCAGCGTCAGCCATGAGGATGTGAGTACTGTTCATGCCGTATTCTTCTTCAAGTTTAGTATTTGCGACGATACTATCGAGGTCAGCAGGGAGAGTGCTGTCGAGTTTATAGTAGACGTTATAGTTATCGTAGCCGTATACAGCAGGTATGAGAAGTACGAGAGCGGCTGTGAGGAACACTCCGAAGTGTTCTGTGATGAAAGAGGTAGTCTTGCTGAAAGCCGGCATGAGGTCACGGTGAGAAGTACGCTGTATAGGACCTTCAAAGAGAAGTATAAGAGCAGGGAGTACAGTAACGCAGGCAATAACTCCGCATACAACGCCCTTTGCCATAACGATGCCGAGGTCGATTCCGAGGGTGAAGCTCATGAAGCACATTGCAAGGAATCCCGCAACTGTTGTGAAAGAGGAGCTTACAACTGAGGTTATCGTGTTAGCGATAGCGTGAGCCATAGCTTCATGTTTATTGTCCGGATAAAATTCAAGCTGTTCTTTGTAGCTGTGCCAGAGGAATATTGAGTAGTCCATAGTAACACCGAGCTGGAGCACCATTGCAAGAGCCTTAGTTATGAATGATATTTCTCCGAGGAAGATATTAGTACCGAGATTCCATACTATAGCGAAACCTATACTCAGCATGAAGAATACAGGTATCAGGAAAGAATCCATAGTGAGCAGGAGTACGAGAGATGTAAGGATAACAGCGATTATAGCGTAAACGATAGTCTCGCTGTTAGAGAGGTTCTTCATATCAAGTGTTATTGCGGACATACCGCTTATGAAGCACTGTTTTGAAGTTATCTCACGCATTTCCTCAACAGCGGCGAGAGTACCGTCAGCGGAAGTGGTATCGTCGAAGAATACCGCCATCATAGTTGTGTCACCCTTATTGAAGAAATCGTATATATTGCTTGGAAGGACTTCCATAGGTATATCGAGGTCAGTAAGTGATTGATAGCAGATAACGTTTGAAACGTGGTCGACTTCTGATATTTTATCGGCAGTAGCTTTTACTTCCTTATCGCTCATGCCTTCGACCATTACAAGCGAGAAGCCTCCCTGACCGAAGTCGTCTTTAAGTATCTCCTGACCTTTCATAGTAGTGAGGTCTTCCGGAAGATATGAGAGAATATCGTAGTTGACTCTTGTTTTGATAAAGCCAATAGCACATGGTATCATAAGCAGTACACCGATAATGAGTATCAGCACTTTGTGCTTAGCGACCCATTCACCAAATTTAAGCATAAAATCGTCCCTTTCTATAATTATTATTTATCATTTATATCATCTCCGGCTGTACTGACCGGAAGTCATTTCCTTTATTATTAAATAGTATACGCCTAAAATGACCAACAGTCAATAATGATTTTAGAAAAAATGACTTTAGGTCACGATTTTTGTAGAGATGCACAATTTGCTGTCTCAAACAAAGCTGACCTTTAGTCAGAAATAACTGCTTGACAAGCGTGTTTTCTTAGACTATAATTATTTTTAGATGTAATGTATCATATTAACGTTAAGTCAATCTAACAGAAAGGATATAATGCATGGGAAAGGTAGACGTTAATAAAAAACAGAAAGAGACCTCGCTCCTTAAAACTGCTTTTGAAGCCTTTACTACTAAGGGTTTCAGCAAAACCTCAATTTCAGACATAGTTAATAAAGCAGGAGTTGCAAAGGGAACTTTTTATCTTTATTTTAAAGATAAATATGATATAAGAAATAAGCTTATCGCTCATAAGTCCAGCCAGCTTTTCCGAATTGCTCTTGATGAGCTCGGTCCGGAAATAAAGGAAATGGATTATGAGGAAAGAGTAATAAGAATAATCGATAAAATTGTGAATCAGCTTAACGAAAATCAGTCTTTGCTGACTTTTATTTCCAAAAATCTGAGCTGGGGAGTATTCAAATCGGCTCTTACAGCTTCATCCGGTGACGACGATGTGGACTTCTCCAGTGTCTACCGTGAAATGCTCGACGAAGCTCCGTGTGAATTCAAAGACCCTGAGATAATGATGTTCATGATAATAGAGCTTGTATCGTCCACCTGCTATTCGTCCATACTCTACAGTGAGCCTTGCAGTATCAAGGAGCTGAAACCCTATTTATACAATACAGTAAAGCTCATAATAGCTCAGCATAAAAAGAAAAAATGATGCAATAGTGATACCGGGATTTATTTCCGGTATTTTTTTGTTGTTCAAATGCTCCAATGAGTAACGACTTGTAATGTGTATAATATACAAAAATATTTACACAAGGTATAAGTCGAGCGTTTGCTGTTGACTTTACGGCATTTTTGTGCTAAATTTAGAGTAACATATTATGTAAAGGAGTTTGATATTATGAATATCATCAAGAAGTTCGCTGCTGCCGGTGCATCATCGGTATTGGCGTTTACAGGCTGTTTTTCTCACCTGTATATCATCAGCGATTTAGGCAATGCTGATGCAGCAGGTCTTACAGCAGTCCAGCTCGTTGAGGATATGGGTCAAGGTTGGAATTTAGGCAATACCTTCGACTGTACCAACACATGGACTACACCTCTTACACCTAATGCTATCGAAACTGCATGGGGCAACCCTACTACTACTGAGGCTATGATACAGGAGATAAAAAAGAGCGGCTTCAAGACCGTTCGTATCCCTATAACATGGTATCAGATGATGAGCAGCGACGGCACTCCCAACAGCGAATTCCTCGCAAGAATAAAGGAAGTTGTCGATTACTGCATCAATAACGATATGTACGCTATCATCAATACCCACCACGATGAGAGCGACTGGCTGAAAAGTTCCGATGACAATACTACTGCTAAGTTCAAGAAGCTCTGGACAAATATCGCTAACTACTTCAAGAGCTATGACCAGCACCTCGTTTTCGAGGCTATGAATGAGCAGAATATCGACAATTCCGGTATGATGAAGCTCAATCAGGCTTTCGTTGACGCTGTTCGTGCTACAGGCGGAAACAATAAGGACAGACTCCTTCTTGTAGAAGCTCAGTCAAACAATACATCAAAGCTCCTTGACAGCAGCTTCTCCGCACCTTCCGACAGCTCTAAGATGATCGCTGTTTCCTGTCATTACTACGAGCCGCCGCAGTTCTGTGTCGCTGACCTCACTTCTGACTGGGGACACTATGAAACATGGGGCACAAGCTCTGATATTTCTACTCTCCGCAACGATTTTGATAAGCTTGAAAGAAAATTCGTCAATAACGGTATACCTGTTATCATCGGAGAGTACGGCGTAAATACCAGCAATAAGGGCGGAAAAAATAAGGATTCTATCAAGAAATTCCTCAAGGAAGTTGCTGAATATGCACTGAGCAAAAACGGTATATGCCCTGTAGTATGGGATATGTCCGTTGATAATAACGGCGAAGGCGATATGGCTTACTTCAACAGAAGAACTCTCAGATGGTACGACAGCAGTATCGGTGACCTCTTCAAGTCAGTATCAGGCACGAGCTCTCAGGGCGGAGATGAGGAAAAGACTACTAAGGTAACTTTCAAGGCTTCCGATATTGCCGCTGTTGACGCTACTACAGGCAAGACCTATTGGCAGGTAGACCTCTCACCATACAGACAGTCCGGAGCAAAGCTCAAGACCGCTTATGTTGAGTTCAAGTGGAATAAATCCGGAAATGTTCAGAATGCAAGCGGAGATATCGCAGTAAGCTTCAATATGAAGGACGAAAGCGGAAACCTCCATTACTCCAATATCGATTCTTCTATCGGTCTTGGCGATAATGCTATGATAATCGACCTTGCTCCCGCAAAGTTCAATATCGAGTGGAATGCCGATAATCAGGTAACTAAGACAGCTGTTGGTGCTATCGATATGGATTATCTCAAATTCGAGAACTGGTGGACATGGTCAGATGCAGGCGAAACTTCTGTAGATCTTGAATCCGTAGAGCTCACTTTCGAGGGCGAAGTCAAGGATGAGCCTATAGTTACTACTACAACTACAAGCACAAGTACAACAACAACTACCACAACTACAACTACTACAGTCGTTGTAACTGATCCGATAACAACAACTACTTATGACGGTATGAGCGACACTCTTAAACACGCTGACATTAGTGTGGAAACAATTTCAACTCCGACCAAAACATTCTTTGTAGGTCAGAATTGTGAAGCTGATGCTTTTAAAGGATATTCAGCTCACGTAAAGATCGATGCAGAGTATACAAGCGGCAGAACAGGCGTTTATGAGACTGACCTCACCGGTGCAGAGACTATTCCATACCTTAGTTATCCGACCGGTGAATATTCGGAATATCCTCCGCTCCTTTGCACAAGCAAATATGATTTCTCAGAAGTAGACTCCACTAAACCAGGTCGTTATCCTGTTTATCTTGACATTACTTTCACTAGTGCATCAGCAGGAAAGTATCATGGTGTTGCTTTCTACGTTCAATATTTGAATTCAACAAATAATGACGTAGAACAAGTTAGTGTATGGGGAGATGCAAACCTCAGCGGTGAAGTAAAGATGAATGACGCTGTACTCGTTATGCAGGCTCTCGCAAATGCTGACCTCTACGGTATAGACGGTACAGACAAAAATCATATCACTCGTAATGGTGAATTAAGTGCCGACGTTTACGAAAACGGTACAAGCGGACTTACTAACATGGATGCTGTACAGATACAGAAATTCCTTATCCATGCTGTAACATCTCTTGACCCAAGAGACTGAAAACAATAGGAATATTTATTTTTCGGGACGCAATTGCGTCCCGATTTTTATTGCCGAAAAATCCGCAATAAACGGTAAGTAATATCGCATTATATCTTGACTTTGACAAATTAATAATGTATAATAAAATTGTATAAAAATGTGAAAACGAAGATGACCCTCGCCGCTTCGGCAGGATATACATAAATAGAAAAGGGGTGCTTCTATGGCAAAACTAAAGTTTATTGATAAACAGGGACAAATAAGTGTTCGGCTTAAACTCTCTTCATCCGAGAGGATCAATAATAATGAGGTAATGTTCTTTTCAAAAGATTTCTCAAGGGGATTTATGCGTCCGAATCCGGAGGATTCAAGTAAGATACTTTTTACCGGAGCTAAAGGTGTGCCTTTGAGCAGATTCCTGAAAAGGAACATCAATAAGGATCACTTCTATATGATGATAGCTCAGCTTCTTGAAGCGTATAAGGCTGTTATACATTTTAAACTTCATCCGGCAAAAGTAGTGCTGGATCTTGATTTTATAATCATAAACGAAAATACCGGCGAATTATTCCTTATTTACCAGCCGGTGCTCAATTCTCCGGCACTGAATAAGGGATTCATGAATTGTTTCTCGCAGATAGCCTCAGCAGCTAAGTTCGCTGATAATCAGGACAGAACAAGTGTGAACAATTTTATGGCATTTGCCGGAAGAATGCCGAATTTCTCGGTAAACGAGCTTGAAAAATTCATTATGGGAGCTTCTCCCGTAACCTATACGATCGTACCAAGACAGACTTACGGTGCACAGCAGTCAGGAGTACTGAATAAGCCTCCTGTACCGCAGTCGGCAAGTACAGCCGCATTCCAGAGACCTGCACAGACAGCTGCACCTTTAACTCCGGAAGCACCAAAGGCAGAGGAGAAGAAGTCCGAGCCGGTCAAGGAAGAAAAAGCTCCGGAAGCACCAAAGGTCGAGGAAAAGAAGTCCGAGCCGGTCAAGGAGGAAAAAGCTCCGGAAGCACCAAAGGTCGAGGAGAAGAAGTCCGAGCCAGTTAAGGAAGAAAAGACTCCGGAAGCTCCAAAGGTCGAGGAAAAGAAGTCCGAGCCAGTTAAGGAAGAAAAAGCTCCGGAAGCACCAAAGGCAGAGGAGAAGAAGTCCGAGCCGGTCAAGGAAGAAAAAGCTCCTGACAAGGCAATGGAAAATGTTAAAGAG
>JAFYGE010000060.1 GCA_017543335.1 Ruminococcus sp.
GCATTCATAGTCCTCCTTAGTTCAGTCGGTAGAGCACTCGGCTGTTAACCGAGTTGTCGCCCGTTCGAGCCGGGCAGGGGGAGCCAAAAAAAGATACTGAACAATTTGTTCAGTATCTTTTTATTTTATAGTTTGTATAATAATGTATTTAGACTCGATTTTAATAATTTTCACGAAATGTGAAAACACTGGAATCGAGTCCTTTTTTGTTCTACAAAAAAGGAATGATAGAAAGTTTATCAGCGGTTTGTGAGCCGTTTTTGACGGCATTGGTTGCAGTTCGGGAAACTACACCACCGAGAGCAACAAAAGTCGCTGTGAACGATTTGTGAGCCTCCTGTGGCAGATACATAGAAAGCAGATTATATATGTTTCCTATGAAATCATTAATTTTGGACTAACATTTACCCCAAAAAATTAAAATCCGGACCGAATATACATATTCGATCCGGATTTTATAATATTAATCGCTAAGTCTTTCAACAGCACTTTTCTTAGTAATAAACTTAGATACTATCAGTGGTATTATTACAGAGGTTACAATAAGAAGGAGCATTGTTACAGCTATAGGAACTATACTGAAATGGTACTTGAATGCACCGCTGTCACGAAGAATAACACCTATTATAAGGTAGCTGAGCAATGTGCTTACAGGCACATAAAACAAAGAGACTATCAGAGCAAAGATAAGGCTTTCAAACATCTGCATAGAGCGTATTTGTTTTGAAGTCATGCCTATCGCATTAAGAATAGCGGTTTCGTATTTTCTTGATATAATTTCTGATATAGAAGTATTTATGAAATTTATCATTCCTATCAAGAGTATAACAAGGCTAAGAGTGATGCTGACTACAGAAAACTGAGAATTATTCTTTTTGATCTCGTTTTTATATTCGGATTTAACAGTATAGTCAAGTTCCTTATTATTTAACGAGATGTAGCTGTCGAGCTTATCTTTTAGCCTGTTCACCTCATTATCATCGGCAAAAAGCGAGAGCGACATTATATCAGTATCTTTCATGTCGATCAATTCTGATGCCGGTAGGTAAGCAGAGAAGCCTATTGCGACGTTATATCTTGCAGACAATGCGAATAATTTCTCATATGAAACTTTTCCCATGACCTCATATTCTTTATCCTTGTTTACTGTCACTGTATCTCCTATACTTACATCTGCACCTTTATCATAAGCGATGATAATGTATTTTCCGGTCTGGAATTTTTGCTTGTCGAAATCGCCGCTTATCATGCTGTCTTCGAGTATATCGTACCAATAGTCATCAAGACCATAAAGCATTGAATAAGTTGGTTCACCCTGTGAGTTGATATAAGTTTTATCATCACATCTGAAATAAACTGCCGCAGCATTTTTTACTCCCTCAAAAGAGGAGATTTTTTTGACATCATTTTCTTTAAGAGTATATGTTGGTTCGTTATATGACGAAGAAAAATCGACATAGCTTTTATCAGCGACCATAACTTCTCCGTAAATATAAGTTTGGGTCATATTCTCAACATCGAAGCTTTTGGAAAAGGTATAGAAAACATTTACAAGAATCATACCTAAAACTACTGAAACTATAGTAATTACAGTTTTCTTTTTGTTTCTGAAAAGGTTCGCATATCCCATCTGGAAGATGCCGGAGCGTTTTGAGATAAGTTTCTTTTTAGGGTGATAGATTTTATTTGTCCCATTGAATCTCATGGACTCTATGGGAGTTATTTTAGAAGCATATTTTGCAGGATGTCTACAGCTGATAAAGACAGTTATCAAAGATAGCAGAGCTGCTGACGCCACAAATACCGGACTTACAACAATATCGACATTCTCTGTAACATTAGATATTGAAACTGCATATGGAAACATTTTTGCAGACAGGAAGTAACCTGCCGCAAGTCCGCACGGTATGCCTATCAGACAGTAGATCAGGCTCTGTATATTGACCATACGCTTTATCTGAGAAGAAGTAGTTCCTATTGTTTTAAGCATACCGTAAGAGCGGATATTTTTTTCGATCGAAATAAAAAATATATTATATATGAGAAAGAATCCGCTTATCATTACAATGATCAGTATACAAACAACAGCTGCTATCGTACCTTTATCAGTTTTTGTATCTCTGAAAGCCTCGTTGACTCTTGGAACACTTCTTGCAGGATCGGTATTTGTATCTTCGACTATCTTATCGAGTACGCTTTTCAGATCTTCATCTTTACAATCAAGATCAGCCGCTGCCTGATATGAGCCGATATACGTACCGTTGCTGATATTTTCCTCAACATTTGTATTTTGCAGTAATTCGTCAGCTAATTCAACTGATATGTATGCTGTAGCATATGGAGAAAGTGTTTTATTATCGCTCCATATACCGCTCACTGTAAATTCAAGTTCATAATGCTTGTTATCAACATCAAATGAAACAGGGAACTTCTGACCTATCTCGCAAGGTAATCCCATATCTTTAAGCATCCACGTTTTTACAGCAATTTCATTTTTGTTTTCCGGAAGTCTGCCTACTGTAGGAAGACTGTATGTCATATCTGCGTACTCTTCGTCAGCAGTGCGTATTTCAAGAGGTGTTTTATCCCATGGAGCGGTATGAACTCCTGCAACTATTCTTGAAGCACCAAACTTTTCTACCATATCATGTGATGAAATTGCATCCGCTTCATTTTTCAGCAGACATTGAAAAGATACTTCGGACTTCTGACCGTTATCTTTCATCTGTGCGGCTTTTCCGGCTTCCATAAGCGTATTGCCTATAGTGAGGATGGTCATTATAAGCATCGTAGTAAGTATTATTGCAGCAACAGAAAAAATATTTTTTAGCCATGAACTTTTTAGCTGCCTTAATGCAAGAGAAAAGATAGTTTTATTATTTGGAACTTTAAGCATATCACTTTTCCCCTGAAACTATCTTTCCGTCTTCAATACGTATTATGCGGTCAGTCATCTGAGCTATTTCATCATTATGAGTAATAATGATTATAGTCTGCTTGAACTGCTTATTCATTTTTTTAAGAAGCAGTATGACTTCCATGCTTGTTTTACTATCGAGATTTCCTGTTGGTTCATCAGCGAGGAGAATAGTTGGTTTTGAAACAAGGGCACGGGCGATAGCGACTCTTTGCTGTTGTCCTCCAGAAAGATTATTCGGATAACTGTTTATTTTTTTGGTCAGACCAAGTGATTCGATTATTTCGTCCACGAATTTTGTATCCGGCTGTTTGCCGTCAAGTTTAGTTGGAAGAACAATATTTTCATAGACATTTAATATCGGGATGAGGTTATAATTCTGAAAGACAAAACCTATTTTTCTGCGGCGGAAAATAGTCAGTTCATCGTCATTCATTTTAAATATATTTTTATCGCCAATGAATACCTGTCCGGATGTTGGACGGTCGAGACCTCCGAGAAGATGCAGAAGAGTGCTTTTTCCGCTTCCGCTTGTTCCCGTGATAGAAACGAATTCCTCATTTTTTACCGAAATGTTGACATTATTCAAAGCACGAACAATATTCTGATTTTTACCATAATGTTTGATAAGTTTTTCTGCTCTTAATACTTCCATTTGACTTCACTCCTTAAAATTTAGGGTAATATCGCACAAAGATTGTGCTGAAGATGCACAGTCAGATTTTTCGTCAGATTGTATAGAACTTCCGCAGGCATACTGCCGTATGTCAAGGAAGTTCTGTGCAAGATGACGGAAAATGTGCAAGCAGATTCAGTACAAAACCGCAAGGTGTGCTTTGTGCGGTATTGCCTTAGATCAATGAAGTAATTATATATATTAATAGTTACTGAATAATTACCGAAAAATAATAAAGCTGTTATTTTTAGCATGGCAGAAAGACTGAGAAAGTACTTCCTTTTCCTATAACTGAAGAAACTTTTATATATCCGTTTTCCTTCAGGATTATTTCACGGGAAAGAAAAAGTCCTATCCCAAGCCCACTGTAGCCTTTTACTGCTTCTGAGCGATAGAACCTTTTGAAAATATCATTGAATTCATTTTTTGCGATACCTATACCTGTGTCAGAAATATCAAGGCACACATATGTCTCATAGCATATTGATTTTATGGATATCAGTCCGTTTTGGGGAGTATATTTTACAGCATTCTCAATTAAGTTATACACAGCTTCTTTTGTCCAGTTGAAATCGAAATCTGCCGTTACCTCCTCGTCTATATCAACGCAAATATTGATATTTTTTGCAGTAATAGATGTTATAAGTTCAAGGATCGTATCAGATATGAGTTTTCTTACACTTTGTCTTTTAATATTATTTACAGCGATTATACCTGCTTCAAGACGAGAAGATTTCAGCATTACCTCAAAAAGAAACCTAAGCTTTTCTGACTGCCTGTGCAGGTCGTTCAGTAAGATTCGTGTTTCTTCGTCCTGTATATCTTTTTCAGTAAGCAGTTCAATATAAAGACATACATCACTGACAGGCTGTCCTATCTGATGAGATACATTAGATATTATCATCTGCAAAGACTCTTTCTCGTCCTCAGCTGCTTCAAGCTTGCTTTTATTGATGTTTATATATCTTAATATAGAATCATATAACGACGATAATATACTTTCATCGTAATGAAGTTCTACAGGTCTTTCGTTTATAGCATCATCAAATGCCTTTGATAGCTTTTTATACATATTGACTGCTGAAATTTTTGAAATGATAATATAAATAAATTCGATAGTACATAAAATAAAAAGAATAAATAACAGCATTTTCATTTTGCAATACCTCCGGTCCATATATAGCCAAGTCCGTAGATATTCTTTATATATACCGGAGATTTAGGGTCGTCCTCGATTTTTTGTCTTAATCTTCTTATTGTTACGTTAAGTGCATTTTCGACTATGAAATCCGAATCATTGCTGTATATGGTTTCCATTAGCTGTTCTCTTGTGAGTATCTGACCTTTGTTTAGAATGAGCTTTTTCAGTAATTTCTGTTCGTTTTTGCTGAGTTCTATTGTTTTTTCTCCTTTTGAAAAAATCAGATTATCGAAATCAAGTACAAGGTCATCGATAGTAAAACGCATGGATGAATTTCCGTCACATCGTTTTAATACAGCTTTTATACGTTCCTGAAGTATCATCATACTGAAAGGCTTTGTAACAAAATCGTCACAGCCGACTATAAAGCCTGAAACAACGTCTGTTTCAAGATTGTTGGCTGTCAGAAAAATAATGGGCACGTTTGAAGCTGCTCTTATTTTTGAGCAGAATTCAAGTCCGCTGCCGTCAGGAAGCGATATATCAAGTATGATAAGGTCTATTTTGTTATTTTTGAATATATCTTCAGCGGTTTTTAATTCATGTGCCTGAAATGTGTTGTTTTCTTTGCTAAGGTATATGGAAAGTCCCTGATTTAATGAAATGTCGTCTTCAATTATTAAAATGTTGTGCATCGAGTTTTGCTCCTCTATATTAAATGTGGTGAGTGTGTTTTGTGTTTAAGACATTTATTATGCCTCATAGTTTAGTGTTACTGTGTGCTTACTATTTATAAATAGCGATAATAAGACAAAACATTATTGTAATTATAACACTCAGTGTTTCGAGTGTCAAGCGAAGAGGGTTTAGCTTCAGATAACAAAAATATAAAAACTATAATGTTAATTTCCCCTGAATGTGACTGCATTACGATGCAGTCTTTTTTATTGCACGAAAGATAGAAAATAGTGTTATAGTATTGTAGAAACTGATGAAATTAATGAGCTGGGCATAAAATTTTGTTAGGTATATTGACATAAAAAGATGAATAGTGTATAATAAATAAAAAGTGCAGTTTTATTAAGTAAAAATAATTATCTTAATATGCGAAGATAAAATCCAGATCAGAAATAAGGTGTCAGGACTATGAAATTTTTAACAGCCGTACATACCGATGTAGGCATAAAAAAAAGAACGAATCAGGATTCTGCTTTGATAATGGAGGCAGAAACAGAAATAGGAAGGATCCTTATGGCTGTTATATGTGACGGCATGGGAGGTCTTGCAAAGGGAGAAGTTGCAAGTGCAGCTCTGATAAATGCTTTTTCTGATTGGTTCAAAAATAAACTTCCGGAGATAGTGCAGAACGGAGTAGATCATCAGGCAGTATTCAATTCATTTGGAAGTATAGCCTTTGATATGAACCACCGTATAGGAGAATATGGTGCGAAGAATGGAGTAAGTCTTGGTACTACTATAGTTGTGATGCTTTTTGCAGCCGGAAGGTACTATATAATGAATATCGGAGATTCAAGAGCATATAAAATGACAGATACTATCTATCAGCTTACAAAAGATCAGACTTATGTACAGCGTGAAATAGATATGGGACGTATGACTCCTGAGGAAGCGAGTGTTAGCGACCAGAGAAATGTACTGCTCCAGTGCGTTGGAGCGAGCGATGTTATTTCTCCAGATTTTTATTCGGAAGAGATAGAGTCCGGCGATTGTTATCTGCTATGCAGCGATGGATTCAGACACACTGTAACTCCGTCGGAATTCTTTGAGAGAATGAATTCACAGATGCTTACAGACGAAAAGGCAATGCTGGATACATTGATTTATTTTACTGAGCTAAATAAAAACAGACGGGAAACGGATAATATTACCGCTATTCTCGTCCGAGCGGATTGAGTGATTGTTATGCTGGAAATAGGACAAGTTATTGACGGAAAATATAAAATACTGAACGTTATCGGCAAGGGCGGTATGAGTATCGTTTACCTTGCGATGAACGAGAAAGCCAATAAGCAGTGGGCTATCAAGGAAGTGCGTAAAGACGGCAAGCAGGACTTTGATGTTGTCAAGCAGGGACTTGTGGCTGAGATAGATATGCTCAAACGTTTCAATCATCCTAATCTTCCGAGCATCGTCGATGTTATCGACGGCGACGGTACTTTTCTCATAGTTATGGACTATATCGAGGGTAATGCTCTTGATAAGAAACTTCAGGAGGAAGGGGCTCAGGATCAGGATGATGTTATTGCATGGGCAAAGCAGCTCTGCGACGTTCTGGGTTATCTTCATTCCAGAAAGCCGCCTATAATCTATCGTGATATGAAGCCTGCCAATGTTATGCTCAAGCCTGACGGCTCTGTAACGCTTATTGACTTTGGTACTGCAAGAGAATTCAAATATGCCGGTGTTGCTGATACCACTTGTCTGGGAACAAGAGGATATGCTGCTCCGGAGCAGTTCGGAGGTCAGGGACAGACTGACCCACGAACAGACATATACTGCCTTGGTGCGACCATGTATCACCTTGTTACAGGTCATAATCCGGCTGTATATCCGTATAAGATGTATCCGATAAGGCAGTGGAACTCCCTGCTTTCATCCGGACTTGAAGAAATAATACTTAAATGTACACAGCAGAATCCTGATGACCGTTATCAGACCTGTGCTGAGCTTATGTATGCACTTGAACACTATCAGGATCTTGATGCTGAAAGTAAGAAAGCTCAGAATTTCAAGTGGAGAACTTTCATTGCAACATCTGCATTAAGCCTTGTTATGGTAGGCGGTGCGTTGACGTTCAAGTCGCTTGAAAAGAGCAAAACTGCTGATACTTACGATTCATATCTGCTCAGAGCTTCTACTGCGGAGACTGATGAAGCATATGATCTTTATAATAAAGCCATTTCGCTGAAACCGGATGATGCTAAGGCATATAACGAGCTTCTGAACTACTTTAAAGGTGACGGAGTTCTGACAGCTGAGGAGAACTCTACACTCATAAGGCTGACTTCGGGTACTTCCGAAAAGCCGAGAGAAAAGGCTTTAAAAGACAGTGATCCGGAAGCATACTCACTCTTCTGCTATGATGTCGGAAGATATTATTATTTCAATTTCAATACTGATGCTGATGCTGATATTACTGACAGCACTGTTCGTCAGACCGGAGCTCAGTATGCATATGCATGGCTAAGCAAAATTCCGGATACTGAAAAGCTGAAAAAAGCTGCCGAGGATGAGCAGCGTAAGGACCACGATACAATTGCCGAAAAGGCTGAGATAATAACTAAAATGTCAAAGTTTATGAAGGACGGCGGAAGAGGTCAGGTAAACAATGAGGGCTATTATGAGTACTCTTTCCTCGATTACTGGAACGACTATTCTTCCATGATCGCTATGGACCTTGAAAGTACTGAAACTGTTACTATAGCACTTTCAGTTTATAAAAGCTTTGCTGTTACCGTTTATTCAAAGGCTGACGAATTCCTTAAAGTTAAGACTGAGGATGAGATAAAGGCTGAGTTTGGCAAGATACTTGAGAATGTCGGAAAGATCAGCACTTATCCTACTTACTATGCTGAGAATAACGATAAACAGGCTGCGGAACTCAGAAAGCTGATAGATATGACTTTGGAACAGGTAAGCAATGCAGCTAAGTCACGACAGAAACAGGGAGGTGCGGAATAATGAGAGTTGCACTTTCTAATTTGGTTCTTGCTGCGGACTCTGAAAAGCTGATAAATTTATATCACAATGGCTTTATAGTCTGCATAATTCTTGCTATACTCTTCTTTGTAGCTGCTATTGTAATGTTTTTTGTATTTGATATAAGAAATATTTTCAATATCAAGACCGGAAGAGCTCAGAAGCGTAAGATAGACGAAATGGAAAAGGAGAATTCCCTTACCGGACGCTTTATAGCTCCTAATTCCAAAAAGAAGAAAAGCGGACTTACCGGTGAATTTTCCGGCAAGCTAAATAAGATAAAGAATGATATAACTTCAAGAAAAGAAGCTAATAAACCTCAGGAGGAATTCAGTGCAAAGGAGTACTATGAAAAGCAGGAGTATCCTGAACAGGCATATAAGCCTAAGGCACTCGTAGAACCTCCGGCAGCAGCCGATAAGGAAGCTCCGAAGGCTGTTCAGAATGAGGAGATAAAGGTTGATGAGCTCGCAAACGAAAAGCCTGAAACTACTGTTCTTTCAGCTGCTCAGGCGGACATAAATGGTGTACAGGAGACTTCGGTACTCTCAGAGACACCTGTTGACGACTATGGTGTACAGGAGACCTCAGTACTCTCAGAGACACCTGTTGACGATTATGGTGTACAGGAGACTTCGGTACTCTCAGAGACACCTGTTGACAATTACGGTGCACAGGAGACATCAGTGCTCTCAGAGACACCTGTTGACGACTATGGTGCACAGGAGACATCAGTGCTCTCAGAGACACCTGTAGATAATTATGGTGCACAGGAGACTTCAGTACTCTCAGAGACACCTGTTGACGACTACGGTGCACAGGAGACCTCAGTACTCTCAGAGACACCTGTAGACAACTACGGTGCACAGGAGACTTCAGTGCTCAGTGCAGCTCCTGCCGCAGCTCAGACAGCACAGTCTGCCTCGGTTGAGGATACAGATATTGGTGACTATGCTCCTGTATACTCAGGATTTAAGATAACCAAAAATATAGTGCTCATACATACTCAGGAAATAATTGATATATGATATACGGAGGATAATTATGAAAAGGGATATGGCGAAGTTCAGGAAAATATTTATGCTGATGCTTTGCTGTTACTGGCTCATACCGCTGTCATTTTTGCTGATGATATTTGCGGACTTTAATATCCCCGGTATCAGAAGGATACTTGCCTATGGAGTCGGTATCCTGTTCTGGACCGGAGCTCTTTCCGGAACAGTATTTCTTATTATACTGGACAGAGCAAGAAAAAAAGAGAATTTTAAGGAAGACAAAACATTGTCTCCCGGAGCATTTGCATTTTTCCGGACAAAGCAGGCAAGACCGGTCGATATAATAACAATACCGGTCACAGCTGCCGCAGTTGTAATGATTTTCATAAAAGATGTACCGCAGACAATAAAGTTTGCAGTGTGGTCATTAGCTCTATTTATGATAATTTTTCATTCAGCAGTTAACGGAAGAAATTATATATATTTGAACAAAAGAGCACAGATGAAAGGATGAGTGGTAGAAATGAAAAAGAGTGAACTGGCTAAACGTGCCTCCGCACTTTCGGTTGCGGCTGCACTGACAGTTTCGGCACTATGCTGGGATAATGTGCTTCTTAATAATAAGGATATAACGGCTGTTTCCTATGCTGAGGACGCAGCTGCAGTGCCAAATAACAGAAAAAGTGCTATGGTTACCAGCAAATCTGAGTATCCTTCATGTCTGGTCATCACATCCCGTGAGCCGGAAATAGTCGGAGAGTTTGTCATAGGTGTTGAGTACTATGATATCGTAAGAAATTTCTTTGACATAAATATTATAATACCGGCTGACCCGAGTGATCCGGAGTCTGTTGAGGAGAGAAAGGTAATAAATGCCGACGGCGTAACTGTGCCTGCCGGTGCATATACTGTGGAGATAACTGCAAAAGAGGATACCCTTGCGGAAAATCCGTATGATCTGAATGGCTTTACTGACAATAAGCTCTCAGTTACTATAAATACATGGGACCTGAATGCATCTCAGTTCGTGTATCCGGAGAACGGAACCTCTTTCTTCTATCTTAATGACAATACTATCCTTTCACCTCTTGCGTATGATTATATCAAACACAGAGGCTATACCGATACAGGAAATATACTTATATCCAATGACGATGAGTACTCCGAGTTTGAGTCGGATATGTTTGAGCCGGATATGACTGTTTTGAAGGTAACTGAACTCAGAACAGGTGATGTTCCGGAGAGCAGTTCGTATACCATAAAACGTTATACTAAAGATAATTCAGTGCCATATTATTACGGTGAGAAAGTAAGGATAACTCCGTATGCTTCTAAGGTAAGAGTAGGCGGAGATCCTAATGAGTATACCAAGCCTTTCTTCTATACAGTAGGCAGCGGTGCTGTTACAGCAGAGCCTTTCACAGTGACACTAAAAAATGATTCCGGTGAATTTGTGGTAGAAGAACAGCCTGATAAGTTTATTGTAAAACCTGCAAATGCCGATGTTGTCGCAGGTAAGATATATCAGATAGCTGTTGAGTTCGATACGGGTACTGTAGTTACCAATGAGCCTCTTGTCATAGATAAAAATAATATGACGGGCGATATAAAGTGCATTACTAAAATTGAAAGCACTGACTTTATTGTAAACAATAATACAAGCTTCGGAAGAGCTGTTCTGAGCGAAGATCATAAGCTGCTCACAGTTACTCCTAACAGCGGCTATTCGCTTGGAAAGGTGTATATCATACCTGACAGCGACAAAAAGCGTGTGGAGCTTCTGCCGCAGAATAATCCGGACGGTTCTGTAAGCTATAATATTGATACCACTAATATCCACTGCAATGCGACTATTGAGATCAATTATTTCCTTGCCCTCAGTATTGACCTTGCTGAACTTGCAAGAAGCGGTCAGGTTTTGCCGCTTGCCGACGGTATTGGAAAGGTCGAGATAGTAGGTCAGCATCATACAAGCGGATTCTTCTATGAAGACCGTAAAGAGAATTCTTTTGATGTCAGCCACGGTATCACAGGTGCTCAGCTCCTTGTGACTGTTACAGATAACGGTGCGGATGACATATCGAATCCTGCACATAAGTGGATGATACACAGCGTCAATTACAATGGCGGAAGCAATGGAGTTCGTGTAAGAGAAGATGATCCTACAAGAAAGCTCGTCGACATAATGTTTGACCTTAATTCTCCGAGCCACAATGTTCAGGTACAGTTTGAGCTTCAGGCTTTTGCTCAGAGCATAACTGCCGGTGAGGGCGGTACAGCTGAGCTTCAGGGCATAGATGCTGACGGAAATGCAAATTACTCCGGCAGTATAACAGTCAACGCAGTTCCGAAAGCAGGATATTACGTAAAGTCCATAACAAGGAACGGCACAGAGATATTCAGTGCAGCAGAGACAAACGGTGCTGTTATCAGCAATAACGGAATGGTATCTCTCACTGACCCTGAAAAGGTAAAAACAGAAAATAACTATGAGGTAGTATTCGCAGAAGCAGAAGAAAACAGCAATACTGCGTCGCTGAATATTACAAAGATAAACGACAGACTCGATCCGGCTATGAATACTTCACTGCTATGGAATGGCAGCGGTAAGAGCTATAATGTCAGCACTCTTGTTGATGAGTATGATATTGAAGTGACCGGTGAAGATGCTGAATACAATTATTATGAAGCTTCGGCTGAGTCTGAAGATTATAATTTCATACAGGCAGCAAAAGTAGTTTGTCATGAGAAAATACAGCAGACCGGTGAGGAAATGCATACAGTTTATTTCCTCGATAAGACTACCGGTGTTGTAACAAAGACTTCTGTAGCAGTAAATGCAGTTGCTCCTGATATACAGATAACAGATTTTGACGTTACTACAGATAAGTCAACTCTAAGATTCCTTTCGTTCGGTATTTTTGGCCATGACACAATGACAGTAAAGGTAACAGCTGAGGACAAGAGCTTAGTACCGCTTACTATCGACGCAATAAGTGCGGTAAGCAGCAACGGCGATGTATATGCAGAGAAAGCTCCCGAGGACGCATCCGCTTCTGTTGAATTCACTTTTGACCCGGATAAGGACCCTCACAGAGAATTTACCGTTCAGGCAAGCTCTATGGGAGTAACCGGAGTTTCATATACCGTTAATGTCGAAAACGGCGACATAAAGAATGTTACTCCAAGTAATGAGGAGACAGGATATATCAACCTTTATCTCGAAACCGGAGCTCCGGACGTTAATATATCACCGGTAATTCGCTCCGGCGGAAATGATAACGCTTTTGAGACTGCTCTCGAAAACAGCAAGAAGAGCGACAAGAATCATAACGGATTCTACCATAATGACGGACTAAAATTCCACGCTTACAGCAGTCCAAAGAATTCAGTCTGGACTAACGCTCCGTTTGAGTATAAGGTAGAAGCTTCCGATAAGTACTCCGGTATAGAGAGCGTAAGCGTCAACGGAAAGGTCGTTTCAAGAAGTTCTGACCCTAAGCTGTTTGAGTCGGCAGAAAGTGCTGATTGCAGATATACAGGCTACTACAAGGCTGATATGGCTGACGGTTCAAACAGTATAACTGTAACAGCTGAGGACCTTGCAATGAACAAGTCTTTCCCTGTATCAAAGACTATAAGGATAGACCGTTCAGCTCCTGAGCTAAAAATCGAAAGTGCGGTCGTAGTTGACGGTAACGGAAATAAATCAGGATATACAAGCGGTTCATGGACTAATAAACGTGTGGTTCTGACATTATCTGCTGAGGATAAGGAATCCGGAGTATATTCCATAAACTCATTGGGAAAAGAAAAACTTGAATTTGCAGGCGAAGAAGTAGACAGTGCTACAGGTATCAGCAGGAAAAAACGCTATACCTTGACTATACCTGCCGGAAACAATGGAACCTACATATTCGATGCTGTCGACAATGTAAGCAATAAGAGCAAGCAGGTTTCGTTCACTGTAAGAACTGAGGATTTTGCTCCTTCTGTAAACAGTTTTTATTTCGATAAAAATAAATCCGGCTACTCAATAGACGATGAGGACGATAATTCCTATCCTGCACAGGAAATGGATTACGGTTACTATTTCTTTGATGATACAGTAGTAAGGATCAACGCTGCTGATGATGGTGGAAATATAAGTTCCGGTATCAATCGCTATGAGTACTCACTCATAGATGCAAGTCTTATCCCGGACGGAACTGATATAAACGACAGCCTTATAGCTGAGGCAGGTATACACACTATCAGCGGAAAGTCCGAACCGGTATTCAGAGTTCCGGCAAACTGGGCAGGACAGATAGTCGCAAGAGTATTCGATAATGCTGGAAATTGCAGCGGCTGGCGTACTCCTGACGGTATCATACTTGAGTCTCAGGCTCAGCACAACGCTGAGGAGCATATAAGTATTCAGCTCCCTGAAACAGCTTACAAAACTACAGGTACAGGCATTAAGCTTTATGATAAGGCTGTACGCATACCTATGGTCATAAAGGATAACACAGGTATAGGTGATGTTGACTGGGCGTTGAATACATCTGACGGTCAGGCTCTTAGTGCCGGACATATCAGCATAAGCAGTATAGACCATATCGATGATGACAGATACGAAGTGGGTTCGGTTATCAAGGACTCTGCCGGCATAAACTGGACTATCACCGAAATGGATAAGAATAATATCACAAGACTTGAAGCTGTTGTTTCTGTAAATCAGGAACGCAGCAATATGGAGCTTTCAGTCAGCATGAAGTGTAATTCAGGACATTCAAGTGCATCATCTGCAAGCTTCTCTATAGATACTCAGGCTCCTGTGATACAGTCTGTAACTTTTGATAACAATGCAGCAAATGAGGTAAACGGAAAGAAGTATTATAATACTCACAGAACAGCTACAGTAAGAGTAAAGGAGAGAAACCTTGATACCAAGAAACTCAACGAGCTTATAAATGTGGCTGTGTCAAATCCTTCCGGACCTGTAACTGCTGAAAGTTCGTATACAGTAGGACAGTGGAGACTCGTCAGCGGTGAGTCGGATATTGACAGCGATAACGCTAATATCTGGGAAGCAAAGGTTACATTCATTGCTGATGCAGACTATACATTCAGTATGGCAGCAGCTGATGCAGCAGGTCATAAGAGCGGAGCTTCAAATACAGAGGCATTCACTATCGATACTATAGCTCCGGTACTTACTGCCTCATTCGATAACAATGATGTGAAGAACGAGGTATACTACCATGCTGCAAGAAAAGCGACCGTAAAGATAGTGGATCATAACTTTGATCCTAAGGCAGTAAAGTTTGATCTGAGTGCGTTTGACTCTGATAATACAAGCTATGTAAGTCTTCCTTCACTCAATATAGAGCCTGATTCATGGAAACGCAGCAGCTCTGATCCTGATGAGTGGACAGCAAGCGTGGTATTCTCAAGAGACGGAAAGTACTCTTTCAGACTGAATTATACCGATCCTGCAAGAAACAGTGCATCACCATATAGTTCAGGTACATTCTATATCGATACAACAGCTCCTAAGATAATGCAGACCTTTACCGGAGAATTGTCCGATAAAAGGGCTGTAAACGGAACTTTCGCACCTACTGTTACCTTCCTTGACTTCAATATGGCAGATGAGGGAATGGCAGATAAGCTTTGCAAGGTAGTTATAGAAAAGGTAGATGTAAACGGTAAGACAGATAAGAAATTCACTTGTTCTTCTCAAAAATTCAGAAGCGGAACATTCTCAACTGCTGCAAGCTATGAGCTGATATACGATATATTTGGTGATGAACCTGAAACAGACGGTATCTATAATATCACCATAACTGCCGAGGATATGGCTGGAAACGCAGCAAGACCTCAGCATCTCACAGTGTCTGTAAACAGATACGGTTCAACATATGAGGTAATAAATGAACCGGCTATCGATGCGATCAAAAAATTCAGTGAAGGTACGCCGGTAAGCACTGAATTGCAGGTAGTTGTAAGGGAGATAAGTCCTTCAGAGATAACTGAGGACAGGGAAGTTACTGTTATAAGAAACGGTTATGATACCAAAAAGATCGATTCAGCTGGAATGAATATCGAATCCTATAAGACCGGCAATAAAGAAGTGAATGCGGCAGAAAGCGAAGAAGAACAGGACGGCTGGTATGAGTATATTTACACGTTGAATAGCGATAATTTCAATGCTGACGGTAACTATCTCATAAATATACAGTCGAAGGATGAAGCCGGAAATATCAACAGTAATAACGCTCCGGTATACGCTGAGAGAAAGTGCGGAATAGAATTCACAATTGACAGGACTGCTCCGGAAGTAATAATAGCAGGTGTTGAGGATAACGCAGTACTGAAAGAATCTGAAACACAGCTCAGGATAACCTGTTCCGACCAGAATATGAAGGATGTTGAGTCTTTGAGCAAAAATGATATTGTCGTAAAGATAAACAATCACAAGTATGATGTCGAGGGACTTCGTATGTTCGGTGCATCATTGAGCAGTGATAGTGCTAATAATATCATAATTGAGCTTCCTATAAAGGCGACCGGCAGAAACTCAACAGAGGATATACTGGTATCCGTAAAGGATAAGGCAGGAAACTACTCAGAAGATTCCAAGAGCGGTATCAAATTTAAGCTTTCAGCTTCATTCTTCCAGAGAAATATGACTGCATCATTGGGAATTGGTGCAAGCGGACTTCTGGCATTGATAGCTGTAGCAATGCTTCTTATGAAAAAGCGTAAGAAGTGATAAAAGAACATAACAAAAAGGCTTCATACGAAATTGTATGAAGCCTTTATTTTAGGTCGTGATTTAATTGTCTGAGAAATAATTATCAGTCGTTGTCATCGTAGAATACATTATAGGTAACAGCTCGGTGACTGTATGTGCTGAGCACAAGACCTATGACTGCGTACATACTTATCATAGCTGTACCGCCGGCACTGAGGAATGGCAGAGGAACTCCGATAACCGGAGCAACTTTAAGTACCATGCCGATATTCATTATACAGTGTGAGAGCATCAGACCGAAAGCTCCCATACAGATGAATCTACCGAGACGGTCACGGGTAACACGGCTGTCAGCAAATATTTTCAGGCATATATAAGCAAGGATGATAAGAAGTCCGATAGAGCCGAGGAAGCCGAAAACCTGTCCGACATAGGTAAAAATGAAATCGTTGTGTATTTCGGGAACATAGATATATTCTTCGGCATTTTTGAAAAGTCCCTTGCCGAATATCTTGCCTGATTTAAGAGCTGCAAGACCGAGGTCCTGCTGATACTCGATATTTTCAGGGTCTGAGCCGGGGTTAAAGAGTATAGTTATACGTTTTTTGTGGAAGGAGTCGAGTGCGAAAAACCACATTCCTGCGACAGCTCCGCCTATTGCAAATGGAGCTGCAAGAAGATATTTCCATGATATTTTTGCCGAGCATATCATGAATCCGAATATAGCAGCGAATACAATAGCTGTACCGTAGTCACCCTGAAGTCCGACTATGCCGATTGGGAGTGCACCATGCAGCAGGAGCAGGAGCATATGAGCAGGTTTATTCATGTCCTCCTCATCACGGGAAAGGTGATAGCTGAAAGTAAGTATGAATGCGAGTTTCAACACTTCTGAAGGCTGAAGGTTGAAACCTGCGATCCTTATCCAAGCCTGATCGTCCGCACCCGAACGTTGGTATCCGAGCGAGGTGAACGTCAGGGCGACAAGTCCCAACGCTGCCGGAGCGAATATGAACCATAGCTTTACGAGTTTACGGTAATCCATAAGTGAAATGAATATCGCTGCAAACAGACCGGCAGCTGTAGATATCAGCTGGGTCTTCCAGTAGCTTGCACCTACGCCTTCGTCATCACCAAGTCCGCTTTCAACGATAGAGTATATGAGAAGCGTACTTATAATGGCACAAAGCGTAACAGCAAACAGCAATCCGGCATCGATATTATGTTTGTTGATAGATAATTTTTTGAATGCTGATCTCATTGTAATCCTTTCTTTTATCCTTCTGACCAGTATTTCCTGTCCAGACTTCTGTACTGTGCGGCAGCGGCTATATGCTGTTTTTTTATGACCTCAGAGTTATCGATGTCAGCGATAGTTCTTGCGACTTTTAATATCCTGTCGTAAGCTCTTGCACTGAGTCCGAGTTTATCAAATACATTTTTCATAAGTTTTTCTGCATTCTCATCCATAGGACACATTTCCTGAAGCTTGTCCGGAGTTATGAGAGCATTGCAGGTTATAGCCGTACCTTTGAAGCGTTCCTCCTGTATTTTTCTTGCGGACATGACACGCTTTCTTATATCTGCTGAGGATTCTTCCTTTGCTTTTGATGACAGGTCACCGAATTCTACAGGAGCGACTTCTATATGAAGGTCAAATCTGTCGAGCAGCGGACCTGATATTTTTGAAAGATAATTTGCTACCTTTTTCTGCGGACATATGCATTTGCGTTTCGGATGTCCGTAATATCCGCATGGACATGGATTCATAGCACCTATAAGCATAATAGTACAAGGGTAAGACACTGTACCTGATGCACGGGCGATAGTTACTTTTCTGTCCTCAAGCGGCTGACGCAGTATCTCAAGGGTCTTACGGTCGAATTCAGCAAGCTCATCGAGGAAGAGAAGTCCGTTATGAGCGAGTGAAACTTCACCGGGATGCGGTATCGTACCTCCTCCGGCAAGACCGGCAGAGGAGATAGTGTGATGCGGTGAACGGAAAGGTCTTTTAGTTATTATGGGCGTTTCCGGAGTAAGTAAACCTGATATGGAATGAATTTTTGTAGTTTCAAGAGCTTCTTCAAAAGTGAGCGGCGGAAGTATCGAGGGCATCCTCTTGGCAAGCATACTTTTTCCGCTTCCGGGTGAACCGATAAGCAGTGCATTATGACCGCCGGCAGCAGCTATTTCAAGAGCTTTCTTTGCGGACTGCTGTCCCTTTACGTCAGAGAAGTCGAGAACTTCGTTATAGGCTGTTTCCGGAGGGATATAGTGCTCGCAGGGGGATAGGAGTTCCTCATTGCGGAAATGTCTTATAAGCTCCTCAGCGTTATTTACGGCATAGATATTTATTCCGTCTATGACTGACGCTTCAAGAGCGTTTTCAGCCGGTACAAATACAGACTCTACACCTTTCTCACGGGCGAGCATCACCATAGGGAGCACTCCGTTTATTCTTCTAATATCTCCGTTAAGAGATATTTCACCGATAAATGCACATCCGTCAAGCGGCTGGTCGAGCATCCTCATGGCTTTTAGTACAGCCATGAAAATAGCCATATCGTGAACAGAACCGCTCTTTTTGGTATCTGCCGGAGCGAGATTGACCATGACCTGAGCTACAGGAAAGCTTATACTGCATGACCTTAATGCAGCACGTATACGCTCACGGCTCTCTTTTACAACGGTATCGGGAAGTCCGACAATATCGAACTGCGGATTTCCACGGCTGATATCTATTTCAACATCTACAGGAAAAGCATTCAGACCGAACAGTCCGAGGCTTGAAACTTTTGCAAACAAGTGTAAAACCTCCTGTCGTTGGTTATTTTTGTCATACACTAATAGTATATCACTTTTCCGGTGAAATGTAAATATTAGCAGAAAATTTTGTTGACGCTTGTCAGACGGGACTTTTTTCTTGAAAATGCTATTTACAATCTCTTTAAAATATGTTACAATATTCCATGTAAGTATACAAAAAAGGAGGAGTATAATGTCCGACTTTATAAGTGAAGAACAGCATCATGCAGAAGTTGCTGCTCTTAATCACGAAATATATCGTTTAACAAAACACATAAAGGATAAAGAACAGGAAAGAGCATTATCCGAAATGCCCGACCCTAAAGACCCTTTCAATAATCCGACAGAATATCACGATTATAATGACGATTATTCAGAGGTCCTTCCGCCGATAAAGACTCCGGCATATAAGATAAGTCTTGAGCCTGATTACGCAGAGAGACAGAAAATAAAGCATTTCTACGCTATCGGAGGCTGGTGTGCAGTATTGCAGTTTGCCGCTTCAACTTTTGCGGCGGTGGTCATAGTGCTGATAATAAGAACGCTGCTTGAAGGACAGAATCCGGATGCTGACAATGTCTCGATAACTACCTACATGAAAGGCTCATCAATACTGACATCGCTGAATATGCTGATATACATAGCAGCTAATGTAGGATGTGCCATGATAGGATTCAAAATGGCTGGAGTGAAAGCCTCGTCGCTTGTAAAAACGAGGGACTACGATGTCGGTAAAGCCATACAATACTGTACTGCGGCGATGTTTATATGGTTAGTATCAGTATATATTTCACTCGGAGTAGAGGATATATTCACAAAATACGGCTACAGTACGGAAGTTCAGGATATGGACGGATATGCGGTAACTAAACTTGGCTTCGTTATATCTATCGTATATACCTGTATAATAGCTCCTGTGACGGAGGAATTCTTCTTCCGTGGGATGCTGCTGAAAGTCTTTTCAAAGGCAAACCAAAGATTCGCAGTATTTGCTACAGCAGTATTTTTCGGACTTGCTCACGGAAATCTTCCGCAGTTCCTTCTTGCATTCCTTCTTGGATTATTCCTTGCACATATAACACTTAAACACGGCTCAATAATACCTTCAATAGTAGTACATATTTTCGTAAATACATTTGTTACAGTTATGGGAGAGTTAGACCTCTCAGGAGATATGGAGATCGTTCTGAATTTATCCCTTGAAGCTCTTGCAGCTTTCGGACTTCTGATGCTGCTCATATTCAGAAGCAAGGATAAACTTCCGGCAACAACTCCGGCACAGTCAAAACGAGGATTTGCTATAGCTAAAACTACTGTTGGTGTTGTTGCGGCGTTCACCATTCAGACAGCCTATATGCTGTTCCTTGTATTTTCAAAAGCATAATAATTTGTCGCTGTAAAAAAATTTTTTTACAGCGATATTTTTTTGTGACACTTTCAAAATTCTATCCGAATATGGTTAATGAAAGTGATCCATGGAAAACTTCATAAAAGGGAGGAAATCAGATGACAGGCAGTGAATATTGTTCACTCCTCAGAAATTCACCTCAACAAGCTCATAAAGTAATTTTTGATGAGTATTTTAATTATGCCTATACTATCGTTTTTAACCGACTAAGAAGCGTTGCCGGTACTGAAGATGTTGAAGAATGCGTCAGTGACGTTTTTGCAGAGGTGTTCTTCAATTACTCCGAGGACGATAAGGGCGATAAAGATATGAAAGGCTATATCGCTACTATCGCTCAACGCAGAGCAATAGACCGCTTTCGCAGTATATCTGTAAAAAACGGCCGCTCTGTATCACTTGAAGGCGATGTGCTTACAGAGCTAAAAGCAGAAGAAGATATAGTTGAAAATTCTGAAAAGAAGGATGTTCAGCTTACGCTGATACAGCTTATAAAAGAGCTTGGAGAGCCTGATTCGACCATTATCCTGCATAAATATTACTATGACCGATCTTCCGGAGAAATAGCAAAACTGCTTAACATGAAAGCAACAAATGTACGTATGCGGTGCAAAAGAGCACTCGAAAAACTGCGTTTGATGCTGAAAGTTAGCGGAATTGATCTTTAGGAGGTATAGAAAATGAAAAAAGATGATTTTGATCTTGAAATACTTGAAAATGCTGATAATGAAGTCATTGATGCACTGAATTCCTTTCCGTCAGCTGACGAAGAAACTAAAAGGAGAGTGTTTTCCATGAGTGAAAAGAAGTTTAATGATTTAAATAATAATTTTGAAGCAACAGATGAAAATTCAGTTAAAGGCGTTGAAACTTATAGAAAGCCAAAGTGGTACAGAGCTGTTTGTGCAGCAGCTGCTGCTCTTGTGCTCGTAGGCGGTGGTACAGCTACTTTCGCTGCACTCCATAAAACAAAGAAGTCTAACGAGAGTATGCAGGCGACTTCTGAGATAGAGACATCCCTTGCAAATGGTGAAGATGATTCTTCCATGATGTCTGAAGAGGCAAAGAAAATCCTTTATGAGCATTTATTCTTTAATTTTTGGAAATTACAAAGAGAAGTTGAGATTGAACTTGATAAACCTATTAATTACTATTTCTACTATTGTGATGCTGAAAATGCCACGGATGAAGAAATAGCAAAAATTCCTGAGATGTATTCAAATAATATTAAGGAAGAGAACGGTAAAATTTATGTAGGAATAGAATATTATAAGCTGAATAGTCCTTATTTCAGTTCATTAGAAGAATATTACCGAAAAATACTTGAATTTTCAAATGAAAAAATGATATATAAACTTTGTGGCGATGTATTTTTTGACAATAAATTTCTTGAAGAGCATGACATCACTCCTTATGAATATTATGACTATTATGACTATCACAATTTTGCTGTTTACGACAATGGCTATACTAAGGTAGATTTTTCAGATGCACCTAAGTATGTTGATCGTTATACTAAGCTTTATACTCAAGTTTGTAAACCAGATTCATTTGATCCGGAAAAATGTGAGATAACATATGAAAAATCATTTCCTATCGACTCTGATTCATTTATATGGGAAAGCTATTATCGTTTAGCTGATGATCCGGATACTATACGTAGAGTAAATGTTTATATTGAAAATGTGGAAGGTTACGGATGGAGAATTTTTGATTTCAGTATGGATCAGTGTGAATATGAAGAGTTTAAAGATTATCAGGGCGGAGAGTATCCTTCATTAATGGAAGATGTCTATAAAGAAGCACTGCTAAATAAAGATAGCGAATTAACATCTGAATCAACGAAAACTCAGGAATCAACAGAGGAAAATGCAGAGCCGGAAACAGTTGAGGATATTACCGAACCTTTAACTGCTGAACCAAATAAAGCTATAAGCGATTATTCTGATGAAGAATTACAGAATATATCAATGCTACTTATGAATAAATATGTAGAGTTGGAGCATCTTCCTGATTCTCCTTATTTAGTCCCAGATGAAATAGTTACATTCGCTAATCCTACACCTTCTAATGGTTGGCCTTCAAATGACTACATAAGGCTTGATGATCCAAGATTCTCTAATCTTGAAGAACTTGTTGCTTATTATTCTCCGTATATTGAGGAATCTCTCATTACTTACAATTGTGATAACAGAAATGAATTTAAAGAAGGAGACCTTATTACAGAAGAGTTATATCCTGATCATTTAACTCTTCCTGAAATAATTGAGTTTAATGGTAAGTTATATACATATAGTATTGGTAATTTGTATGATAGTGTAGTATCATGTGAAATTAAAGAAAAAAATCAGAATGGTTTCCAAATAGTAGCTCAAACTGACAGCAATTGTATTCTTACAGCTGATATTGTAAAAACAGATGAAGATACTTTCAGAATTGAAAAATGTTGGTGGGATATCACCTGATATTAACGCAATCCAGACTCATCCAAATAAAACCGCCTATGGTCATATGACCATAGGCGGCGATTTTTTATTCAAAAATAAATGTGAGTTTTATCTTGAATTCACTATCGTGAAAATTTGATGGAACCTTAGGATTAGCAACATATAATCCATTGAGAGAGTCAGTGTCTTTTACAAAATCAGTATATTTTCCATTTTTGATTCCACTAAATGTGCATGGATCTGAAACAATTTTTTTATCTTCCATGATGTCAAATTCAATTCCATCCGGGCATTCCCATTTTATTGTTTTTATTGGATTTCCGCTCTTTGTACAGATCTCCTTTAAATCATAATTATAACTTGATCTGTGTTTTTGTCCATCCATAACACTGCTGAATGACTTGATAACAACTCCTTCGATATTTCTGGATTCAAAATTTGCCATAATAACTCCTCTTTCTTTTATTAATATAATTATTGAATTCAACTGCTGATTGGCCTAATCAAACAGCGTTTTTGTGAAAATGTTTTGCAATTATTAGTACTAATAATAAAATCACTGTTATAATTATACAGGTGGATAAAGGAAAAATCAATCCGCATTATAAATGAAATCTGAACTGGTTATATAGTAATATAGCACAAAACTGACACTATACAGTGCTTTTTGCAGATTTTAGTAACACAAAAAGCAGCTGAACAATGTCAGCTGCTTTGGGTTTCATTTGTGTTTTTAGTTGTAGCTATGCCATTCTTTTTTATAAGAAATGCCACGACTGCGAGACCGCTTAAAAGAACGATAGTAGTAAATATACTTCCCTCTATACCGAAGTCTCCGCCGGTAAGGAATGTGTGTGAAGATTTTGCGGAGGTACGAAAAACAGATTCAGAGTCGCCAGAGCCGCTTACGCTTATTCCGTAGAGATTTCCCTGAGTGAAATTCCATATTGAGTGTATCGCACAGCCGCCCCATATATCGTCAAAATATATCATGTAGACTGCCGCAAAGACTCCGAAAAGAATAAGGTTAGTCATTGCAAGGACGTTTATTCCGGGATTGCTGATATGTGCTAATCCAAAGGCTACAGAGCTGACGCCAATAGCAATGGCAGGGGAGTTAGCTCCGCCGACAGTGTTCATAAGATAGCCTCGGAAGATGAATTCCTCGCTCATGCCCTGAAAAAAGAAACCAAGGAAATAGAGTGCTATTATACCAAAATTGATTCCAGTGCAAAGTTTGATACTGTTTGCTCCGGAGACAACTGTAAGAAGCGTTATGACAGTCATCATGACAGCTCCAACAACAAGACCGCCGAGGTAATGTTTTACAAGCTTACGTTTTCTTGCTCCCATTGAGCTGACTTTTCGCATCTCGATGCATCGGCAATAAAAGATAGATGAAACAGTTCCTATCAACGTGCTGAAAAGGAGAATAAGCCGTCCTTTGGTTCTTCCAAAGATATCATAAGTTACCTCTTTTGAATAGCTGTATGTGACTTTTTTAGTTCCTTGCAAAACGTCATTATCTTTTCCTATTTCTTTCATTATGTCTGGTAAAGCAATTACATATGCTATTAAAGACTGTAATATGTATATCAGAAAAAATACTATCAGGAATATCAGAATCTGAACAAATATATTCTTTGATGCATGAGATTTGGAAGATTCTTCAAACATTTTTATTCTGTGATCTGGTTTGAGTTCTTTCATTATGCACCTCCTTGTTTTTGCTATAATCATTTTACTATAATTACGGTCTTTTGTCAAGGCTGCGACGCTTACGAAATAGCCGTCCGGAATAATATTCTTCAGGTTGATGAAATACGCCGTGAAGAGCACTTACAGAGCTGAGATATAGTGACAATCAGCCGAGAGACGCAAAAGGACGCTGGGCAGCAACAGGCGGAGGAGGTCGAAGACTTTACAGCAACGGCGGTGCTAAGCCAAAGAAAAGTGTTGACAAATCCGATGAAAGCGATATAATAAAATCGGAAGATGTATCTGCAACCGGCGAAAATGAACTCAGAGTCAAAGGCTTCCCAAGCAAGCAGAAGCTGAATAACCACTGGCAGAATGGCAGAACTCACGCCGATGAATACAAGGATGACGGAATAACAACTAAAGAGCAGTATGAAAAACGTGGTGTTGAGCTCGCTGAAAGTGCTACCGACGGAAAGAAGATATTAGGCTATAAGACAAAAGAAGGATATATCTGCCGTTATGATGTCAAGAAGAACGACTATGTAAAGGCGGATATAAACAAAGGTCTTAGAACTTTATTTAAGCCAACGGAAGGAATTGATTATTTTAATTACTGGAAAGGGAAAGAGGGAGTAAAATAATGGACGATGAATTGAAATGTCCTGTTTGTGGGCAATTTTATTTCGAGGAACGAGACGATTACGATCTTTGTCCTGTTTGCGGTTGGTTCAATGATGGATTTCAGAAAGAATATCCCGATAAATTAGGCTGCAATCATAGAACGCTTAATGAACACCGTGAACAATGGAAAAACGGCACTCTTCCGGATTACATCTATGACCTTATCGAACAGAATAAAGACAGATTACCGTCTAAGTGATTAGGCGGTTTTCTTATACCCATTTGAAGGAGTTGATAAAATGAAAATCGAAGTCAGAGCCGACGGACTGCATATCAGCGGAGAGGAAAAGTACATTATATAAAAAACAAAAGGAACTGAAAAGACTATATGCAGCCACTTTCAGTTCCTTATAATTAGCGTGATATTACTCCAGACCAGCCTGCTGTTTAGCAGCAGTAAGCGTATTTTTCATGAGCATAGCGATAGTCATAGGACCAACACCGCCCGGAACAGGAGTGATATAAGAAGCTTTCTTTTCAGCGGATTCAAACTCAACATCGCCGCAGAGTTTGCCGTTTTCAAGACGGTTCATACCGACATCGATAACCACAGCACCTTCCTTTATCATATCTCCTGTAACGAAGTTAGCCTTACCGATAGCAACAACGAGAATATCAGCTCCGAGGCATATTTCCTTGAGGTTAGTAGTCTTGGAGTGGCAGATAGTAACAGTGCCGCTCTTGTGGAGCAGGAGCATAGCCATAGGCTTGCCTACGATATTACTTCTTCCGATAACTACGCACTGCTTACCGGTTATATCAGTGCCTGTGCTTTCGATAAGACGCATAACGCCTGCCGGAGTACATGGCAGGAAAGCGTACTCACCTATCATTATTTTTCCGACATTGATAGCGTGGAAAGCGTCGACATCCTTGGCAGGAGAAATAGCATCGATAACAGTTTTTTCGTCGATATGCTTAGGAAGTGGGAGCTGTACGAGGATACCGTTTACTCTTGTATCCCTGTTAAGTACCTGAATGAGATCGAGGAGCTGTTCCTGAGTAGTATTCTCATCGAGTGCATACTCGAATGACTGGAAGCCAACTGCTTCACAGGCTTTTTTCTTATTATTTACGTAAACTCTTGAAGCAGGGTTATTACCTACTATTACAACTGCGAGACCAACTTTGAGTCCCTTTTCTTCACGGAGTTTTGCAGCCTCATCAGCTACCTCCTGTTTAACTGCGGCTGAAACAGCCTTTCCATCGATTATCTGTGCCATTATTCTTCATCCTCCTTATTGTTTTCGTCCGATACTTCATCGGAAGTTTCATCCTCATTTTCAATATCCTCATCATCAGAGTTTATATCATCATCTTCATCGTCATTGAAGTCGTCGTCATCATCGTCGTCATCGAGAATATCGTTATAGTCTATATCGTCGTCATCATCGCTGTCGAATTCATCTTCTGGCGGCATTCCCATACGTTTTCTGCGTGATTCCTCGATAAGTTTGATAGATTCCTCAGTATTTGCGTAGAGCACGAAGCTCTCAGGGTCTCTTCTTCTTTTTGAGAAAAGAACTATTTGCAAAATGATCGAAGCTATGCATACTACAGCGGAAAGAAGCTGAGAAACTCTGAGGTTGCTGCTGCCTATATAGAGGCTGTCAGTACGTAGACTTTCAACAACAAAACGCTCAGCACCGTACCATGTAAGGTACATGAGGAAGAGCTGTCCGTCATACTTTCTGCGTTTAGAGAACCATGCGAGCAGGAAGAATCCGAGCAGACACCAGAGTGACTCGTAAAGGAAGCATGGGTGAACAGCTTTGTCCCATACGACTGTAGCCTGATCGTGGATATACATATCTCCGCCGATCTGAGTTTCACGGATTATAGTATTCTGGATACGTCCGCCTGTCATTCCGAGGAAGCTGTTTGTGTTAGTACCGAAAGCCTCCTGATTGACGAAGTTGCCCCAGCGGCCGACACCTTGTCCGATAAGCAGACCAAGCACTGTCAGGTCAAGCAGAGGGAGTTTCTTTACCTTGCGGAAGTGGCTTACGATAAGACCTATCGTAAGAGCACCGATTATACCGCCGTATATGGCGAGTCCGCCCTCACGGGTATTGACCACGGCTTTGAAGGTTTCGGAAAAGGATGATTTTTTGTACTGATCCCATTGAAAAGCAACATAGTAAAGTCTTGCACCGATAAGACCTCCGAGTACACCGCCTATAACAGCGTCAATAGCTCTGTCGGGGTCTATGCCGAATCGCTTCATTTTTGAGAAGCAGTAGATAAGTGCGAGTGCAAGTCCTACCGTGATCAGCAGACCGTACCATTGTATTTCAAGTCCGAAGACTTTAAAAGCGGTAGGGTCGATATGGAAAGTCCAGCCAAGTTCAGGGAAACTTATTTCGTGGACATCAGTTATTCGTTCAACAGCAGCCATATCAATCTGCCTCCCCTTCGACAACTGACATGACGAGTCTTTCAGGGATAAGCTCATCACGCATGAAGTTGATTACATCATTACTTGTCAGTTCAGAGAGAACTGAAAGCGAATCGTATGGACCAACGCCGTCCATATGGGAGTTTATAAGCAGATTAGCAACAGCTTCGACGTTATTCAGCTCTCTTACGAGCATACCGTAAGTTGATTTCTTTATTCTCTGGAAGTCTTTTTCGTTCAGACCTTCTTTGAGCATACGGTTTATCTCAGCGGTGATCGCATCTCTGATTTTAGCGGGCTCTTTGGATTCTCCGCCGAAAATTACGGTGAAGTAGCCGTCGCCGTCGAATATTTCAGAGCCAAAGCTTGAATTGATTATTCCCTCGTCAAGGAGCTTCTTATACATATCGGAAGAAGCGTCAGTGAGCATTGATGAAGCTATAGAAGCCGCCATACTCTTGCGGAGTCTTTCTTCGCCGCTGCAATTTCTGCACTTGTATCCTATCTGGAAAATAGGAGTACCAACAGGCTGAGTCTCGAAGAATTCCGGCATTACAATCTCGTCCGGCTCGTCAGGGAAAACAGTTTCAAGACCTTTATCCTCGCAGGGTTTAAGGTACTCGTCGCATATAGCGAGTACTTCGTCAGCCTTTATGTTACCTGCGATAGAGAGGACCATATTATTGAGATTATAGAAAGTGTAATAGCACTTATAGAGCAGGTCAGCGTCTATCTGAGCGATACTTTCGACAGTGCCTGCAATATCTATCTTTACAGGGTGAGTGTGGTACATACAGCGGAGCATATTGAAGAATACACGCCAGTCAGGGTTATCGTTGGTCATTTTTATCTCCTGACCGATTATGCCCTGTTCTTTGTCGACAGTTTCCTGAGTGAAGTAAGGCTTCTGTACGAAGTCAAGGAGTATCTTCAGAGACTCCTGATAATTCTTTGAACAGCTGAACAGATAGCAGGTCTTGTCGAATGAAGTGAAGGCGTTTCCGGAAGCACCTGTTTTAGCGTAAAGTTCAAATACATCGCAGTCCTCATTCTCGAAGAGCTTATGTTCAAGGAAGTGGGCGATACCCTCAGGTACTACAGTGTACTCCTTATCGTCACGCATTTTGAACATTGTATTTATAGAGCCGTATTTTGTACCGAAAAGAGCTTCAACGCTGCTGAATCCGGGCATTTCGCAAATGTATATATCAAGACCGCTCTTGTGCTTGACGTGGATGCAGCTGTCGCCGGTGTTCTGACTTTTTATGATATTTTTTTCCATTATTCAGCCTCCTTATCGAGCATGAGATAGATACTGTCGAGCTTTACAGTATTTGCAGCCTGAATTATGCGTTCTTTTGTGACGTTTTTGTACTCAGTGAACAGCTGCTCAGGGAGCATTTCATCACCGCAGCAGAAGCGTTCAAAGTACCATGATGAATATGATTCAGGTGTATCACCGACCTGAGTTATAGCGTTATCAAGGGTAAGGAGAGCACTTTCAAGCTCTTCGTCCGAGATATTTCCGTTTTTCATTTCGTCGAGCTGGCGGAGTATCTCAGCTTTAGCCTTTTCGATGTTTTCACGCTCAACACCGATGTCGACTGTCAAAGCTGCCTTTGGAGCCATAGAGCGGCAGGCACAGTAGTAACAGAGACTCATTTTTTCACGGACATTCATGAAAAGCTTTGAAACCGGAGTTTCACCAAAGATAGTGCTGAAAAGCTTTACAGCGTAGCGGTCATCGCTGTCGGTCTTGAAGTTCATTACCATTTTGCACTGTCTTACATCGAACTGGTCGGATTCTGTAACGACCTCGCTGCGGACAGGGCTTGGGGTGCGGAAAACAATATCCTGCGGAGCACGTTTTATCTTGCTGAAGTAATCTGATAAAAGCTCTGCAATAGTGTTGTTTTCCTCTGATGCAACATAGTGTATCTCTATCTGAGCAGTCTCGAGCAATTTGAGGTAAGCTTCATAAGCGTCCTTTGAGGTTAACTTTTCGACTGCTTCCTTAGTACCGTAGCATGAGTTTTCAGCAGGTTCGCCTTTGAAAGCAATCTCGGAAGCTCTTGAAAGAGCATATCCACGCTTATTGTTGAGCTCAGCATCAATGCGGTCGAGGAGCTCGTTCTGAGTTATGCGGTAGGAATCAGCATCGAATTCGCCGTTAACAACGTTCGGAGCAAAAACGCAGTCCTTTATTATATCGAGCATTTCACCGGTCACGTTCTCACCGTCGAACGCATAGCGGTCGTTTATCCATGAAGCGGTAACGCCGAGTATCTGGACATCTCCACGCTTTCTTGCAAAGCTGCTGAGGCTCGCACCATAGAGCTCAGAGAGCTTTTCGTTGAGTTTGGCAAGTGTTGTGTATTTACTGCTTGAGCAGGTCAGCACACTCATAGCGAGTGCGTTGACAGAAGCGGTGCTGCTGTCAAGTTTAGTGATGAAGCGGATCAAAAGAGAACCGGTTTTGAACTTTTCGTCTATTATTGTTGAAAAGCCAACATTTCCGGCGAGTTTCGTCCTTTTATATTTCATTGGCATAAACACTCCTTATTAAAAAAGTACATATAAATATATTATATCATACTCGTTATAAAATTACCATACTATTTTCAAATTTTTTCATTTTTTCTTCCGTCACATTCGCAGATAAGCAGGAAGGTCATAAGGAGTATCATAACGGACGGAACAGGTGAGGCAGCTTTATGGAGACTGAATCCTGCGGAAGCAGGAACAGTCACATCTGCAAGCGTGAATTTCATGATATACCGGCAAATGAAGTAGCTGAGCACAGCTGCGGCGGAGCGTAAAGCTATGAGCGGACGAAGTGAAAGAGCTCCTTTTGTTATAGCAGCAGCCTGCATCATCACGCAAACTCCGCCGAAAGAAACGAGAGCACATATCTCCGGAAGCAGGGCATAGTTGCCTGAGGGTAACTGAGAGATCGCAGAAACGTCCATAAATGAGCAGCAAATTGCATTGGCAGTTTCATACGGAAGTCCGGTCAGCGAGGAGAGAAGCTCCGAAAAGGAGTTCAATACGCCGTATGTTCTGAGCATTGACGTCACAACAGCGAAAATAATTACCATAAGACATATACCGGACATACTTCTCCCTGCGGACATAACGCAGTCCGTCAGCATATCAGCGGAAAAATGAAAGGCCTGTTTTTTTGAAGTTTTGAAACTGCATTTTTTCAGCTTCGGAGAGATGAGCAGAGCAAGCAGTATATTCGCCAGAATTGTGGATATGAGAATAGTTTGTCCGACAGCTGCATTTCCGTATAGCTGACCTGAGATGCATCCGAAAATAAAAGCGGGTCCGGCTCCAAAGCACACGCCCATCAGAAGCTCTGCGGAGTTTTTTTCTATGTGACCGTTTTGGTATTCGGAGTATATCATTTTAGCTCCTGTAGGATATCCGGCGGTCATGCTGAAAAGGAATATCAGGAAGCAGTCATCGTCCATACCGAAAATTTTATGTGCGGCTTTTTTTATAAAGTTGGGGATAAGTCCGAGAAGTCCGCTTTCGGTGAGCAGAGAAGAAACTGCGAGCATTGCGTAAAGTGAGGGGATAAGGATATTCAGACAGCGTGACATTCCCTCCGAAACTGCGGCTTTTACGGCAGTTGTTTCCGTAATACAGTACCATGCGGAAATCAGGAGCAGGAGTACTTCGATAACTGATATGACTTTTTCTGACGTTTTTTTCATAAAGATCACCCAGTCAATCATATTATTTGAGAGAGAAAAATATTCAGGCAGCACTGCACAAAGCTTGAGCGGTGCTGCCTCAGGAGTGATATGATTGTTTGATAAGATAGCTGACAGAGCAAGAGAGAGTTTTTTTCTCGAACCTCAGATATATTTTGACTGCGACAGGCAGCTGCTCATAGAAAACTGCCGGAGGATCGAGGAGTATAACGAGATATTCATGAAGCTGATATCGGGAAAGCTTTGCATACAGATATGGGGCAGCGACCTTAAAGCATATGATTTTCGTGGTAACGGACTTATCGTGAGAGGAAAGATAGCTAAGGTCGAATTTATTGAAAGGGGAGACAGTAAAAATGAAGGAGCAAATGCGGAGAAGAATAAGGATAAGTGCTAAAGGAAAAGAGCTGTATAAATTCATAAATGCCCTTCATTCAAGCAGGGTCAGCTGTGCGGGACAGTACTGCAAAAAGGATGTATTTTATGGTGAGATACATAGCTCAGGACTTGATGAAGTGCTGAAACTTGCCGATAAATACGATATTGAGTTAGAACATCATGAGTACAATAATGTATTTATAAAAATAAAAAAATACCGGCTGAGATTCGGTATTATTGCAGGTATGATATTGACTTTGCTCGGTTCGCTGTATTTTTCAAATGTAGTTGTGAGCATCGATATACAGGGCAATTCAAGGGTCAGTGACAGAGACATTCTTGCTGCTCTTGATGAAGTCGGTATCCGCCGTGGAAAATTCATACACGATATTGACATTAAATCCTGCGAAAACGAACTTCGTGTCATGCTTGACGACATAGCGTGGGCAGGCATCCGACGCACCGGCAACAGGATCGTAGTTGAGGTCACAGAGACAGTCAGGAAGCCGGATATGGTGCATGAGCGTACACCGTGCAACCTTGTTGCATCTAAGGAAGCGGACATAATTTCAACGACAATATATGACGGCTTTTTGCTTCATAAGGTAGGTGACCATGTTGTGGAAGGAACTCTGCTTGTTAGCGGAGTTTATGCTGATGCTTACGGTCGGACAGTCATAAGTCACGCTATGGGCAAGATAAGGGGACGGTATAAGGAAAAGGTCGAGTTTTCGGGAGAGTTTAAGTCGGTACGCAGAGAACCTTCGGGAGAAGTTGAAAATGAGAATTATCTGAAGCTTTTCAGTTTGGATATACCGCTGTTTATCGGCAAAAAAGAGCATGAATTCACTGAGAACGAGATCTCCGAAAAAAAGTTTGAAATATTCGGAAAAGACTTGCATATAGGTACTATGAAAAAGAAGGTGACCGTCTTTGAGCAGACCGAGACTACTTTGACTGAAGAAGAACTCAGGGATGAACTTATGGGTAAGGTTTATCTCTATGAAAAGAATTTCCTTTCCGGGGATACAGAGATAATAGACAGAAAAATATCAGAAAAAAAGACAGAAGAAGGTATCACACTTACTGTTGAATATGTTGCGGAGGGCAATATATGTGAAGAGAGAGAAATATTTATTAAGTAAAACAGCCGCAGGCGGCATAATGAGGGCATAAGGAAAGGGGAGGCTGAGCCTCCCCCCCTGAAAATATGGATTTATAAAACATATTATGCCGCTCCGGCTGGAGTAAGCGATGTTACTGTATGTATCAGATATTTCTGTATCAAAAGTGCATCCATATTAGTAAGTCCGCTCGTGCCGTTATCGTAAACATCGGCAAGTTCCTCGCCTATTTCCGTAATATGATTCTTGTCCGTACCGTTAACACCATATACGTCAGCATTGGATATTGCCTGCATTACAAGTACTGCGTCATTCATCTGGACAGTGCCGTTATTGTTAGCATCTCCCCAGACTCCGGCAGGCTGCTGAGAGGACTTATCAGGGTCAGGCTGTCTTGCTCCGATAGCTTTCAGCTGCTGTACGAGCTGCTGGTCTTCCATTTTGTAGGTGGTCCTGTTGTAGTGTCCGCCCGGAGTTGACCACATTACCGGACACATATTACGCTCATATATCGCTTTGCAGACTGTGCTTAGGAAAAGTCTTACGGAATCCGGCTCTTTGCCCTTTGTCGGACATCCGTATTCGCCTATGATAACAGGTATGCCTTTATCAACAAAGTTTGTCTTCATCATGTCGAGATTGTATTTAAGCTCGTTGAGGTCATCGTTAGTCCCCCATGTCGACCTTGCCTTTGCCCATGATTCGTCCTTATCTTCGAGGATAGCAAAACCTGCCGGAGTATAGTAGTGTACTGATACTGCACAGCGGTTCTGTGGGTCAGCAGGCATTTTGAAAAGAGGGTCACAGGTGCGGTCTATGCCGGTGTTATAGCCTGATATGAGCAGATGACGCTCAGGATTATTACCGTCGGATGAACGTACAACGTCCACGAACTTCTGGTTTATTTCGTTTACGAGTGCGTAGGATTCAGCTTTGCCGTCAGTACTTCCCCACGGATTCCAGATAGATTCCCAGCCAAGCTCTTCATTCTGTGACTCAAACATGAGATGATCGCCGTAATCCTCAAAGCCATCGCATATCTGTTCCCACATTCTTGTGTAACGCTTCATATTTTCATCCTTATTATCCGGAAATTTATTTACCCAGCCGTTATCCCAGTGGATATTGATGATAGCGTACATATCAGCATCTATAGTCCAGTCGACTATCTGCTGAACTCTCGACATATAGTCCTGACTGATAGTGTAGTTATCTCCCATGAGATTCGACCACGCTACAGGGATACGAAGTACGCCGAAGCCCTCTTCAGCCATGCCCTTTATCATCTCCTCTGTTACTTCCGGACTTCCCCATGCAGTCTCATATGACCTTACAGTGCCGTCGCCGTATTCAGCTATCCAGTCGCCGGCAGCCTCCATAGTGTTTCCGAGGTTGATACCTATGCCCATATCTCTGACAAGCTCCATAGTGGTGATGTCACGCATCGAGTTGTTATGGGACTCTGCGTTGCACGGAGTGATGATGAGAGAGGGTATCACCATTGCAGCCGCTGCAAGCAGGCTTGTTGCTTTTGTTTTGAACATTGTGAAAACTCCTTTCATGACCAAAGTCATTTTTGTTGTTTGTATACGCCTATTCTTGAAAGTGAATAGAAATTCTGCTATAATGATTATAGCATGATGAGACAAAAAAGATGCAGGATTTTTCTGACACATTTAAGCACATATATGACAAGGAGGGATAATATGTTCAGGATGTCGCTGAGTGCCTTTACAAAGGATGAAAGCTTCCCGTTTTATATACAGTATGGTGTGCATGAAGAGCCGCTGTATCTTCATGGTCACGACAATTATTTTGAGCTTGTTATCGTTCTCAGCGGAACTGCTGTACATATTGTTGACGGCGAGCGGTATAGTGCCAAAAAAGGCGATGTTTTTGTTATAGGAAGCGATACAGAGCACGGTTATGACGAGCCTGAAAATTTCAGGATATGCAATATAATGTTCCGGAAGAGCGTCCTCGATGAGGTTTCAGAAGACCTTGCCGGTTCTGTCGGATTTCAGGCACTTTTTGTGGTTGAACCAAATGCATCGATGAAAAAAACTTTTTGCAGCAGCCTTCATCTTGGATCAGTCGAATTCAGCCGTATAAGTCAGCTGATACACAATATGAACTGTGAGTATACATCGAATCTTACGGGAAGAATAGCTATGCTGAAAGCCTGTTTTCAGACGCTCGTAGTCACGCTTTCGAGGCTCTATGACTTTGAAAAGATAAGCGAAAACAAGGATATGCTCAAGCTTGCAAAGGTGCTGGCGTATATCCATACGAATTATACTTCTGATGTAAAGGTCAGCAAGCTTGCAGAAATAGCAAATTATTCACAGCGACAGCTTATAAGACTTTTCCACAGCACCTTTGACTGCGTACCGAGTGAGTATATAACACAGCTCAGGATGCAGGCGGCAAGAGATATGCTCATTGACGGAAGAATGTCTGTCGCAGAGGTGGCAGCACAATGCGGATATACAGAAAGTAATTATTTTAGCAGAATATTCAGAAAATATAATGGGCTATCTCCCACAGAATATCGTGAACATTTTGTAAAAAAATAACGAAATTGCTGTAAAGTTATTGAAATTGTCCGAAAAATGTGTTATTATGTAGTTAATAAACATTTCGGAGGACACATTGATGAATATACAGTCTATTGTAATTACCAACTGTATAGGTTTTGCAATGCTGGCAGTCCTTTTCATAAGCAGTCATCTTGTACGTCAAAGACATGGCGTTAGTGACAAGCTATTTACATTAATGATGTCGCTTACAGCCGGAAGCTGTGCAGTGGAAGCGTTAGGTTTTTTTATTGACGGCAGATCATTCAGAGGCTGCGAAGAACTTTCAATATTGACAAATTCCTATCTATATGCAGCAAATATGACAGTGTCTTTTGTATGGTGTATTTATGTTGATCTCAGATTATATCAGGATGAGTCAAGGATAAAAAAGTACTATCCGTTTATTGGCATCCCAGCATTTTTGGCAATCCTTACGCTGGTACCGAATGCATGGTTAAGATTTCTTTTCTATATCGATGAAAATAACCTTTACAGACGTGCCCCGATAGGTTATACTTTTTATGTAATAACGCTTGGCTATCTGATATTCTCAACTTTCCTGACATTGCGATATACACATAAATATGGAAAGATACACTTTTTCCCGATAGGGATGTTCCTTACACCTATCTTTGCAGGCATCACTATACAGATGCTTGTATACGGAATATCCATAGCGTGGACTTCTGCGGCTCTCGGACTTGTGGGCATACACATGAGTCTGCAAAACGAGCTTTCTTATATTGACTCGCTTACAAAACTCTACAACCGAAATTATCTCGATCATGTTATAAGAATAATCAAACGTAATTCGGCTAATCTTGGCGGACTTATGATAGACCTTGATTTCTTCAAGACCATTAACGATGATTTCGGACATTCCGTAGGTGATGAGGCTCTTGTTGATACAGCAAAGCTAATAAAGCGTGCAACACCTTCAAAGTCCGTAACGATACGTTTTGCCGGAGATGAATTCATAGTTCTTATGTTTATCGAAAGCGAACAGGAGATACTTGATACTATAGAGAATATCCGAAAAGAATTGGAATTATTTAATTCCAAGAAGGAAAGAGTTTATGAATTGTCATTTTCTATAGGTTACAGTATTCTTAGTGACGGTAGTTCTGTGGATTCATTCTTGAATAAAATGGACGAAAATATGTACGTTGAAAAGCGTCAGAAACACACAAGAACTGCCGAAAAAAGTTTCATTCAAAAAAATCTGAAAAAAATTTTGAAAAACGCTTGACAAATCAGAATTTATCTGATATAATATTAAAGCAGTCGGGTGATACGAAACATTGACTGCTTAATGCGAGTGTGCTGGAATAGGCAGACAGGCACGTTTGAGGGGCGTGTGTCGAGAGACGTATGGGTTCAAGTCCCATTACTCGCACCAAGGAACTCCACATTTATGTGGAGTTTTTTGTTTTATGTATATAAAAATTAAGTCCGGAAGTATTTTTACTTCCGGACTTTTTATTCCTGTTTTTTTCTTTTTTTTCGAGCTCTGAGGTCTTTGAAAAAAGCTGAGAGCATTTCTGAGCACTCTTCCTCCATAACTCCGCCGATAACTTCCGGCTTGTAGTTGTAAGGAAGCTCGAACATCTTCTGCACTGATACTGCTGACCCGCTTTTATAATCATAAGCTCCGAAATATACGTTGTCTATGCGAGAGTTGATTATCGCACCACAGCACATAGGACATGGTTCAAGAGTCACATACATAGCACAATCCGGCAGTCTCCATCCGCCAAGCTTTTTGCAAGCCGAGTCTATAGCCATAATTTCAGCATGAGCAAGAGCATTCTTTGCTTGCTCTCTCATGTTTCTTCCCTCACCGACGATCTCTCCGGTGCTTTTTTTTACCACTACCGCTCCGACCGGGACTTCTCCTTCATTATAAGCGTCACGGGCGAGTTCAAGAGCACGCTGCATATACTTATCCATAGAAGCTCCTTAAAAAGCGATCCTTACCAAAGCCTGTATAAAGCAGACTCCGGCAACAGCGGTAAATGGCGACATTCTTAAAGCGTAAGCAAAACGGTTTGAAGCTCTTACTTCTGAGCTATAGTCTGCAAGCACTTTCTTGTCCTTACGACCTTTAGATAACTGTATCGATGCTGTTAAGACTACACCTGTAATGAATACAGCTATCATGAAGAAGTTCCTGTGCAGAACCATTTCAGGGGAATTTTCTCCCTGAAGTATTACCAGCGTGAATTGGTAAAGCTTATAAATTATTCGGACAAAGAATGCAGAAACTATAGTTCCGCTTCTCAGCATTCCTACAGAAGCGACTATTGATATAAGTACTTCTGCCGGTATTTCGTATAGATCTCCCATTAGCAGTGCGGCGACGATAGAGGTCATGATAATAGCAAAACGGTCGCCAAACTGTCTTAGTGCACCGAATATAGCACCTCTTAGCAAAACCTCGGTAAGTACAGCAAAGATAAGTACTTCAAAGATGATATAAACAACGAATTCGCCCTGACCCCATACTGAAACATCAGCATCGATAGTTTTGAAGTAGTTGTATATATCCTTTGTGTCGCTTGAATACGCTGAAGGCAGACAAACGATAGTGCAAACTACCAGTGCCATACCTATGCTGGAAAGTATCTCAAGAGAATCATTGACAGTACTCATGAATTCGACTCGTAAAGGCATTTTCATTTTTTTATGCAGGTAAATCGACGGAGCAATAAGCGAGATACAGCTTATGCTCAGTATTACTGCGACTATCTCAGCAGAGCCTCCATAAACGGATGGGCTGAAAAGATTGGTATGTATGTCAAATCCGATAAGGTCAAGAAGAGCAATAATGGACGTTCCTATTATTTTTTCGATAACAATATATATCAGCATTGCGTATCCTATACGCCGCATGATATGTCTTAAAGCGGAACGTTCGGCATCCTTCAGGGATTTATTTTCAAATCCACGGCTGTCATTGTAAATGCGTTCACGAGTGTTTGTTTCAAATTTGAAACCACATGAATTGTTCTTTTGCTTTCTCCATTTCCGGAACAGATCATTATATTCTTTACGCTGTACAGTAGGGTCGAGGTCTTCAATTACGTTTATAACGGCATTGTTTTCGGTTTTTACTTTATCGCTCACTCCGACACCTCCGTTCTTAATATAATAATATTATACACTTGTCACTAAAATAAGTCAATAAAAAGCATAAAACATATAAATATACTATTATATAGTATAATAATACCATATATCTGCAAAAACTGGATTAATAGTCGGGCAACATTTTCTTAATATTATATTAATAAAAATTATAGTTTAATTATAACGGCCGCCGGACCTATGTGACGACTGTGTGAATGTCAAGCTTTTTCTGCTGTTTTTTTCTTTCTACAGCCTTTCAAATTTGTTGGAAATGCTTATTTATACGGCTGTTTCTTGACATTATATTGCTGCTGTGGTACAATGTAAATTGCATGATTATAGGCATATAACAATTCTTTATGAGGGTAAAAAATGGATAAAAAAGAGAAAAAAAACGAAAGTTCCGGAAAAACTACAGATATTCAGACTAAAAAGAATTCACGCTTCAATAAGAAAAATGAACTGACGATAATACTTCTCAGCATTACTTTCAGTTTCACTATTTTCTTCTTTTCACCGATAGATATATTCCTCGGTAATCAAAGAGACTTTGTAGTCAGCTTTGGTCATGTGGCGGTCCCTATGCTGCTGACCTCACTTGCTTTTTCAGCAGTACTTATTCTATTGATGAATCTTTTCCTGCTGATACACCAAAAAGCTTATACCGTTATTTCAAGGCTGTTCTTTGGTATTCTCCTTGCAGGATATGTACAATCACTGCTGCTAAACAGCAAAATGACCGCTGTAACAGGTGACGATGCAAGCTATAAGGATAATAAGTCATCAGTAATATTTAACCTTGTACTGTTGTCGTTCATAGCTCTTGTGCCTTTGATACTGAGTATGGTTTCATGGTTTGCAAAGAAGAACAAGTTCCTGCTGCTTCTTCACGATAAGGGTGTACCGTACCTTTGCGGACTTATATTTTTCATGCAGGCTGCCGGAATAGGCTCTTCAATACTTACTACTGATTTTGGAAAGTATAAGAAAATGTATACCTCATATCTCTCCTACGAACAGGGAATGTCACTTTCAAAGGACGAAAATGTGGTTGTATTTCTCACCGACAGACTCGATAGCTTCTGGATGGACAGAGTTATCAAGGAATATCCAGATGTAAAGGAAAAATTCGACGGATTTACTTTCTATCAGAATAATGTTTCACATAATACAAGTACTTTCCCGTCCGTACCTCAGATGCTCACAAACTCTTTCTATAAGGGAGAGGAATGGACAGAATACGTAAATAAGGCATGGGACGGAGATACCGTACCAAAAGTTCTTACCGAGAATGACTATAATGTAAATCTTCTCATCGATAACCTCACGACCTACAGCAGTATTGCTCATCTTGAAGACCAGTGCATAAATATAAGCCACTGTGACCCTGAGGATGTAAAATTCAACTACTTAGGTGAAGGAGGTATCATCCCTTCAATGACTCAGCTTTCACTCGCCAAGCTCTCTCCGTATATGTGGAAGGGTGACCTCGTTACAGGTTTTGGTTCAAATCTGTCAGCTGACTTCATAAAGTACAATAAGAAATTCCCGGACATGATGCCAATGGCAATTGGCCCTGAGTCAGACATTAAGTATTTCGATTACATAAAAAGCAATGAGTTCAATGCTGATTCACCTAAAAAGACATTCACTTATGTCCACCTCAATGGTGCTCACGATACTGATGAAAGACTTGCAGCACTCTATGATGATTCAATTGACGTTGACCGCTGGGTGACTACAAGAGGAGATTTTGAGATACTTTTCTATTACTTCGATCAGCTCAAAAAGCTTGGCATCTATGACAATACAACTATTATTGTTCTTGGTGACCACGGCAGAGCTCCAGATGAAGTAGAGCGTGAAGGCAAGGAAGGTCTTGACGATCCTATAGTTACAGCTCTTCTTGTAAAGCCTGCAAATGCAGAGAGCGGGAAACTTAAACTCGACGATAAGGCTGAACTTTCTCTCGATTTCTTCCCAGCAAGCGTTATAGAGTACGCAGGTATCGACCATAAGGATTTCGGTACTTCATTCAATGATGTTATAGAAGGCGGTCTTCACCCTGACCGCTGGCTCCAGACCTATGAATGGGGCGGATACGGCAAGGTCATCTACAAGACCCTGTATAAAATTACAGGCGATGCAAGAGATTTCGCAAACTGGGAACCTCAGCCAGAACATGAATAATGAGGATTCTCTTATATAAAGAAAGGATATGATTTTTATGTTTACTTCAACAGCAGCAATGTACATTGATCCGGCAACAACAAGCTACATCATCCAGATAGGTGCAGGTGTAGTTATCGCTCTTGGTACTGTTATCGGTATCTTCTGGAGCAAGATCAAACGTGTTTTCAAGAAAAAGAATGAGGACGAAACTCCGGCTCTCGATGCAGCAGAGATAAATGCTCTTCATGACGGTAAGAAGGACGTTGTCACAGCAGAAGACCTTCTTGCTGACGATGATGACGAGAAGTGATAAAACAGGAGCGTCTGAAATATGTCAGTATTAGGTAATATACTCGGCTGGTTCATGGGTATCATCTACAATGTGATACATAATTACGGTCTGAGTATAATCGTATTCACATTGTTCACTAAGTTCATCCTCTTTCCGCTCAGCCTTCTTACCCAGAAGAATTCAATAAACATGGTAAGGCTCATGCCGGAGGAAAACGCACTCAAAATAAAGTATATAGACGATAAAGATAAACTCGCTGATGAGAGACTGGCTCTGTATAAGAGATATAAGTACCATCCGATACTCGGAACAGTACCGCTTCTCATTCAGATACCGCTCGTACTCGGACTTGTTTACGTTATCTATCGTCCGCTTTCATATGTTTTGCAGATAGATGCAAGCGTTATCGATAATCTTCGTGACTGGCTCGTAAACGTTGTCGGAAGCTCGAAGAATGACGACAGCGTCTATCAGACAGAGATAATCAGACAGATAAAAGACGGTCTGAGACCAGCTTCTGATATTGCCGGAAGTAATGTAATCAAGGACATCTGTGACCTTGATACCCATTTCCTCGGAATAGACCTCAGCCTTACTCCTTCAATAAAGAGTATGGACAGACTTCTTCTCATTCCGGTATTTTCCGGTCTGAGTGCATGGCTTCTCTGCTGGGTGCAGAATAAGATAAACATTCTGCAAATGGCTCAGGGAAACGCAAATAAGGTCCTCACTACTATTTTCATGGTAGCATTCTCGACATACTTTGCTTTCCTCGTACCAACAGGTGTAGGTCTTTACTGGATATTCGGAAACCTTTTCGCTATCCCGATGATGTACCTTACAAACCTTTGTATGCCTCCAAAGAAGTATATCGATTACGATTACCTCAAGAAGATGCAGGAACAGCGTATAGAGAAGGAAAAAGAGCACAAGATACACAGTGCCCGTGAAAAGGAAGATTACAAGAAGTTCTTCTCAGTTGAGAAGATGCAGCTCATGTTCTACTCAGAGCAGAGCGGTTTCTATAAGTACTACGCAGGTATGATAGATTATATCTGTGAGCACTCTGATATCGATATCCACTACGTTACAAGTGACCCTGAGGATATCATATTCAAAGACCCAAGACCTCAGATAAAGCCTTATTACATAGGCTCTGACAAGCACCTCATACCGCTTTTCATGAAGCTTGACTGTGATATGTGCGTAACTACTGTACCTGACCTTGAAAAGTATCATCTGAAACGTTCAAGAGTAAGAAAGGATATAGAATATGTCTACGCTTTCCACGGTATGGGAAGTACAGCTCTTACTCTCAGAAAGGGAGCTCTTGATTGGTACGATACTGTATTTGCTGTAGGTGTTGACTGCGTTAACGAGCTGAGAGATTCTGAGGAGCTTTATAAAACTCCAAAGAAGCGTCTTGTTGAGACAGGTTATCCGCTTATAGATGAGATGATAGAAAAGTATGAGAGTACAGAACATCCTGAAAATAAAGTACCTAAGATACTTATTGCTCCTTCATGGCAGCCGGATAATATCATCGATTCTTGTATTGACGGACTCCTTGAGGCTCTTTCTAAGACCGATTATGATATAATCGTGCGTCCGCATCCTCAGCAGGTAAGACACCAGCCTGAAAAGTTTGAGGTAATGAAAGAGAAGTTCGCAGGAAGCTCAAATATCGAGATACAGACCGACTTCTCATCCAACAATCCTGTTATGGAGTCGGATATACTCATTACAGACTGGTCTGATATAAGCTGGGAGTTTGCTTTTGTTACAAAGCGTCCTGTGCTGTTTATAAATACTCCGATGAAGGTAATGAATACTGAGTGGGAGAAGATAAAGACCAAGCCTATCAATATCACTCTCAGAAGCGTCATAGGACGTGAAGTTGAGCCGGATAAGATAGATACAGTTAATGATGTTATCGCTGAGATGCTCGCAAATAAAGAGCAGTACCGTGAGACTATCACGAATACTTTCCATGAGCACGTATTCAATGTCGGTAAGAGCCGTCAGCTTTGCGGTAAATATATCGTTAAGTCACTTGGCGGTAAGAAAAAGTAATTATTTAGAAACCGGCGAAGCCGGACATAATATTGTCGTATAAAAAATTATCCCCTTCCATTCGGAAGGGGATAATAATTTATATGCCAAGTTTATATTTTATTATACTACAAATTTCTTCTTTATGCTGATTGAAATAGAAGTGACCTCCGCTCATAGGGATAACGTCGCAGCTGCCATTTGTAAAGCGATTCCAGCTTTTCATATCAACTGACTGCATGAGTACGTCCTCAGTACCGTAAATGACCGTAATATCGCAGTCAAACCGTACATCATCCGGAGAAGCTGTGTAATTTTCAGCCATACGCACATCGGTACAAAGAGTTTGGTTGAGTATCTTAGTAAGCTCCTCGTCCTTAGTGACCGGACTTGTTGCCAGCGAATTAGCAGCAAAAAACTCGACTATCTCATCGTCGGACGCATTAGCGGCATTATCGAAGCAATGCACATTTTCATCCGGCGGATTCTTTCCCGAAAGGAATATGTGACACGGCATACCCATGCCCTTTTCTTTAAGCTGACGCACAAGCTCCGTTGTGAGGACAGTTCCCATACTGTGACCAAATACAGCAAATTGACCGTCCTGCATAAGCTCTCCGTGTTTCTGTATGAGGTCAGCCACGCAGGACTGCACATCTGTCAGCATAGGCTCAGAGGAGCGTGTAAAGCGTCCTGACAGCTCCATAGGAACGACAGTCAAATCTTTTGGCAGAAAGCGTTTGAACGAGCTGTAGCTCTTTGCAGAGCCTCCGGCGTGCGGAAGAAAGAAGAGCACCATATTATTCTTCAAAAGGAGTACCCTTTTCGTTGAGAAGGTCGAATATCTCTCCGACCAGACTTATTGAAGCCACGAGCGAAAGAGGGATATTGAGCTTGTACTTCTCAGTTATCTGTGAGCCAAGTCCGAAGAGTCCGAGAGAATCAAGGTAGAGGTCGTCATATACATCTGTTTCTCTAGTTATTTCGGAAGCGTCAACGCCGACATAATCTGATATGTCCTGAACAAATTCGTCAAAATTAAGATTATTCATCATTTATACTCCTTTTTTCTAAGGTATTTGAACTGTATCTTGCCAATGTCCTTAGGTATTTCTTCAACGAGGACTACTTTATCCGGTACTTTGTAAGCCGAGAGCTTTCCGTCAAAATATCTTGCAAGCTCGCCACGAGTTATCTTTTCGTCACCCTTTGGCTGTATATAGGCAACTATCTGCTGACCAATCACCGGATGAGGCTCATCGGTAACGGCAGCTGCTGCGACCTTAGGGTGAGTAAGCAGACAAGCTTCGACTTCTTCTGCGTGAACGAGATTTCCGCCACGCTTGATTATTCTCTTGCTTCTTCCGGCAAATCTAACTATGCCGTCAGGGAGCTTATTTACGAGGTCACCTGTGCAGAACCATCTTCTGCCCTTTTCATCAGTGAGTATCTTTTCAGCTGAGAGCTCAGGGTTACCGAAGTAGTTGAGTATAACTCCGTCGGTATACACGCACAGCTCACCGACTTCACCCTCAGCCACGTCGTTATGATTTTCGTCTATTACACGGAAATCAGTGAAGCTGAGCTTTCTGAAATCGCTCGGGTCAGTACCGGCATCTCTTGCGGAGTCCCAAACGACCATAGTGCAGGTCTCGGAAGAACCTATTACGTTGATAACACGTATTCCGAGCTTTTCAACGAAAATGTCAGCTATCTCTTTCGGGAGCACCTCGCCTGCAAAATAGCATATACGAACACTTGAAAGGTCATATTTATCGAAATCCGGAGTAGATAAAAGCACCTTAGCGAGTGTGGAAGTCAGCTGAATGATATTGACTTTATATTTCTGTACTGTTTCAAGGAACGATATAGGATTGAACTGAGGCTGATACATCACTGTACCGCCTTTCAGAGCCATTTGCTGTCCCATACCGAAACCGCCCTGATGATAGAGTGTCATTCCGAGCATCATAACATCATTGGCAGTAAATTCGAGATAATCGCCCATTTCCTCCTGAGTTGAGAGGAATCCGCCGCTTGGTACGGAGAGTATCTTAGGTGTGCCGGTACTTCCTGATGTGCAGGCAAGCGACATAGTGTGGAGATACTCCGGCTGGTAAATATCGCAGTCCGGACTGCCGAACTCTTCTGCAAAGCTGTTTGCTGAGACGTAGCAGTCAATATCCGGAATAGCACTTTCATCGGCAAAGCAGATGACCTTATTCAGCTCAAACTGTGACGGCACAAGCTCGCTCACGGCTTTGATAATGTTATTATTGCGATATTTTTCAGTTACGAATAAAATTTTTGAAGTAGTAGCAGGGATAAGTCTTGAAAGTTCGAGGGAGCCGCTCTGCGGGTCCATAGGAACAGGCTGAGCACCTATTCTTACTGCTGACCAGAAAACGATGAACCACTCGATACTGTTCGGCATACAAATACCGACCTTATCGTCTGCGTTTATGCCTGATTTTTTCATGGCACTGCCGAAAACGGCAGTTTTCTCCATGAATTCTTTATATGTCAGGGTATTGTCATCTATTCTGAGGACTACCTTATCGGGAGTTTCCTCAGCGTATTTGCTGTAGTAATCAAAAAATTTCTTGCTCATTTATTTTCACCTGTGAGTCTTTCAGCGATAAAATCTGCGGCTTCATGCTTTACCCAGTGGTACTGCTCGCCGACAGGCATAGCGTGCATGATTGTTTCTTCTGATACGTAAGCTGGTTTTTCGGTTATTTTCAGTCTTTCCTTATAGCCTGTAGCCTTATTCCAGAGAGTTTCAGTAGCCTCCGGACTCATCCAGTTGTCGTCGTCGCTGTGTACCATAAGGAAATCGTTATTGATGCTGCCTTCTTCGAGTATCCTCATACCCTCCATATAGTTTTCACTCTGCTGGTATGAGCTCCATTTGCCTTTTTTCATCCATATCGGGATAGAGGACTGGTTGGCAAAATTCATAAACAGTGGGAATAAGCTAACGCAGCATTTTGTTTCGGGATGTTTTACAGTGGCACGGAAGGCATATCCTCCGCCCATACAAAGACCGAAATTAGCAACTCTGCTGCTGTCGAGATCTGAACGTTCATCAATGAATTTGTATATTGCGTCTATGGCTGATTCGATTTCAGGACCGCCGCATTTAACGTTATTGTAAATAACAGCACCGCCTGTTCCGGGCATATCCGGAGTAATAACAGCTACTCCTCTTTCGAGAAGAGGCGTAGCGAGCATATCAAGCTCTTCTTTACAGCTTCCAAGACCTGAATAAGTAATGGCAACAGGATAGCTTTCCTTAGAGCCGTCATCAGGGAAGTGGATATAAGCTGGCAATTTACCATATTCTGTATCTATTTCTATGTACTCTATCTTGTTGTCGCAGAGTTCGATGTAGTTTTTATAACTTTTTACAAGACCGTCATAGATAGCACTTTTGTACTCAACATCCTGAATATTTATCATATAGCAGGCATAGTGGCACTCGGTTATCATTTTTGCGTAAGCTCTTGCTGAGCATCTGTTACCCTTAGCCTTAGCTTTATCGCAGAGCTCGGTATAATGGATTATTTTACTGAACCACTCATCGAGCCATACAGTCTGTATCATTTTACCGCTCATAGTTTCTATAGCGTCAACCTTTTTGAGAAGGTATTCTACATCAAACGGATTTGTTCCGTAAAGCATTGATCTTGTAACAACAGGATTAAGGAGATCTCTTATAGCCCATTTCATAATTAATATTTCCTTCCTTTACTTGGTGTATTTCCATGCACCCTCACGGGTCATTTCGGTAAACTGCATATAGATGCGGTACGGGTCGACATGGGTGTGCTTCTGGATAAGAGCTAACATTCTGTCAGCAAGTTCTTTTAGAAATGCGGACTTTTTACCAGCGTATTCCGGAGGGAGAATATATCGGAATTCTGCGAAAAATACGGTGTCCTCAGAGCTGTTCATGTACATTGCACAGTCATCCAGCATTATCATGATCGCCGGAAGTGGTTTTCTGAGAATATCCGCAAGCTCCTTTGCAGCTTCGTCAAGGAAAGCTGTTTTTTCAGCCGGAGCTGAGAATTTATAGTTCGTTTTCATCTGTGCTATAGGCATAATATGCTCCTTTCATAGGGATTGATTATTGATATTTTTTGAAAACTAATGCTGCGTTGTGACCTCCGAAACCGAAGGAATTTGAGAGTGCGACGTTTACATTTTTGTTTATTGCATTGTTGGGGACATAATTCAGATCCAGCTCTGGATCGGGTTCATCGTAATGCAGAGTAGGAGGGATGATACCTGTTTCAATAGCCTTGATACAAGCAATTCCCTCTATAGCACCGCCTGCTGCAAGAGTATGTCCTACGGCGGCTTTTATTGAAGATACCGGGATGTCGTACGCTTTAGCTCCGAACACTTCCTTGACAGCCATAGTTTCATAAAGATCGTTAAGGCTTGTGGAAGTTCCGTGAGCATTTATGTAGTCAACTTCGTCCGGAGAGAGAGAAGCGTCTTTCAGTGCTATCTGCATGGATTCAGCCATGCCTGTTCCGTTGGTTTTCGGAGCAGTAAGGTTATATGCTTCAGTACATATGCCTGCACCGGCGAGTTCACAGTAAATTTTAGCACCTCTTGCTTTTGCGTGTTCTTCGGATTCGAGTATGATCGCTCCGCCGCCTTCGCCCATAATGAAACCGTCACGGTTCTTTGAGAACGGCCGGCAGGCTGTTTCGGGGTCAGGATTTACCGACATAGCAAGAAGCTGATTGAAGCCGTTGATAACGACCTCGGTAACGAGATTTGAAATGCCTCCTGTTATGACCATATCACACATACCGCTCTCGATGAATTGTTTTCCGAGGGCAGCTGCGTATGCAGCAGATGCACAAGCTGTACTGACGTTGAAAGCCGGTCCGGTAAAGCCGTATTTTATAGCGAGCATTGCCGGTATTATACTTGGCATACGTTTCAGTGTGATATTGGGCTTTATGTCAAGTTCCTGACCTAAATAACTGTTGTCGGCTACTCCGAACACGGAAGCTATTCTTGATCTGTCGGCAGATTCCATATCGATGCCGGAGTCCTCAACAGCCTCGCAGGCAGAGGCGAGTCCCATTCGTGTTATTTTTGTTGTTGCACTCAGAAGACGTTTCTTGAAGTACTTTGATGTTTCGGCTTCAAAGGAGTCGTCGACCTGAGCGGCAACTTTAGAATCGATATTTTCAGCAGGTATACGGGTGATAGTCCCCATGCCGCTTTTTCCGGCAATGAGGTTTTCCCAGTATTCAGGGGCTGTATTGCCGAGGGCGGTAACAGCACCGATACCGGTAACAACAACTTTTTTCATGATCGTTACCTCGTTTCTGGATTGGATTTATGGTTGGTCTGAGCGTTCCGGCTGTAGTGGGGGATAGTTGATTCTCAGTTTTTGTTTATAATTATTAGTATGCCGGATCAAGCATTAAAATACTTATCGAATAATTCCTTATCGCAAGGTTTGAATGAAGCAAATCCTGTATCAGCATACAGCTGATCGAGCTTATTTATTATAGCGTCAGCACCGAACTTCTTGTAGTAGTATGCCGGAGCTTCAGCAAGTCCGAGAAGGTCCTGAACAGCCTCGAAGAAGAAGTTACCCAAGCCGCTTTCCTCTTTTGCAGTGACAGCTTCGTTGAGTATGAGAGCTGCCATTGAAAGAGCAGCATCCGAAGCGTCATTTCCTGTATCCGGAAGCTTATCTCCGATAAAGCTGAGGAAAGTACCGGTCTTTTCAGGGCATCCGTCGTTTAGCCAGCCCTGCATTTTATCGCAGCCGTAGCTAAGGAGAGCTTTATTTCGCTCTATAGTGAAATTGCGTGGATTTTCGCCCATAAGTCCGAGGCTAATGCTGTCGAGCATCTGGAAAGGAGCTGCCACAGAGAACATCTCTGCAAGAGCCTTATCAAGTTCATTTGCAGATACGTTATACTTCTCACGGAGGTATATAGCGTTAGCTATAACGCAGGATATGAGCTGATTGAAGTATATATGGTACTCACCGCTGAGTACGATAGGGTACTTGCCGATATTGAGTATTATCGGACCGAGGTCTCTGATTATAGCTCCGTTTGTCTCCGGGAGGATGTTGAGCTCAACATATCCGGAAAGCTTTACAGGATAATAGAAGTGCATACCGCAGCAGCGTTCGAGATTTCTTGTATCCTTGAATACATCAGCTATCTTGAGAGAAGATGTATTAGTGAGGAGTACACATCTTGGTGAAACTATCTCAGATATAGTCTGGAAGAGTTCCTGTTTGAGTTCAAGCATCTCTGGAGCTGCTTCGATAATGATATCGCAGTTTCTTAATTCGTTGAGGTCGCTTGTGAACTTCATTGATTTAAGTTTTTCGACATAGAGGTCGTGATTTATAAGACCTCTTTTCAGACTTTTATCAAGACTTTTTATGACCTCTTTGTGGTCATCTTCTTTTATAAACGGATCAACAACAACAAAGGTGTTATCAACAAGCTTATCAAATAAGAGCCTGAATATCTCCTTACCCATTTTGCCGTATCCGACGATTCCTATATTCATTGGACTTTTCCTCCTTTATTGCTCAGGTACCCTAAGAGGTATTCATCTCTGAGGGACGGAGCAAATTTTCCTTTTGATGCGATATACTCTATAAGAGCAATTGCTTCTGTCAAACCTTGTTTTTTGTCAGTATATATGTCAGCCCAGCCGAGCTCGAAGGCTTTTTCTGCCGGAATAAGCTCGCCGGACATTACAAGTTCATAAGCATTCTGCAAGCCGCAAATACTGATAGTTCTTGCAAGACCTCCGAGAGCCGGCAGTATGCCGAAAGTTGATTCGGGCTGACCAATTCTTGCATTTTTCTCAATTACTCTGTAAGTGCTGTTTACAGCTATTTCGCTTCCGGAGCCGATGCAGAAACCTGTTACTGCACTGACAGTCGGGAACGGAAGTTCACTGAGAAAAGTGAAGAAGTGTTTTTGTTTTATATGGCTTTCAGGGAGTACCCCTGTAGAGTCGTCATAGTTTTCATTTGCAGAGCGTTCCAGAAGTGCGTCGACATCTGCACCAACGCAGAAGTGTCTGCCTGCACCTCTGATTATAAGACCTTTATATGAGTCGGAAGCTGCTTTCTGCTCTATATCTGCCATTACCCTTTCGTACTCCGAGAGAAAGTCTGCGGACATGATATTGTTTACAGGCATATCCATGGAGAGGATGAGTATACCGTTCTCACATTCGAGTATCATACCTTTTTCAGCCATTCTGAACGCCTCCCGTCTTATCAGCGATGAGCCTGTAGAAAGCTCTTGACTCGCAGTTGAGGAGCTCCTGAACAGATGCACCTTTGCGAGCAGCGACGAAGCAGGCAGTTATCTCACTTACTTGCTTAGCTGATTTATCCTTGAAAAGTTTTTCGGTATATTCAGCAGTAGTTTCTGCCGGTATAATAAGGTCGAAGAGGGATTTCAGTTCTTCCGGTACTTCCTTACCGTTTTCGCAAGCTGCGGCAGTCATATAGTCGGCACTGCGGAAAAACTCCTCAGCACTGCTGCACAGCTTCAGGTCGTCATTAATGTGAACTATCAGAAGTGCGGGCGAACCAAGTCTGTCCTTTGCGGAGATGAGCTCTTCAAGAGAGGAAAGCTCTTTTATTTCTGTTACAAATTCGTTATTATTTATTATCATCCGGATCACTCTCGATGTATTCTTTTATTGCAGCTGGTACGTCACGAATAATTCGTTCTTTTTTATCGACAAAACCAAACTTGCCTTTTATGACGCATGAAATAACATTAGTATTTTTATTTTTTACCTTATGCTTGTAGGTAACGAGGTAATCAGAGCAGGTGAACTCAGAATCTATCTGTACTTCATCAAGAAGTTTTAGTTCATGCAGGTATCTTTGACTGCTTTCCGAGATGACCGGAAACACACCGGCTTCTTCGAGATATTTCAGAAGATCGGACTTCTGAAAGAAGTTCCAGATAGCGGTCTCTCCGTACTGTAAATAAACGGAATTATTTACGTGACCAAATCCGTCAAGTTCATATCCTCTTACAGTCAGAGAAAATGTAGACTTTCTCATTCAGCATTTACCTCCGAAAGAGCTTTTTCAAAGCAGCCTTTTGAGGGATCTTTTATACCTGCTTCTGCACGGCAAATAGTACCTATTATGCCGTTTATCTGTGCCATTGACTTACCGGATATAAGCTCTTTTACAAAAGATATAGTCTCTGGAAGAGCGTCTTTATCCTCAGAAATTTTTGTAATAAGCCCTGTTTCCAGAGCAGATTCAGCTGAAAGCATTTCGCAGCCGAATATCATTCTTATAGCTTTTTCCTTGCCGACTATACGTGTAAGTTTTTCGATACCGCCCATACCGGGGATGACTCCGTGCATTACTTCGGTAAGTCCGAGACGGGACTTAGGGGAAGCTATGCGGAAATGGCAGCTCATTGCAACTTCAAGTCCGCCGCCGAAGCAGCCTCCGTTAATTGCGGCAGCAGTTATTATAGGCAGCTCTTCTATAGTACGCAGAAGTTCTCTTCCTGCTTCAAGCTTATGGGAGAGGGCTTTTTCGTCCGATGCACCGAAAAGGGAGACATCTGCACCGTGCGAGAAATGTTTACCTTTTCCGGTAATGACAAGCCCCCCGACTTGTTGGTGTTTATCCAACCAGTCGAGGAGCGTTTTACGGTCTATAAATTCCGGCTCTGTGAGCAAGTTTTTAGGTCCGTTGTCTATGGTGAGAACTGCTATATTATCGTCGGCATAAAGCTCTGATAAATTTGAATTAAGCATCCGCACCTCTTACTGATTTACAATATCGTTACCGTACTGATATACCTTGTAGAACATTTCAACAACATCTTTCATGGTATCTATTGATGCTTTGAGCATATACTTTCCGATGCTCTGAAGCTTGATATCGAGTCCGTACTTGTCGGAAGTCATTTCAATAAGTTCAACGAACATAAGCGAATCGCTTCCAAGGTCCTCCTGCGGATTAGTTTCCATTGTGATCTCACTTTTGTCGATCTCGCACTCTTCTGCGTAGTAATCAAATATCATTTCCTTGATTTCGTTTTGGATCTCTGGTGTGATTTCTCTCATAGTGATATCCTCCTTAAAAAATATAATGATATAAAATAAAATAAAATTATATATTTCCCGAAAAAACGTCTTCGAGAGTATAAATTTTACATTTTCGGCTAACTCTTGAGAACTTATGTACAGCTCCGTTAGAGCTTACGTCGAAGAACTCTTTTACACCGCTTTCTTCAAGCTTTTTCAGAGCTATATCCCAGCGGATAGGGGTAGTGATATTAAGCAGATTTTCTCTTTTTACTTCTTCTGCCGTAGTCATAATGTTGTGGTCGAAAACAGAAATTATAGGATATTTCGGATCCTTATACTGTATATTTCTGCATACTTCCATATGTTCCTGAGAATAGGCTTCTATAATAGGATTATGGAAAGCGGTCTCAGTGCCCATACTGAAAGCCTTTATAGCACCTTCACTCAAAGCAAGTTCAATAGCTTTGTTTACTGCCTCAGCTTTACTGCATATCATTACATGAAAGCTTGAATTTCCGCTGCCGATCATAAGTTCATCGGAGGAGAAATGTCCGTTCAGAAGTTCGGACAAATCGTCATAGGAGAAGCCAATAATAACTCCCATATCGAGTTTCAAGCCATGTTCCTTGAGGGATCGGAACATTGAGCGGTGAGACATCATGAGGTCATGAGAGTCCTCATAATTCATAGAGCCGAAACAAGCACTTATACTTACTATACCTGAGCTGTATCCTGCACCTATATCAGGAATGATACCTTTTTCTATGTAGTATTCATAAACAACTCTGTCAGTAAGTAAGGGTACTATCCATTCTGCGACTTTGACATCGTATCCGGTATTTTTTTCTATATCTTTATTCAATCCGAGTCTGTCAAAGGCAACGTCGAAATAATGAGTATACCGGTCCATTAATTCCGGAGGAAGTTTTACGAGTAATTTTTCCGGACGTGAACCGATGGCATTAAAAAGAAATGCACGTTTGAGATTATCCATTCAAGACTCCTTGCCAAATACACTATATATTTTGTATATAGTATCACTTAAATCATAATATATAATAACATTTTATGAACGATATGTCAATAGAATTTGGAAATTTTATAAATTTTTGAGTAAAATTATAAAAAGAATTGCTTAATTATAACACGATATAATATTTCATCAATAGTTTACGTCCTGTATATATGTGTTTTCGGGGTGCAATTTGAATAAAAAAATTATTTTTTCAACATTTTTTCAAAAGCGTCCACACCGATGTAAAGTAAACCTGCTACAACAAGTATTACCCAGCTGTCTCCCCAGTTGTGTTCGGCTAAACTGATACCGAAATAGAGTGCAAGAGCTATAGACCAGTAAACAGAGGTTATCAGAGAGAAATGGTCTGATTTTTCGATTTTATTTTCACGTTTATAGTCATCTTCTTCAAGGAGTTTGCTGAAGCCTCCGGTGATTATCCCGTTTTTTACAAGCAGCGGACATCCGAATGCACATATAAGCAGCATTATACATACACCTGCAACTCCGATCATGTCGGTGTCACGTATAGATATGAGCGTTATAAGCGGTACGACTGAGATTATGCAAAGAGCTATTCCGATGACCAGATGCTTTACACGGTGAGGTTCATAAGCGTCACGTTTTTCCTTGACCATTCCGGAAACTCCGTATTCAGTATCTATGCATTCGTTTTCGAGGTATTCATATTTTTTTATTTTGGTGCTTGCAGCTACTATTATTGAGGTCGCAATAGCAGCTATAAGAATGAGTATGACCAGACCAATACCGCTGCCGAGGTCCTCGCTTATTGGGAGAGTACCGGTCTCGCCGGCTGTTCCAAGAAAAAGCATACATATAGGCGAGAGAATGTAAAGCATTATTGAAATTGCAGATTTTCTTGCATAGTTATTATTGTCGTTCAGGAAATCATTAGCCTCCTCCATAGATACCGGATGAAGGGCAGGAGTATCAGAGGAATCTTTTGCTTCCTGTATCGGTTCGGATTCACTTATCTCATCCTTTAAAAGATAGTCCGTACTTACTCCGAATATTTTTGACATCTGGAGTATTCTGTTGAGGTCCGGAGTGGATTGAGCTCCTTCCCACTTTGAGACTGACTGTCTGCTTACACCAAGTTTTTCTGCAAGTTCTTCCTGTGACCAGCCTGCTTTTTTTCTTAATTCGATTATCTTATCTGCGAGTATCATAAAAGTTACCTCCTGTGTGAATTTTATGATATGATTATAGCATGATATGCGTAAAAAACTCTACCAACCGGACTTTGCAATTTGTCAACACGGGGTTGCAATTGGCTGTTTTCAGGCTTTTTTTGAGTTGCATTATTAAAATCCCTCTCTTTAAAGAGAGGGAGAAGCGGTTTAACAGCGAGTACTTATTTTTTGTCGGTGTTTTTGATAAGTTTTGCTTTGAAGAGGGCACATCCGACTGCTCCTGTTATGACTGTAGCGGCTATCATTTCAAATACCGCATTGATACCTACTGAAGCAACGATGTAAACGAGGATATTTCTTCCGTCTATTTTATCTTTCATGTAGCTTGTGTTTCCGAAGAGTGCGACCAGTGAGAACATGAAAAATGCTGTATTGAAAAACGCTGTACAGAATCCGGTAACGAAGCAGGATACTTTTACATTTGATACTTTTGAGAAAAATTTGAAGATACATCCTGCAAGGAAGCCGTCCAGAGCACGGGGGACAAATCTCTGTATGAACGCAAGGACAGGATTTATGTCGACAAGAGCAGCTCCCATTGAACTGATAATACCTATGCCGAAGCATTGCAGAAAGCTGAACAGTCCAAATACAGAGCCGATGATGAGTCCGCCAATAGGTCCGAGAGCTACTGCCGCTATCGCTACAGGTATAACGTTCAGAGTGATAACTAATGGACCGACAGGTATCGAGCCGACAGGAGTGAATGAGAACAATACAACTATTGCCGAGAGCAGTCCGAGCAGAACCATAGATTTGGTTGTGAATTTAGTTTTGATCATTCGTATTACCTCCGCACTTGATTAAGATTATATAATTATATCATTTTTTTTAGAAAAAGTAAATACATATTTATATTTTTTTGAGTTTATATCAGGAGTATGATAATATTTAAACTAATACAATATATCATTAAACTTATTGTATATACTTTGAGTATAAAAATAATATATGAAAAATATATCGATAATATTTGATTTTAAAGCTTGCTTATGAGCGTAAAAATAGAAAAGTGTTGATTTGTTGTACAAAAGACACAATAAAGAATAGTGTTTTTTGTTGTTCATGTGATTTATACATAAAATCGGAGCTTTATTTTCTATTTTTTGTTCACAAAAAAACATTGCATTTCATATATAAATATGATATAATGATATTGCATAAATCAATAATTGTGTAATATTTATCTGCAAGGGTACGGGGTGGTTATATGATTTATGCAAAAATCGGAAAGGATGAGTTGCTATGAGAATGTGATCTGGAAAACGTCCGGCAGACGTTATCCCCGTATGTCATACCGGCATTTGAGAGTGGTTTGTCAGTATGACGGCATCCATAGGAACCGGAGCTTATGATAAAACTTTGATTCAAAAGAAATTATGGGCGTTATTTCTTTTGATACTCCGGTAAAAAGGCAGAGCAGTTCCGTATTGCATCGTTTTAAGGCGGCGGTGCTGAGGATGTTTGTTAAGCTCGCCTTTCATCGATACTGTCTTTGATTTGGAAAAGACGGTGACATCAGCATATCAGATGCTGATATAGAAAAAGGTTTGGATAGAAAATGATCGTATCGGTCAAAAATCGTTCTTTTGGACACATTATTATTTTATATCATACCAGACAGAACTGCACTTTTGTCTGAGTATACCCTCTAATATTCCGGTATCTTTCATTAATGCTCTCACCAGTGAGATGTGAGTGAGACCATTATGGGCGATGAAAGATGCTTATATTCAAATTAAAACTTATTTGTTCGGATACTGAAAGATCCTTCCGTGAAATCGGAAGGATTTTTTTGCTGTAAGGGGTTGTAAAATCGTGTTCTGTTTGGTATAATATAAATATAAATATAAATGTATTATGATAATCGGAGGTGCGTTATGAGTGTTGACCCTTATGGGAGTATTATATTGATCCCTTGATCCGGCGGATGCTCATGCTCACTTGCCTTCGCCGGAAATTCTGGCGAAAGGAGCAATGTCTGTTTTTATGACAGACACGTATGATTATGATAAGTTTTTACACTAATGAAAACGGAAAGCTCACTCAATGCGATGAGCCTTCTGTGGGATGCTGGATCTCAGTTATAGATCCGACACCTCAGGAAATTATTGAACTCATAGAGACTTATGGTCTTGACAGCGGTTTCGTTAAGTCCTCTCTCGATGAGGAGGAGTCGTCACGTATAGAGCGTGAGGACGATCAGACCCTCGTTATCATCGATACCCCTGTATCTACTGTTGACGAGGATCAGACCAGAAACTTCTATACCCAGCCTATCGGCATAATTATTAATGAGGACTATGTCTTCACTATCTCACTAAAAGAAACTCAGATACTTAAAGAAGCTATGCACGGTGGGATAAGAAATCTGCGTCCGAGCTTTAAAACACGATTCGTTTTGCAGCTTCTTCTTAGAATAGCAGCTCTCTTCCTTACTCACCTTAAACAGATCGACAAGATATCATCTGCTGCTGAGCAGCAGCTTCACGATGCGATGAAGAATGAGCTTCTCATGCAGCTCCTTGCTCTTGAAAAGTCACTCGTATATTTCTCGACTTCTTTAAAAGCCAACGAAGCTACAATAGAAAAGATATTCCGTGGCAGAGTAATAAAGCTCTACGATGAGGATCAGGACCTTCTTGAAGATGTTCTGATCGAGATGAAACAGGCTATCGAAATGGCAAGCATATACACCGGCATCCTATCCAGTATGATGGACGGATTTTCGTCGATAATCTCTAATAACCTTAACCTCGTTATGTGGAGATTGACCATTATCACCGTCGTTCTGGAGATACCTAATATCATGTTCGCATTTTACGGTATCAATACCGTCGACCTGCCTATGCCGTATACGTGGTTCGCTATTACACTTACCATCTTCCTGACCGGTATAACTGCATTTGCTCTTATGAAATGGAAAAAGAAATAAAAAGACAATAATTAACCGAAGCCTGAGTTTTTCCCTCAGGCTCTGTTTGTAAAGGGAGGTATCAATATGACACAATATGCTGATATTCGTAATGACTGGAAAAAGCTTCTGCCTTTTGTTGCCGGAATATTGCTTTGTGCTGCGGCAGTATCTATAATTCTCGCTTCAACACTGCTCAGCAAGGATTATGTTGATAAGACCTTTGAGGAAAAGCGAGTCTATTCCGGAATAACGGATTCAGTCCGTGATAAGGCGAAAAACGCATATCTTAAAACTGACCCTCCGCAAAAAGTAAAAAATGACCTCACCACAATAATGGCAGAGGTAATAACTGAAGAACCGGTAAAAAAAGAAGTAAGGGACATTCTCGACCAGCTATACAGCGGCAAAAAAGCTCGTGTAAAAGGAAAGTATCTGCAAGAGAGTATATCTTCAAATGCTAAGAGCTATAATTCAAGAAAAAGTCTTGGAATGGATGCAAGCAAGCTCGATGAATTTATTGGTAAGTCCGTTGATGCCGGAAAGGAAACGATCGACGTGAGCAAGTACACGGACAAAATTCCGGTATCTCTCAGCGGTGGTACAGTAAAGGCTGCGATATTTACTTTCCTTGCATTGGCAGCTTTGATGCTGAACTATTTTATGTCTTATGACAGACTTGCTAAGACCGGTATTGCTTTGATAGTGGGCGGCGGACTGCTGCTTTTAGTTGGAATCGTGTTCGGAGGTGCATTTAAAGTCGATGAAATGTCATTTCCGTTGGAGGCAATGAAAGATGCTGCGGAAGAGCTGAAAAGTGCGGTGACTTCACGCTGTTTGATATTCGGACTTTTATTCTCGGCAGCAGGAGGCGGAAGCATAGTGTATAAAAGAATGAAATGAAAAAACATACTAAAAAATAAAAGAAAAAGCCGACTTCCTCGGTTTTTTTTCTTTTTATTTTTTGCAGATACTACCTTTGAGGTGAAAACATGAACGGTGAACTTATTCCCAAACTCAAAGATAATATCTCACATATAAAGCAACTCTGCGGAAATACTTCGGACCTGCTTGTAAATGAATTCGTTACCGGAGGCATCCACTGTGCCTTGTTATGCTGTGAGGGTATGGTATCGACTTCTGTAATTACGGAGCTGATATTTGAACCAATAACAGATATAGATGCCAAAAAAGACTCCGAGGAGCTTTTCCACTACATTAAAGAGGAACTTCTTCTGTCCACTGACAGACCGGAAGTGAAGGATTATGATACCCTTTTCCGTCTGATAGATTCCGGATTTGCAGTACTCATAGCAGAGGGAATGCGGACGGCTCTTGCTTTCGGGGTTCAGGGCTATCAGTCAAGGGGAGTGCAAGAGCCATCCGGAGAGGGAAATGTCATGGGAGCTCATGAGGGTTTCGCAGAGACTATCCGCACCAGTATGTCTCAGATACGCCGCAGACTAAAAACTCCGGAGCTGGTCATGGAGCTCATGGTCAAAGGTGAAAAAAGCCGGACTGACATTTGCCTGTGCTATATGAAAGACCGTGTACCGGATGAACTTTTAAGACGAATAAAAGGCTCACTGAACGAGATAAAGCTCGAATCAATACTTTCCACAGGCTATATAAGACCTTTTGTGGAAAGTCAGAGATTTGAGCTTTTTAGCTCTAACGGAACAACAGAGCGTCCGGATGTACTTTGTTCAAAGCTGATAGAGGGAAGAGTGGGACTGCTTGTGGACGGCGTGCCATATGCTATTGTCATTCCAAGACTATTCTGCGAAAGCTTCCAGACGCTCGACGACTACGCTTTTAAGCCATATTATGCAACATTTATCCGTTGGATAAAGTATATGGCGTTTATCCTTTCAATACTGCTGCCGGCAGTGTACACAGCGATAGTTATGCATCATCCGGAGCTCCTTAATAGCACTCTGCTTATGATACTTGTTGAAGCTGAGAGAAAAGCTCCGCTTTCTATTATGACAGAATCTATAGGAGTGCTGCTAATGTACGAGATAATAAGGGAGGCTGGAGTGCGTCTGCCAAAGCCTATGGGCGGAGCTGTCAGTATCGTAAGCGGACTTATAATCGGAGATGCAGCTGTACAGTCCGGACTAATAAGTACTCCTCTTCTCACCATGACTGCCCTTGCGGTCATGAGCGGACTATGTGTACCTGAGCTTAATCCGCCTATAACTGTACTTCGTTTTGCTTTTCTTATTGCCGGAGGTATCTTTGGTCTTTTCGGTATTAGTCTGCTTGCCTGTGCAGTGCTTGTGAATGTATGTGCTACGGAGGATTATGGTTTCCCGTATACAGCTCCGGTATCGCCGTTTAAGAAGTCAGGCATGGGAGATACTGCAATACGGAGCGGATTCAGGAAGATGCAAAACAGAGGTTTCACAGTGGAGGAGTATCATGAATAAAGTAACAGCCTCACAGTTTTCAGCAATGCTGCTTTTAAGTGATGCATTTGCTCTTTTTGGCTTTACGGGGAGGATGTCGCTGTTTACTGTCGGAGCATTTTCGTTTGGTATAATAGTACAATTCTTGCTTGCTGTACTCCTTATCAGGTACAGAGAAACAGACTGTACGGCAGTCAAATGGTTTTATATGCTATATTTTATTTTCTGGGGCGGAGTACTGTTCAATATGCAGTGGCAGACTTCCGAAGCGATATACATTCCCTATGAAAGCTCAAATGGGATATGGGGAAAGCTCCTTATATCCGGACTTATAGCACTGGCTTGTCTGTATATTTCATCCGAGGGCATAAAGGCAGTTTCAAGAGCTTCACTTATAGCTGCTGCTGTCGGAGCAGTATACCTGCTGATAGTAGCAGTGAGCGTTGCAAGAAACGCTGATATAGAAAATTTAACTCGTGCAGACAGCAATATGAGCTTCAAAAATGAATTTATCAGAAGTATTGCTATGAGCGGCAGCCTTGGCGGACTTTCAGTGCTTACCGGTATAACAAATGGAAATCCGTATAAGTCAGTTGAGAAATACTTCATTGCAAAAGCCGTTATGACATTGATGATAATGCTGACTGTTATTCTTGCAGTTGGCGGTATAATGCAGATAACTGATTTTCCGACTGTGACCGCAGCTCAGGTATCGCAGCCATTTTCAGCTCAGAGGATAGACTCTCTTTTTCTTATAGTTTTTGTTATATGCGGAGTTTTTTCTATAGGAGTTCAGGTCTCGGCATCGGCATATCTGCTCCGAGAACTTTATCCTGCCTGTAAACACTACAGCAGCAGTATAACTCTTGCGGTAATGCTCCTCACGGCATTTCTTATCTCAAAGACGGATATTTATGGCGGATTTACAGCATCGGCAGTAATTCTGGCAATGCTTATAGTCCCCATGTTAACTGCAATAAAAAGTAAGCAGAAAGCAGGTGCGTGATGCTGAGGAAAATAATTTTAGTCACTTTTCTTCCGCTGTTTATGCTGACCGGCTGTGCGTCCTCCGGACGTGTTCACGATAAGGACTATCTCAGAGCTGTTTCGATTTCCGGAGATGAACGAAAAGAGATCACACTTAGCTTTTTTTCTGAGGATAAAGAAAGCGTTTCAGTCAGCGGAGAGGATATCGATTCCGCTATAGAAGCCGCTGAGATTGTTACGGGAAAGACCGTTTTTACCGGATATACTGAACTTATTATTCTCGGAGACTGCAACTGTACGGAGGTACTTTCATATCTGCTGAATAAGTGGAAAGTATCGCCGTCATGTCTGGTCGCATACAGCAGAAACGGAGCGTCATTGCTCCGTGATAAGGACGCTGAGCAGCTCGAAGGAGCAGTAAAAGAGGCAGCTGAGCAGGGAAAAGTCCGGAACAGTGACATAATAACAGTGCTTGGAAAACTTCTTAATGATTCAGAGGCAGAACTTCCGGAGCTCCATAAAAGCGGAGATATAACTGCCTGCATCGTAGAAAAAAAGACTGACTCGTGAAAAAAGTTTGCCCCGAAGCAATCTATCGGTTGCTTCGGGGCAGTTTTTCATTAAAAATTGAAATCTTTAATTACACGGATAAGTATTTTTCAGATATTCGACAAGCATTTCCGGAATGAATTGGTAATGGTGAGACTCATACAGCTTATATGTAAGATCTGCATCGTGAGCTTCCAGACGCTCTTTAAGCTTTGCAACACCTTCAAGTGTTGTATCATCGCCCTCACGATAATGGTCAGCATAGTCTGGATCCTCCAGAGAACCTGCACAGAGGAAAACAGTTTTATTCAGCGTTTTATTTCTGTCAAAATAGTTGTAATCACTCAGCACATCGTCTTTATTATCGCAATGATACAGCCCCCAGAATGCAGGACTGCCGATGATATAATGACCAAACGGCTGATTCTCATATTTATCCGAGTTGAACAGTGCATAGTGCGTGAATACACCGCCGTCCGAATGACCGTAAAGTGTTGAATTTCCGCAGTCGATATTATAATTCTCGCATAAATACGGCATAATATTGTTGGTGATAAAATCAAGCAGCTTGTCACGGTTTAAAACAAGATCAACAAAGCGTTGTTCTTGGTCTGGATCAGTGACATCATAGCTGTAATAAAGGCTGACAAGGATAACAGGAGCAGCCTCGCCGTTTTCCATGCATTTTCTCAGCTCCGGACAGTTACCGAAACGCCATATACCGTCAGTCAGGAAGAATACAGGATATGTCTTGTCCTTGTCGTAATCGGGCGGGATAGTAACGTGTACAGTAAATGTTTCGCCCAGTTCATCGTCATAAATACTTATCTCGTCAATTGAATCCTTTATTGCTTCAACGGCTTCACGGTCATATTCCCATTCGCTTCTGTAATTTTGAAAGATATTCCAGAGATGCAGAGAACTATCATATGGATCGACCGAGCCATCGGGAAGTGTCTCATAATTGCCTGTTTTCAGAGCTTCGTTTGCAATTTTCATATAAAAAATAGTCAGCTCGGTTTGTTCAGCGGTGTAGCCTAATAATTCTTCAGCATTTTTCTGAATGAATCCCAGATACTCTTCAAATGTATCAAAAGAATATGTTTTAGCTTCCAGTTCGCCTTTTTCGTTACGTTCTGTTATAGTAAACTTAACAGTACCTCCGTCATAAAAGGGATCCTCATATGGCACTCTTAACTGTAAAATATAGCCGTCTACGAGAATTATGTTCGGAACACGATATTCGCCGCCTGCTTTTTCAGCTTTTTTTATATGCTCCAATGCACTGTTGTATTCTTCATCACTCATTTCAGCTCGGTTATCCTCAATTGAGGTACGCCATTGCTCAATATCGATCGTCTGAAACTCGATACTTACTTTGTGCTCAGCATTCGGGTCTGCATTTGGTTTTTTGATTTCGTCCAACAGAGTCAGCTCGTGCTTTTCTACGCATTTCAGCTCATTCTCTGTCATTTTATTTGTGAGCTTTGTGGGAGAGACAGTCTGCACCTGCTCGCATGATTGACAGGATGAACTGCTCTTTCCTGATTTGTTATTGCAAGCAGTAATTGATGAGACCATTGCAAGAAGTAAAAATATTGTGACTATTTTTTTCATTATAATTATACCTTTCTTTTTGGAATTATTACGGAAACACCGCATATATTTATTGTGCAGTACTGCTTTTTAAAAAAACCACATTTCAATTCTGGTGTCTTACAACACCGTATTCATCGTCGAGCCTGTAATACGGACAGGCGTAATTAGTTCCTTGCAGGAAGCGGTACATTTCGTCCTCATCGAGATTGACCATGCACACGTAGCAGTCGTAGTCATCATCGTAGACAAAATTGGTGCAGGTCTCGCAGTTAGTTATTATTTTCTTTTCCATAAATGCAGCCTCTCAGATGTCTTCCATGGAGAGTGTGGCGATAGCGTTAAGACTTTCATCGGCAGTTATGCCTGCGAGGAAATTATAGCTTCCCTGACAGGCTATCATAGCACCGTTATCGCCGCAGAGCTTTTTTTCAGGCATATAGAAATCGAACCCACGCTCCTTGCAAGCGGCAGAGAGTGCGGCACGAACTCCGGAGTTAGCTGAAACTCCGCCTGCGAGAGCGACCTTTTTATATCCAAGAGCTTCTGCTGCGAGGATAGTTTTGTTTGTCAGTATCTCAGATATGGTACGCTGCAAGCTTGCGGAAAGGTCATTTTTATTCACTTCAACACCTTTCTGCTCGGCATTATGGAGCAGGTTTATAACTGACGTTTTTAGTCCTGAGAAGCTGAAATCGTACTCGTTTCCGGCAACAGCAGGGTGTGGGAGCTTGAATGCAGTACTGTCTCCGGACTGAGCAGCGTTGTCAACATGGACTCCGCCGGGATATGGGAATCCCATTGCACGGGCACACTTATCAAAACATTCACCGGCAGCATCGTCACGGGTACGGCCTACCACACGGAATTTGGTATAGCTGAGCACCTCGATTATATGGCTGTGACCGCCGCTTGCTACAAGGCAGAGATATGGCGGTTCAAGCTCTGGGAATGTCAGATAGTTCGTAGCGATATGACCTGCGATATGGTGTACAGGTATGAGCGGTTTGCCGCATGACATTGCAAGAGCCTTTGCGAAGCTTACTCCGACAAGCAGAGCTCCTATAAGTCCGGGAGCGTATGTAACAGCAATGCCGTCAAGGTCGTCAAGAGTTACCTGAGCCTCATCAAGAGCCTGACGAACAACTCCGAGAATGTTCTCGCAGTGACGTCTTGAAGCTATTTCCGGTACAACACCGCCGTATTTTTTGTGTTCTTCTATCTGTGTTGAGATAACTGAGGAACGTATCTCACGGCAGTCTTTAACGACGCTGGCTGCGGTCTCGTCGCAGGAGCTTTCTATTCCAAGTATAAGCATATTTGCATTACCTCTTTTTATAATTTTTTCTGCATGACAACAGCGTTCTCTCTTGGTTGAGAGTAGAAATTTTTGCGGACTGATAATTTCTCAAAACCGCATTTTTCGTAGAGAGCGATAGCTCCGCAGTTTGATTCTCTGACTTCCAGAAAGATACTCTCCGTGTCCTCCGGAAGGCTGTTTTCAAATTTTTCTATGAGCTTTTTAGCAAGTCCCTTTCTGCGATATTCAGGATGAACAGCAACGCTTGTTATATCGCCCTCACCGACTGCGTGGTAGCCGGAAAGAAGTGCGATGACATTTCCGCTGTCGGTGATATAGAGTATGTGACCGGTGTCCTTTTCGGCTTCCGAGCGGAATGAGTCCGCCGACCAGCCGTCAGCACCTACACAAAGTTTATCAAGTGCAGAGAGCTGCTCAAAAATATCGTCGCTGAAATCTGAATCGAGTATATCAAGATAAGTCATAGCACATCATCCTTTTGCATCGTACCAGCTTTCGCCCTGATGAACGTCCACTGCGAGAGGAACACGCATTTCGTAAACATTCTGCATTTCCTCTTTGAGTATCTCAGCTGCACGGTCAGCACAGTCCTTATCAGATTCAAGTATAAGTTCATCGTGGACCTGAAGTATCAGTTTTGCGTTGAGCTTTTCTTCTTTAAGGCGGTTGTAGACATTTATCATAGCTATTTTTATAAGGTCAGCGGCAGTACCCTGTACTGGAGTGTTCATAGCGATACGTTTTCCGGCAGCCTGAAGCATTTTGTTCGACGATGAAAGTTCAGGAATACGGCGTTTTCTGCCGAACATAGTAGTGACATAGCCTTCTTTCATTGCATTGTCAACAGTAGTCTCCATAAACTCGTTTACTTTAGGGAAACGAGCGAGATAGTCGGCGATATATTTTTTAGCCTGAGCTACAGAAGTGTTTATATCTTTTGAGAGTGAGAAGGCTCCTATACCGTAGATTATTCCGAAATTTACAGCTTTTGCTGCACTTCTCATCTCCGGAGTTACCATTATTGCAGGCATATCAAATACCTGAGCTGCTGTGGAAGTATGGATGTCCTCTCCGGACGTAAAAGCAGCTATCATATTTTTGTCGCCGCAAAGGTGAGCCATTACACGCAGCTCTATCTGACTGTAGTCAGCGTCAACAAGAGTTTTCCCCTCCGGAGCGGTAAAGAATTTTCTCATCTGAGAGCCGAGTTCGGTGCGGACAGGGATGTTCTGCATATTAGGCTCAGTGGAGGAGATACGTCCTGTACGTGTTTCTGTCTGCTTGAAAGAGGTATGGATGCGTCCGTCCGGAGCTATTTTGTCGAGAAGTCCCACAACGTAGGTGGAATTCAGCTTTGTGTACTGACGATATTTCAGCACATTATCCACGATAGGTGCCTGATTTCTGAGTTCTTCGAGTACCTCAGCATTGGTGGAGTAACCGCTTTTGGTCTTTTTCTTTGCAGGAAGTCCGAGCTCCTCAAAGAGTACATTTCCAAGCTGTTTCGGAGAAGATATATTGAACTCATGACCTGCATCGTCGTATATCATCTGCTGAGTTTCCTCGACCATTTCGGACAGGTATGTGCCGAAATCCTCAACACCTTTTTTATCTATGCATATTCCTGAGTCCTCCATAGAAGCGAGAACTTCTGTAAGAGGAAGTTCGACTTTTTCAAGGAGTTCAGTCATGCCTTCTTTTTCGATCTCGCTGCGAAGTTTGGCAATAAGTCCTTCAAGGGACAGTATATCGGCAAGTTCACCATTTTCAGAGTAATAGTGGACTCCGTATTCAGCACAGAGCTTTTCGATAGTATAGTCCGAAGCAGATGTGTTTAGCAGATAACCGCATATAGCAGCATCATTTTTCAGGTTTACGAGCTCTTTGTTTCTTTCCATTGCATATCTGTAGTGAGGCTTAGCGTCGTCCGTGGACTTTTCGCAGTCCGAACCGAGAAACTCAGTAATTATATTTTCATCAGAAGTTGAGTAGATATTGCTGCCGACTCTCACGGTAAGCACGTCATCACGCAAAAGGTAGGAGCATTTATCGATACCTGATATAACATCTGAGCTGAGCTCACTTTCTATCGGCTTGATTTCCTCAACAGGCTGTATGTCCTCAACGGGAGCACTGTTAGTTCCCTCAGATACAGAGATTTTCATTTTATCAAGAAGCTTGAACATTTCAAGCTCTGTCAGCAGACGGCTGATGCCTGCATTGTCAGGCTCTGAGATGATATAATCGGACGGCTCTTTGTCTATCGGAGCGTTACGGACAATTGTTGCGAGCCATTTGCTTTCCTTTGCCGATTCAACACCGTTAGCAAGCTTAGTTTTTACACCTTTAGTGAGGTCAGCGTCCTCGTATTCTTCATAGAGATTTTCTATAGTTCCGAATTCTTTTATAAGTGTGGAGGCAGTTTTTTCACCGATGCCTGCAACTCCGGGGATATTGTCGGAGCTGTCACCCATAAGTGCTTTTAGGTCGATGAGTTTTAGCGGTTCAAAACCGTAGTCCTCATTGAATTTTTCGGGAGTGTAGTGAATGGTTTCCTTATTTGTAGCAAGGAGTACTGTTACGTTGTCGTCGATGAGCTGCAAGCTGTCACGGTCGCCGGTGAGTACGAAGCACTTATCTCCTTTTTCGGAGCATGATTTTGAGATCGTACCGAGAATATCATCAGCCTCATATCCCTCACACTCGACAACTTTTATTCCCATAAGACCGAGAAGCTCTTTTATCAGCGGAAGCTGCTGAGCAAGCTCCGGAGGCATTCCCTTGCGGTTAGCCTTGTAGTAGGAAGCCGCCTTATGGCGGAAAGTAGGTGAGCGGAGGTCAAAAGCTACAGCGACAGCGTCGGGCTGTACATCGGCAAAATTCTTGAAATAGATATTCATGAATCCGAAAATAGCGTTGGTGAAAACGCCCTTTTTATTGGAAAGCAGTTTTATGCCGTAGAAGGCACGATTCAGAATGCTGTTTCCGTCTATTGCGAGAAGTTTCATAACAGTTTCTCCTTATAAACATAATTATAATTATTATATCATACTTCCGTAGAAATATCAATGGGGACACATTTAATTTATGAACGGTATAAATGAATTATTAATATACTGGTTGTAATCAATATTTTTGTGCGATATGTAGAAATTTGTTGTACAGTTCGTCAAAAATATGGATAAATGCTTCTAATTTTTAAAAAAGTATGATATAATATATTCAAGTTCAAAAGGTGAAAAGCGGTGAATACCCTTCAGGGGATATTATTATTGTTCGGGTTCGCAGACAGGGGCGAGAAATATCGCATAGGCGGCGATAGAATGTCTGCATTTAAAAAGGGAAGTAATGAGAAGAGAATTATATAGGTGTGTTCATGATAAAACCGGCTGATAGATTCAGCCGGTTTTATTTTGTGGATTTCAAAATACAAAAAGCTCCCCAAAAAAGGGGAGCTTTTAAAATTATAATCGTTCGGACAAATAAATTACTTATTGAGGTTAGCCTCGATGAGGTCGAGTTCATCATAGAGAGCCTGTGGGATATTACCGCCCTTAGCCTTGATGTCCTCATCGTAGTATCTTCTCATCTCAGCGATCTCCTTCTTCCACTCTTCCTTATCAACTGTGAGGAGAGCCTTGAGAGCGTCAGCAGAAACCTCGTCCTCGATGCCCTTGAGGTTGATGTCCTCAGGCTTTGGAAGGAATCCGATAGGAGTTTCAACAGCGTCAACTTCGCCTTCAACTCTCTTGATGATCCAGTCGAGAACTCTCATGTTGTCGCCGAAACCTGGCCAGAGGAAGTTACCCTCGTCGTCAGTTCTGAACCAGTTTACGTTGAAGATCTTAGGAGCCTTGCTTCCGAGTCTTGCACCCATTTCGAGCCAGTGAGCCCAGTAGTCACCAACATTGTAGCCGATGAATGGCTTCATAGCCATTGGGTCGTGACGGAGAACACCTACAGCACCTGTAGCAGCAGCAGTTGTCTCAGAAGAAACAGCTGAACCGATGTATGTACCGTGAGTCCAGTCGAATGACTGATATACGAGAGGAGCAGTTGTAGCTCTTCTGCCACCGAAGATGATAGCAGAAACAGGAACACCCTCTGGATTGTTGAACTCAGGAGAGATGCATGGGCAGTTCTGAGCTGGAGCTGTAAATCTTGAGTTTGGATGAGCAAGCTTGTTGCCTTCAGCTGTATAAGCCTCGCCGTCTACCTTCTCACCCTTCCACTCTGTAGCATCCTTAGGAGGATTCTTTGTGAGCTTCTCCCACCATGGAGTATTGTCAGAGTTATCAAGAGCAACGTTTGTGAAGATAGCACCGTTCTTTGTGCAAGCGAGAGCATTGTAGTTGGACTTCTCGTTTGTACCAGGAGCAACACCGAAGAAACCGTTCTCTGGGTTGATAGCGTAGAGTCTGCCGTCCTTACCAGGCTTCATCCAAGCGATATCGTCACCTACAGTGAAGATCTCGTAACCAGCCTTCTTGTATCCCTCTGGTGGGATGAGCATAGCAAGGTTGGTCTTACCGCAAGCAGATGGGAAAGCAGCAGTGATGTACTTAACTTCGCCGTTTGGCTTCTTGAGACCGAGGATAAGCATATGCTCAGCCATCCAAGCCTCGTTCTTACCCTGATAGGAAGCGATACGAAGAGCGAAGCACTTCTTGCCGAGGAGAACGTTTCCGCCGTAAGCAGAGTTGATAGACCAGATTGTATTTTCTTCTGGGAACTGAACGATGTATCTCTTTTCAGGATCAACGTCAGCCTTAGAGTGGAGACCTCTTACGAAATCGTCGGAAGTATCACCGAGGTTCTCGAAAGCCTGTTTACCCATTCTTGTCATGATGTTCATGTTGAGAACAACATAGATAGAATCAGTAACCTCAACACCAACCTTAGCGAGAGGTGAGCCGATAGGACCCATAGAATAAGGGATAACATACATTGTTCTGCCCTTCATAACGCCGTCGTACATAGGAGTAAGGAGAGCCTTCATCTCAGCAGGATCCATCCAGTTATTTGTTGGACCTGCACCAGACTTTTCCTTAGAGCAGATAAAAGTTCTGTCCTCAACACGAGCAACGTCGTTAGCACGAGTTCTGTGGTAGAGGCAGTTAGGATACTTTTCCTGATTGAGCTTGTACATTTTGTCCCAGCTGTCATCCGGAAGA